>NZ_CP010536.1:0-646102 GCF_000832305.1 Cupriavidus basilensis
CTGAGTTTCGCGCGGCGTGTCAAGACTGCAGATGGTTTAGAGCCTTGTGAAGCACCCCTGCCTCAAAAACATGCAACAGGCCGTTGTATTTCATTGTCCACAATCGCCAGTGGGTAAGTTTTTTTTCTTCGGGGGTGCCACCCGGGGTTGCCCAAGGTGAGCGAAGTCACTGTTTCGACTGGGTTTTCCCATGTTTTGGCTACCCGGAAACCCGCGCCAGAACTAGGGTTGTGCACAACAATCCACTGCTTTTTCACAACTTATCCACAGACTTATCCTTTGTGGATAACTTGGGGTGGGGGGTACAATCCGGGTCCAAACACCACACGGGCTGCGTGGCGCAAGCGCAACCCGGGCAACACCCCTGGCATGCCGGACAACGGACGCGCAACGGGCAAGCGGCGATTTCGCCGCCTCGCTCGTCAGCGGCTCCCGCTTGTCGCGTCGATCACCATGGGGCCCGGGCTGCGGGGTCATTTGCGGATCGCTTGGCGATCGCGTTCAGGTTGCATGGACTCACGGCAAGGATGCCTCACACCGATCCTTGCCTGTCGTCCATTCGGCCGGGCTGTCCATGCACCGTGGCGAACACCGAACAACAAAACAATGCAAGATTTCTGGCAGGCAGCAGCCGCGCAACTCGAGCGCGAACTGACGCCGCAACAGTTCAAGACCTGGATCAAGCCGTTGGCGCCCGTGGGCTTCGACGAGCAAGCGCATGCGCTGCGCATCGCCGCGCCCAACCGCTTCAAGCTCGACTGGGTAAAAAGCCAGTTTTCCGGCCGCATCACCGCGCTCGCCTGCGAATACTGGGAAGCCAACGTCAGCGTTCACTTCGTCCTGGACCCCGCCGCCTCGGGCCGGGCTGCCGCCGGCTATCCGCAGCAGGCCGGTCAGCCCGGCCTGCCCGGCATGGCTGCGCAGCACGCCGGCCCCGGCTATCCGTCCGGCCAGCCGCTGTCGCAGAACTTTGGCCAGCCCGGCATGCAGCCGGGCCAGGGCGGCCAGGGCTACGGCCCTATGAACCAGGCCGGCGGCCAGCGCGGCGGGCAAGCGCCCTACCCTGGCAATGGCGCCAATGGCAGCAATGGCGGCAACTATCCCGGCAGCGCCAACCAAGGCAACATGGGCGGCATGGGTGGCGAGATCGTCGATATCGACGTGCCGCAGCTCGACCCGGCCGAAGCCAGCGCCCGCTCCTACCGCGTGCAGCCGTCGCAGCAGCCCATGCAGGGCGGCCACCCCGGTAACCAGGGCGGCCATCCAGGGCATCAAGGGCATCCGGGCCAACAAAGCCACCCGGGCCAACAAAGTCACCAAGGCCACCCCGGCAATCAGCATGGCGGCCAGCAGCAGAACGACTCGGTGCACGAGCGCTCGCGCCTGAACCACATCCTCACCTTCGACAACTTCGTCACCGGTAAGGCCAACCAGCTCGCGCGCGCCGCCGCCATCCAGGTGGCCAACAACCCCGGCAAGTCCTACAACCCGCTCTACCTGTATGGCGGCGTAGGCCTGGGCAAGACCCACTTGATCCACGCCATCGGCAACTTCATGCTGCTGGAGAACCCGCGCGCGCGCATCCGCTACATCCACGCCGAGCAATACGTCTCCGACGTGGTCAAGGCCTACCAGCGCAAGGCGTTCGACGAGTTCAAGCGCTACTACCACTCGCTCGACCTGCTGCTGATCGACGATATTCAATTCTTCTCCGGCAAGAACCGCACGCAGGAAGAGTTCTTCTACGCCTTCGAGGCCCTGATCGCCAACCGGGCGCAGGTGATCATCACCAGCGATACCTACCCCAAGGAAATCAGCGGCATCGACGATCGCCTGATCTCGCGCTTCGACTCCGGCCTCACGGTCGCCATCGAGCCGCCCGAGCTGGAGATGCGCGTCGCCATCCTGATGAAGAAAGCCGCCGCCGAGAACGTGAGCGTGCCCGAGGAAGTCGCCTTCTTCGTCGCCAAGCATTTGCGCTCCAACGTGCGCGAGCTCGA
This sequence comes from Cupriavidus basilensis, assembly GCF_000832305.1. Lineage (NCBI taxonomy): Bacteria > Pseudomonadati > Pseudomonadota > Betaproteobacteria > Burkholderiales > Burkholderiaceae > Cupriavidus > Cupriavidus basilensis. The sequence goes on from NZ_CP010536.1 coordinate 2,001, forward strand.
AGGCGCGCTGCGCAAGATCCTCGCCTTCTCCAACTTCCACGGCAAGGACATCACCATCGATGTCACCCGTGAAGCACTGAAGGACCTGCTGACGGTGCAGAACCGCCAGATCTCTGTCGAGAACATCCAGAAGACCTGCGCGGATTTCTACAACATCAAGGTCGCGGACATGTACAGCAAGAAGCGGCCCGCCAATATCGCGCGGCCCCGCCAGATTGCCATGTACCTGGCCAAGGAACTCACGCAGAAAAGCCTGCCGGAAATCGGCGAGCTGTTCGGCGGGCGCGATCACACCACCGTGCTGCACGCGGTGCGCAAGATCGCCGACGAACGCAGCAAGGACGCGCAGCTCAACCACGAGCTGCACGTGCTGGAACAGACGCTCAAGGGCTGAGCGCGAGCGTGGCATCGCAGTGAAACAGCAATGAAACAGCAGTGAAGCAGCATTTGCCAGCCCCGTCACGCGGGGCTGGCATACTGTAGGGTACGCGCCGGGCAGGATCCGGCGCATGAATCAATCGGAAAGCAACACCGGGGCATTGCGGAACATTGCCATGAAAACGGCCTGGGCTAAGGCTTTGCGGTGAGTCGGGACGAGCGGGCGGAGGGGGCGGCCAGCGACAACAGTCGCCAGCCACCGAAGAAGTCTGAATTTGTGTCGCTTTGCGCACAATTTCACCCTCCGATCGCGCTTCTCCCGCTTCACCGCAGCGGCTTATCCTTGGTACAATGGCGAATTAACTTGTTGATTCCAAAGCGTTTTGGAAGCGTTTTCGGAGCGTTTTCGGAAACTTCGCAGCAAGTTAGCGCCAGACAATACGCACCCTACGCACCCGCGGTCGCTTACTACAAACGACGAAGGATAAATTCAATGCAATTGGTCAAAACCTCGCGAGACAATCTGCTGCGTCCGCTGCAAATCGTGAGCGGCATCGTGGAGCGCCGCCACACACTCCCGATCCTGGCCAACCTGCTGATTCGCAAGTCCGGGTCCAACGTATCCTTCCTCTCGACCGACATCGAGATCCAGATCACCACGCACGCCGAATGCGGCGTCGGCAGCGACACCGTGGCCACCACCGTGGCCGCCCGCAAGCTGCTCGACATCCTGCGCGCCATGCCCGACGGCGAAGTCGCCCTGTCGCTCAACGACAAGCGCATGACCGTGCAGTCCGGCAAGAGCCGCTTCGCGCTGCAGACCCTGGCCGCCGAAGAATTCCCCACGGTAGCCGAAGCCAGCGAGTTCGGCGCCTCCGTCAGCCTGCCGCAAAAGACCTTCAAGCACCTGCTCGCCATGGTTCACTTCGCCATGGCCCAGCAAGACATCCGCTACTACCTCAACGGCATGCTGCTGGTGGTGGACGGCAAGAAGGTCATGGCAGTCGCCACCGACGGCCACCGCCTGGCCTACTGCGGCGTGGAACTGGACGGCGAAGCCACCAGCGGCGAAGGCGCACCGTCGCGCCAGGAAGTGATCATCCCGCGCAAGACCATCCTCGAGCTGCAGCGCCTGCTGGAAGACAACGACGATCCCGTGCAAGTGCAGCTGGCCGCCAACCAGGTCAAGTTCACCTTCGCCAATATCGAGCTGATCTCCAAGCTGGTCGAAGGCAAGTTCCCGGACTTCCAGCGCGTGATCCCCAAGGGCTACAAGAACGCCTTCGCCATCGACCGCGTCAAGCTGCAGCAAGCCCTGCAACGCACCGCCATCCTGACCACCGACAAGTTCAAGGGCGTGCGCTGCATCCTGGATACGCACGTACTCAAGATCAGCTCCACCAACGCGGACCAGGAAGAAGCGCAGGAAGAGCTCGAACTCGACTACTCGGGCGACGCGCTCGACATCGGGTTCAACGTCACCTATTTGCTGGACGTGCTCGCCAACCTCAAGAGCGAGCAAGTCCAGGTCAGCCTCGGCGACTCCAATTCGAGCGCGCTGATCACCGTGCCGGAAGACGACAACTTCAAGTACGTCGTCATGCCGATGCGCATTTGATGAGCCGGTAACAAGGACCACAAGATACGCAAAACCGGAGCATCTAACGGCACACCACGGCTTGCGCAGCAGCCCCAAGGGCGCCGCGCAAGACCCGCCGCACCAGGGGCCGGATCGTCGAGATCCGCCCCTTTTGCCGTTTTTATGTAACCCGCTATGCGGCCCGATCCGGGCGCGCCCATCCGGGCGTGACGAGAGATCGCCGCATTCGCCGTGAGTAAGAGAACATGACCGAAGAGCAACAACCGCAATCGCAACCGCAACAGCAAGACAGCTACGGCGCAGGCTCGATCCAGATCCTGGAAGGCCTGGAGGCGGTGCGCAAGCGTCCGGGCATGTACATCGGCGACACGTCCGACGGCACCGGCCTGCACCACCTCGTATTTGAAGTGCTGGACAACTCCATCGACGAAGCCCTGGCCGGCTGGTGCACGGAAATCACCGTCACCATCCACAGCGACAACTCGATCTCCATCACCGACAACGGCCGCGGCATTCCCCCGCTCGTCAAGTTCGACGACAAGCACGAACCCAAGCGCAGCGCGGCCGAAATCGCCATGACCGAGCTGCACGCCGGCGGCAAGTTCAACCAGAACAGCTACAAGGTCTCCGGCGGCCTGCACGGCGTGGGCGTGTCCTGCGTCAACGCCCTCTCCAAGTGGCTGCGCCTGACCGTGCGCCGCGACGGCCAGGCCCACCTGCTCGAGTTCGCCCAAGGCGCCGTGCAAAACCGCCTGGTGGAAACCGTGACCGGCCCCGACGGCCAGCCGGTGGAAGTCTCGCCGATGAAGATCCTCGGCCCCACCGACAAGCGCGGCACCGAAGTCCACTTCCTCGCCGACGAAGAAATCTTCACCAACGTCGAGTTCCACTACGAGATCCTCGCCAAGCGCATCCGCGAGCTCTCGTTCCTGAACAACGGCGTGCACATCCGCCTGGCCGACCAGCGCACCGGCAAGGAAGAAGACTTCGCCTTCTCCGGCGGCGTCAAAGGCTTCGTTGAATACATCAACAAAGGCAAGAGCACCCTGCACCCCAACATCTTCTACGCCAACACCGAAAAAGACGGTATCGCCGTAGAAGTGTCCATGCAGTGGAACGACGGCTACAACGAACAAGTACTCTGCTTCACCAACAACATCCCGCAGCGTGACGGCGGCACCCACCTGACCGGGTTGCGCGCCGCCATGACGCGCGTGATGAACAAGTACATCGAAGAAAACGAGATCGCCAAAAAGGCCAAGGTCGAAACCACCGGCGACGACATGCGCGAAGGCCTCGCCTGCGTGCTCTCCGTCAAGGTGCCCGAGCCCAAGTTCAGCTCGCAGACCAAGGACAAGCTCGTCTCCTCCGAAGTGCGCCTGCCCGTGGAAGAACTCGTCGCCAAGGCACTCGGCGACTTCCTGCTGGAAACCCCGGTAGACGCCAAGATCATCTGCGGCAAGATCGTCGACGCCGCCCGCGCCCGCGAAGCCGCCCGCAAGGCCCGCGAAATGACCCGCCGCAAAGGCGTGCTCGACGGCATGGGCCTGCCCGGCAAGCTCGCCGACTGCCAGGAGAAAGACCCCGCCCAGTCCGAACTCTTCCTGGTGGAGGGTGACTCCGCAGGCGGCTCCGCCAAGCAAGGCCGCGACCGAAAGTTCCAGGCCATCCTGCCCCTCAAGGGCAAGATCCTCAACGTGGAACGCGCCCGCTTCGACAAGATGCTCTCCAGCCAGGAAGTGCTCACGCTGATCACGGCGCTTGGCACCGGCATCGGCAAGGACGACTACAACCTCGACAAGCTGCGCTACCACCGCATCATCATCATGACCGACGCGGACGTGGACGGCTCCCACATCCGCACGCTGCTGCTCACGTTCTTCTACCGCCAGATGCCCGACATCATCGAGCGCGGCCACGTGTATATCGCCCAACCGCCGCTGTACAAGATCAAGCACGGCAAGGAAGAGCGCTACATCAAGGACGACAACGAGCTCAACGCCTACCTGCTGCGCCTGGCCATGGAAAAGGCCGCCCTGGTCAACCCCGACGGCAGCGAAGTCGCCGGCGACGCCCTGACCGAGCTGGCCCGCCAGTACCAGCTGGCCGAAGCCGTGATCGGCCGCCTGGCCCGCATCGTGGACAGCGACGCCCTGCGTGCCATTGCCGACGGCATCGAGCTGGACCTGGACAGCGCCGCCGCCGCCGAAGCCTCAGCCACCGCGCTCAAGGCCAAGCTGTCGGAAATGCACGCCAAGACCCTGCTGGGCGCCGCCGTGAATGACGACGGCACCGCAGATGTCTACGCGCAGTTTGATGAAAAGACGGACAAGCACCGCCTGATGATTGCCCGCCGGCATCATGGCAACGTGCGCCTGTCTCACCTGGACGCGGACTTTGTCCACGGCGCGGATTACGCCGCACTGTCGCTGGCCGCCAAGACCTTCCAGGGCCTGATTGCGGAAGGCACCAAGGTGCGCCGTGGCGAGGGCGAAAAGATGCGCGACCAGACGGTGAATGACTTCCATGCTGCCATGCAGTGGTTGTTGTCCGAGGCGGAGCGTGGGGTTTCCCGTCAGCGGTACAAGGGGCTGGGGGAGATGAATCCTGAGCAGCTTTTTGAGACTACTTTGGACGTTACCCAGCGCCGACTGCTGAAGGTGCAGATTGAGGATGCTATTGCGGCTGATCAGATTTTTACTACGCTGATGGGGGATGAGGTTGAGCCTCGGCGCAACTTCATTGAGTCTAATGCGTTGGTGGCACGGAATATTGATGTTTGAACGGCGTCGCTAAAAATCTCTAATTAAAAAAAGGCCAACCTCGTATTGAGGTTGGCCTTTTTTTGTCAATGCATCGTAAAGTGATGCTTCTGTATCTCAACTACATCTGTGGAGAAAATGCAGATGATCTCGCTTAGAGGAGAGTGAGTTGGAAATATTTGAAGGGGTTAAGGGACTGGCAAGCCTGGGTACAGCACTAGGAATCTCGTCGGTATTGCTCGGTTCCATCCTAGTGGCGTGGTTGGTTTGGCGGCGGACGAGATCAACTCATAGTCTAATGACAAGGCTGTGGGCTCGGTTTGACAGAAATTCAAAAAATGCAGATCAGGCTATTGCTACCTTCTTGAGCGGACAGACAAATCTAATGCAGTTTAGATTCACGACTGGAGTACCTGCCAGGACGCTCGCACAAGCCCACAAGCTGATCAATTGGACGAGTGCCCATAACGAGAACATTGATGCAGTGAAAGCATGTGGAGAGTACTTCGATATTGAGCGACCTGGGTTGAAGGAGCCTGCCAAGTTGCCAGGAATATGGACGCTAGGGTCTCTTTTCACAATCTCTATTACCTTCTTTGTGGTCGCGTCGCTAGTTGCTGTTGGGGCAATTCAATCGTCTGCAATCTTGCGCACAAAGGATAGTGGTCTTACCTTTCTGCTGTCGAAAGACAATGCAGTGATGCTTTGGTCAGATGCCTCATTTGGCACGAAACAGTGCAAGGAAGACCGCGCCGCTATCACGCTTGTGACTAAATTCAAAGGCTTCGAGGTGGACGCGATATGCGATCTTCTCGTCGACGGGCGAGCGTCGGAGTATGTGCGCACAAACGTGCAGCTGCAGAGAGTAATGCTCCCATTCATTTCTGGATTTCTTGCAACTATCGCATTTATGTGCTTGGCTTATGTATCGTGTGGCGTGAATGCCAATGCAATGTCGGCTAGATTGGCGAAGAGGGAGTGCCTTGCTCTTGATTTCGCTGACGACGGCAAGAAGGCTGCTCAATCGTAGAGGGCCAAACCGATACATGGTGCCGAGCGCAGGAACGTCCGCCTGGAGACCGATGATTCGCTATCACAAGTTTCTGATGTGTACCTCATGCTCAGGGTATCGCCACGTAAGCATAAAAGGTACGATCTTGTCGAAACGGCCCTGTTTCTTCAGCACAAAGATTGCTGATATGCAGCCATTTCAGCTAGGAATTTACTTAGTATATATTTCGAGGAGCGACGTGGAATGAGCCGGTACTGTGGCGACGACGATTCAAAGCCAATCCTAGAGGCCGCCGCCCATTGGCGCGACTCCGCGCTGCTCGGTGGCGGCTCGGTTCTTACCAGCGATAAGCTCTGGACATCGCCTCTGCTCGATGTTCTCGACGAGTATTTCGTACGGCGACCAGACGTCGGCGATGGCAAGTTCCTACAGAAGCTAGAGCAACAACTTGCGCCGACAGACGGCGCCGCCAAGCAGCTCGTGGCAGAGATGATGTGGGTTATGTATCTCTGCCCAAGCAGCCTGACTCCCGCACACAAACGGAAGACCGTGCAGACCGTATGGGCATGGTCGAGTGAAGAGGCCCCAACGAATTCCCGCTGGCTAGATGATGACGCCCTCGCTGGGGTCGGAAGTGCCGGTCCTGGATTCAACCAGAATCAGTGGCGCGAACTCGTATTCCTCATCAACTTCATGCGTCGCTTCCGTGAGCTAGACACCGGCGAGCAGCTGCGGCTGATGGAAGACGGTCGGAAGTTCGACGAATGGCTCAAGGAGGTGCCCGATTGGGAAGCGAGGCAGCTCCGCCACATGCTGCTCTTCCTTCTCTTCCCGGACGACTTCGAACGCATCTTCGGCCAGAACGATCGCAAGACCATCGTTCGACACTACTCAAAGCTGGATCGCCGAGAAGTGAATCGAATGGATGCTGAGCAGCTGGATCGTGAGCTGCAATCGATACGCAAGCGTCTCGAAGGCGAACGGGGCACCACTCAGCTGGACTACTACGTGCCGCCACTCAAGGGCGAGTGGAGGAGTGAGACCTTTGCGGCAGCCACGGAGAGCGTGATGGCAGAGCATGTTCGCCAAGCCATCGCGGAAATCCAGCAAGACGGTGTGCCTCAGGATGCTGAATCAACGGGCTACGATCTTGTAGATGATGGTAATCGGTACCCACCGAAATTGGTGCTATCGCTTGCAGTAAAGCATGCAACCGGGGAGCCGCTGGACCGCGCCAATTTCTCCGGTGGTGAGGAGTCGTCGGCCTTCCGCCTGTTGCGTCGCCTTGGCTTCGAAATTAGGCCCAAGGATGAGGCCGAGAGCGGCATCGCAGAGCTGATGCAGCGCTTCCTAGAGCAAGCCGAGTCTGGTAAGGCGCTGAGCGCGCAAGGTTACCTCCGTGAGTACCAGGGACTGAAAGTACGTGTGAGTTTTGGAAAGGGAAACTTTGCACGAATCCCATGGATTGCGTTCCTTGGCGACGGGCAAACCGTGTCCGAGGGCGTTTACCCGGTGCTGCTGCTGTTCCGGGATAAGCGGCAACTATTGCTTTGCTATGGCGTGAGCGAAGAGGGTTCGGCCCGGCTGAGCTGGGGCGACCTAGACGGAGCGCAAACAGTGAGAGAGTGGTTCAAGGATCGTTACGGCCACAGCCCCGATCGATATGGTGCCTCTTTCGTCCGCGCTGCATATGACATCTCTCAGCCACTACCAATTCCTGAACTGCAGCAGGAGCTGGATGATCTGATCGATGTCTATGCTGGGGTATTGTCAGGCGGGAGTGCCGATATGCCGACGGAGACGACTGACCCCGTGGAGCCGGACGTGCTTCTGCCAGTAAGGGCCAATCTACGGGAAGCGGTGCTCGCGTTCGGCGAAGCGTTACAAGCCTCCGGCGTCAAGTTCGGCGATCAGCATGACACGCTTGTCTCCGCCTTCGTCTCAAGTATCGTCACAAAGCCGCTAGTTATCCTGACTGGGCTATCCGGTTCTGGCAAGACGCAAATTGCCATCCGATTTGGTGAGTGGTTAGGTGACGATCGGCTCCACGTTGCGGCGGTGCGTCCTGACTGGACAGGCGCCGAGACCTTGTTTGGCTATGAAGATGCACTAAAGCGGGAGCTCGATGGACGCCCAGCCTGGGCGGTTCCCGCTCCCCTCGAATTCATCTTGAAGGCAGTTGCAGACCAGCAGCATCCGTACGTGTTGCTGCTAGACGAAATGAATCTCGCGCACGTAGAGCGCTACTTCGCTGACGTACTGTCGGGTATGGAGTCTGGCAAACCTTGCCTGCCCAATCTTCAACGAGGTACGGATGGATGCTGGCGCGTGCGTATCGGTGAAGACGCGAGGGTGCCAATCCCGCGCAATCTGTGGATAGTTGGGACGGTCAACGTTGACGAGACTACCTACATGTTCTCGCCAAAGGTACTGGATCGTGCCAACACCTTTGAGTTTCGCGTGCAGGCGAGCGACCTATCGATTGAGGCTCGGAAGCCTACGCCGTGCGCTCCGGGCGATGCCGAGCTGGTGAGAGGCTTGCTGACCATCGCGCGCGACGATGATTGGCATTTGACTCACCAAAGCGGTTCGATTGATGAGCTTACTCCACGCCTGAAGCAGCTCCACGAACTGCTAAGTCGCTATAACCTCGAGTTCGGTCATCGAGTGTTCTATGAAGCGATTCGGTTTGCATCGCTGGCAGAGGAAGCCGGTATCACTGGTCTGGACGCAGTCCTGGATCGGATCGTTATGCAGAAGGTTTTGCCAAGATTGCACGGATCGCGGCGACGGCTCGAACTCCCGCTACTGGCTCTCGCCCAGTACTGTCGCGATCTGCCCACGTCGATCACGAGTGACGATAAGCTGCAAACCGCAGGTGTTGAAGAGATACCGGCGCAAGGCGCTGAGCTACCAACTTCGTACGCAAAAATTCTTCGCATGCTTCGCAGCCTACGTGCAAACCAATTTGCTAGCTTCACAGAGTAAGTCGTGCGTACCGTAACCGAAGCATCGATTCCATTGCTTGCGCCGTCTGGCGCGACTGTCGCAGTACTGCATGTAGCGGTGTTGCCTCACAGAGGTAGCTCGTCGCCTGCGACGCTCTGGGCTTCAGCCGGTTTCCGGGACGGCGATGAGGCTGGCGGGTCCATGGAACTGCTGGAGGGAATGGAGTACCGATACGCATGGGAGAGACTTGCGCCGGGGATAGGTAGCATCACCGCAGACCCTGAGGAGATCTTTCAGCCTGACACTGTCGAAGGGCTGTCAGGTCGTCTCCGACCTGGACTATCGACCGGTACCGTTCGCGTCGTGCTCCGCGAGGGTCCTGTCGTGCTGGGGCAGCAGGAGATCGAGGTACGTTCCCGAAAGCTCACTTACCTCTCTGAGTATCGTTGGATGCTTCGCGACATCGCTGAGCGAATGACTGAGCTTGTGATGGACCGCTTCGCGGTCAGCGACGCTCGATTCGAGCAGGATGATACGCGCGACGCGGTGACGCTCTATCAGCGCTTCACGTTCTTGCGAGCCTTGTTTGAAAGTGAGAGCTTTCAAGGGGCTATTCGAGAGGTTCTTCGTCGGCCACACACTGCTTGGGAAGTGGCCAGCGATATTGTTCGGCCTGGCAGTGGAATACGCGCAGACTCTCACGTTCTACGTCAGCTCACCAAAGGCGGGCAGCGATCCGCATGGCCGGGCGGCACCATTCCCTCCGTGCCTTCACGGCTTGAGCGCCGGCGAACCGAAGCGACGCATGACACAACACCCAATCGCTTCGTGAAGTTTGCCCTTGAACATTGGTCTCAGATTCTTGGTGATATCGATCTTGGCCTCGCAAAGGGGCAGCCAACACCAGCAACTACTCGGGGCCGCCGGGAGATCGCCGCTGTTATGACTCAGCTGGAGGAGATCCTGCACCACGATCTGTTTGCCGAGGTGGGTAAGATGGTGCGATTTCCCGCTGATGATCAGGTCCTGCAGAAGTGCGAGGGTTACAGGGACATCTTTAAGGCCTATGTTGAGCTCGAGTTTGCAGCCCGCCTATCCTGGCATGATTCGTCTCAGGAATATGGCGCCGGGTTGCGGGATGTCGCCACACTTTATGAATATTGGGCATTCATCCAGTTAGCGCAGGTCGTTGCCGATTTGGTCGGACAGACATTTGACATGGCGCCATTGGTGCAGTCGCGTAAAGACGGTCTTACTGTTGGGATTCAGTCGGGCGTTGAAACCGTTCTCAAGGGAGAGGTAGAGCGTTTTGGACGGCGCATGGTGGTGGAGCTCTGCTTTAACCGGACCTATCGCGCCGGCTCGGGACGTGTAGCTTCGTGGACAAGGCCAATGCGCCCCGATTACTCTCTGTTGATTGGCCCGGCGGAAGGCGAGTCGGCCGCCTTTGAGCCGATCGTTCTTCATTTCGACGCCAAGTATCGGGTCGAGTTTCTCAAAGAAATCTTTGGCGCCGGTGATGACGTGGAAGAGGATGCCGGCGTGCAACAGAGGCCAGTCAGTCTGATGCGCGGGGGGGCTTTGCGTGCAGACCTCCTCAAGATGCATGCTTACCGCGATGCCATCCGACGGACCGCAGGGGCCTACGTGCTCTATCCGGGCGGCGACGGCGAGGAAGAAAGCAATCAGTATCTCGAATACCATGAGCTCCTGCCTGGGCTCGGTGCTTTTGTGCTTCGGCCTACTGATATTGGTAGCGCTAATGGTGCGCCGGCATTGCGGCGGTTCATCAGCGAAGTGTTCGATCACGTAGCAACCCGTCTGACCATGCATGAGCGGGGGCGATATTGGCTCGAGGAGGCGTATGGTGAACCGTTGTCCGGCCAATCTGCTGGCTTGCTCGACACGCCGCCGCCCGAAACCAGTGTGCTTTTAGGGTTCGTGAAGAGCCGCGAGCATTGGCGCTGGATCGAACAACGTAAGGCCTACAATGTTCGAGCGGAAGGCAGAAGTGGTGGAGTCCAGGCTAGCGCAGATCTACTACACAGCCAACTTCTACTTCTCTACTGTCCTTCCACGCAGCAGATTGCCCTCGCTCGGATCGTGTCCGATGCAGAAGTAATATCGTTGGCCGGCATGGTTGCAATGGACTACCCGGAACCGCGTGGAGAGTATTGGTGTGTACAACTCCGCTGGCTAGACCAAATTCAGTGGCTTCGCGGCTTCTCTCCGTCCAAGATCGAGGAATGCGCTACAAGCCAAGGGCTGTTGTATGGGGCGCCTGCTAGAACTTCTTGGGGCGTCATCGAGTCGGCCTGTCGTGTTGGGTGAGTGATGAATGCGCTCATCCGCTAGAGCGTGATTTGGCCGTCCACCTTAGGGGGCTCGAGCGAGCGGCGCTGAGCTCCGCATCGGCAAGGACGACTACAACCTGGCGAAGCTGCGCCACCACCTCATCATCGCGGACGTGGACGGCTCCCACATCCGCACGCTGCTGCTCACGTTCTTCTACCGCCAGATGCCCGACATCATCGAGCGCGGCCACGTGTATATCGCCCAACCGCCGCTGTACAAGATCAAGCACGGCAAGGAAGAGCGCTACATCAAGGACGACAACGAGCTCAACGCCTACCTGCTGCGCCTGGCCATGGAAAAGGCCGCCCTGGTCAACCCCGACGGCAGCGAAGTCGCCGGCGACGCCCTGACCGAGCTGGCCCGCCAGTACCAGCTGGCCGAAGCCGTGATCGGCCGCCTGGCCCGCATCGTGGACAGCGACGCCCTGCGTGCCATTGCCGACGGCATCGAGCTGGACCTGGACAGCGCCGCCGCCGCCGAAGCCTCAGCCACCGCGCTCAAGGCCAAGCTGTCGCTCAGGCTCATCTATCCGCGGCGACCATCCGTCCAGGCGAGGCAGCAAGGTGCTCAAGAGAGCGCTCTTACTCTCAGCCTTTGCCGCATTGCGAGATCCGGTCTCAAGGGGCTATTACGCTCGCAAGGTCCAGCAAGGAAAACGCCACAATCGGGCGCTCATCGCTCTCGCCAGAAGACGCTGTGATGTGCTGTTTGCCATGCTGCGCGACGGCACCCTCTACCAGCCGATATCCGCCCCCAAACGCTTGACGAAACACACAGGGCCCCCCAATCGAGATCTCAGCGCGTCCAGAAAGCGGTGGTTTTATGGACGCCAAAAACCGCCACGTAGGGGCTGTCCGAAGGGTTACCAAAATGTTAAAATTCCCGTCAATTTTTCATCGTCCGGAAACTGTCAATGAATCAACGGATCGGTTACGCCCGAGTTTCGCCGGATGACCAGAATCTGGACTTGCAGCGCGACGCACTGCACCTGTCAGGGGTTCAGTCGATTTATGAAGAGATGGCGAGCGGTAAGGCCGCTGGCCGCCCTGAGCTGGACCACTGCCTGAGGGCATTACGTGCGGGTGACACCTTGGTGGTGTGGCGGCTGGATCGGCTTGGCCGCAGCTTACCTGATCTGGTGCGTATCGTTACAGAGCTGGAAGAAAATGGGATCGGCTTTGAGAGCATCGCCGAAAAGATCGAGACGGCAAGTGCGGCCGGAAAGCTGGTGTTTCATGTCTTCGCTGCGCTGGCCGAGTTCGAGCGCGATCTGATTCGAGAACGCACGCAGGCGGGCTTGGTCGCAGCACGTGCGCGAGGACGAGCGGGAGGCCGGAAGCCCAAGCTGGATGCCCGACAAATTAGGGAAATCAATCGGCTCATGTCTGACCCGACGATCCCAATCAGTCAGATTGCTGAGCGTTTCAAAGTCTCACGGACAACCATTTACAAAGTGGCTCCCCGCAATGCCGTGACAGTTGCCGAGCATCTGTCGGACGCGAGCGGGAAGAAGTCATATAGACAAGATGCCCCATGAATGCAGTAGAAATTGAAGCGGCTATATCGGATTTGGCCCTGCAGCCATTCGATGCGGCAGAGTTCCCCTTCGCCTTTCTGGGAGCGTTCGGCAATAAGGACACTGCCCTCAAGCGGTTGCGCGCCGGCAACAACAACACCTCGGATGTGCATGGTGGCGTGTTGCTGCGCAACAGCATCCACATTGCCGTGTGCGAAGCCGGCGCAGTGGGTAAAACACTCCAAGCGTTGCGTGCCAGTCCCGCAACGGTAAAGGCCAAGGCGAAGTTCATTCTTGCCACAGATGGACAAACGCTGGAAGCCGAAGAACTCGGCAGCGGTGAAACGATCGCCGGCGCCTTCCCGGACTTCCCGAACCATTTTGGTTTCCTGTTGCCGCTTGCCGGCATCTCCACCATCAAGGAGATCAAGGACAACCCTATTGACGTGCGAGCCACCGGGCGGCTGAACAAGCTCTACGTCGAACTGTTGCGCGAGAACCCAGACTGGGCGAAGGACGAACGCCGCGCCGACATGAATCATTTCATGGCGCGGTTGATTTTCTGCTTCTTTGCCGAAGACACCGATATCTTTAACGGCGAGGTGCTGTTCACTCGAACCGTGGATCAGTTCAGTGATCGTGACGGCTCGAACACTCATGAGATTCTGGAAGCCATCTTCCGGGCAATGAATACAAAGATCGCTGACCGAGCGGCCGAGGGTTTTCGCCCTTGGGCGGATCAGTTCCCGTATGTCAACGGCGGTCTGTTTTCTGGCAGTACCGAAGTGCCGCGCTTTACGCGCATGGCGCGCACCTACCTGCTGCATGCCGGCAATCTGAACTGGCAACAGATCAACCCGGACATCTTTGGCAGCATGATCCAGGCCGTGGCCGACGACGAAGAGCGCGGCTCATTGGGCATGCACTACACCAGCGTGCCCAACATCCTGAAGGTGCTGAACCCGCTCTTTTTGGACGAGTTGCGCGCGCAGCTTGATGCCGCTGGCGATAACAAAGTCAAGCTGCTCAATCTGCGAAAGCGCTTGGCCCGCATTCGCGTGTTCGACCCGGCCTGCGGCTCCGGCAACTTCCTGGTCATTGCCTACAAAAAAATGCGCGAGATCGAGGCGGAAATCAACCGCCGCCGGGGCGAATCGCATCTGGGCAGCGAAATTCCGCTGACCAACTTTCGTGGCATCGAGCTGCGCGACTTCCCTGCCGAGATCGCTCGCCTCGCGCTGATCATTGCCGAGTTCCAATGCGACGTGCTGTATCGCGGCCAGAAGGATGCGCTGGCGGAGTTTTTACCGCTGGATGCGCAGAACTGGATCGTGTGCGGTAATGCGCTGCGGTTGGATTGGTTGAGTATCTGTCCACCAACGGGCACAGACGTCAGATTACTCGCCGACGATTTATTCGGCGCACCATTTAATCATGTGGAAATAGACTTCGAGAACGAAGGTGGTGAGACGTATCTCTGTGGGAATCCGCCGTACAAGGGCAGTCAGGGGCAAACCGATGACCAAAAAGCGGACTTGCAAGCCGTTTTTTCCAAACATACCAAGAACTGGAAATCGCTGGACTATGTATCCGGCTGGTTCATGAAAGCCGCCGATTACGGCACTGTGAACGATGCCGCGACTGCATTTGTTTCGACCAATTCGATTTGTCAGGGGCGGCAAGTTGCGACGCTGTGGCCGCTCATTCATGGCACTGGCCACGAAATCAGCTTTGCGCACACCTCGTTCAAGTGGGCCAACTTGGCCAGCCACAATGCTGGCGTCACGGTTGCCGTTGTGGGCATCTCCTCGCGGCCTGCTGCCCTGCGCAGAATTTTCAGTGTGGCCGACGATGGTTCGGTCGTAGTTCGGGAAACGTCGCACATCAACGCTTACCTGACGCCGGGTGCGAATGTAGTGGTTGAGGCTCAGCCAGAGCCCTTGGGGAAACTGAGCGCCATGAGTTTTGGCAGCATGCCCAATGATGGCGGGCATCTGCTTCTCAATGTGCAGGAGGCCGAAACGGCAATCCGCGTGCATGGCGTTAACGCAAACTTCATTCGCCCCTTTCTGGGCTCTGAAGAATTCATTCGCGGCAAAGAACGCCGCTGCATCTGGGTTCGCGACGATGATCTCGCGCTAGCGACTGACAACGATTGGTTGGCTCAGCGTTTTGACGGAGTGCGTCGTCAGCGGGCCGCATCTGGGCGAGAGACCACAAACGCTTTGGCGGGCCAGCCCCATCGCTTTGGTGAAGTCAGGCAGACCGGCAATGAAACTGCTCTCATCGTCCCCAGCGTCTCATCCGAATCGCGCACTTTTCTACCCGTAGGATTACTGCCGCGCGGGTCTATCGTTAGCAACCTCGCCTTCGCCCTCTACGACGCCCCACTCTGGAACATGGCCCTCATCGCATCCCGCCTGCATCTGGTTTGGATTGGCACTGTTTGCGGCAAGATGAAAACCGACTTCCGTTACTCCAACACCCTCGGCTGGAACACCTTCCCCGTGCCGCTGCTCACCGAGCAGAACAAAGCCGATCTGACAGCTTGCGCCGAGGACATTCTGTTGGCCCGAGAAGCGCATTTCCCGGCCACCATCGCTGACCTCTACGACCCGGAAACGATGCCGGAGAACCTTCGCTATGCCCACGAGCGCAACGACGAAGTGCTGGAGCGTATCTACATCGGTCGCCGGTTCAAGAACGACACCGAGCGGTTGGAAAAACTGTTCGACCTCTATACCAAGATGACGACGGCAGCGGCCAAGACCAAGCCCGCAGCGAAAATGAAAAGGGTAAAGAAAGCATGAGCGAGCAAGCCAGCAACCCGACCAATGCCTATACCGTACCGTCGGTGTCGATCACCACGGAGCGCTCCGGCGCATCCAGTAAGGCGAACGTGCTGGGCATGCGTGCGATGCAGGAGCGTGCTTACGCCAAGCGCGGTGAGCCGTTCCTGTTGATCAAATCACCACCGGCCTCTGGGAAGTCCAGAGCGCTGATGTTTATTGCATTGGACAAGCTCCACAACCAGGGCTTACAGCAGGCCATCATCGTGGTGCCGGAACGCTCCATCGGCGGCAGCTTTTCCGATGAACCATTGAGCCAGTACGGCTTCTATTGGGACTGGCAGGTGGCTCCGCAGTGGAACCTGTGCAACGCCCCTGGCGTGGATGAGCCACGCGTGGCCAAATCCAAGGTGGAAGCCGTGCGCAAGTTCCTGCAGAGCGCCGACAAGGTATTGGTTTGCACCCATGCCACCTTCCGTTTCGCGGTAGAGGAGCTCGGCATTGACGCGTTCGACGGCCGCCTCATCGCCATCGACGAATTTCACCATGTCTCCAGCAATCCGGACAACAAGCTAGGCAGCCAGTTAGGTGCCCTCATGGCGCGCGACAAGGTGCATCTGGTGGCCATGACAGGCTCTTACTTCCGGGGCGATAGCGAAGCCGTGTTGGCCCCTGCGGATGAAGCCAAATTCGAGACCATCACCTACACCTACTACGAGCAGCTCAACGGTTATCGCTGGCTCAAATCGCTGGACATTGGTTACTTCTTCTATACGGGCCCTTACGTGGATGCGGTCGCCAAAGTGCTGGACCCGGCACTGAAGACTATCGTGCATATTCCCAATGTCAATGCGCGCGAAAGCCTCAAGGACAAAGAGCGTGAGGTCAATGAAATCATGGGCGCGCTGGGGGATTGGCAGGGAGTCGATCCCGTCACGGGCTTCCACCTGATCAAGGCAAAGGATGGCCGCACTCTTAAAGTCGCTGATCTTGTCGATGACAGCGATACGGCAAGACGATCTCGCGTGCTGACGGCGCTGAAAGACCCCGTGCAGAAGGAAAACCGTGAGCACGTAGACATCATCATTGCGCTGGGCATGGCGAAGGAAGGTTTTGACTGGATTTGGTGCGAACACGCACTGACCATCGGCTACCGCAGCAGCCTGACCGAGATCGTGCAGATCATCGGCCGCGCTACCCGCGATGCTGAGGGCAAGGAGCGGGCGCGATTTACCAACCTGATTGCCGAACCCACCGCCGAGCAGACCGCTGTGGCCGAGGCGGTGAACGACATGCTCAAGGCGATTTCTGCCAGCTTGCTGATGGAGCAGGTTTTGGCCCCACGCTATGAGTTCACGCCCAAGAATACTGGCCCCAAGGAAGGCTTCGACTACGGCGAGGAAGGCTACAAGGAGAACGGCCACAACATCGGCGTCAACAAGGACACTGGCCAGATTCACATGGAGGTCAACGGACTGGTCACACCGCAGAGCGCGGAGGCGACACGTATCTGTAAGGAGGACTTGAACGAGGTCGTTACCAGTTTCTTGCAGGACAAGACCGTGCTTGAGCGTGGCCTGTTTGACACGGAAAACACACTGCCCGAAGAGCTGACCCAGTTGCGTATGGGCAAGATCGTGCGGGAGCGGTATCCAGACCTGAGCGACGCCGATCAGGAAGCGATCCGGCAACATGCCGTTGCTGCGATGAACATTACCCAGCAAGCTAAGTTGGCGTTGGCCCAGGCTGATGCCGGCGGCAGCGGCACCGCCCAAGGCAATACGGCGTTGCTGGATGGCGTGCGCAAATTCGTCAATGTGCGTGATCTGGACATCGACCTGATTGATCGCATCAATCCCTTCGATGCTGCCTATGCGGTGCTGGCGAAAGCAATGGATGAGAAATCGCTGCGCCAGGTGCAGGCAAGCATTGCTGCCAAGAAGGTGAGCATCTCTGAAGAGGAGGCGCGGGAACTGGCACGGCGAGCCTTGCAGTTCAAGAATGAGCGCGGCCGCTTGCCCGACATCAATTCCGCCGATGCATGGGAGAAGCGCATGGCCGAAGGCGTCGCGGCACTTGCGCGCTATCGTGCTCAGGCCAAAGCGGCGCAGGCACAGGGAGAGGCCGGCAATGGCTGATATGAACGATGATGAGCTGCTGGATGCCCTCGGTGTTGAAGCCGCCCCGCTGAAGTCTTCTAGTCGAACCCCACGCGAGGAACGCATCATCGCGGGCTTCGAGGACATCTTGCGCTTCCATCAGACCCACGGCCGAACCCCGCAGCATGGCGAGGAACGGGATATTTTCGAGCGGCTGTATGCGGTGCGCTTAGATCAGCTACGCAGGTTGCCTGAAGCACAGGCGCTGCTGGGTGCGCTTGATGGACCTGGTCTGCTGTCTGGCTCGGCGGCTCCGGTTGATGCAGATGAACTGGACGAAGACGCTTTGCTGGCCGAGCTGGGTATTGGCGATGGGCCTGACGACGAGAGCGACATCACCGTGCTGCGTCATGTGCGCTCCCGGGCGGCAATAAAGGCAGCGGAAGAAATTGCCGGCCGGAATCCATGTGAAGACTTTGAGAGATTCAAGCCACTTTTTGATGAGGTGGAAGCGGGCCTTAAGCAAAAGTCGTGGGTGACCAAGCCCTTCGGTAAGGACGCCAGCATCGAGGTCGGGGATTTCTTCATCCTGAGTGGTCTGCTTGCCTATGTCGCCGAGATGGGCGACACCTACAGAACGCCGAATGCGGAGACTAATGGCCGTTTGCGCGTCATTTACTCCAATGAGACGGAGAGCGATCTGCTGCTACGATCCTTGCAGCGGGCGCTCTATAAGGACAGTGATGGGCGTGCCGGATCTCGGATCATCAAGGCAGATATCGGCCCGTTGTTCGGTGGTATAGCCGAGTCGGACGACATCGAATCAGGCACCATCTATGTGCTACGCAGCCTGTCCAGCCATCCAGTTGTTGCCGAACACCGCGAGCTGATTCACAAGATCGGCGTGACGGGCGGCAAAGTGGAAACACGCATCGCGGCGGCGGCGAAGGATGCCACTTACTTGCTGGCTGATGTGGAGGTGGTGGCCACCTACAAGCTCCACAACCTGAACCGAACCCGCTTGGAGAATATCTTCCATCGCTTATTCGGCGCCTCGCAACTTGACGTGACCATCGAAGATCGCTTCGGCTATCCGGTTAAGCCTAAAGAGTGGTTTCTTGTGCCACTTCATGTGATTGACGAAGCCGTCCAGCACATCTTGGATGGATCGATTACCCGCATGGTCTATGACCCGAGTTCGGCTCGGCTTATCGATATGGGAGAGTAAGCCAGACTCCGGACTGGCCCGCTAGGAAGGAGCGGCAGCTAACGCCATGAGTTCCGAATACGCACGCATTGTGGCGCAAGCCGATGCCCTGACCGCAGGCCAGGATGGACGCCAAGAGGCAAGAGCATGACAAAACAGCACCAGGATAACCGAGCCTATCGCTCTGGCACGTGATCGCGACGAACGACAAGGGGCACAGGACCTCCGCGGTCGTTCCATTGGCTGTCGATTCGGAAGGGAGGCGCTGTCCGCCGCTGGAAAAGACCGCCGACGACCTGTTTCAAGCCGAACTCGCGCCGCGCAGGCATTCGAGGGACGAGGCCTTGCGTCTGCCTTCTGAGTCAATCGAGCCAATGCTTCTTCGGGATCTCGTCCATCGCGGCATCGTGCGCGAAGACCGCGCACCGCTCTGGCGCTGGCTATTGGTCGGGGGCGCGCTTCTAATCCCTTCCGACACGCCGCTCTGGCAAAACAACTCGGCTACTAGACTAGCTACACCGGAACGGCGTCGTGCGGCACCAGGCGGCGCCCCGGCACCACGGCCATTGCAGCGACGAATCTGGTGGATCACTAAGCGACTAGCTGGCACACTGAACCCTCCTATCGCCCTTCAACGTTCCAAAGACGCGACTCAATGAACGACATTTCAAAAGCACGCTTCGAGGCTCTGGCGGCGTACTGCCGGCAGCCCGGCGCCCTCATCGCGGCTGAAGAAATCCGGTGGCTTGAAGCGCATGGCGAAGCAATGCTGATCGTGATCATCCGGGACGTTGCCGACGGTGACTACGCAGCCATGGTGCTCGCGAGAGACCTGAAGGAGCGCTATCGGTGGGTCGAGATGACACCCTTCTTCGACACCGTTGATCAAGCTCTTGCAACGGCGCCAGAGGTGGTCGAGCGCGTCTATGCCGATCTCGACAAACAACGGACTCAGGGTGACGAAAAGGGCCGACCCGTTGATTTCTTCATGCCCGTGGTTCCGAAGGAAAAGCTGAATCGCGACTTCGCCACCATCACTGCGCTGGAGGGGTACTCCCCGGCGGTCGATCTGATGAAGCCCATGATGCGTTGGTACGAGGACGCGGACGGAAATTTCGTCGAGCAATTTCAGACCACTGGCTTTGACACGCGACTTTGGGAGCTCTATATATTTGCCATGCTGGTGGAGGCGGGATACGTGCTCGACCGGTCGGTGGCCATCCCCGACTTTCAAGCACGCAACGCTTTCGGCGAGATTTGCGTTGAAGCCACAACCGTCAACCCGAGCCGCGACGCCCAGGGTCAACTGGTACCTCCGCCGCCATTAGATACGGAAGAGCAGGTCAAGCAGTTTGAGCAAGAGTACATGCCCATCCGCTTTGCCGGCCCACTGACCGCAAAACTGGCAAAGAAGTACTGGGAGAAGCCGAGCGTGCAAGGACACCCCTTACTGTTTGCAATCCAGGATTTCCATGCACCGATGTCAATGCTGGTGAGCCGGTCTGCACTGCCCATTTATCTGTACGGGATGACATGGGGTTGGCACCACGACGCAAACGGCAAGCTGGTCATCGCTCCGCTGAAGGTAGATGTCCACCGGTGGGGCACGAAGAATGTCCAGTCGGGCTTCTTCAATCTTCCCGGCGCCGAGAACGTGAGCGCGATCATTGCGAACGCGAGCGCGACTATCTCGAAGTTTAATCGGATGGGCGTCCTCGCCGGCTTCGGTTCGAAGCGAGTACGCCTGGTCCGAGAGGGCACTGCGGTGAGCCTCGACCCGAATGCCGCAGAACCGCTGCACTTCGTGCACGACGTCAATGCCCCCGGATACTCGGAGACTTGGATGGAAGGGGCCGACGTGTTCCATAATCCAAGTGCGAAGCACCGACTTGACCCTGCTATGCTCCCTGGCGCGGCGCACCATCGGCTACTGGAGAACGGCCAGTTGGAGTCCCGAGTCCCAGCTTGGCAACCATTCGCATCCACGACACGGATCTTCGTCCCGAACGTAGATGGCTAGCGTAGTCGTGCAACTGATCCGGACCCTGCCGACGCAGGGCTCCGCTGTCCCAGTGATCTTGCTATGCGGCTTACACTCTGCAACTTGCCGAGCTAGCCGTGGCGTTGGTCAGTAGTTGGGCGTTGAGGCGACTGGGCTGTCCGCTTTGGGAGTTGCCGTTCTCCCCCGATGACAACTGGCGGCCAGGATCGGAAGTCCGCAAACGGCAGCTTCGGCGCGTGCACAGACTTGGCAGTTGTCCAATCTGCGGGATCGCAATGATCAGAGTTCAGTCTGCGTACTGCGACCTTCGGTGATATGGTGCTTTGGATGCAATATCAGACTAAATGGCGCCTGTTCAACGTTGACTCGATGGTCGAAGAGCTCTCCGGAGCCGATCAGACCGCGTCGACGATCGATTTGTGTGTCGCATCGCTGGCCTTCAAGAATTTCGACTTTGTTGCGAAGCGCCTTGCCTTCGTGATTGAATGTTCGACGCGCGACCCGCTCACTTGGCTGCGGCTAGTCGATGCCGCGACCGAGCGCTACTGGATCCGCGGTGAGAACGAGGGGGTGGCAGTTTATGGAGCGACAGATCACTGCGGTTGTATCCGCACGTATCGGTTCAACGTGAACCACGCAGCGCGCGCCCAGCAGTGGGGGCGCGACTGGGTGATGTTGGCCACCGAGAAGGCGCTGTACGCCCAGTTAGACACGCCCGCGGCTCGGGCCGTTTTCGACGCTTGGCACCATTGGACGAGCCGTTCAACCCAGAAAGCGTCTCAGCTCGCGGAAGGCCGGTTCAAGAACACGGCTGTCGAGCATTCGTTCATCGTGACAAGCGGGCGAGGGTGCGTTGTGTGTGCCGACCCGGCAGTCGCGCATGCGAGCACGACCTTAGGTTTCGCGGCCGCCGACGCAACGCTCATCCAGCTCCCGGTGTGTGCAGACCATCTGGAAACAGCGCGCTCTGAGCCGAGCGTACTGACTTTCCTGGAAAAGATGTTCTCCCTGTCGTTCGATCTGCCCACATTGATTCGCAGCGAGTCGATCCCCGACGTGATGATCCCCACCGTTCATCAAATCGTGGCCGACGAGCTTGGAGGCACTGTCGGCTCGGCAGAAAAGCGCAGCCGCGGGTGGCTCCTCAAGGTGGAGCTGCCCTCTGGGTGGCACTGGCTCCTGCGAGTGAACTCGCTGATGGACTATGCCTACATGCTTTTCAAGCCAGGCGACACGAAGGCGGCCTATCGGGCGGATTCGGCCCCAGACCACCCTGAGTTGCCGTTCTTCCCAGATCACGAACACTCGAAGCCGGATCGTAAGAAGGACGTCCGAACGCCGAGCTTTCTGTATGGCATCCCGCTTTTCGATCTGAAGCGCTTACGTGATATGAGTGACCAGCACGGCGCTCGCTGAAGTCGCCTATGGGCGATGTATGGGCAGCAATCATGCAAGGGCAGCAATCAAGCGCGGCTAAGTGGGCTGCGGCCGCTTCGGTGGGCCGCAACATAATTCTTTCGTGCGAGATATTGCCCGCGAGTCCGCATTGGGCATGCTCGGACGGCCAAATGGTCAGCGTGCGTGTAGCGTGGTCGGGGGCGGGGCCATGCCCTCAATAGCCAAGGCTTTCAGAGTTCCCGCGATGATTGAAGGCAACTCTGCAAGTTCAGGCGGTCGCTTGTGGCGCCTGAGCGATTGCGTGTCATCGCAGTCCAACCGAGTTCCGGCAAGCGGCGAACGTTTGACAGGCTGACAGTGTGGCCGCAGAATCCACCGCAACTTTCTAAGACGTTCAGGCAGATTCGAGGAGGAGAACCCATGTGCGGAACCCACGCGCGACGCAATCGGTCAAGCAAGGCACGGGGTTCGCTCGCGACAAAACTGGTGCCCCTCGCTCAGTCCCTGTGGGGACCGCTGTCGGCGGCCGAAGTGGGGCTATTGCAGGCAATCGAGTCTAAGCCCGGGCATGAGCCGGATTCGGAAGAGGGCACGGCGCCCGCCGGCACGGACCTTTCGCCGCCGGTCGCCCGTGTCCGCGCAGGGCTCTTGCGCTGGCTATGCACCTCCAGCGAGGCTGCGGCAGCAATCGACACGAAGGGCTTGCGCGTTCAGCGGGTCCTTATCGACGGGACGCTTGATCTCGAGTCGATAAACTGCAGCTTTCCCTTGCGCATTCAGGACTGCGTGATCGCGGGTGCGGTCCGGCTCAACCATGCGAAGTTTCCCTATGTCCGAATCTGCGACACCACGGTCGACGAACTGAAAGCCAATCGAATTCGACTTGAAGGCTCGCTCGTGTTGACCGGGCTTAGGGTGAGGGGCGAACTGTCACTTCAAGGCGCAGCCATCAATGGGAACCTACAGCTCGACAAGGCCCACCTGTCGTCGCCGGGCGGCTGTGCGCTGAATCTGGAGGGCGCCAACATCGGGGGTGCCGTGAACATGCGCGAAGGCTTTCGAAGCGATGGTCACATCCGCCTGTTCTCGACCCAGATCGGGAAGAACCTCGAGTGCGCGGGCGCCATCGTTGCCGCGCGTTCGATGGAGGCGTTGCTAATTGAGTCAGCCAAGATCGGCGGGTCGATTCTGCTGCGCAACGGGTTTCGAAGCCTGGGCCAAGTGCGTGTTTTCGGAACTGTGCTGGAGGGCAACTTGGATGTTCAGGGAGCACGGCTCACGGCCCGCCGAAACGCGGCGCTCAACGTGTATGGGAGTCGGATCAAGGGGTCGCTCGTGCTTCGAAGCGGCGAAGCGAAATACCGATCACGGTGCTTGGGTGGAGTACGCATCACGCGCAGTTTCATCGACGGCCATCTCGATCTATCCAATGCCCGAATCCGTGCCCGGGCCCGGCCCGCGGGCGACATGCTGGATCTCAAGATCGAGGGACGCTTGATCGCGCAGGCCGCCCGCATTGACGGGGAGCTTATCTTGGCACGGGCCATAGTCGGGAACGATGCGATCTTCTTCGCGGCTCGACTCACCAATCCCGGTGGTCGCGCCTTGAAGGCGCGAGGGTTTCACTGCGGGGGCAGCCTCCTACTGGGCGAGCAGTTTAAGGCCTCGGGCAGTGTCGAACTGTTTGGTGCCTACGTCGGCGACGAGTTCAATGCCATCGGATCGACGTTCGAGCGCGAGGGCGGTGTTGCACTCGATCTCCGCGAGTCCACGATTCACCGGTTTGCCTCGTGCGCGAATTGCAAGGTCGTCGGCACCGCGAAGTGGAGCGGGGCCAGCGTGGGGTCCACAGTGAACCTATCTAAGAGCAGGTTTGAAGGAGAGTTAGATCTCACACGGACCCAGATCGGCGGCCACCTGTTCCTGGACGGCGCCAAGTTGAGCGCTGGCGCTCGCCTACAGGCGGATGGCCTTCGCTGCAAGGGTAGTCTCTTTCTTGGCGATGGGTTCGAGGCACCGGGTGGAGGTTTGTTTTACGGTGCAGTCGTCGAAGGTGATTTCTATTCGTCAAATTCGATCTACGGGAACGGCACGGCAACTTCGTTGAACCTAAGCGGTGCGCGCATCGGCGGGCATCTTTTGCTGACCGCTGCCACGTTGATGGGGACTGCATGGCTAGAACTCGCGTCCGTCGGGGGCCGGCTTTCATTCTCACGCACGACAATTGCGGCTACCCGCGGAGCTGGTCGCCGCCGCAATGCGGCGTTGTACGCCAATGGCTGCTCTATCGGCAGCGAAGCGCGCTTCGACGGAGGATTCACGGCCAGGGGCGCGCTCCTCCTTGACCGTGCGCACATTGCCGGCAGCCTAAGTCTTGCGAGCTGCCTGGTTCTCAACAGGAAGGACGTGGCGATTTCACTGCTCGGCGCCTCGATCCAGGGCGATGTCGACGCCGGACGTACGTTCGGCGACAACGCGCGCTTCCAGGAGGCACGCTTGCTAGGCGAGATGAACGTCAGCAAGGCCTCGATCGAGGGCAGCGTCGATCTTTCGGGCATGTGGATCCTGAACCGCGGTGGCGACGCGCTTCGTGCCGAGAGGATGAAGGTCAAGGGCTCGCTCGACTTGCGGCAGGGCTTCACGACAAACGGCGGCATCGATCTGCGGGACGCAACCGTCGGCTCATACTTCGATGCCGAGGCCAGTTGGTCGTCGGCCCACACCCTGAGACTAGAAGGACTGACCTACGCCACGATCGTCCCAGCCGTCTCGGCCGAGCGGCTGCGCTGGCTCGAGCACGGCAAGTGCCGGTCTAGCGACGCTGCTCGGAAACCGCTCATGGCGGACCCGGTGTCGCTCCAGCCCCACGAGCAATTGATCCAAGCCCTTAAGAAGCAGGGGCACGAACGGGATGCTCGCAAGATCGCAATCGCAAAACAGGCCTACATGAGCAAGCACAGTACCGAAGGCAGGGTGGGGAGATGGATGCACAGGCTCTATGGCGCAACGATCCAATTTGGCTACCGGCCGCAACGAGCGCTGCGCTTTGCCCCCGCCTTTCTGATCGCGCTCT
This sequence comes from Cupriavidus basilensis, assembly GCF_000832305.1. Taxonomy (NCBI): domain Bacteria; kingdom Pseudomonadati; phylum Pseudomonadota; class Betaproteobacteria; order Burkholderiales; family Burkholderiaceae; genus Cupriavidus; species Cupriavidus basilensis. Next base: position 27,141 of record NZ_CP010536.1, read on the forward strand.
GTATGTTCTTCTACACGGGAGCCGACAGCTTGATGGTCCCGGTCAATCCGTTGGCGGAGGCAGCCCTGAAGCAGGGTAAGGCCCTTCCATCGGGTTACCCTTCGTTCAACGCGGTCGCCTACGCCGTCGAGACGTTCGTGCCCATTCTGAACCTGCAGCAGAAAGAGTCGTGGCGTCCCGACGACAGGGCGAGGTGCGATCCGGGACCGGAGCGCTGCGGCTTCTGGCTGCGTGTCTATCTGTGGTTCCACATGGCCGCGGGATGGATCATTACGACCCTGGCGGTCGCTGGCTTTACCGGACTGGTGCGGAAGGATTGAAAGCAGTCCCCCTTTGCCTCGATACTCAGCATGCCGGGCTACCCTTAAAGCCAAAGTCAGAGACGGTGCCCTCCTAATGGAGCGCACGGTGTTGTAAGAGGCCTGAGTTCGGATCATCGCACAATGACCGCTCCTGGCCCCCAAAGGAGCGGTCATCCGTTGAACGTGGGCATAGCGGTCGTTCGAGGCAGTGGCGTCGTGCAACTCATTCATTGGGGAAACGCAGTAGGTCGCGCCGATATTCGGTTCTCAATAGGCACGCAGCGAAACGCCGCCGGCGCATGTTGATCCGTACTATTATGCGCAGGACTGCATACAAACCAAGCAGTTCTAAGTTGTTTTGTTGCGCGTTTCGGCCGCAGCAGCCGACCCGCCAGATTAACGACGTTGACTATGACGACACAGCCCAAGCCTAAGCCCAATCGCGCAGCCGCGAACGCTGCTAAGGCACCGGCGGTCAAGCGTATGCGCAAGGTGCCACGTGGCGCCGTCAGCCCCGCGGCTGCCGGACTCGCCGGCGCGCTGTTCGAGAGGCATGTCGGCGCGCCAGTACCTGCTAACGCTGCTGTCGGGCGGAGAGGCGCGCGGGTTGCATGCGCTTTCTATTGCCTCGTTGCGACCGGCTACCTGCAAGGTCTTGCGGACCCGTGGGCATCGGCAGATGGTCGTCTCGAAGAGGTCTACAAGACGTGGCCAGACGCGCGGGAAGGCAGCGATATCTCCGCGAGCTGGACGTCCTGTGAGGCCTTCCGAAGCATGACGCACCGCGCGGCACGGGATACGTGCTCGACACGATCTTGTCTGCGCGGCGCGCGCTCGAAGAGTCGACGTTCGAGGACGTAGTCAGGACGGCTGTCCATTTTGGAAATGACACCGATACGACAGCCCGCGTCGCCGGCGGGCTCGCCGGAATCCACTTTGGGCTGGCCGGTATCCCTGTGCGATGGCCTAAGCAGCTGCGTGGATATGATATTGCGGTGCCGTTGATTTCCGCGTTACTTGAAAAAAATCCCTGAAAAAGGTGCCGGGAATGACTGACGGCTTCGCCTCCGGATTGACATTCAGCTCGGCCCTCCCTGCAGCCGATGAGCACGAGGAAGAGTGGTGCCAGTTAGGGTGAGCCCATGACGCAATGTCCGCATTGCAATTCCTTGCGCATGGTAAGTCGACCAATGACGCCCTCAGATACCGTGCTTTGCGTCCCGAACATCATGCCATGCATGACGCTTGCATCCTCAGAATGGGCCGTTTGACCGGTGTGGATGCAAGGAGAATTCGAGACCCAGACGCGCTTCCGTGATGCTACTGTTACGGCATTAGATGACTACTGATGATGAGCAATCAAGATGATTGATCCAAGCGATGCCTTGCGCGATGAAAATGACATAGTGCATCCCGATCCTCGCAATGCCTTCTTTGGACTTGTCGATAGCGCTGGTCAGGTTAGGCCGCAGGAATTGAGTGACCATCTTGAGACCATCCAACCGTACGTGCTGGAGAGTGCCGTACCCGAATCGGTCAGGCTTCACTTTGAGACTGCCAAGAACCTCTACGCCTACGCGTGGTTCGTCTATCGCTTTCACGCGGTGGCCGAGCAACAGGCGTTGAGTTCCCTAGAATTTGCACTTCGGAGCCGCCTTGAATCAAAAAGCGACAGTCCAATAGCGCGAAGAAGTAAAAAATCTACAGGCCTGAGCGATCGGTTGAGAGAGGCCCAGCGGCTCGGTCTAATCGCCAACAGTAGGCTGCGAATCGGGGATCAGTTGGCCCGCGAACGGGCTCGAGCGCGTTTTGAGTTTGACCAAATACAAAAAATGTCCAAGCTCGGAATCACCACCATAACGATCGACCCCGCCACAGTACGGCCCACTGAGGAGGATTTGAGGTACGACTGGATCAGTGCATTTATCGATTGCCTACCTAAGATTCGCAACGAGTATGCGCATGGTTCCACGATGCTACATCCAACGGTACTACGAACTTTCGATATCGTATGCGACCTTATCAATCAGCTTTTCTCGTCTTCCGGTGCCGACGTGCAATGATAGGTTAGGCAATCCTGAGGATCAGCGAGACGGTGTGTAGTGGTCCAGTTTGACTTGGTATTTCAGCAGCCTGTTAAGAGTTATGAAAAGCGTTGCTGAGGTATTTTGGGGAATAAAATGACTGAAATGAAAGTAAATGTGGCATAGAAATGGTTACCCCATCCAATGCACAGTGTCCCCGCGGCAGCCGTACTTACGGCTGCCGCGGGGACACTGTGCCGCCTATTACTCTTCCGATTTCCTGACCTTCTCCTGGTCCCGCGCAATCCGATCCCGAATCGGCGATGTATGCCCATGCTCCTCGTCCGTCTTCCCAGTGACGAGCCAGTACGCATACTGAGGCCACACCGCCCCAATAGCCTCCACCATCTCCTGGGTCACGCGCTGCTGATTGCGGCACGTGTTCTTCCAGCTATCGGATTTCACCCCGGTTAGCTCCTCCATGCGCTTGAAGCGCCGGTGCCCGCCTGCAACGAAATCTATCAATTCTTCTACCCGATCGCGCATTTCAATTGGGCTATTTAAGCTTTACTAGGTAAATTTAGCCTCGTTCGATGACCCGAACGGAGGTGTGAGCTGGCAGCGTGCGAGCAGTGGCCCTCTGCCGCGCGCGCCGGTGTTGGCTTAACTACTCGCGACACCTCGGCGTGGGCCAACCTATTCGCGCCGCACGACAACGAACGCACTTGCGACCTCTCTTTTGAGGGGGGGGCGTATGCGCTCGCGCCGAGAATTATCAGCCGCATTATGGACCATGCGAAGGGGCTTCTGCGCCCTACGGATCTGCGCTGTACCGCGAGGGCGCTTCGCAGAGCATCTCGACTGACATCTCAAACGAGGAGAAGCCTTTGACCGCCCGCCAACGCCACCCCCGCAGTGCCGCCGAAGCACGAGAGGCAGCCACCGAAGCCAAGCTGATCGCTGAGCCCCTCGCCCGGGCAGGCGAAACCACCCCAACCCACGAAACCATCCACCAATCCTGCCACGACCTCCTGCGCGTCAGCGCAGGCCTGGAATCCCTCCTGCTCCTGCTGGAGCTACAGGCCGACGAGCAAGCCGCCAACAACGGCTTGCATGCCCTGCTGGCGCCGCTAAAGCAGCAGCTGGACCAGGCAGTGAACCGCGTGCAAGCGCTGTACTAAGCCACACCCGTTGCCCACACCTGCACCGCGGCCCGCACTGCCACAGGCGGTGGGGAGTCACACGCCTATCGAGGCAAGCACCCGCCGAACACCTCGTGCCAAGACGATGGCCGCCAACGCCGCACATCCACATGCCGATGCCCGAGATCGCCCCTCGATCACAAAACAGGAGCCACCCATGACCGCCCGCCAACGTCGCCCGCGCACCGCTGCCGAAGCACGGGAAGCCGCCCTGGAAGCCAGGCCGATCGCCGCCCCCTTGCTGCCGAGCAACGATCCCGGTCCGAGCCACGAGGCTACCCACCAAGGCTGCCACGAACTGCTGCGCATCCGCGCGCATCTGGAATCTGTCATCTCGCTGCTGAACCTGCACGCGGGCGATAGCCGGCTGCATGTCTTGCTGATGCCGCTAAGGCAGCAGCTGGATCAGGCATTGGGCCGGTGCGGGCGCTGTACCCGGGCCTGCGGGGCTCGTTCGCGATCCGCGCCCGCGTTGCAGGTTGCCAATGATGCGGGGCGGATCGAGTAGCCGGGAAGCCGAGCGAAGACCGCCGCCGCTTTGCGCAGCATCCGGATGAGAATCCGCCTGCCAACTTCATGGCGCATTCCCGTTCACTAAGGGAATTTTCTTCGCGTTTTTGCAGAAACTTCCCAAAGCCGATCACGCGATCCGTGGGCACATTGGCAGGGTGTCCGACCACTTTGCGTGTCGGCGAGCTGACAGTGGAGCAATACATGCACGATATGCGAGAAGCCCTGAAACATCGCGACAAGACCGGCACAGGCGGGGTGCTGATTTCCACGGTGACCGGCGTTACGCATCACGGTGTCGCCGTCGCGGCGGAGGGCGACCACGCTACCTGTCCAGCTTGCAAGGTGGGTGGCCCGGTGATGAACGACGCCTATCCGCAGTTCACGCTCATGGACGGGCGCCAGATTCTGGTGCGGGGCGCCAGGGTGATGTGCCAATGCGCGGACAAGCCACTGGTCATTCCGTCACAGCGGGATTTCATCATTCAGGTGAACCCGGGAGGCCGCATCCAGCCTTCGGCTGCGCCAGGCACTTACGCACCCAGCGCCGCTGAGAAGCTGTCTGCCGTGCCAAGCCGCTTCGTGGATGATCCGGAGCGGATCTGTGCGAGCATGAGCAACGCGGAGTTTGGCAGCCTCGTTCTCAGGCTCCGCGACGTGGCTGTACTGCGCTGCGGCAAGCGGTTGGTGGAGCTTCGACGGTGGGGCCATGCGGATCGGGCGCGAGTCGAGACGTGGTTTGGCGTATCCGATGAAAGGGTCCGCCAACGCCTGCTTGAGGGAATTCCCCGTATCGAGTCGATCCTCCGGAGTCTGACCGCCGACAACTTTGTTCGATACTCCGACGAGACGATGGAGTACATCGGTTGCACGCCTAAAACTCGCAACAATCCGGAACTCGCGGCTGCCGTTTGCGCTCCCGATACGAAGACGCACACCATCGCCATTGCACTGAAATTCTGCGGCTTATCGCCCTACTCCGACAGCGTGGACTCGCAGTTACTAACGCTTGTCCATGAGGTTTCCCACTTCCAGGATGCGATGGCGACCGAGGATCCTTTCTATCCGCTATTCAGAGCAAAGCGGGAGGCCGCGGCAAAGAATCCCAGGTGTATTGAGAATGCAGATAACGTGGCCGCCTATGTCATTGTCTAAGTACATCCGCAGCGTTGCTGCAGCGGCTGCAATCCTTGCGCAGCCCGCGCTGGCGTGCAGCTTCGACATTTCCTTCAACAGCAATTTCGAGCCCGGTGCGGATCGCCTGCCGGCTTCGGAAGTTCGCAGATTGGCGGAGTGGATGATCGACGACCCGGCAGCCTTTGAGAACAAGAAGGAGTTTCACATTCTCGTCTACGAGGCCCCCACCGTTGGTGTCAGCAATGCGCTCGCACGCAAGCGCGTATCTCACCTGGCGCATTGGCTGACGACCTTTGGTGTGCCGGTGAGCATGATTTCCATGGAGATCCCCCGCTACAAGCCTGGCAAGTCGGCGGAGCCACCGAACTTTGCGCATATCAATTTCATGCCGGGGTGCCCGCACCCTTGCTGTCCAGGCCCGGAACCGACCTCGCAGATTCGGTAGGCGTGCGCCGGATGACGTCTGCCTGTCCGGCAGCCTGTTGTCAAACGGCGGGCTGCGGCAAAGAACCCGCAGTGCATCGAGAATGCTGATGGCGTGGCTGCCTAAGGTTTGGCGCGCATGTTCTTCATCTGCCCTTTTTCCCCGCACCTGTCGATGTGAACCTGCCTCAGTTTCGCTGGCGATATCTGCGGCATGTCGTATGCAATGTTGGTCGCCTCGGTGGCCGTGGAGAGAAAGATCGGGTCGCCCTCGCCGACCTGGCTCAGTTGCTTCAGAACATCTTGCCTGGGCACGCCCGTATCGCGCTGTTGAGCGGCCATGAAAAGAAGGTCGGCTACGCACTGGCAGACCGACATCCTTTGCGCCTTGCTGACGTCGCCTTGGCTCGCTGGCGTTTGCGCATAGGCTGCGGCAGCGGCAAACAGGGCAACGGCCGCAATCATTGCGGCTCGTACCGCTTGGTGATGCATATTGTTTTGCCCCCTCTTCTGTTGAGGTGGTCTGGGTCTGTCACGCTGGCTCGGCGCTTCTGAACATTATTCCCTTGTGCGGGAGGCGATCTGTGTGGCGCCGAACCTTCGGCGTCGCTTTCTACGCTCAAGCCCCATGCAAGGCTGGGTTATTCGATTCCGCCAGGCAGGACCTGGCTTTGCAGCGCACGTTGCGACGGCGCGTGCCATGTGGTCACGGGCGAGAAAACCTGGATCTCCAGCAGCGCCCTCGACAATGTCGATCACCACCAGCTCGACGCAAGCTGGCGCCGCGTGGCCGCCGAGCCAGGCAAGGCCGGCCTGCTGCGCGCACGCGTGCCGGCAGCCGGCTATCCATGCCGAAAAATACCGAAGCGCCGGGAGTTCGATGGGGAAACGAATGCCTGTGAGCAGGTCTGTGCGTGAAGCACCGGGCGCCCTGCGTGCCGCAATCGGCCCGAGGGGCTATTGAAAAAGTGCAGCTAAAAACATATTTAGCTATTTTTCATGGTTAGCTGTACAGCAAAACAATAAATAATAGCTAAACTAGGTGCGAGCCAAACCATTTTGCTGCACAGCAAATTCACATGAATTCCGATTTCACCGAGTCGTTGATAGCGCGGTTTGTCGAAGCGTTCGAAGGCGCCACCGAAAAACGGCTGTCTGGGCAACGGTGCACAGAAGTACCGTTTCAGGCCCATGGGCGCCCTGGTCGGCTGGACCTGCTCGTGAGTGTGGAGGGTGCTGACCTTCGGCTCGCTGCCGAGATCCTGCGGGTAGGCTACCCGCGCGACATCCGGAATGCCGTGTGGCGGCTGGAGGAGTATCGACTGTCCCAGGAAGACGCGAGCAACACCGCCCTTTTCGTGATTGCCGAGCAACTTAGCGCGGGGGCGCGGGAGATCTTGCGCGAGCGCAACATCGGCTACTTCGACGCCAGTGGAAGTTTGTACCTTAAGCACAAGGACTGGTTGATCAACATCGATCGCCTGGCGAAACCAGGTGCGCCCCGGCGCGCAGAATCGCTCTTCACTGGCGCGAGGGAGCAGGTCATCCATGCCCTGCTCCATTCCCATCAGAAATGGCTGACCGGGCTTGAGATTGCCAGCCTCGCCGAAACCTCCGCCTACACGGTGTCGCTCACCTTGCAAGAATTGGAACGCCGGGAGTTGCTGGAGTCTAAAGGCAGTGGGCGAACGCTACGCCGGCGACTTGCACAGCCAGGTGTGCTGCTTGACTTGTGGGCCGACGCCTGGCGTGTTCGCAAGGAACATAAAACACGCTGGTTCGCATACACCCACAACCCGAAGGCGATGCTTCTGGCTATCACCGACAAGCTGGAACGCGAGGCGCTGAGGGGCTGGGCATTCACCAGCACCGCTGCGGCGAATGCTGTGTCACCGCTGCTTACGCACGTGGAGAGCGCCGAGATCATTGTTCCGCCTGGCAGCGCGCCCGACTACGCAAAGGCTCTGGGGTTGCAGGAGGTGGAGAAGGGCTCGAATGTCACCCTTATCGAGCGCAGTGGTGCGAGTTCCTTATTCACAGGAGAACACTCGGATGCTCCCTCGCACATGGCCAGCGCGTTCATCGTGTACCTGGACTTGTTGGACGGCCGCGGCCGCAACAAGGAACTTGCTTCGCAACTTCGCTCGGACATCCTGAAAATCTGACCTCATGGCCTTCTCCAAACCGGCAAGCGCCGACGGTTACAACGCAGAACACACCCTCGCTTGCGAACGGGCATTGATCACCCTGCTCCGTGGGTTTGGCACCCTCAAGCCGACCTTGCGTCTGGTTGGCGGTCTTGTTCCGCGCTACCTCACGCCAGAGCAGCCGCCGGATGTGCCGGCTCACGCAGGCACCTCTGATGTAGACATTGTTCTGAACTTGCAGGTGCTTGCCGCTGGCGATGCATACAGAGACTTGGCCAGGCAGTTGAAGGATTGGGGGTTTGCGAGGTATGTGAACGCCAATGGCAAGCCCAGTAGCTGGCGCTGGCAGCGGCAGGTATCCGCGCACGAGTATGTGATGATCGAATTCCTGCGGGATACAAGCGAAGAATTGCCTGGTGGGAAGGTGGGTACTGTCGACGGTGAGGGCATCTCGGCGCTTGCCATCAATCATATCGGGATCGTCCATGATTGGTTTGCTCAACGAGAGATCACTGCTGAATTGCTTGACGGCGGCGGGGTCGCGACGGAGACGGTGCGCTACGCCGATGTGACGGCGTTCCTTGTCCTGAAAGCGCTGGCGTTTGATGATCGCGCAGAGAACAAGGATGCTGCGGATCTTGTGCACGTCATGCGCTACGCGGGTGACCTCGAATGGGTCGCGGAGCAATTCAGGTCGCGACGCGGCGAGGGCAAGCACGCAAACGCTGTGGATAGCGCTCTCGACGCATTGCGCCTGCGCTTCTGTGGCGCAGACGGCGTCGAGGGGCATTTGCGGGACGGCCCGGTAGCATGCGCGCGATTCATGTACGGCTCGGATGAGGATCTTTCCGAGACGCGCATTCTGGAGCAACGCCAGATATCAGGCATGGTCACGGAATTCCTGCGGCTTATTGAAGGCGGGCGCGATAGCGCTTCGCAAGCGTAGCGATCGGCAGCAAGATCTCCGCCGGCAAAGACGAATCGCCCGAAGTTTCCATGGCCATCGTATTCGGACCGGACAAACGTTGTCCAGTTGTGCGCCCGCACGCTGATCGAGCCCAGCCTATGCCGGCTACGGCATAAGCTGTAAACTCGGCGCGGCTTCGATCCCGAAGCCTGCCTGCGGGATGTGCCGGGCCGGATTGGTTGGCAACGGCGCACACAAACACGCTGACCTTGAAAACACGGGTTGGCGTGCCCAGCGCTGACAAAGGAAATGCAATGCCACGATCTACGTCCGACCCGGTCACCACGGGCCGTGCTCTGCTTGGCGTCGGATCGCTTCTGATCTTGATGGTGGGGGTGCTGCTCCTGGTGCTGCGGATCGCACAGCAGAACTACATGATGGCCCTTGGCGTGGTCTGGGTGGCCAACGGCCTGACCATGATCCTGCATGCGCTGTACTGGTGGCGCTATGGCTTGTCCAGGCGCTGGAAGGTGGCGGTGGTCCTCCAGGGCTTGCTGACGATCGCGCCGCTGCTGCTCGGAGAGCACGGGCTGATCTTGATCTTCTTCATGCTGGGCGGGGCGCTGCGCTTCTGGTAGCACCAGCTTTTACCGAGACGTCAGAATGGGTATCGAATACAAGATCGTCGTTGACCTGCCGTCAGAAGACATCGCCGAGAAAATTCTCGATCGTGCGGGCGGCGGGGCAGGCACGAAGGGGCTTCCGGCTTCGAGTTCCGGTCGTCGGGGAATTCGGGAAGAATGCCCGATGCCATTGCCAGCGTGGCGCCCTATGGATTCTATTTTTGCGGCTTCTCGGGTATCGATGGCCTGAGCGCTGAAGTGCTTGGCTTCATCGTTGGCGCCGCCGCCGCATACGGAAAGGTACTTGTGGAGGATCTTGAGTAACGCCGCTGCCGGGGCCGAATCCAGTGGCCTCGTGGCTTCCTGTCTGGTTGCGAGCGGCAGGTGTATTGATCCGTTAGAAAGTTCGGTGCTTCGGACTTTGTGTGAGTACGGCATGCGGTAGCGAGTGGCCAGCAGCAATACGCTGGTTTGCTCCCCTCTTCCATGAAATGGGAGAGGGGAGCTACGGTACGCCGGATTTGCCCTACTTTGCCTCCGCCGCCGAGCCAAGCTCGCCTAGCCGGCGCGCAAATTCCACAGGCTCCACGGGCCGGCAGAATAGAAAGCCCTGCTGTCTCTCGCAGCCAAGGGAGCGTAGATAGGCTGCCTGTTCCGGGGTTTCCACGCCCTCCGCCGTTACGCTCATGCCGAGCGAGTGGGCCATCGCGACGACAGCGCGGGTAATCGCGGTGGAATCGCGATTGTCTGGAAGCCCGGCGACGAATGATCGATCGATCTTGAGGTTGTGAAGCGGGAAACGCTTCAGATAGGATAGCGACGAGTATCCCGTGCCGAAGTCATCGACGGAAATCCTCACGCCGGTACGGGTCAGCGATGTCAGCGCCGGCATCACCGTTTCGCTATCCATCATCAACAGCCCCTCTGTGATTTCCAGTTCCAGCGCACCGGGCTCGAGCCCGGTGCGCTGGAGGCAGCCCTGGACCATCTGCACCAACCCCGCGTTGATCTGGCGCGGGGACAGGTTCACGGCCATCGAAAGATCCGGTGCGATGGTTCGCCGCCATTCGGCTGCCTGCGCGCACGCTCGCTCCAGCACCCATTGGCCGATGGCTACGATCATGCCTGTCTCTTCCGCGACCGGAATGAACTCGTCCGGCGAGACGTGGCCGAGTTCGGCGCTGTGCCATCGCAGGAGGGCTTCCGCGCTAACCGCGCTTGCGCTCTGGCCGTCCACGATGGGTTGGTAGACGACACTGAGCTCGCCCGCGGTCAGCGCGCGCCGCAACGATTGCTCCACGGCAAAGCGGCGTTGCATGCGTAAGTTGAGCGGCGCCGTAAAGAACTGGAAGCTGTTGCGCCCCAGTTGCTTGGCGTAGTACATGGCGGAATCCGCATTGCGCAGCAGCGTTGCGGCGTCACGGCCGTCCTCCGGAAACAGGCTGATGCCAATCGAGGCACCAAGGAAATAGGCGTTCTCGCCGACCGTGAACGGCAATGCAATGGACTCGAGAAGCTGCGTGGCCAGCGCGGCGATCTCTTCGGTGTTGCGATAGCCGCGTATCACGATCACGAATTCGTCGCCGCCCACGCGTGCGAGCGTGTCGTCCTCTCGTACACATCCGCTCAGCCGCCGGGCGACGCTGCGCAACAGGGCGTCGCCAGTTTCATGCCCGGCCGAGTCGTTGACCAGCTTGAATCCGTCCAGGTCGACGTAGACGATGGCAACGCGCGGCGGGTCCTGTCCGTCTTCGTGGCCGGGCGCGAGTATGTCGGTCATCCGGTCGGCAAGATAGCCGCGATTGAACAGTCCCGTCAGGGAGTCTCGCGTCGCGAGATACTTCAGGCGCTGTGTGGCGTCGCGTACCGGCCCGATATCCACGAAGGAGACCAGCAGGGAACCCGGTGTTGTCTCGCCCGGCTTGATGATCGGGACCACATTCTCGCTGACCCAGAGGATCTCGCCATGGATCAGTTCATGCCCGATCACCTGGCCGAGAACCGGTTGCCCCGTTGCTATCACGCGGGACGTTGGCCGGTCCGCGAGTGCGATCGGGGATCCGTCGTCATGAAAGGATCGCGCGACGTTGCCGTAGATATTGCTGCCGACCAGCGACGTCGCCGAGCGGAACATGCGCTGCGCACTTGGGTTGCATGCCAGCACGATACCGCTTGGCGTTAGCACGAGGATGCCTTCGCTCAGGAGATCGACAACGAAGCGATGATGTTCTTCGCTGTGCGCAAGGCGTTGCGCAATCGCATCCTGATGCACGGCAAGGCCCACGCTCTGCCCGATGTTGCGCAGGATCGTCTCTTCCTTGGCGGTTGGTTGCCGCGGGACGCGGTAATAGACCGCAAACGCCCCGAGCACCTTGCCTGCATCGTCCAGGAACGGGATCGACCAGCAGGCGCGCAGCCCGATCGGCAACGCAAGCTGCCGATAGTCGTCCCACAAGGGATCCGTCGCGATATCTTCCACCACCACCATGCGCCGCTCGAACATGGCCGTGCCGCATGAACCGGCGCCGGGGCCGATCTGGAGTCCGTCAATCGCCGCGCTGAACGCGTCCGGCAACGAAGGCGCCGCGCCGAATTTCGTGTGCGTGCCATCGCCATCGAGCAGGAGGATGGAACATGACGGCCCTTCGCCAAACATCGCCTCGGCGCGGCGGCACACCTCGGCGAGCAGCGCGGGGAGCGGCATATTGCGCGTGATCAGCCGCAATACCGTTTGCTCGAATGCCAGCATCTCGTCGGCCAGGTCGGAGGGAGGGCGACTGGTGGATAGCGCTGCGGCATTGCCGGAAGCGGCTGGCGCTGGGCTTTCTTTCATTGCTGCGCTCCCTGGTTGAGGCTGGCGGGTGGCAACATTCTACGAACATTGGCGCGTTCTTGCGACCAAAATCCTCCGCAACCGGGTTGGGGGCAACGGTGACGATATCGGCCGGTTTTCCGCGAGGCCGGAGGCCGCGTTTGCGGTGCGGGTTGGTGGCCAGCCTGGGTTGGCGTAGCTCGCCACACTCCGTTCGATGCAATCACACCGCCCAATTGTCGCGCAGCGCATTGCTGCTGCCTCGGTGAGGCAGCTGTCATCGGCCCGCGCGCCCCGCCCTCCCAACGTAGGGTGAAGCCTCGTTGCCGGGCCGCCGTTATAGACGCACACCTTCCTTCCTCTCGCCCCTTTACGAGCGATCGTCGCCCCTGTGGAACGATCGATGGGGATCCTGTTTTCAGTTTCACTAACACCTGATTAAAGCATGGCCGTTGTTGCGGACACAATTGTTGAATTTTTGTTAGATCCATTGGCTGATGCGTTTGCCGAACCATCAGAAGCGAATAAACGCCGGAAGATTGGGAAATTTCCCAAATTTTTTCCAATGGCATTCTGCTAATGTCGCGTCAAAATTCAGCGCGGCAGAATTGGCAGAAGCGGCAGCAGCGTTTCCTTGTTGAGCATGGGAAGCGTCTTAAGCATCGTCTTATCCGATTTCGTCGGCGCGCACTTTGAGAATGGGAGAGACCCCGTGCGGCATGGCGAGACTGGAATGGAGCACCAAAAGACGACGGTCGCCGCCATGGCGGCGCATGGCCTGCGGCTTTCCGCTCTGGCCTGGGGAGCGCTCCTGCTCACTGGCATTGGCACGGGCACTTGTCTTGCCGCTGGCGTGGTGCCCGATGGCGGCAAGACCGCGCCCACGGTCACGGTGGGGGCCAACGGCCGCGTCACCGTTGGCATCACCAATGCGGTTGGCGGTGTATCGACCAACACCTACCGGGACTTCAACGTCCCGCGCGCCGGCGTCGACCTCGATAACTGCGCGGTGCTCGCCCGCACCATCCTGAATCAGGTCACGAGCACCAATCCGTCCTTGCTTGAAGGGCCGTTGAATGTGCTGGGAAACCGCGCCAATGTCATCGTGGCCAATCCCAACGGGATCACCGTGAACGGCATGACGGTGCACAACATCGGCAAGCTGGCGTTGACCACCGGGCAGGTTGACCTGACGACGCTCAACAATGTGGCCGCACAAAGCAACATCACCATCAAGACCAGTCAGGGCTTGCTTGAGATCGGCCCGCAAGGGCTGTCCGGTGAACTGCTCCAGCTTGAGTTGATTGCCAAGCAGATTCGCATTGGCGGCAGGATCGAGAACCGTTACAGCAGCACCACCGCCAATCTGCGGCTGGTTGCGGGAACCAGCGAGGCGGAGGTCAATACGGGCCCTTCGGCCACCGATAACCGGACTGACTGGATCACGTACACGGCGCCCGAGGACATCCGCGGCAAGGGCATTGCAGTGGACATCACCGGCGCGGGTAGCCTCGTGTCGGGCCGTATCGAGCTGCTCGTTACCGATCAGGGCGCGGGCGTACGGCACGCCGGCTCTGCCTACGCCACCGCCGGCGATTTCGCGGTCTCCGGCACCGGCGACCTGCAGCTCGCCTCCGGCAAGATCCAGGCGCTGCAGGATGTGGTGATTGGCACTGGCGGCATGCTTGGCACAGGCAGCCTGGATGCCGGCCGGCATCTGCAAGTCACCTCCGACCGCATTGACCTCTTTGCCACCACGCTGGCAGCCGGCACCCACACAACGGGGGATCTGGTGATTGGCGCGGCAGGCCAGGCACACAGCGAACCCATCAGGCTGACCGGCTCGGTGCTGAGCGCCAGCGGCGGCATCGGGCTGCTCGATGCTGGCGCGGGCATTGCGCTTGCCGGCACGCAGGCCTCGGCCGCGGGCAACCTCGTCATTGCGACATCGCGGCTCCAGACCACGCAGGCTGACACGCGCACGGCGCTGACTTCGCGCAATGGCGCACTCAGCATCCAGGCAGATACGGCGGCGCTGTCCGGCACCGACGTTGACGGCGTGGCCGGCACCGGCATCCAGGTGCGCGATCTTGCGTTGCAGGGCACCGCCATACGCGCCTCCGGCGGCTCCGTGGCCATCGATGCCACCGGCAGCTATGTCCAGCGTGACAGCAGCGTGCTGGCAGCGACCGATGTGCGGCTGCATGCGGGGTCGGTATTGCTTGACTCGGCCGCCGCGCAATCGACGCTGGTCGCCACCAATGGTGGCGTGCTGCTGCAGTCGGACGGCGATCTGACCAGCCAGGGCGCGCTGATCCAGGGGCAATCGCGCATCGCGGGGCAGGCGCAGTCCGCCGGTGCCGTGACCGTGCTGACGGGCGGCACCGTGCTCAATACCTCCACGCCCGACTATCTCGGCGTTGTCTTCGGTGCGGGCGACGATGTCGCGGTCCGCGCCGGGGGCGATGTCATCAACCGCTATGGCCGCATGCTGTCGAACGGCTACCTTGCCGTGACGGCCGGCGGCGACCTGCGCAACGAGATCACCAAGCAAGCCGGCGCCAATGGCGAGCAGCCAAGCTACCAGGCCGGCAGCGGCCAGCGCTGGCTGGTGCTGACCAAGACCAGCGCGCGCTTTGACGTGGACTATGGCCAGGTTGACCGGCCGGCGCAGATTGCCTATCTGCTCTCGGACAAGGGCACCACGCTCACCGGGCGCAACGTCATCAACACCGGCGGGGAAATCTACGCCAACAACGGCGACATCAAGGTGCGCGCAGCTGACACGTTCCGCACCGAAGGGATCACCAGCGGCGCCGCGCATTACTCCCGCAGCTGCATGATCATCTGCCGCACCTCGGCGTCATCGACCACCACCGTGACGGGAGGCCTGTTGTCCGCCGGCGGCCATATCGACATCCAGGCGGGCAAGCTGGCCGCGAACGTGGGCGGGCGCGTGCTGGCGCTGGGTGACTTGACGGTCAATGCGCCGCTGACCTACGCCGCCGGCGTGACCGGCTACTCGGCGATCGCGCGCAACCGGGGCTTCAAGGCCTTCTTTGGCGACACCTGGGCCAGGCTCTATGCCACGGACATCGGCGGCAGCTGGATGGCGGCGGGCCGCACCCGCATCAGCGGCGATGCCGTCACGGATGGGGGCAGCTTCGAGGGTGACGTGGCCATTGCGGGCACCACCACGGTGACGCGCCCGCGCCAGCGCGTTCCCGTCACCGTCGAGAACCACCTCGGTTTCACTTCCTGGGTGTGGCAATGATGCGGCGCGCTACGCCACGCCGATTCCGGCTCGGGCTGTCCGTGGCGGCCCAGGCGGTCGTGTTTGCCGGTGCCGTGCAGGCTCAGGTACCGCCCATGCCTTCACCGTCGCCGTTGGCTGCGCCATTGCCACAACTCACGCCGGAAGACCCGGCACAGCGCCTGTTGCGCGAGCAGCGCCAGCGCGACCTGGAGCGTGAAGCCACCCAGCCACCGGCCCGGATCGAGAGCCAGCAGGTTTTGCCGCCCGATACACCAATCGAATCCGTGCCCGAGACATCGGCCACGTTCGAGATCCAACGTATCGAGGTGATCGGCAACACCGTGCTGTCCGATGCCGAGATTAGCGCCATCACGGTGCCGTTCGTTGGCAAGGCATTGGGGACCAATCGCATCAACCTGTTGCTGCGGCGCTTTACCGAAGCCTTTGTGGCGCGGGGCTTTATCACATCGCGCGCTTATCTGGGCGAGCAGAATCTTGCCTCCGGCGCGCTGATGGTCACCGTTGTGCCGGGCACGGTCGAATCGATCCGCCTCAACGGGCGCGCCATCCGCTCGCGCGGCAGCGATGGCAGCGCAGATCGTGGCGATAGCAGAGACGGCAAAGATAGCGGATGGCGCGATACCGTGGGCGGCGGGCTGC
The DNA here is from genome assembly GCF_000832305.1 of Cupriavidus basilensis. Lineage (NCBI taxonomy): Bacteria > Pseudomonadati > Pseudomonadota > Betaproteobacteria > Burkholderiales > Burkholderiaceae > Cupriavidus > Cupriavidus basilensis. The sequence continues at coordinate 43,144 of NZ_CP010536.1, forward strand.
TGACAGACGCCGGCACCGGCTGGCAATTCCCCGCGCCGGGCGACACCTTGCGCCTGCAGGATCTGGAGCAAGGGGTTGACCAGGTCAACCGCCTGCGCCGCAACCGCGCCGAGCTGCAGATACTGCCGGGGCAAACGCCGGGCAGCTCGGTGGTGGCGCTGGCCAACCAGCCCGGTGACCGTTTCCGCTTCAATGCCGGCGTCGACAACTATGGCAGCCGGACCACGGGCATCTCGCGCACGCGGCTGGGCATCGATGCCGACAACGCACTGGGCTTGCAGGAGGCGGTGTCCGCCAGCTATGTGGGCACGCGCGATACCAATGCGGCCGTGCTCTCGGCGGCGGCGCCGTTCGGCTACAGCACCTTCAGCTATACCGGCTCGGTATCCGAGTACCAGACCGCCATTGGCGATACCGCGCTGCTGTACGGCCGCACCTTTGGCCACACGCTGGGCTGGAACCGGGTCCTCACCCGCGACCGGAGCGGGCGGCAGGCCTTCGACCTGACCCTCACCTATCGCAAGAGCGCGCGCGAGATCAACAACCTGGAGCTGGATCCCCAGCGGCTCACCGTGCTGCGCGCGGCCTGGAGCGGATTGCGGCGCTTTGCCGCCAACGACCAGCAGGGATATGCCACGGCCGAGGCCGGCGTCTCGCGCGGGTTGCGGCTGATCAACGCCACCCGCGACCCCGCCGACATCCGCTCTGACGAAGCGCATGCGCAGTTCACCAAGCTCGATGCCAATGCGAGCCTGCAACTGCCGTTGCCGCGGGCATTCGATATGGCTCTGCTGGCCTGGCGCGCGCAGCTCGTCGCGCAGTGGGCCAACGTGGCGCTGTTCGGCTCCGAGCAGATCTACGCGGGTGGCGTCAGCACCGTGCGCGGTTTCCGCGAAGGCGCCATCGCTGGCGACCGTGGCGCATATCTGCGCAACGAGATGGTGTGGGCCAACGCGCCGGCGCTGGCCGGTATCCGCATGGAGCCGTACCTGTTCCTGGACGGCGGCCAGACCCAATCGGTCGCGACCCATGACTGGCAAGCGGTGGCAGGCACCGGCGCCGGCATTCGTCTCTCGGCCCAGTGGGCCAAGCAAACATTCACCAGTGAGCTGCTGGTTGGCGTGCCGCTTGTGCAGCCCGGCTACCTGGGCACAAAGGCGCTGCTTTTGTTGGCCACGCTCAACTGGACCTATTGAGCTGGACTTATTGAGCTGTGCCTATGAGCCGGGCTGGAAGCGGCCTGCCTGAACACAGAACACCGAACACCGAACACCGAACTTCGATACCCAATACCCGACGTCAAAGGAAACGAACATGCAATCCCAGATATTTCGCCTTATCGCCACCACCGCATTGGCCTTCAGCCTGCAGCCTGTCCTTGCCGCTTCGGTCAACGGCGTGGCCATCCCCGATGACCAGATCACGCGCGCCATGCAGCAGGCACAACTCCCCGACAACGACGCGACACGCAATGCCATCAAGCAGCAGCTGATCGCGCGCGAGCTGTTTCGCCAGGAGGCGGCCAAGGCCAAGGGGCTGGAAGCGCGGCCCGATGTGCAGCAGGCCCTGCGCGAGGCCAAGGACGCCATCCTGACCCAGGCCTGGCTCAAAGACCATATCAAGCCCGCGGCGGTCACCGAGGAACAGGTGCGCTCGCGCTACAACGCCGTCGTGGCGAGCCTGGGCGACAAGGAATACAAGGGCCGCCTGATCGAGCTCGCCGACGATGCCGCGGCCGCCGCCGCGCTTGCGCGCATCCAGGGCGGCGAGGACTTTGCCAAGGTGGCGCAGCAGGTGAGCCTCGCGCCGTCCAAGGCCAGCGGTGGCGCGATGGACTGGCTCAGCTTCAAGGTGCCGGCGCAGGAAGGCCAGACCCAGAACCTGCCCTTGCCGCTTGCGCAGGCGCTGTCCACCCTGCCCGCCGGCGCGGTGAGCGCCACGCCCGTGGCCTGGAACAACCGCCGCTTCCTGGTCAAGGTTGACGAAGTGCGCGCGACCCGTGTCCCGGCCTATGACAGCGTCAGGCCCGGCATCGAGCAAGCGTTGCAGGCGCAGGAGCTTGAGCGGGCCACGACCGCGCTGGTCACGCGGTTGCTGGGCAAGGCAAAGATCACGCAGTAAGGCGGCCCCGCTAAGGCCCGCCGGCGGCGAGCTGCCGCCCTCCTACGCAACCCGCCCCACGACATCCAGCTCGACGCACTGCCAGGAAGCACCATGTACCGCGTGAAACAAGCCGCTCTGCCTCAGGACAACGCACAACCCGATCCGTCGCCCGATGCATCGCCCGATTCGTTGCCTGATTCGTCGCCCGGCCTGTCCATGGCCGAGCGTGGCCGTCGCCGCGTGTGGGTGCGTGCGCTGGCTGGCGTGGTGGCCATCACGACCTGGCTGGCGCCGCTGCAGGTGTCCTTGCAGCAAGCCCGGCAGGCGGCAGGGGCGTTGGCGGCGGGCGCCTCGGATCCGGCAAGTATTGCGATGCAGTCCGGCGCCGCGCGGCAAAGCCTGATGCGCTGGGCGCTCGCGCACCTGCCGGTGACGCTCAGCTTTGGCCCTGCGGCGGCCCATGCCGCGCCGGTCACCGACCCGAACGCGCCCGTGCGCTTCACCCCGTCGATCGGCACCACCAGCGGACCCGGCGCGCCGGCGGGCGGCGTGCCGGTGGTGGGCATCACCACGCCCAACGCGGCGGGTATCTCGCTCAACCAGTACCGCGCCTTCGTGGTCGATCCGATCGGCCTGATCCTCAACAACAGCACCACCGGCGGCGGCACGTTCCTCGGCGGCCAGGTTGGCGCCAACGCCAACCTGGCCGCCTCCGGCCCTGCGGGTCTGATCATCAACCAGGTGACCAGCCAGACGCCCGCCCAGGTCAACGGCACCATCGAAGTGTTCGGCGCCCCGGCCGGGGTTGTGATCGCCGCGCCCGGCGGGGTCTATACCCGGGGGGCGAGCTTTACCAACACCACCCAGGTCACGCTCACCACGGGCGTGCCGCAGTTCCTGTCGGGCACCGGGGCCGCCACCAGCTTCGATGCCGCCACCGCTGCCGGCTTCCTCGTGCAGGGCGGGCGTGTTCAGATCGCCAACCCGTCGCCGGGGAACGCCAACGGCGTGGGCATCGAGGGCACGGTCGGCAACATCAACCTGATCGCCGAGTCGATCGGCGTCGATGCGGCGCTGTATGCGGGCAACCAGATCAACCTGGTAGCCGGGCGGCAGCTGGTCACGCCCATCGCTACACCCTCTGCTACGCCATCCGGCGGCGCCTTTGCCACCACGGCCACCGGTGCAAACAACGCGGCCAGCAACACCAGCGCCGCCAGCGGCCTGGCAATCGACGCCACCGCTTTCGGCGCCATGACCGCCGGCCAGATCCACATCGTGAGCACCGCCGCAGGCCTGGGCGTGCGCGCCGATGGCAATCTCGCCGCGTCGGCCAACAACCTGACGCTCGATTCCGCCGGCAACCTTAAGGTTGCCGGCACCTACGCCAAGCAGGCGGTCGCGCTCCAAGCCGCTGGCGCCGTGGTGGCGTCTGGCGATGGCCACAGCGAGGCCGGATACACCCTCAACGCCGGGCAGGACGCCACACTGGGCGGCACGCTGCGCGCGGGCAAGGCCGTGGCGGTGTCGGCAGGCGGCTCGATCCACGGTGCCGGTGGCATCCAGGCGCAGGATGCCGTGACCCTGGCCGCCGGCGCCAGCGTGGATGTGGGCGGCGCGGTCAGTGGATCGCGGATCGCCATCTCGGCGGCGGGCAACGATGGCCGTGGCGATATCCATTTGCGCGGCGATGTCACCTCGCCGGGCACGATCCAGCTGGACGCGGCGCGCGACACCACCATCGACGGCAGCGCGGTTTCCGCTTCCGATCTGGACTTGTCCACCCAACGCCATCTCACCATCAACGGCATGGCGGGCAGCACCGGCGGCAATGTGTCGCTCACCGGCGTCACCGGCAACGTCACCACCGCCGGCAACGTCGTGTCGCCCGGCACGCTTGCCGTCACTGCGGGAGTCGATGCCAATCTCGGCGGCCAGGTGCTCGCCACCGGCCCGGTTGGCGTCACCGCCCGCAGCGGGAGCATCACCACCAGCGGGCAGATCGGCAGCAACGCCAGCCTCGCGCTCACCGCCGCGCAGAACGTCACGGTGGGCGGCCAGGCCCAGAGCGCGGGCAAGACCACCATCACCGCCACCGCCGGCAGCGCCGCGATCCACGGCGCGCTGACCAGCGATGGCGACGCCGCCATCACGGCGGGGCAGAACGCCAACGTGGCCGGCAGCGTGGCCAGCGGCGGCAACGCCACGATCCAGGCCGCGGCCGGCTCGGCCACGGTGAGCGGGGCGCTCTCCAGCGTGGGCAGCGCCACCGTGCAGGCGGGGCAGAACCTCACCCTGGGCGGCCGCGTGCTGAGCGGCGGCGATCTGGCGGCCACGGCCGGGCAGACGCTCAACGCGGGGCAACTCACCTGGGTGGGCGGCAACGCGACGTTGCGGGGCACGGACATCCAGGTGGGTTCGGCGGCGAGTCCCGGCACAGCCGGGGGCAATGCCGTCGCAGGCACGCTCGACGCGTCGGCCACCCGCAGCCTCGCCCTGACCGGCGACACCACGGCCGCCAACATGACGCTGGGCGGCCAGTCCGTTGCCAACAGCGGGGCAACGATCGCCACGCAGCAGCTCACGATCAACGGCGGCGCCGTGAGCAACGCCGGGACGCTCGCGGGCAACCAGGTCAGCCTGACGGCCGCCACCCTGGTCAACCGCGGCACCGTGGGCGGCCAGACCGTCAACGTCACGGCGGCGAACGCCCTGGACAACGCCCAGGGCCTGATCGCAGGCGCCAAGCATCTCGTCGTCACTGCTGGCGCGCTCGCCAGCAACCAGGGTGGCACCCTCTTCGCCGGCGATCTCACCGGACACGCGCCCACGGTAGGCGACCTGACGCTGAGCATCACGGGCGGCAACGGGAGCTTCAACAACGCGGCGGGCCAGATCCTGGCGGGCAACAACCTGACGGTCAATACGCCGAACCAGGTGTTCGACCCATCGGCGGCCACCACCGGCACGCTGAACGCCAACGCCACCCTGACGCTTGCCGCGCTGGCCATCAACAACACCGGCACGTGGAACGTGCCGGGCGCCAACGTGGTGCTCAACGCCAGCCAGGGCATCACCAATACCGGCACGATCCAGAAATCCGGCGACCTGACACTGGCCACCGGCGGCACGTTGACCAACAGCGGGCAGATCGTGGGCGGCAGCCATCTGTCGCTGTCCGCGGGCACGCTGTCGAACACCGGGACCATCCACGCCAACGGCGATCTGGCGCTGGCCGGCAATGTGTCGAATAGCGGCACTGCCGAGGCATTGGGCAACCTGACCGTGACTGGCGGCGACTACGACAACCGTGGCGGCACCACCCAGGCCGGCGGCGACATCAAGGTCGATATCTCCGGCACGCTCAACAACATCGGCAGCGTGATCGGCGCCAAGGGCAACTTGCATATCGCCGCAGGCGCGGTCATCAATGACCGCACCGCGCCGGTTGATGCGGGCAGTTCCACCACCAAGGTGGTCAACGACAGTCTGCTCAACGCGACCATCATCGGCAGCTATTCGCGCTGGTTGCAAGGGGGAGCCTGCGACAGCTGCCCTGCCTATGTACCAGGCGCAATATCCAACATCACGCTGGCCGACGTCACGCGCAATCCCGACGGCTCCGTGTTGCTGGTTCGTGGCGCAGAAATCATTCCCTCGAACGGGGACCAGCAATTCGGACAAAACCTGTGGCACCTGATCCCCGGCACCGTGGGCCGCGATCGCGTGCCAGTGTTCCTGCTGACGCCCGAAAGCACCCTCAATCTTGGCATGCCCACCGTCGACCATACGGTGGTGCGGCAGGCCGACGGGACCGCCGGCCAGATCATCAGTGGCGGCAACCTCGACATCAACGCGGCCTCGCTCTCGAACAAGGGCGGCATCATCTCGGCCGGCAAGAACGCGACGCTCAACGTTGGCAGCCTGGACAACAGCCGTTCTGCAACGCTGGTCAACAGTACCGGGGATTCGGTGAACCAGGGCGAGCTCTCGGCCTTCATGGCGCGGCTCGCGGCACTCACAACGGGCAATACCGACATCTACGGACCGGGACCGCTGGTCTATGGCGTGCCGCCGAGCATGAGTGCCTGCGACAGCTGCTCCGCGCCGCCGCCATGGTCGCCGGTCGCGCAAGGCAAGACTGCCACTGGCGCGGCTGCGGCCGCGCCCAGCCAGGTAACGACCAGCTACCAGCTCGGCAAAGCCGGCCAGATCAGCGCCGGCGGCAACCTGACGCTCACCGGCACCGGCGACCTGACCAATGCCGGCGACCTGGCCGCAGCGGGCAAGGTCGCCATCAAGACGCCGGGCACGTTCACCAACCAGGGCGTCTACGACAGCAAGATCACCACAACGCCCGGCTGCGTGGCGGGCGCGCCGGACTGCCCGGGCGACAGCAATCCCCGCGTGGATGCCCTCGCCTGGCAACAGACGCCCAGCACGGTGGCGGCCGGCCAGACGCTCACGATCAGCGCGGCCAACATCCAGAACCTGAACGCCACGCTGGCCGCGCAGGGCGATGTGAGCCTGAACGCCACCAGCAGCGTGACCAACCGCTCCGGCGCCATTCAGTCACTGACGGGCGATGTATCGATCACCGCGCCGACGCTGGTCAACACCACCATGGATCCAGCGCGGTTGCACAAGAGCTACGGCGGCCAGAACCCGCCCTACGCCGGCGGCTGCAATCCCGGTGGCACCTATGGCAACAGCCAGTGCGCGGCGAGCGAGGACGCCGCCGCCGGCCCGGCCGGCGTCATCTCCGCCGCGCGCGATGTGCAGCTGTCCGGCACCAACCTGACCAACAAGGGCGCGCTCATCACCGGCGGGCGCAACGTCACGGTCGGCATGGCCGGCAGCATCGACAACAGCAGCATCCCGCTCAACGCCGACTGGGTGGGGCGCTGGCAGGAAGACCGCAGCGGCGGCGACCGCTGGCACGACACCGGCGGGCGCGCCACGCTCGGCAGCCTGGAGTCCGGCATCCAGGCCGGCAACGCGCTGTCGGTGACGGCCGGCGGCCAGGTGCTCAACACCGGCAACCTGATGGGCAGCACCGTCGACCTGACGGGAGCCGCCCTGGTGAACGGCTACACCAGCCCCACGCAACCCACGCCACCCGCAACCGGCGCGCAGCAAGTCATCCCGCTGGGCCCGGTGGTCACGCCCGGCGGCGCGGTACCGGCCGCCAAGCCGGTGAACAACCCGACCACCCCCTGGCAGTTCAACCCGGTCATCGTGGCCACGCCGGCGGCGCCCACCACCGGCAGCAGCCAGACCATCGACTGGCACTTCAGCGCCAAGCTCGGCGGCAACCCGGTCACCGCGCCCAACGGCACCACGGACCGCGCGCAATACCTGAACAACAGCCCGGCCACCGCCGTGCTGGCCGGCATCACGCCCGACAGCCTGCTCGCGCAACTGCCGGCCGAGCTGCGCCCGGGCAAGGTCAGCTTCTACTACGACCCCTACACCGAAGGACAAAAGCTGCAGCAAGCCGCGCTGCAACAGACCGGCCAAGCCAGCTTCGTGAGTGGCCTGGCCTGGGACAGCCAGAACCAGCTCTCGGTCACCGACCAGGAAAAGCTGAGCCTCTACAAGAACGCCGCGGACTACGCCAAGGCGCACCACATCGCGCTGGGCACGGCGCTGACCCAGACGCAGGTCAACGAGCTCGACAAGCCCCTGCTCTGGTACGTGCAGCAAGCCGTGCCCGACCCGAGCTGCAACACCGTAGCCAGCACCGCATGCCCCACGGTGAACGCGCTGGTGCCGCAGGTGTACCTGCCCGAAGGCTACGCACAGGCGCTCACCAAGCCGACCGGCGGCACCATCGCCGGCGACAACGTGAGCCTGGACATCGCGGGCCAACTGCGCAACAGCGGCGCCATCACCGCCGCCGACACGCTCAACGTAAAAGCCGGCAGCATCGACGCCGGCCCCAATGTGGTGGACATCGGCACCTCGGCGTACAAAGCGCAGAGCGGCTGGAACGTGATCACCGGCACGGTGGTGCAGCCCGGCGGGTTCATGAGCGCCATGCGCATGAACATCGAGGCCGACAGCATCCACGCGGTCAACGACGCGTTCCTGATCCGCAACGCCGACGGCACGGTCGACGAAGCCGCCACCGTGGCGCTGGTGAACCAGCTGAAGGCCAACCTGGGGTTGAACTACACCGAGGGCACGGTTGCTGACGATATTCATACGCAGTTTATTAAGGAGAAGAAGGGGTTCGGGGTCCTGGGCCAGATCGTAGCGATCGTGGCCTCGGTGGCGATCTCCATCGTCACTGCGGGAGCTGGGGCCTCGCTGATGGCGGTCATGATGGCCGGCATGCTGTCGAGTATGGCGAGCCAAGCCATCCTGACGGGCTCGATCAACATGGGGACGGCGTTGAAGGCCGGAGTCATATCGGCCGTCACGGCGGGCCTGACACAAGGCGCCTTGGCCGGGTTGAATCTGGGAGGCGCCGGCGTCAGCAGCATTGGTGACAGTATTAGTGTGGGCAACTGGGGAGCAGTCCAGTCCGGCCTCGGAAATTACGTCGGAGCAAGCCTGGTGCGCTCAGCGATTAGCGCCGGGGTCAACACGATCGCTTATGGCGGCAGCTTCGGGCAAGCCTTCGCGAACGGGCTGGTGCGGGATGCGGCGGCGGTTGGTGCCAACGCCATCGGGGTGACACTGCCGGGCATCGGAACCGACGGGGCGAACCCCGGAACGATTCTGGCCAACGCGGCTAGTCACGCGCTGCTTGGATGTGCTGCGCAGAGCCTGACGGGCGGGGATTGCGCAGGCGGTGCGGTTGGTGGCGCGGCCAGTGCGATTGCGGCTCCCCTCATCCGGGATGCAATCTATGGTGGAAACCAGACCGTCGTTGAAAACCCGGATGGCACGCGGACTACTCAATATAACGACACGGCATCGAACGCAGCCATTGCTGCGCTGGCCACACTGGTTGGCGGCGCGGCGGGCGCCCTGCTGGGGACGAACGCGACGTCGGCCGCAAGCGCTGCGCAGAATGAAGTCCTCAACAATGCGCTATCGACGAAGCTGGTCTCCGAAAAGAGCGCCAGGCTGGCCGATTGTGGCGGTAACGCGATGTGCGAGTCTGCTGTCACTGCCGAGTTCCGTCTGAAAAGCAATGCTCAGACCGCGGACTTTGTTCAAAAGGTGAGCGATCCGAATCAGCGTACGTTGCTTGCCCTTAACCTACAGAACGACCGGACTCAGGTTCAAGGACTGCTCGCCAACCCGAATTGCCAGGGTGCCTGCAGGGATAGTGCGCAAGCCAGTCTCGTCGAGTATGACCGTCAGATTGGGATGGTCAATGACTCGACTAGTCGGGATCTGAATCGCGCTATGCTGGGAACGGCGGTGGATGCCGGGCTGACCATTGCATCGGGTGTCGGGCTGCTGACGCGCATTCTGCGGGGTGGCGCTGCTGCGGCCGATGTAGCAGAAACGGCGCTGCCCAAAGGCTCCGCTTCTAGTTCAATTACTGCTGCAAGGGACATTGACCACAGCGCCCAAGTCCCAAGCGCTGCCACAAGCACTTCGTCAGCTTTGCAGCAGGCGTCGAATATCTTCTCGTCGAGTGCGCCTGGCACCATCCAGATAGGCAAAGCAGCATTTACAGAGCTACCGAGCACGGGCAATGCTGCTATCTTCTCTGGCGCGACCGATTCCCAGGTTCACCAGTATTTTATGAGCCTGACCGGCGCAACGGAGCTGCCAGTTGCTCGGACGATCCCAGGGAAGGGGACGATCTATGTAGTCAATACACCGAGTGGGAACTTTACGCTGAGAGATTTTTCCTCATCGTCTGGGCAGACGGGGTCAGCATGGACCATTGATATACCGAAGGGGGCCGTGGGCACAACATACAATCCCGAGATTAAGTTCCTCAAGGGAGGCAATCCATGAGACATATTGAACACATTGATGAAATCGTTCGAGATTCATTTGGCCTATGGATCACAGGCCTGTTTAGCGCGATCAGTGCATGGAACCCAACTCTCTCGTTTGAGGAACACAAGACGGTATTCTTTTGGTTGATCGAGCAATTGCTAAGAACGGGGAAAATCAAGTTTATTGCTCCTGGAGCAGACTGCTATACGTCGCCCGGTAACCCACATCCACGATTTACGATTCATGATGATGAAGCCCAGTGGCACGAGCCTCCGGAAGCGATTGTGAGGCAGCTTCGTGCCCAATGGCCGCAGCACGCGCATAACGAAAACGATCTGGACCTTGTGACCTACTTTTACAGCATACCTGGAGTTATCTGGGTCGAAGACGACGGAACGCTTGTAGCGTCATAAAGACAAGCGGCACAGGGGGGCGGGGCGGCCGCTGCGACTGGAGTTGATTGTGCGGGTGATGCCATTCGCGGGGCGACCTCGGCAGTCGTGGCACCGCTGGTGCGTGACGGGCTGTACGACGGCACCCAGAGCGTGACGACGGTCGACAATGGGGACGGCACGTAGACCGTAACGACGAGCTATGACAACCGGGTCTACAACGCTGCGACGGCGGCAATCGCGATGCTGGCCGGCGGTGCCTTGGCGGGAGCGTTCGGGCTGAACGCGACGGCTACACCAGCCCCACGCAACCCACGCCACCCGCAACCGGCGCGCAGCAAGTCATCCCGCTGGGCCCGGTGGTCACGCCCGGCGGCGCGGTACCGGCCGCCAAGCCGGTGAACAACCCGACCACCCCCTGGCAGTTCAACCCGGTCATCGTGGCCACGCCGGCGGCGCCCACCACCGGCAGCAGCCAGACCATCGACTGGCACTTCAGCGCCAAGCTCGGCGGCAACCCGGTCACCGCGCCCAACGGCACCACGGACCGCGCGCAATACCTGAACAACAGCCCGGCCACCGCCGTGCTGGCCGGCATCACGCCCGACAGCCTGCTCGCGCAACTGCCGGCCGAGCTGCGCCCGGGCAAGGTCAGCTTCTACTACGACCCCTACACCGAAGGACAAAAGCTGCAGCAAGCCGCGCTGCAACAGACCGGCCAAGCCAGCTTCGTGAGTGGCCTGGCCTGGGACAGCCAGAACCAGCTCTCGGTCACCGACCAGGAAAAGCTGAGCCTCTACAAGAACGCGGCGGACTACGCCAAGGCGCACCACATCGCGCTGGGCACGGCGCTGACGCAGACGCAGATCAACGAGCTCGACAAGCCCCTGCTCTGGTACGTGCAGCAAGCCGTGCCCGACCCGAGCTGCAACACCGTAGCCAGCACCGCATGCCCCACGGTGAACGCGCTGGTGCCGCAGGTGTACCTGCCCGAAGGCTACGCGCAGGCGCTCACCAAGCCGACCGGCGGCACCATCGCCGGCGACAACGTGAGCCTGGACATCGCCGGGCAACTGCGCAACAGCGGCGCCATCACCGCCGCCGACACGCTCAACGTAAAAGCCGGCAGCATCGACGCCGGCCCCAACGTGGTGGACATCGGCACCTCGGCCTACAAGGCGCAGGGCGGCTGGAACGTGATCACCGGCACGGTGGTGCAGCCCGGCGGGTTCATGAGCGCGATGCGCATGAACATCGAGGCCGACCGCATCCACGCGGTCAACGACGCGTTCCTGGTCCGCAACGCCGACGGTACGGTCGACGAGGCCGCCACCGTGGCGCTGGTGAACCAGTTGAAGGCCAACCTGGGGTTGAACTACACCGAGGGTACGGTCGCTGACGATATTCATACGCAGTTTATTAAGGAGAAGAAGGGCGGGTTCGGCCCCATCGGCATGGTGGTGGCGATGGTGGCGGCGGTGGCGATTTCTATCGTGACGGCGGGGGCTGGGGCGGCAATTGTGGGCGCGGCATACTCCGCCGTGATGGGCGCCACGGCCGTCGCCGGCGCAGCGTTTGCGGCCACCGGCATCGGCTTGGCGATATCAGTAGGTGTGTCGGGGCTGATCGCCGGCACGCTCTCCAGCATGGTGAGCCAACTGATACTGACAGGCTCGCTGAACATGGGCGCAGCGCTCAAGGCGGGCGTTGTCTCGGGGGTGACGGCAGGCCTCACGCAGGGTGCAATGGGCGCGCTGGGCGTGAGCAATGCGGGCGTCACCAGCATTGGCGACAACATTGCCAAGGGCAGTTGGGATGCCGTTCAGTCCAACCTTGGCAACTATATCCAGGCGAGCGTGGTGCGCTCCGCCATCAGCGCCGGGGTCAATACGGTGGCCTACGGCGGCAGCTTTGGGCAAGCCTTCGCGAACGGGCTGGTGCGGGATGCGGCGGCGGTTGGAGCCAACGCCATTGGCGTGACGCTACCGGGCATCGGCGCGGTCGGCGCGGATACCGGCACGATCCTGGCCAACGCGGCTAGTCACGCGCTGCTTGGATGTGCTGCGCAGAGCCTGACGGGCGGGGATTGCGCGGGTGGTGCGGTTGGTGGGGCGGCGAGCGCGATTGCGGCGCCGCTGATTCGCGACCAGGTCTATGCCGATAGTCCGGTGCTGAATTACAGCGATGACAAGGTCCGCCAGGCGATTACGGTCGGGCTGGCGACGCTGGTCGGCGGGGTGACCGGTGTAATGCTGGGCACCGATGCGACTTCGGCCGCGCTGGCGGCACAGAATGAGTCGCTGAACAATGCCACCTCGCAGGGGCCGGCGCGCGGGATCGCCGCCCGTGAAAATGCGCGGTTGATGGCGCAGTGCGGGGCGGCGTGTACGCAGGAGGACTTCCAGCGCATCGATACCCAGGTACGGCAGGTGGAAGCGGCGGCGACGCTGGCGCGGATGAACAATCTGACACCAGAGCAGGCGCTGAAGCTGGGTGACATGTTGACGAGCCTGCTGCCGCTGTACGGCACGCCGGCAGCGCTTTACCAGGCGGTCACGGGTCAAGGTCTGAGCGGTCAGCCGCTGGGCACGGCGGAGCGCTGGCTGATGGGCATTGCTGGCGTACTTCCAGTAGCCGGGGTAGCTTATGGCAAGCTGAGTGAGTTTGTGGCGGCTCGGGGGGCGGTGGTCAAAAATGGTGCAGTTGTAACGGCCGAAGGGACAGCGAACGCCTCTACATACGCAGGATTGAAGCTTGATTTTAAAACAACCCAGGCAGCCAATGACGTTGTGGATAGTCTTCGTGCAACTGGTCAACTTCCGGGCAATTATGTTACGAAAGCGGAAGCGGCTCTGCAAGGGTGGCAACCAGGAAAAGCGCTGAACAATAGTGTGGCTGGTGGGCAATTAGGAGGGGACGTGTTCGCAAATTCAACGAACGTGCTGCCGTCCGCTTCCGGTCGGATTTGGTACGAGGCAGATATTGGGGTGAGTAATACCATGTCTCGTAGCAATCAGCTTGGCACAAGGCTGTTGTATTCTAGTGACGGCTTGTTATATATTACCGCTGACCATTATAAGACGGTGATGAAAATCGGGAATTGGAAGTGAGGTGCGCGATGCAAATCAAGATAAATGGAGTGGCGGTGAAAAGCGAAATGGATTTTCATCGTGAGCTGGCCTCCGCTCTTGGTGTTGAGTCATTTTACGGTTATAACTTGGATGCTTTATGGGATCTTCTTAGTTCCAGTGTGGAGAGGCCTCTTTGTTTAAATTGGACTAATGCAAGTGCCTCGAAAATATCTATGGGTAAATCATATTGTAATATTGTTGATGTTTTGGAAAGAGTGAAAATTCAAGATGAAAGATTCGGTTTTGTCGATAAATTTACTTATGAAATAGACTTGTAGATATAAGTAATTTTTCAAAAAAGCTAGTCTATAGTCCTCCTTGAGTTCATGAGGGATGACATCGGCATCAGATTCAAAGGTTTTGGTGTCGCGAGCCGTGAAGGCTGGCCACTCGTATTTCATCTTGTGCCAGAATTTTTCGAGGCGATTGGCTTTCTGAAGGGTGATGAACTTTCTGCGTACGTGGGATGGATGGATTTACAGGATTTTAGGATTTTAGGATTTTAGGATTTTAGGATTTTAGGATTTTAGGATACATCGCATCTAAATTTCATGATTCATAAATGGCCAGAAGGCCGCCATCCTGGGGGTCGTTGTAATTTTTTGGAACTTAACACTTGATCCGACTGCTCCAATTCTAGAGTTCGGGAAACGCGAGAACCTCAGTTTTTTAAGCGAAACTGGCCAATCGGCCTCAGGAAGATAAGAATGCCAAAATTCGCTTGCACATGTGAAGCCGTGTTGAATTTGTCGGGAATTCGGTCGGAATTTGAGCGGCGATTGGTGCCGATGCACGCGTGGGTGAGATAGCAGGCGGGCTCGACAGCGGAGCAGGGCCAAGTGGGGAGGTGTTTTACGGCATGATTGATGAAGTAAGTATCACCGTCTACCGATGTCCTGTATGTGACAGACTGCATTTGGAGGCGGGCAAAAATGCGTTTGACACGTACCTGAGGGAGTCGAGGCAGGTTCGTAGTTTCTGAAGTGATGAAGTCGTGAGTGGCGTTGGCTGGAATTTTCAACGCCGGTATCCCGGGAATCCACACACTCAAGAGTGGCGTCCTTTCGGTTGAGGAGAAGGCAAAAATGGAGCTGTTCAATTCATTGCTCAAAGATGTTGGGCATGCCTTTTGAGAGAAATTGATGCATCACATCCTGGCAACCTTCGTGATTTTGGAGAATGTGGAAAGACCAAAGACGGTGGGCGTGCGCAACGGGTATGCTCCGCATCACAAGTTCGCGGCCGTTGACTACCTAGCAAGTGGAATACATTCCTATGAGGACAACGATTTTCACTTTCCGGGCGAAAAACTAAAGACAAAAATCAGCTTTGCAAGCTGGCAGTTCTTCTCAGACAAAATAAAAGTCGGAGACGAATTCGAGGTTCGCGAGAATGCCAGATTGATCGGCCATGGAAGGGTAGACGAGATACTTTAGAATGCAAAAATTCTCGAATCGAGGTCGAGGCAGTTAAGTTTTAGTCAAGGAACGGTTGGCGTACTAGAAGGGTGCTTAAAAGGAGGGGAAAGGGAACTGTTTTGGGTGCGGAAATGCATTATGTGCGTCCCGGTGATACGGTCACGCTCAATCCGGAGCGCGAGATTGCCGTGCCCACCGGTATCAAGCCAGGCGCCGAAAACCAGCGTTTGGCTGCATGAATGAGGCGACATCTACCTTGACGCGCCGCACCGATGCGGGTCTGCACGCGGGTGAGCACCAAGCCTTGATGGCATGCTCGGCCCGCCCCCCTTCCTAGCCGCCCATCTCGGCAGCATCCAATCTGATCGCGATAGAGAGTCAGCCCTGTCGGCTATCGAATCGCCGCCTCCGTTGGCCAGGCATAGCGTCTTGTGTACGAGGAAAAGGCGTGGCCGTCAGAATTGCGGTAGTGAAGCCATGAACGCCAGAGGTACAACAGGCTCGTGGATGGCACGTGGGGTGAGGCCATCACCGGCCGCATTAACAAAAAATCTGGCGGATTTTGGGCTAGTAATTCACAAGGGGCAACTCAGCCACCGCGTATCACTGGGGGAAAGAGATAATGAGGCAGTTTCTTTACGATGGCCCGCTTCTACCTGACGGCTTTCGACTACCGGATGACTGTCGGCGCTTGGTTAACGAGAATACATTACCCGACATAGAGCCTTGGTTCTTCCTCTCCCAAGACATGGGGGCTACGCTTTCTTACTATGGGGCAATGCTTCAGAAATTTCCCGGTTCGCCTCTTGTTCCTTTTGCCATGGTGAATGACCAAACTGGCCACTACAACGATGGGTGGGTCGTGGTGGCTAGTTTTGACGGCAACGATAGATCAGCGAATCCAAAGGTCTGTATTTATGATTACTCAGAGCCAACCAGATCCCCATGGGACCGCACCTGTGCCAACTTCGCTGTGTGGCTTGCGACGGCAGAGAAAGAGTCAGCCCGCTACAAGAGGGAGCGGACTGACAATGAATAGCCGCTATTCGCGGATGAAGCAAAACGGGACGTGATCTGTCAACCAGACTCCGTTTTCGGCCTGAGAGAATTTGAAACCCTGTTGATGCATATGCAGGGCTTCAATCTCTAGCACGATAGGTTTGCCATAGCGTTGTCCGACGGCGGCGGCCGTCTGTTTGTCCTGCGACAAGTGCACATGGTGACGTGACCCTGCCATAAGTCCCTGTTCGCGAATGGATCCCAGGAAGCGCGTCGCCGTGCCGTGGTAGAGCAATTCGGGTGGCACCTTCTCGCAGTGCTCGCGGCTTACGCTTGCAGTGGAATGCCCCTGAACTGCGCGGATACGCTGACCATCGTCAGAGATGGCAAACCGCTTCTTGTCGCTGGTCGCCACTATTGTTTGGAGCATGTCTCGATCAATAATGCGACCGTCTCTAGTTGCCCCCGCAAGTAGGTCATCGATATTAGCCCAGCCCTCAGTATCTAACTGTATTCCAATGGATTGAGGTTCGTGGCGTAGGACGTAGCTCAAGTATTTGCTTGTTTCGTCAAGTTGCTTGTTGCTCATGCTCATTTTGTGTGTCGTTTCGTACATGGCCTTGAGCATAGCCCTCAGCAAGGGAGGTGGGCAACTAACAGCTGTGTGATTTAGCTGCAGCATTGATCGCAGGTAGCTTCTTTCACCGGCACACCCGGCTGCCTGCCGGGGGCCGCAGTTTGCCTGGCATCGGATCCACCGGTGCAACCCCGGGCAGCGAGGTGGCCAACGTACTGGCGCATAGTGCGCTGGGCTGTGCGGCGGCGGCAGCTACGGGAGGCGAATGTGCAGGCGGTGCCATCGGCGGGGCGACCAGTGCCATTGTGGCACCGCTGGTGCGGGATGGGCTGTACGACGGCACGCAGACCGTGGTCGATAACGGCAATGGCACCCAGACGACAAGCTACAACAACCTTGGGTACAACGCAGCAACGGTGGCCATTGCGATGCTGGCGGGTGGTGGCCTTGCATCGGTGCTTGGCCAGAATGCCACTGCGGCGGCGCTGGCAGCGCAGAATGAGGCGCTGAACAATTCGCTGAGTGTGAAGATCGTGCCGCGGCCGGTCCCGACACCATTTGGTGTGGTGATGATGCCGATGCCGCTGGTGACCGACGATCCCATCGGCACACCGAACAACGGGCCGCAGAAAACCGATCCACTTACGAACCCGCTGGAAAATCAGAACAGCAAGGGCAATGCTATCGCGACGCCGAACAATGGGCTGCAGGGTTCGACGTTGACGGGCACGCCGGCGAGCGGTCCACAGGGACCAACGATTCTGGGCAACCCTGGGTGTATGCTGGCGCCGGCGCTTTGCGTGGGTCTTACGGCAATTGCGCAATTGGGCGATCTGTCTAATGCGCTAGGTGGGGGGGGGCACGACCGACGTGAACCTCGCATCGCCGGAACGAGCCGCCCATATTCTGCAAGGGGATGCTACTGGTGGCGGTCATTTGTGGCCAGGAGCGCCGGGTAAGTCAGTGTTCCCACAGGACTGGTCGCCATCGAAGATCATGAATGACGTTTCAGACATTGCTACTGACCCGTCTATTCCCAGCACGGTCCAGTCCAATGGCAGAATCGTTAAGGATGGCACGCGTGACGGCATTGACATTCGCGTAGTGCTTGAGCCGCCGAGCAAGGGAGGAGGAATCGTCACGGCTTTCCCCACAAACGTCCCGAGGAATCCAAAGTGACCGCAGATATCAACCGTTACGCGAAGATCGAGAAGCTACTCCGCGATGCCCTGGATCAGGTCGGCTCCGCCCTGTCTGACCGTGATAAAGCGGATGTGTCCGAGTACTTGGACTATGGCGAATATGGGGTTGCGTACGAGCTATTAACCTTCTTGCTCGACAAACAGCAAATAGCGCATCCGAAAGAATTGCGTCAAGCAGGGGGAGAGATGGGCTTGCTTGAGTAGTCGCTGCAAAAAAAGAACCCCGCTACGGCCGAGTTCGTCGTTTCTAAGGGCGTTGTAGCCAGTCTTCCCTGTAGGTGCGGCCCGCTTCGAGGGCGGCCTCGGGGGGCGGGAAAGTCTCGATTGGGCCGCAGATGGTGTTGCCAACGCGCACCCACGACTCCCATGTTTCGTCCATGCGCCAACTGAGCAAGACGGCGTAGCCGCTGGTCCCCAGTTCGGGTTCTATGGCGTCAACTTGTGATCCATCGCACATATTCATGGGTGTGCCGCTCTTTGACGGAATTGGATTGCACGCGGCCGAAAACCGAGTCTGGGGCAAAAAAAATTCCACCGGCACCCGCGTCGGGTGCTGGATATGGTGCGATTGGCGGGGCATCATCTGCGGCCCTGGCGCCATTCATCGGAGCGGCATCGCCTCTGCATTCGGTCAGGATCCACTGGCGGCGGCCAGCGCGGCGCAGAACGAAGCGCTGAACAACTGTTCCATGCATAAGTGCTGGAGCGGTGTGAAGGACAAGCTGACGAGCTTCGGGGCGGCCGTTGCAAGCTGGTTTGCGACGCCGGAAGGTCAGCTAACCAGCCCGATGGTGGCGATTGCCGGCGACATGGGCGGCGGGCTGGGTGGCAGTGGCGGTGCTGTGCGTAACGCAGCTGGAGATGCCATCGAAGGAGCAGCAGCAGGCACCACAGCGCTTGCGAAGTATGGGAACTCAGGAGCAAAGCTGACCCATATTTTTGATGATCCTACTCACGATCTGGGGCCCTTGGTCACGCAGTATGGGAGCAATGAAGCTGCGTTTGCTGCAGTAGATGCCGTCGCATAGCAATTGGCGGGACAACCAGGAGTAGTAACCAAGTGGATCAACGTGGGTGGGACCCCAGTTTGGGTGCGCGGGGTGACTGTCAATGGATCATTCAGAATTGGTGCATTCTCGGGGAACACAGCGAACCCTAAATACCCACTGCCATGAGGAAGATATGGGACTTTTGCCAGAACCGTTCGAGCTGAAAGTGATGAAGCTTGCTCTGCGAGGAGATGTGGCTTGGATTATGGGAATGCGAGATCAGCTGCCGTACCTGACAATTGCTGAGCGCAAGTCGACTGGTAGTGGCTTCACAACCGATTTCTGCTGTGCCCGTGCAGCTGTGACGGTTGTCGTCCCGCGTGCGGCAGACGGCCTACCTGTAAGGGAATATCCGCCGGCGGTCAATGCTCGACGTCGTACCCCAACAGAAGGTCTCGTTAGCTTCATTGTGTGGCTGGGGCCTGATGGCAGGATTCGACAACTGGAAGCGTGTCCGTTGACGGACGATCAATGGCCGGAGGATTTGTTCGAAGGCTTTTACGCGTTTCAAGACGATGTGGGAAATATAGTCGAAGACTAGGTTGGAACGTGGCGGGCGAGCGTACCCGCACTTGCGCGGGCCAAAAACCGCGTCTGGGGCAAAAAACCACCGGCCGCCCCCGCGTCGGGGCGGTGACTGCCCGCTAGGCCATGCTGCGTTTAGGGTTGCGGGGTGTCGCCAACGGCGGGTACGTCGGGTGCTGGATATGGTGCCATTGGCGGGGCCACAAGCGCGGTCGTCGCTCCGCTAGTTGGCAGGGCGCTGGGCGCCACGACCAATGTGGACCGTGATAGTGAGGTTCCCCTTCGCGCAACACCGACATCCCTGTATTCCCCAACTTTCCATGCTTCTGGTGCGGCAGCGCACCAGAACCGTGCCGGGCGCACGTAACTGCGGCCTGCCATGGGCGTTTTCGGCCGCCATCGCGGCGCTTTCCATCCCTGGGTACCCCCAAAGTCACTGGCACGGTTGTTGCGACGCAAAATTCAAGTAACTTGAATTTAGAGAAAGTCGCATGTAGTTTTGCTCGAGTTACTTGAATACCAACCGTTTGTCCACGTGTCGAAGGGGATGAGAGTGCGCAAGAAGAACACCGTAGTTGCCGCTGCCTTGTTGCTGGCCTCGGCCGGGTTGGCCGGGATGTCCGCGCCGGCTGCCGCCAAGGATGTCGTCAAGATTGCCTTCGTGGGCCCGCTGACTGGCGGCGTGTCGTCCATCGGCCTGGGCGGGCGCAACTCCGCCGACCTGGCGGTTCGCTTGCGCAATGCTGACCCGAAGTCGAAGTACACCTATGAGCTGGTCACGCAAGATGATGAGTGCCGCCCTAACGTGGGCGTGCAGGTGGCGACCAAGATCGCTGCCGACAAGAGCATCGTGGCGGGGGTGACGCATTTCTGTTCGGCCGTGGCAATGGGTACGGTTGGCGTGTACAACCGCTTTGGCATGCCGGCCGTGGTGTGGGGCGCCGTGTTGCCGGATGTCACTTACGGCAATAACTTCAAGGAGATCCATCGCGTCAACGGCACGATGATCAACCAGAGCGAGGTTGCGGCGAAGTTCATGACGGGCCTGGGCTACAAGAAGTGGGCGATCATCCATGACACCACCGATTACGGCAAAGGCCATAACAAGTACTTCAGCGAGTTCCTGAAAAAGGATGGCGGCACGGTGCTGGGTACGTTCGGCGTGACGGCCGACCAGCAGGATTTCACGACGGAGCTGACCAAGATCCGCGAGCTGAAGCCTGACGTTGTCTACTTTGGCGGCCTCACGCCGCTGGGCGTGCGTATCCGCACGCAGATGGAGAAGCTGGGCATCAAGGCGCAGTTCGAGGGGACCTCGGGCATCAAGTCCGATGCGTATATCCAGGGTACGGGCAAGGAGCAGGCCGAGGGCTCGCTGGCCTTTATCGAGGGCGCGCCGTGGGAGAAGCTGCCCGGCGGCTTGTTCTTCGCGGGCAAGTACTCGCAGCAGAAGTACAGCGATCCGCCTGAGGCGTATGGCCCGTTTGCGTTTGCCGCGGCCAAGCTGATCATGGATGCGGTGGAGAAGGTGGGGCCGGATCGCAAGAAGGTGCGCGACACGCTCAATGCGACCAAGGATGCCGACACCATCATCGGCAAGGTGACGTTCGACGACCATCGCCAGAACATCGTGCCGCTGGTGACCAAGTATGTGGTCGAGGATGGCAAGTGGGTGATCTGGGAGGACAGCACCTACGGCAAGGGCAAGAAGAAGCTCGCCGGCTTGTAAATCACCGAAGCGTTAAACCAGGAAGGCACGATTCCACGGTCCCACGGGCCCGCGACCGCAAGGCGCGGCGGCCCGTGGCCGAGTGCGCGTGGCGTCTGGCTTCTTGTCTGGATGGGGGAAAGGGGAACTCGATGAGTGTGATTGGCCAATACGTCTTCAACGGTTTGATGCTCGGCATGATCTATGCCATGGTCGCCGTGGGATTTACGCTGTTTTTTGGCGTGCTGGATGTGATCAAGTTCTCGCACGGCGATACGCTGATGGTCGGCGCGTTTGCTGGCCTGGCGGCGTCTACCGGTGTGCTGATGCTCGACATCCAGTCGCCCTGGATCCGATTGCTGGCGGTGGTGCTGTGCGCGATCTGCGTGACGGGCCTGCTGGGCGCGGCGATTGCCAAATTCCTGATCCTGCCGCTGCGCAAGGCGGCACCGCTCAATACATTGCTGGCCACGCTGATGCTGGGCACGGTGATGCGCGAATCCGTGCGGCTGTTCTATCCCGATGGCTCCAACCCCAAGCCGTTTCCGGCGCTGCTGCCGACGGCTTCCATCGAGCTGGGCAGCTTGTCGCTGCGTGCCGATAACCTGATCCTGCTGGCTACCGGCATCGCCATCATCGTCGGCGTGCATCTGCTGATTACGCGTACCCGTTTCGGCATGGCGATCCGCGCGGTGGCGCAGGACGGCGAAACGGCACGGCTGATGGGCATCAACTTCGAGGCGGTGGTGCTGCTGACGTTCGCGCTGGGCTCGGGCATGGCCGCGCTGGCGGGCGTGATGAACGGGCTGTACTACAACGAGATCAATTTCAATGTGGGGCTGTTGCTTGGCGTGATCGGCTTTGCCGCGGCCATTCTCGGCGGGCTGGGGAACATCTACGGCGCCATCCTCGGCGGCTTCCTGTTTGCCGCGCTGCAGGTGCTTGGCAGCGCCACATTGCCTGCGCTGATTCCGGATATCCCGAGCGCGTACAAGGACGTCTTCGCTTTCGCCGTCGTCATCGTGCTGATGGCCTGGAAGCCGACCGGCCTGATCGCAGAAAAATCCAGTGAGCGGGTCTGACACCATGAACACCTTGAACACCCCGAAGAATCACATCTCCAGCAGGCGTAATCCCGCCGTGGTGCTGGCGCTGGCCGGCATCGCGCTGACCGTCTACATGTGGTTGTTCCTGCATGCGGAGTCGCAGCTCAGCGTGGCCATCCTGCTGGCCGTTGCCATCGTGGCGGTCATTGCCGGACGGAAGCTGGGCGCCAACCGCGCGCTCGAGCAGGCCGGCGCCAGCCGCCCTGGCCTGGCCCGCTTGTGGGCGGTGGGCGGCACGCTGGCGCTGATCGCCGCGTTCTACGATGCGCACTTCGCGCTGTTGATGATCTGCTCCGTGCTGCTGTACACCACGGCCTGCCTCGGCCTGACGCTGCAGTTTGGCTTCTCCGGCGTGGCCAACTTCGCGGGCGCGGCGTTCTTTGGCATTGGTAGTTATGCCACCGCCGTGATGGCCATGCACACCGGTATTCCGCACTTGCTGATCATCGTCATCTCGGGCGTGATCGCGGCGCTGGTCGGCTCGATGCTGATCACGCCGGTGTTGCGCACGCGCGGGCACTATGCGGCCTTGGTGACCATCGCCTTCGGCATCCTGTTCAAGACCTTCATCGAGGTCAACGACGTGCTGGGTGGGCCGCAAGGCCTGCAGGTGCCGGGCATGACCATCTTTGGTTACGCGCTTAACGATGGCTTTACGGTGGCGGGTGTCGACGTGTCGTTCTACGTGAGCTATGCCTTGATCAGCTTGGGCATCTGTGCCGGCGTCTTTGCGACGGTAAAGGCGCTGGAGCGCTCGTGGGTGGGATTGAGCATGGACGTGGTGCGCACGGACGAGACGGCCGCCGCCACCTTCGGCTTGCATATCGCGCGCTGGAAGGTTGTGGCCTTCATGCTGGGCAATTTCTTCGCGGGCATCGCGGGCAGCATGTACGGGATGATCACCGGCTTCGTGGCGCCGAACAACTTCACGTTCTCGGATTCGCTGCTGATGCTATCGATCGTGATCCTGGGCGGGCTGGGCAATGCGGTCGGCCTGATTCCGGCGGCCATCATCGTGCTGGTGTTGCCGGAGAAGCTGCAGTTCATCCAGGAATACCGCTTTCTCTTCTACGCGGCGCTGGTGATCGCCATCCTGCTGTTCCGCCCCGACGGGCTGCTGCCGCGCAAGACGCGCTTGTTCTTTGGCCGGGAGACTTCGCGATGAGTGACAAGGCCATGATTGAAGTCAAGGGCCTGACCATGCGCTTCGGCGGCCTGACCGCGCTGGACAGCCTGGACATGACCATCCGCGAGGGCGAGATCCTCGGGCTGCTGGGCCCCAACGGATCCGGCAAGACGACCTTCTTCAATGTGCTGACCGGCCTGTACAAGGCGAGCAGCGGCACCATCAGCTACAACGGCGAGAACGTCATCGGCAAGACGCCACAGGACATCTACCGCAGCGGTGTGGCGCGGACCTTCCAGCGCTCGCGCTTGTCGTTGCCGCTCACGGTATTCGACAACATCGTCATCGGCGACTACCAGCACATGCAGCACGGGCTGGTGTTCAACCTGTTCCGGCGCAAGGCGTTTCGCGCGGAGTACGACGCCTATGTGGAGAAGGTAAAGGGGCTGCTGAATATCTTCAGCCCGCCGTTGGTGGCGCGGTTGTTCGAGCCCGTGGAGACCTTCACCATGATCGACCGCCGCCGCATCGAGGTGTGCCGTGCGCTGATGAGCCAGCCGCGCCTGCTGTTGCTCGATGAGCCTTCGGCCGGCATGACGCATGACGAAACGCATGCCCTGATGAGCGACATCCTGGATGTGCGCGGCAAGCTGCCCAACCTGTCGGTGGTGCTGATCGAGCACGAGATGAACGTGATCGAGCGCATTACCGACCGCTGCGTGGTGCTGAACTATGGCAAGAAGATCGCCGAGGGCACCTACACGGAAATCACCGCCGACGCCAATGTGCAGACCGCCTACCTTGGAGAGGAAGCCGCATGAGCACGCTCGATTCCCCCGGCACGCTCAGCGTGAAAGGGCTCACCACCGGGTATGACAAGGTCAACGTGCTGCATGACGTTTCCATCGACGTGGCCCCTGGCAAGATCACCTGCATCCTCGGCGCCAATGGCGCGGGCAAGAGCACGCTGATTCGCGCCATCCTCGGCCTCACGCCGCCGCGCCAGGGCCAGGTCTTGTGGGATGGCAAGGACCTGGCTGGCGAGAAGACGCACAACATCATCGCTACCGGCATCGCTTGCATCCCGGAGGGGCGCAAGATCTTTCCGCGCATGACGGTGGCGGAGAACCTGGCGCTGGGTGCGTACCTGGAGACCGATGCGGCGCGCGTGCGCGATCGCCTGGCCAAGGTCTACGATATCTTTCCGCGCCTGAAGGAGCGGGCGACGCAGCTGGCGGGGACGATGTCGGGCGGTGAGCAGGCGATGGTGTCGATCGGCCGGGGCTTGATGGCGGAACCTAAGCTGCTGGTGATCGATGAGCCGTCGCTCGGGCTATCGCCGCTGTATGTGAAAGAGAACTTCAAGGTCATCAAGCAGATCAACGCACTGGGCATCACCGTGCTGCTGGTCGAGCAAAATGCGCGGCAGACGCTGGCCATTTCGCATTACGGCTACGTGCTGTCGCAAGGGCGCGTGGTGGCCCAGGGCACGGCCGAAGCGCTGGCCAGCAACGACGAAGTGCGCTCGGCGTATTTCGGCTGACGGAGAATAGGCATGAACGATTTCCTGGCACTGCCGGCGCGTGAGCTGGCGGCACGCATGGCGCGGCGCGAACTCAGCGTGCAGGCATTGGTACGCGCGTACATCGCGCGCATCGACGCCGCCGAGGCCGGCATTCTGGCCTGGCAGCATTTCGATGGGGCGCAGGCATTGCAGCAGGCACGGCAGCTGGATGCGGGGCCTGCCTTGGGCGCGTTGCACGGCTTGCCAATCGGCGTGAAGGACCTGATGGACACCGCCGACATGCCTACCACCTATGGCTCGCCGATCTACGCCGGCCATCGGCCCGTCATGGACGCCGCCTGCGTGGCAATGGCGCGCGCCGCGGGTGCGGTGGTCATGGGCAAGACCGTGACCACGGAGTTCGCTACGTTCCAGCCGGGTCCCACGCGCAACCCGCGCGCTCCCGCCGATGCCCCGCGCACGCCGGGCGGCTCGTCCAGCGGATCGGCGGCGGCGGTGGCTGCCGGCATGGTGCCGATCGCCTTCGGCACGCAGACTGCCGGCTCCATCATCCGTCCTGCCGCCTATTGCGGCGTGGTCGGCTACAAGCCGACCTTTGGCACGCTGCCGTCGGCCGGCATCAAGTCACTCTCGCCCAGCCTGGATACCGTGGGCGTGCTGGCGCGCTGCGTCGACGATGCGGCCTTCTTCATCGGCGCGATGGCGCGCCTGCCGCTCACGCCGCCGCAGGCCGGGCAGGCGACGCGGCTGCGCGTTGGCATTTGCCGCACCCCGCATTGGGAGCGCGCGGGGGATGACAGCCGGCGTGCGCTGGACACGGCCGCGCGCTGGCTCGAGGGCCGTGGCGCCGTGTTGAGCGACCTGATCCTGCCCGCGCAATTCGACGAACTGACGCAGGCCCAGATCGACATCATGGCGTATGAAGCCGCAGCCGCCTTCGCGCCGGAAATGCGCGCGCGGCCCGATGGTTTCAGCAGTGGCTTTGCCGCGTTGCTGGCGGCCGGCCGCGGCATCGACGGCAGCCGCTTCTTTGCCGCGCAGGCGCTTGCCGGTTCCGCACGCAGGGCCTTCGGGCAGATGTTCGATTCCGTCGACATCGTCCTCGCGCCGAGCGCGCCGGGGGAGGCGCCGGCCGGCCTGGGCGCGACGGGCGATCCCATGTTCAACCGCATGTGGACGCTGCTTGGCAATCCCTGCGTCCATGTGCCTACCAGCACGGGTGCGCACGGCATGCCGGTGGGCGTGACGCTGATTGGCCCGTGCCGGGGCGATGCGCGCGTGCTTGCGGCTGCGCAGGCGCTTGAGCGCTGCGTGGCTTGACGTGCGGTGATATGACCGATCCGAATACGAGGGGAATCCATTGACTCAGCAAGATTCACTGGCGCGGCACGCGGCAGAACTGGCGCAGGACCATGTCAATAGCGGCCGCTTGCAGGCGGCCATTGCCGCGCTGGCGGCGTTTGGCGGTCGGGACGATGGCGGCGTCTCCCGCGAGACGCTGACCGATATCGACCTTGCCGCGCGGCGCTACCTGATCGAGCAGGCGCGCGCGCTGGGTTGCGAGGTGAGCACGGACGATTGCGCCAACCTGTTTTTCCGCCGCGCTGGCAAGGCGGACCTTCCGCCCGTGCTGACCGGCAGCCATGCCGACACGCAGCCGGTCGGGGGCAAGCTGGACGGCGCCTACGGCGTGCTGGCGGGGCTCGAAGTCATCGCGGCCCTCAATGAAGCCGGCATCGAGACGCTGCGCCCGATCGAGGTGGTGGCCTGGACCAACGAGGAAGGCAGCCGCTTCGGGCCTGGGGCCATGGGGTCGAGCGCGTTTGTGGATCCGGCTTGCCTGCCGGCGTACCGTGCGTCGGTGGACGGCGCCAACATCCGCTTCGGCGATGCGCTGGACGCCGCGCTTGCCGCCACGGACGACGTGCCGCGCCGCCCGATGCAGCGGCCGATGTCGGCCTGCGTGGAGTTGCACATCGAGCAGGGCCCGGTGCTGGAGCGCGCGGCCGTGCCGCTGGGGGTGGTCACCGGCATCCAGAGCGTGCGGTGGTACCGCGTGGAATGCACTGGCGTGATGGCGCATGCGGGCACCACGCCCATGGACGAGCGCAGCGATGCCATGGCTACCGCCGTTGGCATTGCCCACCAGTTGTACGCCTACGCCGCTGCCGAGGCCGCCAGCCAGTTGCGGCTGACGCTGGGCCGCTGGCAGGTCGGCCCCAACTCCGTCAACACGATTCCGGGCAAGGTAGAATTCACGATAGATGTGCGCTGCGTGGACGAGGCAGTGCTGGCGCGTTTCGAGGCAACGCTGGATGCCATGATGGCGCAGGCTCGGCCGCGCCAGGGCGGCGTCACGTACCAATGTTTTTTCCGGCGCCCGCCAACGCACTTTCCCGCTGCCATGCTGAGCCTGATCGAGCGGGCCTGTGCGCGGGCCAGCGAGCAGGCATCGCAGGGCAAGCCGCTGCACCTCACATCCGGCGCGTTCCACGATGCCATGTACCTGGCGGAGCATTGCCCCACGGCCATGATTTTTGTGCCCAGCAAAGGTGGGATCAGCCATAACGCAGCAGAGGAAACAGCGCCGCACGAACTATTTCTTGGGGCGCAGGCGCTGGCCTATACGGTGGCCGCGCTGGCAAACCAATAGCCCGGGTTCAGCCTGGGTTCTTCATCTTCAGCTTGTCTTGCACGGAACGTGAATTGAAAGCCAAAAGCGCCCTGGCGGTCGACCCGATCGACGCAAAAGATCAAAGCGACCCGAACGACAAGAAAACGCCTGCCTCCAGCCTGGGCGTGCGGTTGCGCCATGCGCGCCTGGTGTCGGGCTACACGCTGCTGCAGCTGGCGCAGAAGGCTGGCTGCTCGGAAAGCCTGATCTCCAAGCTGGAGCGCGGCCTGGCTTCCCCATCGTTCGCCATGTTGCACCGGCTCGCGGTTGCGCTCGACACCAATATCGCCGCGCTGACGAGCGAAGAGAACCCCAGCGAAAGTCCTATCAAGCGCCAGGGCGAGCGTCCGGTCATCAAGGCGGGCGGCATCGCGCTGGAGCGCATTGTGCTGGCCAAGCGTGGCGGTTTGCTGCAGGCCAATATCCACATCGTGTCACCGGGCGAAGCCAGCGATGGGCAGATCGAGCACGTCGGCGAGGAAGTGGGCTATGTGCTTGAAGGCTCGCTTGAGCTGACGCTGGGCGACATGAGCTACACCGTTGGCGTGGGCGATGCGTTCACGTTCCCGAGCAGCGTGCCGCACGGTTACCGTAACGCCGGCACCGGCGTGGCGCGGGTGTTGTGGGTCAATTCACCGGCGACCTTCTGATCTTGACACCCCCCAACCCCCCATGTTCCAATCCGCCCACATTCTGATTTGGGTCGACGCCCAAGCCAACCTGCCTTCCCGGGCAAGGTGGATCGCGAAAGCGGATGTGGCTCCTTGAGGAGCAACCAAACGGGCCATGCGTCGACCCTCCTAGCACGGAGGGTTTTTTGTTTTCTGCTTCGGTCATTGATCACGAGATCACACGCAGCCGCTTCCAGGGCTGCCTGCTGGGCGGCGCTGTTGGCGACGCACTGGGCGCTCCGGTGGAGTTCCTGTCGCTCGCGCAGATCCGCGAGCGCTTCGGCAAGGATGGCATCACCAGCTACGCCCCGGCCTACGGGGGCGTCGGCACCATCACCGATGACACGCAGATGACGCTGTTCACGGCGGAGGGCTTGCTGCGGGCGTGGGTGGGCGAGGCGAGCGGGGGCATGGGCAGTGTGCCTGGCGTGGCCTCGCGCGCTTATCTGCGCTGGTTGCTGACGCAGGGGATCCAGCCGGCGTTTCATCGCGATGTGCTGTCGGACCAGCCGGGATGGCTTTACCAGCAGGCGGCACTGCATAGCCGGCGCGCGCCGGGAAACACTTGTTTGTCGGCGCTGGAGGCGATGCTCAAGCTGGGCGAGCCCGCGCGCAACGACAGCAAGGGCTGCGGCGGCGTGATGCGTGTGGCGCCGGCTGGCCTGTTTGTTTGGCGGCGCGCCGGGCAGCGATCGTCTCAGGATGCCTTTGCCCTGGGAGCGGAGCTGGCTGCGCTTACCCATGGACATCCAAGCGGATCGCTGACGGGCGGCGTGCTGGCGGTGTTGATCCGCGAGCTGGCCGACGGCGCTGCGCTGCCTGATGCCTTGGCGAGCGCCAAGGCGTGCTTGTCCGCGCGGCCGGGTCACGAGCAGACGCTGCTGGCGATCCTGCATGCGCAGGCGCTGGCCGACTCCGGCGTGGCCGCAGATGACGCCATCGCGCGCCTGGGCGAGGGCTGGGTGGCGGAAGAGGCGTTGGCCATCTCCATTTACTGCGCGCTGGTCGCGCGTGATTTTCGCCACGGGGTTGTGCTGGCGGTGAATCACGATGGCGACTCGGATTCAACGGGCGCCATCACGGGAAACCTGCTGGGCACGTTGCTTGGCGTGGAGGCGATTCCGCCCGAGTGGCTGGCGCCTCTGGAGCTGCGTGAAGTGATCACCGAGCTGGCTGACGACCTGAGCGTGTTCCCGGAGTGGAACTTGGGCATCGACCCGGCAGACGAGGCGCTGGTTCAGCGCATCTGGACGAAGTATCCTGGGCTTTGAATGTTGGGCGCTACGGCGGCGCTGTTTGATAGCAGAGAGCCTACAGCCGATAGCGGGACCGGACATTGCCTTGTCCGGAATGCAATCCATGATGGCGCTCCCATCTCCAAGCCCGGCAACGGGGCCCGGTATCCCATGCATCAGGAAGAAGAACTCAGGGTCGCAAAGCGCAAGGCATTGGCCTTGCTGCTGTTCGCGTTTGCCGTTTTCGTCACCACGGTCCTGCTGCCGCGCGCGCCTTTGACGGATGGCGTGCGGGCGGCGGCGGAGGCGGCGCTGGTTGGCGGGCTGGCGGACTGGTTTGCCGTGGCGGCGCTGTTCCGGCGGATTCCGTTGCCGGGCTTTGCGCGCCACACCAACATCATCATCCGCAAGCGCGACGATATCGCGGATGGCCTTGCGGTGTTCGTGAAGGAGAAGTTCCTGGACGTGCAGTCCGTGGTTGCGCTGATCGAGCGGCACAATCCGGCGCTGGTGGTCACCCGCTGGCTGGAGTCGCCCGCCAACGCGCGGCAGATCGGTGATGTGGTGGTGAAGCTCGCGAGCGGCATGCTGGATGTGATGGATGAGCGCAATATCCAGTCGCTGCTGAAGCGGGCGGTGGATACGATGATCGACAAGGTCGATCTGTCGGAGTCCGCGGCGGCCATCCTCGACAGCCTGACCGCGAACGATCGGCACCAGGCGCTGCTCGATGAGACCATCGCGCAGTTGATCGCCCTGCTCAACGAGCCCCCGGCCCGTGCTTTTATCTCGGAGCGGATCGTGGCGTGGCTGAAGAGCGATCACCCCAGGAAGGAGCGGCTGCTTCCCACCGAGTGGATCGGGAGCAATGGCGCTGACATGATTTCCGCGGCGCTGAGCCGTGTGCTGACCCAGATCGAGGGCGATGCCGATCACGCGCTGCGCAAGCGCTTCGATGCGGCCGTGCGGCGTTTGATTCAACGGCTGAAGGACGATGCCACATTCCACGCCAAGGCCGAGGCGCTGAAGGCGCACCTGAAGCAGGATGGGACGCTGAACGCCTATGTCGGCGGGCTTTGGGCCGAGTGGCGCGATGGGTTCAAGCGCGACCTGGCGCGCGAGGATTCCGCCACGCACCGCAAGGTGGCGGCGGCGGGCCAGTGGATCGGCGCGGAGCTGGCGCGCAACGCGTCCCTGCGCGCATCGCTCAACGATCACCTGCGCGATGCGGCGCGCAACATGGCGCCGGACTTTGCGGAGTTCATCACGCGGCATATCAGCAGCACCATCCGCAGCTGGGATGCGCGCGACATGTCCAGGCAGATCGAGCTGAACGTGGGCAAGGACCTGCAGTACATCCGCATGAACGGCACGGTGGTCGGCGGGCTGATCGGCGCGGCGCTGTACCTGATCGCGCAGCTGCCGGCGTGGCTCGCCCGCTAGGCCTTAGTTTTGCCTTGCCAGCCAGAACCTGTCAGGGCCGCTTGCAATCGTGGTTCAATAGGCCCGGTACTTATTTTTTTGCAGTGAACCATCATGACCCTGATCGACATCAAGACGCTCCAGCAAGCGGCCGCCGCATTTGGCGAGGCCCGTGGCTGGGGCAAGTATCACAGCCCCAAGAACCTGGCCATGGCGCTGAGCGTGGAAGTGGCCGAACTGGTCGAGATCTTCCAGTGGAAGACGGAGGAGGAGGCGCGCGGCATCATGTCCACGGACGAGCGCGCGCACGTGGAGCAGGAGCTGGCGGACATCACGATCTACCTGGCGCAGTTGCTGACCGCGCTCGATGTTGACCTGAACGCGGCAGTGAAGGCCAAGATGGAGATGAATGCGGTGAAGTACCCGGCGAAGACGGGCGGCACGGATTGAGGTGGGGGGCGCCAGGGCAGCGGCGCCAGGGCCGTGGCGCCGCCCGGGAGGCCTTCTGCCCGCCACGCGCCGCGCGATGCAATTCCGGTCCCCCTCTTTCTCACCGTTCCATCCCGGGCCACATGCCGGTAGACTTTGGTCGTTGCATCGGGGCCATGCCAGTCATTGGCCGCCGATGCCGCATCGCTGGTCCCCATCCCCCGTTCCGGCCGGACATTCCCGGCCGCTTCCATGCTGGAGCCCCCGCACCGCCATGAAGATCCTGATCGCACGACTGAACCACGAAACCAATACCTTCTCGCCGGTGGCGACGCCGCTGTCGTCCTTTCAGCCGCAATACGGCGAGGACGCGTATCGGGCGAGCAAGGGCACGCGCACGGCCATCGGTGCCTTTATCGACCTGGCCGAGGCGGCCGGCGCGGAGCTGGTGGTGCCGGTCACGGCCAGCGCCAACCCGAGCGGGCGCGTGGCGGCCGATGCGTATGCGGCCTTGTGCGATGCCATCGTGTCGGCAGCGCCCGGGTGCGATGCCGTGATGCTCGACCTGCACGGCGCCATGGTCGCGCAGAACAGCGACGACGGCGAGGGTGAGCTGCTGGCGCGCCTGCGCGAAGTGCTGCCGCACGCGCCGATTGCCGTTGCGCTGGACCTGCACGGCAACGTGACGCAGGCCATGATCGATCACGCGGATATCGCGGTCAGCTTCAAGACCTATCCGCACGTGGACATGTACGAGACCGGCGAGCACGCCGGCCGCCTGCTGATGCGCATGCTCGAGCAAAAGGCGCGGCCCGCGCTGGCCTGGCGGCGCCTGCCGATGGTCACGCACACACTGCGCAGCAATACCGGCGAAGGCGCGATGCAGCGCGCGGTGGCGGCGGCCAGGCAGGCCGAGGCCGACGGCATGCTGGCGGTGTCGGTGCTGGCCGGCTTCGGGCTGGCGGATATCGCGGCGCCTTGCCTGAGCGTGCTGGTGGTGGCCGACGGCGGCCAGGCCGCGGCGCAGGCAGCGGCCGACAAGCTTGCCGCGCAGATCTGGGCGGAGCGCGCGGGCTTTGTCTATGAGAGCGAGCCGCTGGCTGAATCGATTGCGCGCGCCGCGCAGCTGGCCGCGCAGGGCGGCAGCGGGCCGGTGCTGTTGCTGGACCATGGCGACAACTGCATGTCGGGCGGCACCTGCGACGATATGCAGGTCCTGCGCGAAGCCTTGCGGCAGGGATTGTCCGGCATCGCCGTGGGGCCGGTATGCGACCCGCAGGCCGTAGCCGCGATGATCGAGGCCGGCGTGGATGCCAGCGTGACGCTGCCGGTGGGCAACAAGGTGCCGCTGACCCAGCTTGGCATCTTCCCGACGCCGCTGACCCTGACCGGCCGGGTGGCCGCCATCAGCAATGGCGAATACGTGATCAGCGGCCCGACCTACACCGGCGCGCGCATTCGCATGGGCCGCACCGTGCTGCTCGATATCGGCGCGGCGCGGGTGGTGGTGACTGAGACCCCGCAGGAGCACTGGGACCTGGGCATCTTTACCCATATTGGCGTGGATCCCTTGGCGCAGCGTTTCCTGTTGCTGAAGTCGCGCATGTACTGCCGGCCGGTGTTCGTGCCGATCGCAAAGGCGGTGGTGGAGTGCGATGGCGGTGGCGTGACGAGTTCGCGCTACGCGCAGTTCCCGTTTGCGCGTCTGACGCGGCCGGTGTATCCGCTGGAGGCGGACGTGACCTTGGGCGCGTAGCTGGCCGCCCGACCTGCTCACGCGATATACGAAACCTCGGGCAGCGCGAACGTCTCGCGCACCAGTTCCGCGCGCCGGGTCACTTTCTCGCAGGATAGTTCCAGATGGTCGCGCAGCAGGCCGGCGGCCTTGCGCGGCGCGCCATCGGCGGCTGCCTGCAGCACGGCGATGTGCTCGGACATGAAGGGGTCCGCTTCCGGCATCGGCGTGGATACACCCAGCACGTGCTTGCTCAGCGTGAGGATGCAGCGTGTGCGCTGCAGGCTGCCGAGCAATTCCTTGTTGGGGCACTGCGAGAGCAGCTGCACGTGCAGGTCATGCTCCAGGTTGTCCATGGCAGTGCGGCTGACCTTGGGGTAGACGCGCTGTGCCTTGTGCAGGTCGCCGATCATCCGCTCGATCTCCACGCGATCTGCATGACCGATGGCGGCGCGCAGCGCGGCGGGTTCGACCAATGAGCGCAGTTCGTAAAGATCATGGATGCGCTTGGCGTCCAGCGCCGTGATGACCCAGCGCAGGCGCTCGTCCTTCTCCAGGATGCCCAAGCTCTCCAGGCGCAACAATACGTCGCGCACCACGGTGCGGCCCACATTGAAGTGGCGGGCCAGTTCGATCTCGTTGACGCGATAACGGCCGAACACCGACAGGTGCACCAGGTCGCGCTCCACTTCGTCGTAGATCACTTCCCAGCCCAGCGTCTTGCGCGCGACATCCGGTTCGCGGTCCACGCCCAGCATGGCTGGGTCCAGCGCAATGCGCCGGGGCGCGGTGCCCGCGGGCCCTGCGACGAAGCCGCGCCCTTCGAAGCGGCTGACCACGCCATCGGCTTCCAGCTCGCGCAGGGCCTGGCGCACCGGCGAGCGGGTGGAGCGCAGGATCTCGGCCAGATGCCCCTCCAGCAATACCGTGCCCTGCTCAAGCGAGCCTTCCACGATGGCCTTGCGCAGCAGATCGACGATGACGGCGTAGATCGGCGCGTGCCGTTGCGCCTCGTCGGCATCTTGCGTCAGTGCGAAGGGGGCGGTGCGCTTGTCTTGTCGCGCGGCCGTCGATGGACTCGGCACGTTGTCTCCGGATCGGTTGGCGGGTTTGGGTGGCGTTGGGTGCTGCGTCAGGCGCGTCGCTCGCGGAGTCGGCATGGTGCCAGGGATCGGGCGGCGCATGAACACATGATACACGGGTATTTCCGCATATTGACGATTGCCGGCAATCGTCATATATTTCGGTCCATGCCGGTGCAAAGCCGCATCGAGACGAGAACAAGACACCGAGACAGGGTGGCGGCCAAGCCGGCGCTGCCCGCGAAAGAGCAAAAGCGCAAAAGGGCACATCCCCATGGACTACCAGTTCGATTTCAGCTTCCTGGGCGCCAACTGGCGCGAACTGCTCGACGGGGCATGGTTGACCCTGCGCATGTCTGTTGCGACCATCGTGCTTGGCTTTGTGCTGGGCACGGCGCTGGCGGTGGTGCGCACGCAAGGCCCGGCCTGGGCGCGCCGCTGCGTCACGGGATATGTGGATGTGATTCGCAATACGCCGCTGGTGATCCAGGCGTTCTGGCTGTTCTTCGGGCTGGCGGCGGTGCATGTGCGCGTGCCGGCGATGGCGGCGGCGGTGCTGGCGCTGGTGGTCAACGTATCGGCCTATACCACGGAGATCGTGCGCGCGGGCATCGAGTCGGTGCCGCGCGGCCAGCTGGAGGCGGCGTCGTGCCTGGGTCTGTCGCGCGGGCAGGTGCTGCGCCTGGTGGTGCTGCCGCAGGCGGTGGAGCGCATGTACCCGGCGCTGATCAGCCAGTTCGTGCTGATGATGCTGGCCACCTCGATCATGTCGCAGATCTCGGCGGAAGAACTCACCGCCGTGGGCTATCGCATCCAGTCGGAGACCTTCCGCGGTTTTGAGATCTACATCGTCATCGCCGTGGTCTACCTGCTGCTGTCGTGGCTGTTGCGGCTATCGATGGCGGGCGTGGGTGCCATTGCTTTCACGCGCCGCCGGCGCCTGAAGACGGCGCTCTGATTCCTTCCCTCCCTCCTTCCCTCCTTCCTTCTACTTCGACGCGGAGCCAAGCATCATGTCCAGCCTTTCCCTGGATCAAGTCTTGTTTATCCTGCGCGGCGCCGGCTGGACCCTGTTGCTGTCGGCCATGGGCTTTATCGGCGGCGCGCTGGCGGGCCTGCCGCTGGCACTGGCACGCAGCCGCGGCGGGCGCGTGCTGCGCACGGTCACCGGCGCCTTCGTGCAACTGGTGCAGGGCGTGCCGCTGCCGGTGATCATGTTCGTGGTGTATTTCGGCATCAGCGTGGGCGGCTTCGAGCTGCCCGCGCTGGTGGCCGCCGGCATTGCCATGACGGCGTATTCCTGCGCCTACCTAGCCGAGATCTGGAAGGGCTGCATCCAGGCCGTGCCGCGCACACAGTGGGAGGCGGCCGAGTGCCTGGCGCTCACGCCGCTGCAGCGTGTGGTGCACGTGATCCTGCCGCAGGCCGCGCGTATCGCGGTGGCGCCCACGGTGGGCTTCCTGGTGCAGATCGTGAAGAACTCCTCGTACGCGGTGGTGATCGGCTTCTTCGACCTGACCTATTCGGCACGGGTGGTGAACAACTCCACCTTTGAGCCCTTCGTGGTGTTTTCCATCGCGGCGGTGCTGTATTTCGCCATCTGCTATCCGCTGTCGACGCTGTCGTACAAGCTGGAGCGCCGCTTCAAGCGGGGTTGAAAGCGGGCATGAAAGCGCGCATGAAGGCGGACCCGAATCAGCGAGAACCAAAAGACATCATGGAGACAAGCATGGAAGACATCGTCCGCTTCGACAAGGTGAGCAAATCCTTCGGGCAGGTGGAAATCCTCAAGGGCGTGAGTTTCTCGGTGCGCGCCGGCGAGGTGGTGGCGCTGATCGGGCGCAGCGGCTCGGGCAAGAGCACGGCCCTGCGCTGCATCAACGGCCTGGAACGCGTGAACGGCGGCGCGCTGCATGTATGCGGCCGCGCCATGCACGAAGACAACGTGCCGCTGGGAGAGCTGCGCAAGGAAGTGGGCATCGTGTTCCAGAGCTACAACCTGTTCCCGCACCTCACCGTGGAAGAAAACGTCATGCTGGCGCCGCGCAAGGTCAAGGGCGTCGGCAAGAAGGAAGCGCGCGAGCTGGCCATGCATGTGCTCAAGCAGGTTGGCATGGAAGAGCGCGCCGGCTATTACCCGGAGCAGCTGTCCGGCGGCCAGCAGCAGCGCGTGGCCATTGCCCGCTCGCTGGCGATGCGGCCGCGCCTGATGCTGTTCGATGAAGTCACCTCGGCGCTGGATCCCGAGCTCACCGGCGAGGTGCTCAAGGTGATCGAGCGGCTGGCCGAAAAGGGCATGACCATGGTGCTGGTCACGCACGAGATGGCGTTCGCGCGCTCGGTGGCGGACCAGATCATGTTCATGCACCAGGGCATCGTCTGGGAAGGCGGCAGCGGCAAGCTGCTGGATGAGCCTTCGACGCCGGAGCTCAAGCAGTTCGTCGGCAACGGCCTTTGATTTCGCGCTAGCTGCCTGCTAGCCCGCACAACTCAACCTACACAACGCAGACACCCCATGTACCCTATGCACCTCAACCACCGCCTGCTCGGCTCGCTCGCCGCCCTGCTGCTCGTTGGCGCATCCGTCAGCGCCTGGTCCGATACGCTCGATACCATCAAGCAACGCAAGAAGATCCTGGTCGCCGTGGATATCGGCGCGCCGCCCTACGGCATGCTCGACGCGCAGGCCAAGCAAAGCGGCTCGGACGTGGAGACCGCCCGCCTGCTGGCCAAGGACCTCGGCGTGGAACTGGAGATCGTGCCGGTGACCGGCCCCAATCGCGTGCCCTTCCTGCTGACCAGGAAGGCGGACGTGGTGCTGGCTTCGTTCTCGGTCACCGACGAGCGCAAGAAGGTGATCGACTTCTCGGATCCCTACGGCGTGATCCCGGTTGTGGTGGGCGGGCCCGCAAAGTCCAGCCTCAAGAGCTTTGCCGACCTCTCCGGCAAGACCATCGCCGTCACGCGCGGTACCACCAGCGACCAGGAGCTCAGCCGTGGCGCCAAGGAAGTCCAGGGCCTGAACATCGTGCGCTACGAGGACGATGCCACCACCAACACCGCGGTCGCCACCGGCCAGCAGGACTACCTGGCCGCCGCCATCAGCGTGATTCCCGCGGTGAAGAAGAGCAATCCCACGCGCGACCTCGAAACCAAGTTCGTGATGAAATCCTATCCCTATGCCATTGGCCTGCGCAAGGGCGATGCCGCGCTGAAGAACTGGCTGGACGGCTGGGTCAAGGCCAACCTGAAAAACGGCAAGATCAACGACATCTACAAGCATTACTTCGGCATCGGGCTGCCGGAAGACATGATCAAGTAAGGATCAGGCAAGGCCCGCAAGCACTGGCAGGGCGACCATCACACCGCGAGACATTCCTCATGACAACAGACCCCCTTGCCGCCAATCCCGTGCAGGCCCCACGTACCTCCCACACCATCCGCCTGCATCCTGATGACGACGTGGTGATCGCGCGGGACCAGATGGTGGCCGGCACGCCGATCGCCGACGAAGGCGTGACCGTGATCGGACTGGTCCCGCCCGGCCACAAGATCGCCACCCGTGCGATCGCCAATGGCGAGGCGGTTCGGCGCTACGGCCAGATCATCGGCTTCGCCAGCCAGGATATCCGCGCCGGCCAGCACGTGCATACCCACAACCTCGCCATGGGCGACTTCACGCGGGACTATGCGTTCAGCGCGGAGGCCCGCGTGGTGCGGCCGGCGGCGCAGCCGGCCACGTTCGACGGCATCAAGCGCGCCGACGGCGGCGTGGCTACGCGTAACTACATTGGCATCCTTACCTCGGTGAACTGCTCGGCCACGGTGGCGCGCGCCATCGCGGACCACTTCCGCCGCGACATCCATCCCCAGGCGCTGGCCGCCTATCCCAATGTGGACGGCGTGGTGGCCCTCACGCACGGTGTGGGCTGCGCGGTGGATCCGCAGGGCGAGGGGCTGGCGGTGCTGCAGCGCACGCTGGGCGGCTATGCGTGCCATCCCAACTTTGCCAGCGTGCTGGTGATCGGGCTTGGCTGCGAAACCAACCAGATCTCCGCGCTGCTGGCCACGCAGGGGCTCGCGCACAGTGACCGGCTGCAGACCTTCACCATCCAGGACACTGGCGGCACCACCAAGACCATTGCCCATGGCATCGAGCTGATCAAGGCGATGCTGCCGAAGGCCAACGCGGTGGAGCGCCAGCCGGTGCCGGCGCACCATCTGGTGGTGGGCCTGCAATGCGGTGGCTCGGATGGCTACTCGGGCATCTCGGCCAACCCGGTGCTGGGTGCGGCGGTGGATCTGTTGGTGCGCAATGGCGGCACCGCGATCCTCTCCGAGACGCCGGAGATCTACGGCGCCGAGCACTTGCTGACACGGCGCGCGCAAACGCCAGAGATCGGCAGGAAGCTGGTGGCGCGCATCCGCTGGTGGGAGGCCTATTGCGAGCGCCACGGTGCCAGCATGGACAACAATCCCTCCGCCGGCAACAAGGCGGGCGGCCTGACCACGGTACTGGAAAAATCGCTGGGCGGCATCGCCAAGGGCGGCTCCACCAATCTCGCCGAAGTGTACGAGTATGCGCAGCCCGTCCGCGTGCGCGGCCTGGTCTTCATGGACACACCAGGCTACGACCCGATCTCCGCCACCGGGCAGGTGGCCGGCGGTGCCAACCTGATCTGCTTCACCACTGGCCGGGGCTCTGCCTATGGCTGCGCGCCATCGCCCTCGGTCAAGCTTGCCACCAACACGGCGCTATGGCAGCGCCAGTCGGACGACATGGACCTGAACTGCGGCACGGTACTGGACGGCAGCGCCACCATCGCCGAACTCGGCGCGGCGCTGTTCGAGCTGATGCTGGACACGGCCTCCGGAAAGCGTTCGCGCAGCGAGTTGCATGGCTACGGCCAGAATGAGTTCGTGCCCTGGCAACTGGGGGCCATTACCTGAGGGCAGTGGCTGGAACGTCAACAAGCGGGCGGTCCCGCCCAGCAGGGTCGCCCGCTTGCTGTCACGCCAAAACCCAGCCGGTCAGCGGCCCTGGCCCAGCGCCGCATCGATCGCCTCAAGCAGGCGCGGATCGTTCGCCGCGACGTCCGGCGCGAAGCGCGCTACCACGTTGCCTTCCCGGTCGATCAGGAACTTCTCGAAGTTCCACAGCACATCGGTGGCGTTCTCCGGGTTCACGCCGTAGCCCTTCAGGCGCTCACGGAAAGGGCCGTCGCCGATGGCGGCCGGCTGCGCTTGCGTCAACGCCGCGTACAACGGATGCTGGTCCGGCCCGAGCACCGACACCTTCGAGAACATCGGGAAGTGCACGTCGTAGGTCAGCGTGCAGAATTCCTGGATCTGCGCCTCGTCGCCCGGCTCCTGGCCCTTGAAGTTGTTGGCCGGGAATCCCAGTACCTCCAGGCCCTCGGCGCGCTTGGCCTGGTACAGCGCTTCGAGCCCTTCGTACTGGGGCGTCAGGCCGCACTTCGATGCCACGTTCACAACCAGCAGCACACGAGCGCGAAAATCCGCGAGCCGGCTGTCGGTACCGTCGATGCGTTTCAGGGGGATGTCGTACAAGGTGCTTGCCATTTTTCGTCCTTACGTGATCGCTACGGATTCCATGGAGCCGACAGTATGCGGGGCCTGGATGATTCTTGCTCGGCACGTCGCGGGTCGGTGGGGGGCGGATGCAAGGAGCGGGGGCAGCGCGCCAGCCCGCAAGGTATCTGCCGATCTGGCGCGCCACCACCCGAATCACCGCCACTGCGCGCAACCGCACACCCATTCCCCCGCAGTATTTCCTAAACTGCAAGACACTCGCCATTACGGCCGGCGCTCCCCGCGCTGGCGCTTCCGCCATGCCGCGCCTTGTCTTTGCTTCTGCGATCCAGCGCCATATCCCGAGCCCGGAGCGGGAAGTGCCCGCGGCTACCGTTTGCGCCGCGCTGGAGATGGCGTTTCGGGAGCAGCCGGAGTTGCGCGGCTATATCCTCGATGATCAGGGCCAGTTGCGCCGGCACCTGGCGGTGTTTGTGGATGGCTCGGCCATTCGCGACCGCCGGCGCATGAGCGATCGCGTGGGCGCCAGCAGCCAGATCTTTGTGGTGCAGGCGCTGTCAGGCGGTTGACGGCTTGCCGCTGAAGGCTCGGCGTTCAAGCGTGGAGGTCAGCATGAACGATCAACTGCTCATTGGCACGCGCAAGGGCTTGTTGATGCTGCGGCGCGACAGCGCGCTCGGCTGGCATCAGGAGTCGGTGCATTTCCTGGGCGAGCCCGTCAGCATGACGCTGGCCGATCCGCGTGACGGTGCCTTGTATGCGGCACTTAACCTTGGGCATTTTGGCGTCAAGCTATGGCGGCGCAGGGCGCGCGGCGTGCCGTGGGAGGCTTGCGCGGTGCCGGTTTATCCGCCCCAGCCAGAGCCGGATCCGTCCAGGGAAGCGGCCGTGCCGGGCGTACCCATCCCTGCGCAAACCGGCGATGCCGCGGTTGCCGCGCCGCCGGTGCCGTGGTCCTTGCAGCAGATCTGGTCGATGGAAACCGGCGGGGCTGATGAGCCCGGCGTGCTGTGGGCCGGCACCTTGCCGGGTGGCTTGTTCCGCTCTGGCGACGGCGGCGCCAGCTGGGCGCTGAACCGGCCGCTGTGGGACCGCCCCGAGCGCAGCGAGTGGTTCGGCGGCGGCTACGATGTGCCAGGCATCCACTCCATCTGCGTGGATCCGCACGATAGCCGCCACGTCACCGTGGCCGTGTCGTGCGGCGGTGTGTGGCAGACGCGCGATGGTGGCGGGAACTGGGCCTGCACGGCGAGCGGCATGGTGGCCGACTACATGCCACCGGAGCGGCGGGAGGACGGCAATATCCAGGATCCGCACCGGCTGGCGCAATGTGCCGGCCATCCGCATGCGATGTGGGTGCAGCACCATGGCGGGATCTTTCGCTCTGGCGATGCGGGCATGCACTGGCAACGCTTGCAAGCCAAGCCGTCGAGCTTCGGCTTTGCGGTGGCGGCGCATCCGCGCAGGCCCAATACCGCGTGGTTCGTGCCGGCAGACAAGGATGCATGCCGCGTGCCGGTGGACGGCAAGCTGGTGGTCACCCGCACACGCGACGGCGGGGTGAGTTTCGAGGCATTCTCCGAGGGGCTGCCGGCGGCGCCGTCGTATGACCTGATCTACCGGCACGGGCTGGCGGTGGACCATACCGGCGAGCGGCTTGCCATGGGGTCCACCACCGGCGGCCTGTGGATATCGGAGAGCGGCGGGGAGCGCTGGAAGCTGTTCTCGGCACATCTGCCGCCGATTTACTGCGTGCGCTTTGTTTGAGTTGTCCGCGCCAGGGGCAAATAGAGGCCGGGAGACGGCTGGAGACGGCCGGATGCGGCAAATTGACGACAGAAGCGCGGCAGCCAGCCCGGTATAATCCGGCATGACCTCAAGCCCTACCCAATCCGCAGCGCCCGCCGCTGCCGGCGCCTCTTTCTCCAAACTGCCCCTTTCGCCCGCCACGCTGGCGACGCTGGAGCAGCTCGGCTACCAGACCATGACCCCGATCCAGGCGGCCAGCCTGCCGATCGCGCTGGCCGGCCAGGACCTGATCGCGCAGGCCAAGACCGGCAGCGGCAAGACCGCCGCCTTCGCGCTGGCGCTGCTCAACCGCCTCGATGCGCGCCGTTTCGACGTGCAGGCGCTGGTGCTGTGCCCCACGCGTGAACTGGCCGACCAGGTCACGCAGGAAATCCGCCGCCTGGCGCGCGCGGAAGAAAACATCAAGATCCTGACGCTGTGCGGCGGCTCGCCGATGCGCCCCCAGGCCGACAGCCTGGCGCATGGCGCACATATCGCCGTGGGCACGCCCGGCCGCATCATGGATCACCTGGAGCGCGGCACGCTGAACCTGGATGCGCTCAACACGCTGGTGCTGGACGAAGCCGACCGCATGCTCGACATGGGCTTCTTCGACGACATCGCCTATGTGGCGAGCCACTGCCCCAAGGAGCGCCAGACGCTGCTGTTCTCGGCCACTTATCCCGAAGGCATCGCCAAACTCAGCCAGCAGTTCCTGCGCAAGCCGCGCGAGGTCAAGCTGGAAGAGCAGCACGACGACAGCAAGATCCGCCAGCGCTTCTTCGAGGTGGCCGACAGCGACCGCCTGAACGCCGTGGGCCTGCTGCTCAACCATTTCCGCCCGGTCAGCACGCTGGCCTTCTGCAACACCAAGGCCCGCTGCCGCGACCTGGTCGA
The DNA here is from genome assembly GCF_000832305.1 of Cupriavidus basilensis. Classification (NCBI taxonomy): domain Bacteria; kingdom Pseudomonadati; phylum Pseudomonadota; class Betaproteobacteria; order Burkholderiales; family Burkholderiaceae; genus Cupriavidus; species Cupriavidus basilensis. The sequence continues at coordinate 85,402 of NZ_CP010536.1, forward strand.
CCTGCTGCGCGCGCAAGGCTTCGAAGCCCTGGCGCTGCACGGCGAGCTGGACCAGCGCGAGCGCGACCAGGTGCTGGTGCAGTTCGCCAACCGCAGCTGCTCGGTGCTGGTCGCCACCGACGTGGCCGCGCGCGGGCTGGACATTGCCCAGCTCGAAGCGGTGATCAACGTCGACGTCACGCCCGACCCCGAGGTCTATGTCCACCGCATCGGCCGCACCGGACGCGCGGACCAGGATGGCTGGGCGCTTAGCCTGGCGAGCATGAACGAGATGGGCCGCGTGGGCAATATCGAGCAGGCCATGGGCGCCGAGATGGAGTGGCAGCCCTTGTCCGACCTGACTCCCGCCAGCAACGAGCGCCTGCTGCCCCCCATGGTCACGCTGCAGATCCTTGGCGGGCGCAAGGAAAAGATGCGCCCCGGCGACATCCTCGGCGCGCTCACCGGCGACGCAGGCTACGCCAAGCACCAGATCGGCAAGATCAACGTGATGGACATGTCCACCTACGTGGCGGTCGAGCGTTCGATCGGGCGCGAGGCGATGCGCAAGCTGAATGACGGCACAGTGAAGGGCAAGCGCGTGAAAGTGCGCATGCTGACGGAATAACGGTGGCCGCGACGCTGCTGTCCCCGCGCATGGCGCGCTCGCCCTGCCCGCTTGGTGCTGCCCGATGAAAACGCCGAAGCGGCTGCAGCCGCTGGTCGAAGACGGCCTGGTCGATGAGGTGTTGCGCCAGCTGATGAGTGGCAAGGAAGCCACCGTCTATGTGGTGCGCAGCGGTGGCGAGATCCGTTGCGCCAAGGTCTACAAGGATGCCGCGCAACGCAGCTTCCGCCAGGCCTCGACCTACCAGGAAGGGCGCAAGGTCAAGAACAGCCGGCAGGCGCGCGCCATGGAAAAAGGCACGCGCTACGGGCGCAAGGTGGCGGAAGAAGCCTGGCACAACGCGGAGGTGGATGCGCTGTACCGCCTTGCCGCCGCCGGCGTGCGCGTGCCCACGCCGCATCTGTGCTTCGAGGGCGTGCTGCTGATGGAGCTGGTGGTGGATGCCCAAGGCAATGCCGCGCCGCGCCTGAACGACGTGGCGCTGAGCCCGGAGCAGGCGGTGGCATTCCACGACGCGCTGATCGAGCAGGTGATCCTGATGCTGTGCGCCGGCGTGGTGCACGGCGACCTCTCCGAATTCAACATCCTGGTGGATGCCGACGGCCCGGTCATCATCGACCTGCCGCAGGCGGTGGATGCCGCCGGCAACAGCGAAGCCAGCGCCATGCTGGAGCGCGATGTGGATAACCTTGCGTTTTACTTCGGCCAGTTTGCGCCGGCGCTCAACGGTACGCAGTACGGCAAGGAAATCTGGGCGCTTTACCAGGCCGGCTTGCTGCATCCTGGCGTGAAGCTGACCGGCCAGGTTGCCGTGGACGACACCCCGGTGGACGTGCAAGCCGTGCTGGCGGAAGTCGAAGACGTGATCCTGGAAGAAGAGGCGCGCCAGCGCTACCTGCAAAGCGCGGAGTGACTGGCTGGCCGGATCATCATCCGGCCATTCGGTCATTCGTCATTCTTCGGTCATCCGGGCGCGGTCATTTGATCGCTCGCTTCCATCGAGCCGCACCACATACCCCGCCTTCGGCTCGCTCCCACCTGCCACCAGGCTCGCAATCCTGTCCTGCGCGGCGCCGAAGCCCTGCGCTTCGATCAGCGTCAGCCAGCCGTTCGCCGGTGTCTTCACGTAATCGATAAATGCGCGCTGTGCCGCGTTGAAGCGCCGGTTCACGCCTTCGGGCCCCCAGTCGGCATTGCGCTTGCGGATCTGCACCGGCGCGAAGTAGAACTCTGGCTTGGGTCCGGGCAGGCCGGTATCGCGCAGGAAGCCCGTGTTCTGCGCCGAGCCGGCAAAGCAGTCGTACACCAGTGCGCCGCCAAAGTGATGGTGCACGCGTGCGCGCAGCGCTTCGTCGCCGGAAAAGTCCACGTAGAGCGTGGGCGCGTCGGTGGGGAGTGTTTCCAGGTCGTCGTAGCCGACCACTTCCGCGTAGCAGCCAAGGCCTTCGACAAAGGGGCGGTTGCGCGCCGAGGTAATGGCGGCCAGCGAGATGCCGGGGAGGTCGCGCAGGCAGAACGCGGTGCCATAGGCGGTTTTGCTGGAGGCGCTGGACACCACCAGCCGCGTGGCGCCGAAGAAGCGGTTGTCCTCGAGGAAGTCGGCCAGCATGAACGACGTGATGAACAGCGGCCGGTACAGCATCTGGTAGTTTTCCAGCTCGGGCGCATAGGCGGCGTCATGGGTCACGCGGGTGTACTGGTTGTAGGCGGAGGTCAGGGGCCGGCGGTGCTCGAGGGCATCGTAGAAGCCGCGCTCGGTCACGCGCTCGGGCTGCATGCGGATATGGCTGGCGATGGGGAAGTAGCCGTAGAAGCGCTCGCCCGCCGCCACGCCGGGCACCTTGGAGTCCACCACATCGGCAAAGCCCCACACCGGCATATGGCCCCATTCTTGTTGCCCGGTGGGAAAGAACTGCCAGTAGTTCATGGCGTCGCCGAAGGCGGCGTAGGTGATGTTGTTGGTGGTGAGCGCGAAGCGGTCGATCTTCAGCAGCACTTCGCCGGGGGCGGCGTCGGTGCGTTCCCGGCGCGCTTCCAGCTGGCTTTCATTTAGGGCATGCTTGCGTGTCAGCAGGCGGGTGACCGTGAGCGATTGTTCGGCGCGGTCGTTGTGATTGCCGTGATTGCTGCCGTGATTGCTGTGCGTTGCCTGATCCATCTTCTGTCCCATTTTCTGTCCCACTTTTTGTCCCTTTTTTACCGTCGAGGCCGATGCCACCAATGTATCGCCGCAAGCCGGCCGCCGGGTTCGGAAACGCGGGCGCCGCTGCCGAGCCGGCGCAGGCGCCTGCCAGGCCGCTGAAACGCCCGTCGCAGCAGCGTGCGCGCTTCACCGTGGACGCCATCTACGAGGCCTTTGTTCGGATATGGCGGGCGCGTGGCTGGGACGGCGTGACCACGCGCGCCGTGGCGCTGGAGGCCGGGTGTTCCGTAGGCACCCTGTACGAGTACTTCCCCAACAAGGAGGCGCTGCTCTCTGGCTATGTGCGGCACACCATCGAGCTGTTGCTGGCGCGCATCGAGGCCGAGGTGGCGTGCGCGCCCGGGCTGGACTGGCGCACGCGCGTCCAGCGCCTGGCACGGCTGACCTGCGGCGCCGACGATGCCTCGCTGGAGGGCTTCGAGCACGAGATGCTCGTGCTCGAAGCGCGCATCGCCGAGACCAGGCATCACCGCCGTGTGTTCGATGAGTTGTACGCGGCCTGGCAGCGTGCGCTGGCGGCATGCCCGGATTTGCCGGGCGCGCCGGACGCCGCCACGGTGCGCGGCCTGCTGGAGGCGGTCTGGGGCGCGCGCCGCTATCGCCTGCTGTTGCAGGCTGCCGAGTCCTCGCGGGCGGCTTGGGTGGTGCAGATGGAGCGGCTTTGCCTGCTGGCGCTGGGGGCCGCGCCGCTAACTTCGGACTCTATGGACTCTACGGACTCTATAGATTCTGCGGGTCGCTCCTGAACCCCACCTTCTTGTGCGTGCCGTCGCAGAACGGCTTGTTGCCCGACTGGCCGCAGCGGCAAAACCAGGCCTCGGTCATGCGGGTGATGGTTCTGCCGGTGCCGCTGATCACTTCAAGATTGCCCTTGACGTGCAGCGGTCCGTTGGGGATGGGATGGATATCTAGCGGCCCATCGCGCTGCGCCAGCGGCTCCGATGCCACGGTGGCGGCCTCCCCGGTGGCGACGAAACCCGCGCTGGCGTGGCTGCTGTCGCACAGGGGCTTGTTGCGCGAAGCGCCGCAGCGGCACAGCGTCAGGCGAAAGCCGGCGGGCTGGCCATCGATGGTGATGGCGGCGCGCAGCGCCAGCGGGCCGTTCTCGAGCACGCGCACCACATTGACCGGGGGCGCCGCCTCGCCTGGGGAGTCGTCAACGTTCTGGTAGCTGATGGCGCCCGATGGGCAGTTGTGCGCAATCTCCGCGATTTCCTCGGCGCTGGCGTTGTCGGGGTGGATCCACTCGCCCTGTACGCCGGGCACGAACACATCCGGGCGGTCCAGCACGCAGTGGCGCGAATGGATGCAGCGGCTATCGTCGAAGAGCACGATGACGCGCTTGCCGGCAACGGACTCGGTGGCCATGGCTGGCCCTCCTGCGCATTGCGCGCCAGGTGGCGCGCGCTCTTCTCTTTATAGCGCTTGCCGGCGGGTTTGCGCAGTGCTTTTCAGCGGCTTTGTCTTTTTACAAAGATTCGTGTGCGTCACCCTGTAAGGCATGCGCGCGTGGTGCTAATCTGAGAGCGATTGGCAGCGGCGCGGTGCGCAGGTGCCCTGTCAGGCGCTCCCGCGGTCGCGCGGGTCGTGTTGCAATCCGTTGGGATCGAACAAGGAGTGGGTGATGAAAACCGCACGGCAGGTTCTTGAGTCCAAACCGACCCAGGCTATCTACAGCATTCCCCCTGGCGCCACAGTTTATGCTGCGCTGCAACTGATGGCGGAAAAAGCCATTGGCGCGTTATTGGTGATCGAGCGCGGCGATATCGTTGGGATTTTGAGCGAGCGGGATTATGCGCGCAAGGTGATCCTGATGCAGCGGACTTCCCGGGAGACCTTCGTTCGCGACATCATGACGTCGGCGGTGATCTATGTGCGCGGGGATCAGAGTACCGATGAGTGCATGGCGTTGATGACGCAGCATCGGTTGAGGCACTTGCCGGTGATGGACGGCGATACCCTGGTGGGGATGTTGTCGATCGGGGATCTGGTCAAGGATATTATTTCCGAGCAGAAATTCATCATCGACCAACTGGAGCACTACATTAGCGGGACGCCGCATCTCAAGCTCTGATCTCATTGCCCGGGGATTCCTGGTTGAAGGGCGCTGGTGAGCGGCGCCCCATACGGCCTTGGCACATCTTCATGGCTCGCTTCGCTCCGTGCGGCGGGTGGCTTGTCAGGCGTTGCCCAATCTGGCCCCGCTGTATCGGGTACGCTCCTGTCGCTGCCGGCGACAAAAAACCGCAAGATTTTCGTTTTTTCGCTTCGTGCCGGCTTGCTGGCAGATAGCCGCTCGTATTGAGCAGAAGTGCGCATGTTCCGGTAAAAAGCACGTCTGCGCCGCATCAGAAACCAACTTAGTGCCGCACTCCATATTTGGTATCCGCATATAATTATGCATTCACTGAATTAGGCCCGCCCGGGCCGTGCAGGCGGCATCTGCCAGCTCGTGGCAGTGCTCGATTCGCGCAGCGCCGGGTACGCGTCAAATCGGTTGATTTCAATTTTGTGGTCATGTTCCCCGATGTAGGCTGACAAACGAGGTGGTTTGTTGGTGGTTGGGCGCAACGTTGGTTGCTCATGACTACGCGCCCTGCTGCCTCCGATGTCTTCCTCCACGCCTGCTTCATCTGCTGCTTCTGCTGCTTCTGCTGCTTCTGCTGTTGCCACCCCTGCCCTGAGCCACCAGGCCATCATGCGAGTGATCGGCGGGATCATCCTTTGCATCTTGCTGTCTGCGCTGGACCAGACGGTGGTGATTCCGGCGGTGCCGGCGATTGCCAATGACCTGAACGGGTTCGGCCATCTGTCGTGGATCGTGACAGCCTACCTGATCACTTCCACCGTTTCCACGCCCTTGTACGGCAAGCTGTCGGATACCTATGGCCGGCGCCGGCTGCTGATGCTGGCGATCGCGCTGTTCATCCTGGCCTCGGTGGCGTGCGCGATGGCGGCGACGCTGGAGCAGCTGATCCTGTTCCGCGCGCTGCAAGGCATTGGCGGTGGCGGCTTGATGTCGCTGGCGCAGGCGGCGATCGCGGATGTGGTGGCGCCGCGCCAGCGTGGGCGTTACCAGGGTTACCTGGCGACCGTGTGGGCGGTGGCTTCCATTGCCGGCCCGCTGGTGGGGGGCTGGACTTCGGATCATCTGTCGTGGCGCTGGCTGTTCTGGATCAATGTGCCGCTGGGGCTGCTGGCCATGTTCATGTGCTATCGGGGCTTAAGCCAGTTGCAGGTGCGTGGCGGCTCGGCGCGGGTGGACTGGGGCGGCGCGTTGCTGCTGACGGTTTCCATCGTGGCCTTCCTGCTGGCGATGAGCTGGGGCGGCGATGTCTATGACTGGATCTCGCCGCAGATCGCTGGCCTGGCGCTGCTGGCCTTGGTGGCGGTGGCCGCGCTGGTCTGGCAGGAGCGCCGCGCGGGCGACCCGATGCTGCCGCCGCGGCTGTTTGGCAACCGCGCTTATGTGCTGGGCGTGGCCGCGTCCGCGATGGCTGCGCTGAATATCTTCTTGTGCATCTTCGCGCTGCCGCTGCATTTCCAGCTGGTGCGCGGCGCCGACGCGTCGGAGTCCGGCTTGCTGGTGGTGCCGTTCCTGCTCTCCACGGTGGCGGGCAATTTCATCGTGGCCGGGCTGGCCCCGCGCCTGGGACGCATGCGCGGCATCCTGACCGGTGGTTTCATCGCGGCGGCGCTGGGCTTGCTGGCGCTCGTGGTGATTTCGCCGTCCACCCCGCTGGCGCTGGTGTTGCTGGCGATGATGCTGGCCGGCGTGGGGCTGGGCATGACCATGGTCGGCACCTTGATGACGGTGCAGAACGTGCTGGAGCGCCGCGATACCGGCGCCGGCACCGGCGCGCTGCTAGTGCTGCGCTCGCTGGGCAGCGCCTTTGGCGGCGCGCTGGCCGGCACCTTGCTGACGCTGGAATTTCGCAATGCCCTGCACGCTTGCGGCGTGACGCAGGCGCTGGACCTGGGTGCGCTGCGCCACGGCAGCGAGGCGCTGGCCCATCTCTCTCCTGCGGTGCGGGATGTGCTCACGGGCGGCGTGGAGTCGGGCTTCCGGCTGATTTTTGCCGTGGGTACCGTGGCCGCGCTGCTGGCGCTGGTAATCGTGCGCCGCATGCCGGACGTGGCGTTGCGCAGCAGCGTGACCGAGCACGCGGCCACGCTGGCCATGGAGTAAGCGGGGGGGGGAGGCTTGCGCATCTATTTCACGCCCAACGGCGTAAACTACGGACAGACCATCTCCGGAGTTTCCTACATGCGCAGCCTTCCCGAACAGCGCTCACGCGCCCTGCAACGCATCGCCTTGTCCGGCGCGTTGGTCCTGGCCGCCGCCGCCGCTGTTGTCGCCACGCCGCGTCTTGCGCACGCCGCCGATGCCCCGGCGGCCACCGCCGCCAAGCCGGCCGGCGCCTGCCCGGCCTCGCTCAACTTCAAGTTCCCCCGCCTGCAGGACGAAGCGCCGCAAAACCTCTGCCAGTACGCCGGCAAGGTCGTGGTGGTGGTCAATACGGCCAGCTATTGCGGCTTTACCCCGCAATATGAAGGGCTGGAGGCGCTGTACGCCAAGTACCGTGAACGCGGGCTGGTGGTGCTGGGCTTCCCGTCGAACGACTTTTCGCAGGAGCCGGGCTCTTCCAAGGAGATCGCCGACTTTTGCTACAACACCTATGGCGTGAAATTCCCGATGCTGGGCAAGTCGCACGTGCGCGGCAGCGATGTCAATCCCATGTACGCGCTGCTGGCCAAGCAGTCCGGCACCACGCCCAAGTGGAATTTCTACAAGTATGTGATCGACCGCAACGGCCAGGTGGTGGGCAGCTATAACAGCCTGACCAAGCCCGACGACAAGCAGTTCGTGAGCAAGATCGAGCAACTGCTGGACGGCGCGCGCTAAGCCGCCAGGCTGCACGATTCGATCCCTTCTTGACCAGCGTCAAGCCGCCAGGGCGCCGCCATCGCTACTTTCGCCGCTTTGGGGAGAGACAGACGATGGCCATCACGCTATACGACGCCGGCGGGCACACCTGCCTGCTGTTTTCGGACCTGGTCGAGGAGGAGCACGGCGAGGTGGTGCAGACCAACCAGTTCCTGATCGTCGACGCCGGCCACGGCGCGCTGATTGATCCGGGCGGGCACATGACCTACGGCGAGCTGTACCTTGCCATCAGCCGCTACTTTCCGCCCAAGCAGCTTGATTACGTGCTGGCGTCGCATGCCGATCCGGATATCGTGGCCTCGGTCGGGCGCTGGCTGACCGCCTCCGATAGCCGCATCCTGATCTCGCGCGTCTGGGCGCGGTTCTTGCCGCATTTCTGCCAGGCGGGCAAGACGGAAGGGCGCATCGTTACCATCCCCGATGCCGGCATGCCGATCGCGCTGGGCAACTGCACGTTGCTGGCGGTGCCGGCACATTTCCTGCACTCGGAGGGCAACTTCCAGTTCTACGATCCCATCAGCAAGATCCTGTTCTCCGGCGACCTGGGCGCGGCCATGACCAGCGCGCGGGAAGCCGGCGCGGTGGTGAGCGATTTTGCCGCGCACACCCACGCCATGCTGCCCTTCCACCGGCGCTACATGAGCGGCAACCGCGCGTGCCGGCTGTGGGCCAACATGGCGCGCGGGCTGGATATCGAGTGGATCGTGCCGCAGCACGGCCCGTCGTTTCGCGGTAAGGCGATGGTGGCGCAGTTTATCGACTGGGTCTCCACGCTGGAGTGCGGGCTGGACCTGCTCAGCCAGGACAACTACAGGCTGCCGCCCGTCACCACAGCGCCAGCCTGATGCCCGGCACCGGTTGCGCGATCAATCGCGCGCCAGCCCTTCGGCCACCAGCGCCTCGTGCACCTTGGGCCGCGCGGCCACGCGCGACAGGTAGGCCTGCAGCGCGGGGTAAGGGTTGAGCGGCATGCTCAGGAGATTGGCCCAGTTGGCAACGGCGAAGCAGTAGGCGTCGGCGACGGTGAATTGCGTGCCGCACAGGTAGTCGCGCGTGGCCAGGTGCCGGTCCAGCTCGGCGAAGCGCAGCGCCACCTTGGCCTTGCAATCCTCGCGCGTGCTCTGCGCGGTTTCCTTGTGCCACAGCCAGGGGCTGAAGACCTTGTGCAGCTCGGTCGAGACCAGCGTCAGCCAGCCCACCGCTTCCAGGCGCGCCCTGGTGCCGGCCGCCGGCAGCAGCGCCTTGCTCGGGGCGAGGTCCGCCACGTATTGCAGCAGCGATGCGGCTTCGGTGTGGCGCGAGCCATCGTCCAGTTGCAGCAACGGCACGTAGCCGCGCGGGCTTACCGCGTAGAAGTCGTCGCTGCCGCTTTCCGGCTCGGTCAGCTTGTGCCTGGCCAGGTCGACCTTGGCGAGCGAAAACGGCAGGCCGGCTTCGCGCAGTGCGATATGCACGGCCAGGGAGCAAGCGCCAGGGGCGTAGTAGAGCTTCATCGGGAGGTCCTCGCTGTTTTGGGTTCGGGTTCGGTTTTTCAGGGTTTGCCGCCACGCCTTGTGGTGGCAGTGCAGGCAGTCTAGGATTGCGAAAGCGCAATCACAATGCGCACTCTTGCAAGTCATGACTGCAAATTTGCAACGAATATCTCTTGAACATACCCTACCAACTCTCTTCCCCTGACCTCGACGTGGTGCTGGCGCTGGTGCGTGGCGCCACGCTGGCCGAAGCCGGGCGCCGGCTCGGGCTTGATGCCTCCACCGTGTTCCGTGCGCTGCAGCGCATCGAGAAAGGGCTGGGGCGGCGCTTGTTCGAGCGCAGCCGCGCGGGTTACCTGCCGACCGAACTTGCCCAGCAGTTCGCGCAGCATGCCGAACGCATCGAGGCCGAGTTGGAGGCGGCGCGCGCCCATGCCTCGGTGTCGGCCGGCACGGTGTCGGGCCTGGTGCGCATCACCACCACCGATACCGTGCTGCATGGCATGGTGCTGCCGGCACTGGCGCCGCTCGGGCGCCGGCATCCCGGGCTGAGCTTCGAGCTGATCGCCACCAATGAGCTGGTCAGCCTGACCCGGCGCGATGCCGACATCGCCGTGCGCGCCACGCGCCATCCGCCCGATCACCTGATCGGCAAGTGCCTCGGCCCCTTGCGCGTGGCGGTGTTCGCGGCGCGGGAGCTGGTGGAGGCGGCCGGCATCGCGATCCCCGGGCACGGCGGCGCCGTCGACCTTGCCGCGCTGGCCACGCTGCCCTGGATTGCGCCGGACGAGGCCATGCCCGATCACCCGTCGGTGCGCTGGCGCCGCAAGCACCTGCCGCGCGTGGTGCCGCAGTACCGCGTCAACAGCATCGCCGGCGTGCTCGAAGGCGTCGAGGCAGGGCTGGGCGCCGGCATTGTTTCGCTGATGATCGGGCGGCGCAGCGGCAAGCTGGTGGCGCTCACCGGCACGCTGGACGAGTGCGACACCGACCTGTGGCTGCTGACACATCCCGAGTCCCGGCATCTGCGGCGCATCGCCACTGTGGTCAGCCACCTGGCGGAACACGTCAGGCTGGATGCGTAGGGCTGCGAGAACTTGCGCTCACGGCGTGGCCAGCGCGGCCAGCGCGGCGGGAATGGCGCTGGCCAGAAAATCGTAGACCGCGCGGATGCGCGCGCTGCCGCGGATTTCCCGGTGCACGGTGAGCCAGACCGGCAGTGGTGGAATGGACAATTCGGGCAGCACCGTGCGCACGCGCGCATCGCCGGCGGCGATATAGCGCGCCGCAAAGCCCACGCCCAGGCCGGCGCGGATCGACTGCCACAGCACGATGTCGTCATCGCTGCGCACCGCAAACGCCTCGCGCGTGATCTCCGCGCCCATGGCGCGAAAGGCGCGCAGGATCGCGTCGTCGTGGTCGTAACCGATCAGGTCGAAGCGCGGCAGGTCCTGCGCCGTGCGCGGCACGCCCTTGCGCCGCAGGTAGTCCTCATGGGCGCAGGTACATAGCGCCACCGACGCCACCTTGCGCGTGATCAGCGATGCCTGCACTGGCCGCACCATGCGGATGGCGATATCGGCCTCGCGCCGCAGCAGGTTGCTGACGGCGTTGGACGACACCACTTCGATGGCGAGTTGCGGCTCGCGCAGGCGCAGGTCCGCCAGCAGCGGCGGCAGCAGGTAGCTGGCCACCGCGCGGCTTGCGGAGATGCGCACCGTCCCCGCAATGCCCGCCTGGCCGCGCGCCAGCGCGCGCGCGACCGCGTCCGCGCCCTGCTGCATCACCCGCGCGTGCCCGGCGATGGCGCGCGCAGCCTCTGTCGGCTGCAGGCCGTGGCCGGTGCGCTCGAACAGCGGCACGCCGAGCTGCGCCTCCAGTTGCGCCACGTGGCGCCCCAGCGTGGGCTGGCTGCTGGAAAGCTGGCGCGCCGCGCCCAGCAGGCTGCCGGTCTCCATCACGGCCAGGAAGGAGCGCATCAGCGCCCAGTCGAATGCTTCGGCCATTTTCTCTCTCGCTCCTTGCCTGGCGACCTATTCAAAAATGAATTCGTGTGTTGCATGTCCATGCAATTGTGGCGTAGCGAAGGATTGCCCACAATGGTCTTCAGGCGATGCCGCAAGGAGAACGTCATGCTGGAGAACGCGATGCAGGAGAACAGGATGAGCGATACCGTGTTGATACTCGGCGCCAACGGCCGGCTTGGCCGCACCCTGGTGGATGCTTTTGCGGCGGCCGGCTGGACGGTGCTGGCGCAGGCGCGCCGTGCGCTGGCGGGCACGGCGGCGCACAACGTGCGCGGCCTGGCGATCGATGTGGCGGACACCACCAGGCTGCTCGCCGCCGCGCGCGGCGCCAGCGTGGTGGTCAACGCGCTCAACCCGGTCTATACCGAATGGGAGCAGCACGCCGAAGCACTGGCGCGTTGTGGCATGGAGGTGGCGCAGTCGCTGGACGCCCTGCTGCTCTATCCAGGCAACGTCTACAACTTCGGCGAGTCGATGCCGCCGCTGCTGCGCCCCGATACGGCCGAGCGGCCCAGCGCGCGCAAGGGGGAGATACGGCGCGCCATCGAGGCCGGCATGCGCGAGCGTGCGCCCGGGCTGCGCAGCGTGATCCTGCGCGCGGGCGATTTCTTCGGCGGCCCGGGGCGCGGCTCTTGGATGGACCTGGCGATCGCCAAGTCGCTCGATCAAGGCAAGGTGATCTATCCCGGCCCGCGCGACCGCGCCCATGCGTGGGCCTACCTGCCCGACCTGGCGCAGGCCTTCGTTGCGGTGGCACGGCGCCACGCGGATCTGCACGGCCATGCCGTGCTGCATTTCGCGGGGGATACGCTCACGGGCGATGAACTGGTGAGCGCGCTGGCCGAAGCCAGCGGCATGGCGCACGCACCGCGCGTGGCCGGCATGCCATGGTGGCTGATTCGCGCAGGCGCTGCGGTGGTGCCCATGTGGCGCGAGCTGGCCGAGATGGCTTACCTGTGGCAGGTGCCGCACGCGCTCGATGGCACGGCGCTGGAAGCCCTGGTGGGCGAGCTGCCGCGCACGCCGCTCAAGCAAGCGCTGCGCACAAGCCTGGGCGAACTGGGTTTGAGGGTGGCCGCCTGAGTGCGGCGCCAGGCCTGCCCCATGATGTCGGCGCGCGTCACCACGCTGCCAAAATGATGCCGCCAGCGCTTCGCGCCCCCGCAGCGCAACTTAGTCCAGCATCGCCGCCAGCGTCGGCGGCAACCCGTGATTCGGCTTGCGCGGCGGGCGTGCGAAGCTGCCTTGCGCCGCGCCGGTGGGCGCCAGCGCAATCAAGCTCTCGCAATGCCGGATCGCGCTGGACACGCCATCGACCACCGGCACCGGAATCCGGTCCTTGAGCGTGCGTGCGAGCCCGGCCAGCGGCGCGCCGGCCACGATGATCACGTCCGCGCCGTCCTCGTGCACCGCCTTCAGGCTGAGTTCCTCCAGCCGCGCCGCATGATCCTCCTGCACGCTGCCGATATCGCGCAGCGGCTGCTGCAGCGAACGCACGCTGGCCAGCCGCGAGGCCAGCCCGTTAGCCGCCACGCATTCGCGGTACCAGGCCTCGATCCGGTGCGAAATCGCAATGATGGAAAAACGCTGCCCGAGCAGGCAGGCGCTGGCCAGCGCTGCCTCTGTCATCCCCACCACCGGCACATTGAACAACTCCTTCAACCCCGCCAGCCCGGGATCGCCAAACGCAGCCACCACCAGTCCATCGAACTGCCCCTGATGCTCCGCCGCCACGCAAGCGGTCGCATAGCCGCCCACCAGCGCCTCGAACCGCGTCTCGATATACGCCACGCCGAACTGCGCCGTCGCCATCGTCAGGGCAGTCCCGGGCGAAGCCGTGCGCAATGCTTCCGCGTGGATCAGCTCGGTAACGCTCTCGGAAATATTGGGATTAACAACAAGAATACGCATGATCATGTCCGGAAAAAATGCCCAGCCAACAGACCCCCAGGGGCCCCCAGGCGATGCGAAGCGAGCCGTGAAGGTGTACCAGGCCGTATGGGGCGAGGGGGTGTCGCCCCATCCGGCGCGCCTTCTTTGCCTACTTTCTTGGCAAGACAAGAAAGTAGGTCGCCGCCCCGCAGGGGTGGTGAAACTGCCTTTGACTTTAGGCTTTTGAATTTGAAGCTAAGCCACTCTCGTCAACTCAACAACACTCTCAAACCAGCGACGGCGCCCCCGCAGGCAAGAACTTGCCCCGCCCCGGCACCGGCTCCAGATACCTCCCATCCTCAACCAGCAACTCCCCCCGCGAGAAGCAATGCACCGGCCACCCGGTAACTTCAATCCCCTCATAAGGCGTGTAATCCACCGCATGATGCAAAGCGCTATTGGCAATCCGCACCTTGCGCGATGGATCCCACAACGCAATATCGGCATCCGCGCCAACTGCGATGGTTCCCTTGCGCGGATACAAGCCATAGAGCCGCGCCGGCCGGTACGAAGTCAGCTCGACAAACTGATGCAGCGAAAGCCGGCCTTGCGCGATGCCGCTGAACAGCAGCGGCAAGCGCGTCTCGATGCCGGGCACGCCATTGGGAATGTGGTCAAACGGCTGGGCCGAGCCGCCCAGCTTCTTGCCTTGCGGATCGTCGTAGTTGAACGGCGCATGGTCCGAGGAAAACACGCTGAACACGCCATTGGCCAGCGCACGCCAGACGGCCTCCTGATTCTCCGCGTCGCGCGGCGGCGGGCTGCACACGCACTTGGCGCCTTCATAGCCATCATCGCCAGGCAAGTCCATATCCTCGGCAGTCAGGTACAGGTACTGCGGGCAGGTCTCGGCCAGGATCGGCAGCCCCCTGCCCTGTGCCCAGCGAATCTGCTCGATCGCCTCCTTGCCGGAAACATGCACGATCAGGATCGGCACGTCGACCAGCTCGGCAAAGGTGATCGCACGATGCGTGGCTTCGCGTTCCACCAGCGCAGGCCGGGCCATGCCGTGGAAACGCGGCGAGATGCGCCCTTGCCCGACCAGCTTTTCAGTGAGCCACGAGATGCAATCCGCGTTCTCGGCATGCACCATCACCAGCGCATCGTTGCGCTTGGCCACGTCGAGCACGTCCAGCATCTCGCGGTCGGATAGCTTCAGATCGTCGTAGGTCATGTAGACCTTGAACGAGGTGTAGCCCTTGCGAATCAGCTCGGGCAATTCATGCTGCAAGACGTCCGGCGTGGGGTCCGCCACGATCAGGTGGAAGCCGTAATCCGCCACCGCGCGGCCTTCGGCGCGGCGATGGTAGTCCGCCACCGCTGCCTTGAGCGAGCCGCCCTTTTCCTGCGCCGCGAACGGGATCACCGTGGTGGTGCCACCGCACACGGCAGCGCGCGTGCCGGTGAAGAAATCATCCGCCATGCGCATGCCATCGGGCATGGGCTGGTCCAGGTGGACGTGGCCATCCACGCCGCCCGGCAGCGCCAGCAGGCCGGTGGCATCCATCTCGCGCGCGGCGCGCGGCAGGTCATGGCCCAGCATGGCGATGCGGCCGTCGCGCACGCCGATGTCGCAGGTGAAGCGGTCCGAGGCGGTGACCACTTCGGCATTGCGGATGACAAGATCAAGTTCGGTGTTCATGCGCCCTGCTCCTTCATTCCACTTCGGCAAACAAGCGGCCCCAGCCGCGCAGCGCGCGCGTGTCCACGCCGGCCAGGCGCAGCGATTTCCACACCACGGTGGAGATGGTGTCGTAGACGGGGATGCCGGTCTCGGCTTCCAGCGCTTGCACCAGGTGCGCCGCGCGCAGGTTGGTGCAGAACGTGGTGATGGCTGACGGCTTGTGCTGTGCCACTTCGCGCACCATGCGGCGGATGGTGTCTTCTTCCACCTCGGCGAAGCTGTAGTTCACGTGCAGGTCGAGGTGGCGCTCGGCCGTGCAGCGAAAGCCGTTGTGCTTGTAGTTCTGCACGATGCGTTGCTGCACATCGTCGAGATAGGGCGTGACCAGGCCGAAGTCGTGCGCGCCGGTCTTTTCCAGGATTTCGTTCAGCGCCAGCACCGAGGTGGTGGCGGGGATGCCGGTTGCTTCGGTGATCTGTCGGCACAGCGCCTGGTCTTTCTCGAAGCCGAGCCAGCCGGAAGACGTGCCGTTCCATGCGATCACGTCCACGCGCGCATCGGCCAGCAACTTGGCCGCGCCAATGATCTTGTCGAGGTCGAACTGGCCAAGGGCCTGGTCGCGCAGCGAGATCTCGGTGACGGTGAAGCGCGAGAAATGCGCGCTGACATTGGGCAGGCCGCTCACCATCGCGCTGGTGATGGGTTCCAGCGCGGTATTGGACGACGGCGTGAGCATGCCGAGGAGGGTGCGTTTGGTCATGGGGTAATGCTCTTTAGGAGATGCCGCGCCGCTGCCGGCATATGCCGGCGCGGCGCGTGCGACTGTATGGCTAGCTGTGGAGGCGCGCGCTGCGCTCAGACCGGCAGCTTCTTCTCGTAGTCGATCGCGGTCGAGGAGATCAGCAGGCCCACGCCGGCGGCGGCAAAGAACATCAGCGCCAGGAAGTACGAGCCGGTGAACTGCACGATCATGCCGACGATGATGGGCACGGTGATGCCGCCGATATTGCCGCCCAGGTTCATGATGCCGCCCAGCACGCCCACCTTGTTGCGGGTGCCGAGGATGGACGGGATGCACCAGTACAGGCCGCACCAGCGCAGGAAGAACAGCGTGGAGGAGAGCAGGGCCACCACCACCACCGGATCCTTCACGTACGCCACCGAGAAGATCGACACGGTAGCCACCACGGCGGCGATGCCGAACAGGGTGCGCATCACCAGGTTGGGCGCGCCGCCGGCGGCCTTCCACTTGTCGGCGATCCAGCCGCCGATGAGTTCACCGATAAAGCCGGAGAAGAAGATGATGAAGCTGGCGCCGCCCATCTGCTTGATGTCGAAGCCGTGCACCTTGTTCAGGTAGTTGGGCATCCACGTCAGCAGGCCGTAGAAGACGCTGTTGAAGCACATCCAGCCGGTCGCCATGCACCACACGGAGCGGTACTTGAGGAAGTCGAGCGAGCGGCCCGACAGGTTGGCCGGCTCGGCGCGATGCTCGCTGGCTTGCGCGGCTTCGATATAGCTCGCTTCCAGCTCATTGACGCCACGGTGCTCGCGCGGCGAGTTGCGCACGTAGTACCACGCCAGCATGCCGGCCAGCACGGTGCCCACGCCGGCGACCACGAAGGCCAGGCGCCAGGAACCCAGCGCGGTGATCAGCCAGGTGATGATGATGGCGCCGAGCGCCGCGCCTAGCGGCGCGCCGCCGTCGAGCAGGGTGGCGCCGCGGCCGCGTTCGTTCTGCGTCATCCAGATCGCATTGAGCTTGCCGCCGGCCGGGTAGATCGGCGCCTCGGCCGCGCCAAGCCCGAGCCGGGTCAGCAACAGCGCGCCGGCACTGGTGCACACGGCCGCCATGGCCTGGAACGCGCCCCAGAAGACGGTGGCGGTGGCGATCACGATGCGCGGCTTGTACTTGTCCGCCAGCATGCCGCCGGGAATCTGCATGACCGCGTAGGTCCAGAAGAAGGAACTGAGGATCAGCCCTTGCATGGTGGGGCTGAGATCGAACTCCTTGGCGATCAGCGGCATCGCGACCGAGAGCGAGGCCCGGTCGATGTAGTTGATGGCGATGAGGAACAACATCATCAGGAAAATCTTCCAGCGCACGGAGCTCTTCGTCTCCGTTAGCGCTGCAGCCCGGCTTGTCGTTTGCATGACGCTTGTCTCCTTTGGGGGAATGTTAGGCGGTTTGTGTTGTGTGTCGCGCAACTGGGACTGAGTATAGGATACGTAATCTGTAATTACAACTCTCGTAAGTCATTGATTTTATTGTTATGCGAACGCACAATTTTGGGATGTGTTAGCCTTCTTGTGGTGCATGTTCCCCATCTCGGTGATGTCTGTGACTCAAACGCTTCCTAAATCCACCCGCCTGCGCACTCTCGGCATGTCGGCCGAAATCGCCGCGCGGCTGCGCACCATGATCGAGGAGGGCGAGCTGCCCCCCGGTGCGCGCATCGACGAGCGCGCCTTCTGCGAGATGTTCGACGTCTCCAAGACGCCGCTGCGCGAGGCGCTCAAGGTGCTGGTGTCCGAAGGCCTGGTGCTGCATCGGCAGTACATCGGCTACCGCGTGGCCCCGCTCGATCTGGATGAACTGCGCTCCACCTTCGAGACGCTGCACGGGCTGGAGGCCACCGCCGGCGAACTCGCGGCGGCGCGCTTGTCCGAGGTGGCCATGGCGCGGCTGGAGCGCAAGCACCAGGCCATGCTGGAGGCTCACGCCGCCGGGCGGCGCACCGAGTACTTCCGCACCAACCAGGAAATCCACCAGTTGATCATCGACGGCGCGGCCAACCCCGTGCTGGCCGGCATCTACGCCATGCTGATGAGCAAGGTCCACCGCGCGCGCGGCGCCGCCAATGCGGATATGCTGCGCTGGCAGGAGTCGCACGAGGAACATGAGGCCATCATGGCCGCGTTGCGCGAACCGGGCCGGCCGCGGCTGGCGCAGGTGCTGCGCCAGCATTCCGAGAACACTGCAAAAGAAGTCCTGACCGTGGTCGCGCGGACCCTTTCCGAGCCCGCCGGCCACATCGCCACCGAAGCCAAGGGGAAACGATGAAACTAGTACGTGTGGGTAAGCCGGGCGCGGAACGCCCGGGTCTGATCGATGCCGAAGGCCGCGTGCGCGACCTGTCCGGCGTGCTGGACGGCCTCGGGCCGCAGGCGTTGTCGGCCGAAGCGCTGGCGCGCCTGGCCAGGCTCGACCCGGCCACGCTGCCGGTGGTGCAGGCCGAGCGCTTCGGCGTGCCCTGGACCGGCATCGGCAAGATCGTGGCGATCGGCCTGAACTACGCCGACCACGCCGCCGAGGCGGGCATGGCGTTGCCGGCCGAGCCCATCGTCTTCCTGAAGGCAAACAGCTCGCTCAACGGGCCCAACGACCCGGTGATGCTGCCGCGCGGCTCCGAGAAGACTGACTGGGAAGTGGAGCTTGGCGTGGTGATCGGCAAAGTGGCACGCGACGTCTCGCTCGCCGATGCGCTCTCGCACGTGGCCGGCTACTGCGTGGTCAACGACGTCTCCGAGCGCGAATTCCAGATCGAGCGCGGCGGCACCTGGGACAAGGGCAAGGGGTGCGACACCTTCTGCCCGGTCGGCCCCTGGCTGGTCACGCGCGACGAAGTGCCCGACCCGCAGGCGCTGGGCCTGTGGCTGGATGTCAACGGCCAGCGCGTGCAGAAGGGCAGCACCGCCACCATGGTGTTCGACGTGGCCACGCTGGTGAGCTACGTCAGCCGCTTCATGACGCTGCACCCCGGCGACCTGATCTGCACCGGCACGCCGCCGGGCGTGGGCATGGGCTTCAAGCCACCGCGCTTTCTCAAGGCGGGCGACACCATGCGCCTGGGCATCGACGGCCTGGGCGAGCAGGGCCAGACGGTGGTGGCCTACGCGTAGGGCGGGCCAAAGCCGCGCGCCATGACGACGGCTGTCTCTCCCTCTCCCCTCAGGGGGAGAGGGCCGGGGAGAGGGGTGGCTTAACTAGGAGCCACTCAAAGCGAAGCCCGTGGTGTTGTCCAGCACGCAGGCGTAAAGAGCGCCCGCCCTCTCCCCCATCCCCTCTCCCGCACGCGGGAGAGGGGAGCACGACAACGCGGAGCCGGCGCTGTGCCTGGCCCTGGCTGTGCCGCTAGTTGTGCCGCTGGTACCGCTTGTACCGCTATCGACACCTGCCCCCACGGCCGCAAATCTCCCCATGATTCCAGCGAACGCGAGAACGTCCCCCGTTCGCAACAGTTGTTCCCCTGATTTCGCTACAAAGGGTTAAACCGTTTGCGCTCCGCGCCCAGCGTGAAATACTGTTTTCCATATGCCCTACGCCTCGTAAAGGGGCCTTGAGAAAAAGAGTACTGCCATGTCAGAACACGCTCCCGAACTGATCGAGTCACTTCTTGCCGACTCGCACGCGACCCGACCCGCCGCCTCCTTCGCCTCCACCACTTCCCGCGCTTCCCGATTCTGTGAACTGGCCGACACCGTCGACAGCCGCGCCGAGCTGGAAGCCATCCGCCACAGCATCCACCAGCACCCCGAGCTCGCCTTCGACGAAGTGCGCACCGCCGAGCTGGTCGCCACCGAGCTCGAAGGCTGGGGCTACGCGGTGACGCGCGGCGTTGGCGGCACCGGCGTGGTTGGCACGCTGTGCCAGGGCGACGGTCCGCGCAGCATCGGCGTGCGCGCCGACATGGACGCACTGCCCATTCATGAGCGCACCGGCCTGGCGTACGCCAGCATCCACGCCGGCAAGATGCACGCCTGCGGCCACGATGGCCACACCACCGTGCTGCTCGGTGCGGCGCGCCAGCTGGCCCGCACACGCAACTTCAACGGCACCGTCAACCTGATCTTCCAGCCCGCCGAGGAAATCGGCGCCGGCGGCGGCGCCGAGCGCATGCTCGCCGACGGCCTGTTCGAGCGCTTTCCCTGCGACGCGATCTTCGGGCTGCACAACCATCCCGGCGTGGAGGCCGGCACCTTCATGTTCCGCGCCGGCCCCTTCATGGCGGCCTGCGATACGGTCGCCATCACCATCCGCGGCAAGGGCGGCCACGCGGCCCGCCCGCACCAGTCGATCGACCCGATCCTGGTCGCAGGCAGCCTGGTGATGGCGCTGCAGAGCATCGTGTCGCGCAATATCGACCCGAACGAAACCGCCGTGGTCACCATCGGCACGTTGCATGCCGGGCATGTGGCCAATGTGATCCCCGAGAGCGCCAAGCTGGAGTTGAGCGTGCGATCGTTCAGTCCCGACGTGCGGCGCACGCTGGAGGATCGTATCCGGCGGCTGGTGACCTCACATGTGGAGGGCTATGGCGCGACGGTGGAGATTGACTACATCCGAGGCTATCCGGTGCTGATCAACAGCGAGCGCGAGACGGAGTTCGCCCGCCAGGTGGCAGAGGAACTGGTGGGGCCTGACAAGGTGGTGGCGAATTTCCCGCTGATCGCCGGGAGCGAGGATTTTGCTTACTTCCTGCAGCAACGGCCGGGGTGTTTTGTGCGGATGGGGAATGGGGCGGGGCAGCCTTTGCTGCATAACGCTGGGTATGATTTCAACGATGAGAATCTGACGGTTGGGGCGGCTTATTGGGCCAGGTTGGTGGAGAGGTATCTGGAGGCGTAAAAGGGGGCAAGGTCAGGCCCGGGCCGGGCCTGTCAACACCGCAAAAATCAAGCCTCAGACACAGCACCAAGAGCCAACGGTTCGACCCTTGAGACCCCAAAAAATCACCGAAAAAACCCACTAGGCGGCACCCCGAACTGCCTCCTGAACATAGTGGAAAACGCACTGGGACTCTCATACCCCAGATCCAGCGCCACATCCACCACCTTGGCCCCGGCGGCCAGCCCCTCCAACGCCGACAGCAGCCGAGCCTGCTGCCGCCACTGCCCGAACGTCATCCCGGTCTCCCGGGCAAAGCGCCGCTGAATGGTCTTGGGATCCACGCCCAGCCGCTCCCCCCATTGCGCCAAAGTCAGCGCTGTATCGGGCGCCCCGACAATCGCATCGCAGATCTCTCGCAATCCGGCATCGGCAGGACGCGGCAAGTGCAACGGCAACGTCGGCACCAGCATGACTTCATCCAGCAACAACCGCATCAGCCGCCCGTCCCGGGACGCTTCCGCGTAGGGCGAAGGGATATCGATCGCGGCGAGGATGAGCTCGCGCAGCAGTGGCGTGATGCCCAGCACGGTGCAGCGGCTGGGCAGGTTGTCAGCGGCGTCCGGCCGGATATAGGCGGTGCGCATGCGCACGTGCCCGACCATGCGGATCCAGTGCACCACGCCTCCAGGCATCCACATGCCGCGCGTGGGGGGCACGATCCATTGCCCTTCGGCGGTGGCGACCACCATCACGCCATGCACCGCGTGCACCAGTTGCGCATTGGGATGCTGGTGCGGCTTGGTAACGTGGCCGGGCACATAGTCGGCGGCCATGGCGGTGACGGGCATGGCGCTGCGGTCGTACTGCAGGTAGGCGGGCGACTTGGCGTAGGAGTCGGCGCGGGGGGAGGCGGGCGGGGAGGAGGGGGGTGTGGGCGCGGCGCTTTCGGCGCTATCGGCGTTCTTGGCGCTTCGCTGCGTGATTGGGCGGGGGAGGCGGGGCATGTCCTTTTCTCCAAGGTTCTGGCCCTATTCTCGCAGGACAGACGGGTTCGTGCCATTTAGGATGAGCGCCAGGATTCCCCATTGTCTTTTCAGCCCCCGTTTCCATCATGAGCAGCCGCATCGAAACCGCGCCCGGCGGCGCGAATGCCTCGCCGCAAGGCCTGGCCCAGACTTCCACTACCGCGCAGGCCACCGAGCGGACCGGCTTCCGGGTGCTGGGGGCGATCAGCTTTTCGCACTTCCTCAACGACATGATCCAGTCGCTGATCCTGGCCATCTATCCGATGCTCAAGGGCGGCTTCAACCTCAGCTTTACCCAGATCGGGCTGCTGACCCTGACGTACCAGATCACCGCCTCGCTGCTGCAGCCGGTGGTGGGCCTGTACACCGACAAGCATCCCAAGCCGCAGTCGCTGTCGATCGGCATGGGGTTCACGTTGTGCGGCTTGCTGCTGCTGTCGGTGGCGCCTACCTATGGCGTGCTGCTGGTGGCCGCGGCGCTGGTGGGCACCGGGTCGTCGATCTTCCATCCGGAGTCGTCGCGCGTGGCGCGCATGGCGTCGGGCGGGCAGCACGGGCTGGCACAGTCGATCTTCCAGGTTGGCGGCAACGCGGGCAGCGCGACCGGGCCGCTGCTGGCGGCGTGGATCGTGCATCAGCAGAGCAGCGTGGCGTGGTTCTCGCTGGCGGCGTTGCTGGCGATTGCCGTGCTGTGGCAGATTGGCGGCTGGTATGGCCGTGAACTGGCGCACACCACGCGCAAGCGCAAGGCTGTCGCTGCCGCCGCGCCGCTGCCGCGCCGCACCGTGGTGCGGGCCATGGTGGTGCTGATGGCGCTGGTGTTCTCCAAGTATTTCTACATGGCGAGCCTGAACACGTATTACACCTTCTACCTGATGGAGCGTTTTGGCCTGACGCGGCAGAGTTCGCAGCTCTACCTGTTCGTGTTCCTGTTCGCGGTGGCGGCCGGCACCATCCTGGGCGGACCGATCGGCGACCGCATCGGCCGCAAGCGCGTGATCTGGGCGTCGATCCTGGGCGTGGCGCCGTTCACGCTGATGCTGCCGCATGCCAACCTGTTCTGGACTGGCGTGCTGTCGTTCATCATCGGCTTTATCCTGGCGTCGGCGTTCTCGGCCATCCTGGTGTTCGCGCAGGAACTGATCCCGGGCAAGGTGGGCATGGTGTCGGGCTTGTTCTTCGGCTTTGCTTTCGGCATGGGCGGCATCGGCGCGGCGGTGCTGGGCAAGCTGGCCGATGCGCATGGCATCCAATCGGTCTACCAGCTGTGCGCCTTCCTGCCGTTGCTGGGGCTGCTGGCCATTTTCCTGCCAGACCTGGGCGGGCGAAAAAAGCTGGCCTGAGCCTGCGCGCGGCGGCGCTCGGTTGAAGTCGATGGCGAGCACGCCGGCGGGTTCGCCGGTGGCGCGGCCGCCTTCGCGGATGGCGGCCGCGCAGGTGGCCCACCAGCGCACGCCGCAGGCGAGCGCGTACAGGTCGCCGCCGGCCACGTAGCTCCTGTCAGGGTGGCTGAGCCGGTCAGCGGCCGGTCTTGTCCTGCGACACGTCCATGATCATGCGCGTGAGCAGGTACAGGCGCGGCGTGACCGAGTTGAGGTCGACGTATTCCGCATCGTTGGAGTGCGCGCCAAAGCCGCGCAGGCCAAAGCGCTCGATCACAGGCGCCTTGGTGGCGGCCGCGGCAAAGGCCGCATCGGTGCCGCCGCCTTCGGCGGTGTCGTACACGGCCAGCTTCTCGCCGATCTCCGCATACACGCCTTGCGCGTGCGCGGCCAGCTTGCGCGCGGCGTCGGTGACTTCCAGCGGCGGGCGGCGACGTTCGAATCTGACCTCGACCTTGGTCTCGGGAATCAGCTGCTTCTTCACGCGTTCCTGCAGCGTGCGCTCCAGGTTGTCGTAGTCGGCGGTGCGCAGCACGCGCACGTCGGCCTGGGCCGTGGCGGTGGCCGGGATCACGTTGCGGTTGGTGCCGGCCGAGGAGATCGTCCAGTTCACCTTGAGCCCGGTCTCGTGGTTGGACAGGTCGCGCATCTGCAGGATCTGGTGCGAGAGTTCATACAGCGCGTTGCGGCCGTTCTCGGGAGAGCTGCCGGCGTGCGACGCCTTGCCGTGCACGGTCAGCGAGATGGCGCCGATGCCGCTGGTGGCCAGCGACAAGCGGTCGCCGGTCACGCGCGTGGCTTCGCAGGAGAACACCGCGTCTTGCTGGCTGCCCATCCTGGTCAGCATGGCGCGCGCGCCCGGCGAGCTGATTTCCTCGTCGCCGTTGATCAGCACGGTCAGTGTGCCGTAGTCCTTGAAGCCCATTTTCTGCAGGATGGCCACCGTATGCAGGATCACCGCCACGCCGTTCTTGTCGTCGGCGATGCCCAGGCCGTAGGCGCGCTCGCCGTCGATGCGAAACGGCTGCTGCGCCAGCATGCCGCGCAGGTAGACCGTATCCATATGGCCGATCAGCATGATGTTGCGCTTGCCCGTGCCCTTGAACTGCGCCATCACCATCTTGCCCACTTGCTTGGGCGTGTCTTCCATGCGGTAGACCTCGGTAGGCTCGATCAACTGCGCGTCGCCGCCCATCGCGGCCAGCCGGTCGCGGATCAGCGCGGCGATGCGGTCCAGCCCTTCGATGTCCTTGCTGCCGGACTCGATCGAGACCAGGTCCTTGAGGGTGGCGATGAGCGCTGGCTTTTCTTGCTGGGACAGCTGGTAGGCGGGCTCCACCGGCGCCGCTTGCGCGGCAGCGGCGCAGAGCAGGGCGGCGAGCGTGGCCGCCGCTTTCAAGGATGGACTGCAGCGATGGGCAAGCGCGCTGGCGCGCGGGCTAAAGTTCAAGCGCATGTGGGGGCTCCGTGATGCAGTGAGGAAAAACGCAGTGGGGGGACAGATAAAAGGCAGGGCGGATTGCAGGGTTCGTGCCATGCGTGGCGCACGCGTTGCTGCGATGCGCCTGCCTGATGCGTCATTCGCCGGCCGTCTCGAAGCCCTGCAGCCAGCGCCGCAACAGGCTTGCCAGCTGCCTGCGCTCGGCGGCCGAGAGCCGCTCCAGCAAGCGATGCTCATTGGCCACGTGTACTTCCAGCGCGTGGTCGATGCGCACGCGGCCTGGCTGGGTCAGCTCGATCAGCAGCCCGCGCCGGTCATCCGGGTTGGGGCTGCGGCGCACCAGCCCGGCGCGCTCCAGATGGTCGATCCGGTTGGTCATGGTGCCTGAGGTGATCATCAGCGAATCGATCAGCGCGCCCGGCGACATCGCATAAGGCGGGCCAGAGCGGCGCAGCGTGGCCAGCACGTCGAACTCCCAGGTATTCAGTCCGGTCGGCGCCAGCGCGGACTCCACCGCGCGGTCAGTATGGCGCGCCAGGCGCCACACCCGGCCGATGATGCCCATCGGCGCGGCGTCCAGGTCCGGGCGCTCGCGCGCCCACTGGGCCAGGATATGGTCGACCCGATCGCCCCCGCCTTCGGGGGCCTCGCCGTTGCCGGCTTTCGGGGAGGGCGCCGTCGCGCTGCTTGCCTTGGGTTTGCCGCGGGTAGCCATGGTGGGCTGCTGTTGATCCTGGATGACGAGAATCTTGACATCAAGGCTTTCGGTTCGTAAAGTGGATTTTATATCTTGATATCAAGAATGTTGTCTTGAAGAAAATGGAGCCATGACGACATGAAACCCGCCCCTCAGCGCGACCCCCGGCCCGTCTCGCCAGCGCGGCGCGCGGCGCGCCCATCCTCGTCGTCTTCCACGCCTGCCCCGCAGGTTCAGGTACGCACGGCGGATGTCCTGCTGACCGCTTCGGCGCCCCTGATCTGGGGCAGCACCTACCTGGTCACCAGCCAGTGGCTGCCGCCGGGACAGCCGCTGCTGTCCGGCGTGATCCGCGCGCTGCCGGCCGGCCTGGCGATGCTGGCGTGGGGCCGGCAACTGCCGCGCGGCGGCTGGTGGTGGAAGGCGGCGGTGCTGGGTGTGCTCAATATTGGCCTGTTCCAGGCCATGCTGTTTATCGCCGCCTACCGGCTGCCGGGCGGCGTGGCGGCCACCGTGGGCGCGATCCAGCCGTTGCTGGTGGCGGTGCTGGCGTGGCTGCTGCTGGGCGCGCGGCCGCGTCCGGCGACGTGGCTGGCCGGGCTGGGGGGCATCGGCGGCGTGGCCTTGCTGGTGCTGGGACCCGCCGCGCGGCTGGACGGCGTGGGCGTGGCGGCCGCGGCGGCCGGCGCGGTGTCGATGGCGCTGGGCACGGTGCTCGCCAAACGCTGGCGGGCACCGGTCTCGCCGCTGGTGCTCACCGCGTGGCAGCTCACCGCGGGCGCCTTGTTCCTGCTGCCGTTTGCGCTGGCCTTCGAGACCCTGCCGGCGCGGCTGACGGTGCCCAACGTGCTCGGCTACCTGTGGCTGTGCGTGGCCGGTGCCGGCGTGAGCTATGCGCTCTGGTTCCGTGGCATCGGCCGCTTGCCGACTGCGGCGGTGTCCGCGCTGGGCCTGCTCAGCCCCGTTAGCGCCACCGCGCTGGGCTTCCTGGTACTCGGCCAGCGCCTGAGCCCGGCGCAGATGGCCGGTGCGCTGCTGGTGCTGGCCAGCGTGTGGCTCGGGCAGCGCGCGCCGAAGGCGGCACCGGCCGCAGCCGGAGGCGCCGGGGCCTCAGATGCCTCAGATAAGGCGCATGGGCCGTTGGCACCGCGGCAAGGGTGAACTGCAAGGATGAACGCAAAGGTGAACGGCCAGGGTGAATGGCGCGCCGTTTTTGCGGCATCATGGCGGGCATGACGTCCGCCGTACCTTCCCCCACCTCCCCCCGGCCCGCTTGCGATCACTGTCTGGCGCTAGCGGCGGATTCCCGCCGGCGCGAGCCGCATGAGCGGCTTGTGCTCAAGCACACCGCGCCGCTGGTCAGCCAGAGCGCCGCCGGCGTGCCGTTCAGCATGCTCACGTTCACGTGCCGCGAGTGCGGCACCGTATGGCGGCTCTATGACCGCGCCAACGAGCTCTTTGTCTCGTGGGTGCCGGACCGCGCGCTGGGCCGCGGCGCCGATCGGATAAGATAGCGCCTGCTTCCTGCCTGCGTGCTGACGGTCCAGCGCCCGGTTCCGGGCCGCCCGGCGGCGCCAGCACGGCCAGTTCCGTCGTTCCGTTGTTCCGTCTTCCAACCGTTGTCCTCGTCGTCCCCCGCCATGTCCGTTTCCCACCGAATTCCCCCGCTGGCTGCTGCCTCCGTGTTTGCGGCCGCCCTGACGAGCCCGCTCGCCAATGCCGCTGACGCTGCCAGCGCCGCTGGTGCCGCTGGGGCATATCCAGC
Source organism: Cupriavidus basilensis (assembly GCF_000832305.1). Taxonomy (NCBI): domain Bacteria; kingdom Pseudomonadati; phylum Pseudomonadota; class Betaproteobacteria; order Burkholderiales; family Burkholderiaceae; genus Cupriavidus; species Cupriavidus basilensis. The sequence continues at coordinate 112,136 of NZ_CP010536.1, forward strand.
GCGCCCGATCCGGCTGATCGTGGCCTATCCCACCGGCGGCATCAGCGATACCGTGGCGCGCGCGCTCGGCGAGCGCCTGTCGGCCCAGATGGGTGCCTCGGTGGTGGTGGAAAACAAGGCCGGCGCGGGTGGCAGCATCGGCATCGACGCCGTGGCCAAGGCCGCGCCGGACGGCTACACGCTGGGCTTTGCCTCGACCAGCCCGCTCACGCTCAACCCGCACGTGGGCCGCGTCAACTACGATCCGCAGCGCGACATCGCGCCGGTCATGAGCGTGATGTACTCGCCGGTGCTGGTGATCGCCACGTCGAGCTTTGGCGGCAAGTCGTTCCAGGACCTGCTGGCGCAAGCCAAGGCCAAGCCGGGCTCGGTGCGCTGGGCCACGTCGGGCCTGGGCACGGTTGGCCATGTCATGCTGGAACAGGTCAGGTCGAAGGCCAAGGCCGACCTGACCCTGATCCCCTACAAAGGCGCGGGCCAGCAGATGAACGACGCGCTCGGCGGGCAGTTCGAAGTGATGAGCACCAACGCCAGCCCCATGCTGACCCAGCACATGCAGGCCGGCCGGCTGCGCGCGCTGGCGGTGGGCGCACCCAAGCGCATCGCGTCGCTGCCCAATGTGCCGACCTTTGCCGAGCTGGGCTACCCCAAGGCCAACCTCACCTCCACCTTCGGCATCTTCGCGCCGGCGCACACGCCCGTGGCCATCATCACCAGGCTGAATGCCGAACTGAACAAGGCCCTGCAAGAGCCGGAGGTGCGCGAGCGCCTGCTCAAGGGCGGCGAAGTCCCCACCGGCGGTACTGCCGCGCAGTTCGCCAAGGCCATCCATGCGGAATACGACGACAACGCCCGCATCGTGAAGGAAGCGGGCATCAAGGCGGACTGACGGGCCGGGCAGCCGCCTCACGGCTGCTCGATCAGGTCCAGCCGGCAGCCGGTGGCATACACCGCCGACAGGCGCACGCCATTGCGCGGCTCCAGCGCCAGCTTGGTGCGCACGCGCGACAGGTGGCTGTCCACCGTGCGCGACGCGGACGGCATGCTGCGGTGCCAGACCGATTCCTCGATGGTCTGGCGCAGCAGCAACTGTCCGGCATGGCGAAACAGCAAGACCGCCAGCGCGTACTCCTTGGGCGCCAGCTTGACCAGGCGGCCGTTGACGAAGGCGCGCCGCTCGGCCAGCACAAAGCGGTACGCGCCCAGCTCAAGGTCGCCGCAGGCCTGCGCTACCGGCGCCATGCGCCGCAGCAGCGCATCGACGCGCGCGGCCAGCTCGGCGTGGCGCACCGGCGGTGGCAGGAAAGCATCCGCGCCATGGGCGAAGCACCGGGCGACGTGGTCGTCGTCGTTGTGCTGGCTCAGCAGCATGACCGGCAACGCATCGCCGAGGGTACGGCGTATCCACAGCAAGACGTCGCGCGCCGGGATGCCGGGAACCTCCCAGGCCATCAGCAGCAGCGCGTATGGCTCGTTGCGCAGCGCCTGCATCAGCGCGCCCCCTTCGCGAAAGCGCACTGCCTCATGGCCGCTGAGCCTGAGCGTCTGTTCCAGCAGGATGGCTCGCGCCGGGTTGTCCTCCAGTACTGCGACTCGCATGAACTCTCTCCTCGTGCGCGGCATTGCCAGGGCATCTTAGCGTCGCGGCCCGCATGGCGGATCGTGAATGGCAGCTGCCGCCGCAGATTGCGAAACTTCTCATCCGACGGACTTCTCTCGCGGCTTCTAATGACGGATAGCCCCGCATCGTCGGGTCACTCCCTGGCGCCGGTGGCGCCAATTACCGCGAGACCGGCGGGCGTCCAAGCCTTTCCGGCCAAATTGCATGGGTATGAAGATCGCATCACTGGAAGATGAACCCGCCGAGGCGGCCCTGATCCGGCAGATTCTCGGCGAGGCCGGGCATGCCTGCACTACCTTCACGCGCAGCCGCGACCTGCTGCGGCAACTGCGCGAGGAGAACTTCGACCTGCTGCTGCTCGACTGGCAGATGCCGGATCTCTCCGGCAAGGAGGTGCTGACCTGGGTGCGCGCCAACCTGGACCGGCGCGTACCCGTGATGTTCCTGACCTGCCGCGTGGAGGAGGAAGACATCGTCGATGGCTTCGCCACTGGCGCCGACGACTACATGCTCAAGCCGGTGCGTCGCGGCGAGCTGCTGGCGCGCACCCGTTCGCTGCTGCGCCGCGCCTATCCGGACCCGGGCAGCGGCGGCGCGCAGGTCGCGCTGGCCGACTACGTCATCGACTGCGCCGCGCGCACGGTGGCGCATCGCGCCCGGCCGCTCAGGCTGACGCCCAAGGAGTTCGACCTGGTCGTGCTGCTGTTTCGCAACGAAGGGCGCATCGTGTCGCGCGACCATATCGTGGCGGCGGTCTGGGGGCGCGAGATCTCGCCGCTGTCGCGCACCATCGATACGCATATGTCGCGTGTGCGCAGCAAGCTTGCCCTGCATCCGGAGCACGGGCTGCGGCTGCTGCCCGTCTACACGCATGGCTACCGTCTCGAGCTCACCGGCGCGGCGCCATGACGGCGTGGCTGCGTTGTGAAATCCTGCGCTGGGTAGCGGGCCTGCGTGCTGTCGCGCGTTGCCTGGAGCATCTCGCCCTCAGGATGGGAGCGGGCACGGAAGAGGGCGGGCAAGACATGACTGCAGGCATGGCCGCCATCCGCGCGATGCCGCCTGCCGGCGGCGCCGTCGATGCGGCGGCCTGCGACAGCGCGGCGCTGGCATCCTGGCAAACTGCCATGCGGGCGTTGTCGCACGATTTGCGTTCGCCGCAGAGTGCCATCCTGGCGCTGGCGCAATTGCCCCGGGACGTGCCGTGCGCATGCGCGCACGCGGCATTCGTGGCGCAGGCGGCGGGCTATGCGCAGGCGTCGCTGCGGCTCACCGACGACATCGCGCGGTTGTTGCGCGAGCTTGCCCACGGTTACCGCATGGAGATACTGGAGCTGACGGCGCTGGTGCGCGCGTCCGCAGACACGCTCTGCCTGCCTGCCGGGCGCACGCCCGAACTCGACCCGGCTGGCCGCAAGGCCTGGATACGGGGCGATGCCGCCATGCTGTCCGAAGCCCTGCGCGTGCTGATGGCGCTGGCCATGATGTCCGCGGCCGGGAGCACGCCGCCGCGGGTGCGCCAGTGGCTCGACGGCCGCCTCTGCCGGATTTCGATCGCATTTGCGCCCGACCCGGACCCCGGCCCTGATGCGCAGGCGTGGCGGGCCGCGCGTGCCGGGACGCCGGCGATGCAGTTTTGCCGCCGCGTGCTGTTGCGCCATGGCGGCGCGCTCGATGCGGATCGCGCCGCGGATGCCAAAGCCGGAACGCAAGCCGGCGTTGTGTCCGACGGCGGCGTCACCTGGCATCTGCACTTGCCCATGCTGCCCTGAAAAACAAAAAAAGCACCCGAAGGTGCTTTCCTGCAGTCAGGCGTTACCCCGCGCGAGCGCGGGGCATGCCGACAAGGACAATCAGAAAATGTGGCGAATACCGACTGCCGCACCGGTCTGGTTGTTCTTGCCCGGCAGTTCGGTCGTCACGCCGCCAGTCACCTTGTTGTAGTCCACGGTGCCGTAGACCTGGGTGCGCTTGGACAGCGAGTACTCGGCCAGCAGCACGCCGGTGTAGCGATTGCCAGCGTTGTTGGTCAGGCCATTCTTGTTCTTGATGTGGTCGCCGTAGAACACGCCGGTCAGCGCCAGGGCCGGGGTTGCCTGATAGGTCAGGCCCACGTAGCCGAGGGCGTCCTTGCGGGGGTTGTTCACAGCGTTGCCACCGACCGGAACCGGGTTGCCGGCAACGTTCATGAAGTTGGTGTCGATCTGGCCGGTCTTGTCCTTGCCGCCGACATAACCCACGAATACCTTCGCCGGGCCGATGGAGTACTTGCCAGCCGCGCCCCACATTTGCTGCTTGTTGCCGAAGGTGTCGCGGATTTCCTGGTACACGCCGCCGAAGCCGAACGGACCAACCGTATAGGCTGCACGGGCGCCGAAGTACGGCTTGCCGGTGGAGCTGGCCTTGGTCAGGCTGCCCGGCTGCTCACCGAAGCCATAGCTGGCACCCACGTCCAGGCCGCTGAACTTGCCGCCGTAGCTCACGACGTTGTTGGCGCGGAACTGGGTCAGGAAGAACGGCCAGGCGTTGGCTTGGTAGTTACCGATGGTCAGCGGATCGAAGTCGCCGAAGAAGTTAAACCCTTCGGTGTACTGACGGCCCAGCTTGACGGTGCCGAAATCGCCTGCCAGACCCACATAAGCCTGACGATTGAACAGCACGCCCGACGAATTCATCGAGCCGTTGTCGAGGCTGTAGCCGCTTTCCAGCTGGAAGATCGCCTTCAGGTTGTTGCCGAGGGCTTCGCTGCCCTTCAGGCCCCAACGGCTTTGCGTCACAGCGCCGTCGGTCATCTGGAACTGGCTGTCGTTGGCCTTGTTGGAATTGTTCGTGTAGCGAATGCTCACGTCTGCAATACCGTACAGGGTCACGGACGACGATTGTGCGTAGGCGCTGCCGGCCAGCAGCGTACCAAGTGCGAGGGTCAGGGCTGATTTCTTCATGTGGCTCCTTTTCTATTCTGTGGTGTCAGCGATCGGATCGCGACGGCTGACGAGTTTACGTTTCGTGTAAACGCCCGCGAAAATTTAACAAAACAGAAAAGATTTAGACACTAATGCACGCCGTTGACGGTCTCTAAGCTGGCAATTGGTGCAAAAACGTTGCGACGCCGCGACAAATCTACGCAATGGTGCATCGCGAGATGAAGCCAGCGTTACTCGTGTACCCCACGGCGTGGGGATAGTGCCGGCAGCGCGAACGCGCTCCGGTCAGCAGGGCAGGCCAGGCGGGCGTTTCACCGTGAAGCGCCGCCGCTTGAAGAACGGGCCGAGGAGCGCTGGCCCGGCTCAGGGTTATCCCTGTGGGATCTCGATCTTGACCTCGAGCACCTCGAGATTGTCCTGGCGCTCCAGGCTCACGCGCAGATCCTGGTCGCTGATCTTTACGTATTTGGAAATCACCGCGACCAGCTCGCGCTGCAAGGCAGGAAGGTAATCGGCCGGCGCGGAATGGCCGGTGCGTTCATGGGCGAGGATGATCTGCAGCCGCTCCTTGGCAACCGAGGCGGACTTCTTCTTCTCGCCGAGCAGGAAGGACAGAATCGACATGATGGTAGACCCCCCTTACTTGTTGCCGAAGATGCGCGAAAGCAGCCCCGGCTTCTGGTAGTCGGTGAAACGCATCGGCTTGTCCTTGCCGAGGAAGCGGTCCACCAGGTCGCCATAGGCGTCAGCCACGTCCGAGCCTTCCAGGTGGATGGCCGGCGTGCCCTGGTTGGATGCGTGCAGCACGGCCTCGGATTCCGGCACCACGCCGATCAGCTTGATGCGCAGGATTTCCTGGATATCGGTGAGCGACAGCATTTCGCCGCCGTGCACGCGCTTGGGGTTGTAGCGCGTGATCAGCAGGTGTTCCTTGATCGGGTCGCCGCCTTCGGCAGCGCGCTTGGTCTTGGACGACAGAATGCCCAGGATGCGGTCCGAATCGCGCACCGAGGACACCTCGGGGTTGGTCACGACCAGGGCCTCGTCGGCGAAGTACATGGCCAGCAGGGCGCCGGACTCGATGCCCGCGGGCGAGTCGCAGACGATGTACTCGAAGCCCATGTCGACCAGGCCATTGATGACCTTCTCCACGCCTTCCTTGGTGAGTGCGTCTTTATCGCGCGTCTGCGAGGCCGGCAGGATGAACAGGTTTTCGCACTTCTTGTCCTTGATCAGCGCCTGGTTCAGGTTGGCTTCGCCCTGTACCACGTTGACCAGGTCGTACACCACGCGGCGCTCGCAACCCATGATCAGGTCGAGGTTGCGCAGGCCGACGTCGAAGTCGATCACGGCAGTCTTGTGGCCACGCAGGGCCAGGCCGGCGGAAAAGCTGGCGCTGGTGGTGGTCTTGCCTACGCCTCCCTTGCCGGAGGTCACAACGATGATTTTTGCCATGGCTCTTGGATCCAGTAATGGTTGAAGCTTGCGCTGCTGTGGTTTGGGCTCTGCGGCGGGTGTTACTTCATCCGGAGCGGTTCGAGAATCAGTTTCTCCCCGGACAGCCGCACCTGGGCCGATTTGCCCAGCACATCGGCGGGCAGCGGCAGTTCGGCGGTGCGGTAGATGCCGGCGATGGAGAGCAGTTCGGGCTCCAGGCAGGTGCAGAAGATGCGCGCCTGCGCGTAGCCCTTGACCCCCGCCAGCGCGCGGCCGCGCAGCGGGGCATAAATATGGATATTGCCTTCGGCGATGACCTCGGCGCCGTAGCTGACCAGGTCGAGGATCACCACGTCGCCGGCGGCGTAGATCTGCTGGCCGGAGCGCAGCGGCTTGTCGATCAGCATGGTGGGCACGCTGCGCGCCGCGGCTTGCGCGACGGCGGCCGCGGCGGCGGCTTCCACTTCGGTGGCCGCAGCCTTTGCCTCAGCCTGGGCCGCAGCCTGGGCGTCGGCCAGCGCTTCGGCCGGAGAAGGGCCTGCCGGCTCGGCCGGCGGGGTTTCGTCCCGGCCGCCGCGCCGGCTCTGGCTGTCGAGCAGCGGCAGGCCAAACGACTCGGCCCAGCCCCGCTGCGCCTCGCGGGCCACCACGCCGATAGCGCGGGCCTTGAGCTGGGCCAGGGTCTCGATCACCGAGTCCAGGGCCACCTGGTCGTCGCTTTCCAGCCGGCGCAGGTCCAGCGCCACCACATCGTTGGAGAAGAAATCGGGGGTCGATTCGAAGCGGGACAGGAGATCGTCACGCAGCGCTGCGATGTCCGTGGTCTTGAGAGCGAGGAGGAGGGCGTCGACATTGCCACTGCGCAGCTCGAAGCGTGGCGATTTCTTCTGGGACATAGTCGGTGACCGTGGAAATGGGACATTCTAACTTCGTCTGGGTGCAGAACTGTAACAAATACCGGGTGACCCGGGACCAGTGCCGGATGCGGCGCGTTGGCGGCGCTCTTGTTACGATTGCGCCATCTGAGCAACGGAGCAGTCATGGGCGCGATCGTCAACAGTGTGGCCTACCGCAGCGGCAAGCGCGTGGGTGATGTCGCCCTGGACCAGATCAGTGACGCAATCTCGGTCCCCGGCACCTTCGTCTGGCTGGGCTTGCACGAACCGGACCTGCCGCTGCTGCGCAAGGTGCAGCAGGAATTTGGCCTGCATGACCTGGCGGTGGAGGATGCCCTTGATGCCCACCAGCGTCCCAAGCTGGAGACCTACGGCGACTCCATCTTCATCGTGCTGAACACCGCACAGCTGGTGAACGACGAAGTGGTGGTCGGCGAGACCCACCTGTTCGTCGGCCCCAACTATGTGGTGTCGGTCCGTCACGGTGTGAGCAGCAGCTACGCCCCGGTGCGCGAGCGCTGCGAGAGCGACGCGCGCGCGATGGCCAACGGCCCGGGCTACGTGCTCTACGCGCTGATGGATTTCGTGGTCGACCACTACATGCCCATCGTCACCCGGCTCGAGGATGGCTTCGAGCAGCTCGAGCAGGGCATCTTCCGCGACGAGTTCGACCGTGCCGCGATCGAGCACCTGTACCACATCAAGCGCCAGGTGCTGCGCCTGCGCAATGCGGTCTACCCGATCGAGGAGATCTGCGGGCAACTGATCCGGCTGCACGAGGACCTGGTGCCCAGGGAGCTGCGCGCGTATTTCCGCGACATCGAGGACCATGCCAGCCGCCTGGTGCGCACCCTGGACGTGGTGCGCGAGATGCTGACCACCGCGGTGCAGGTGAACCTGGCGCTGGTCACGGTGGGACAGAACGAAGTGGTCAAGCGCCTGGCCGGCTGGGGTGCCATCCTGGCGATTCCCACCGTGGTGTTCAGCCTGTACGGCATGAACTTCAACTTCATGCCGGAGCTGAAATTCCACTATGCGTATCCGACCGTGATCGGGGTGACCGCGCTGGCCTGCGGCGGGCTCTGGCGCAAACTGCACAAGTCCGGCTGGATCTGAGCCGCGTGGCGCGGCAACCCGGTTGCCACGCCCGCCGCCCCCACGCAGCCCCCGCCTTTCCCCGCCTTTCCCGGCCTTTCCCCGCCATTCCTCCCTGCGCAGTCCGGGGCGGGGCGCCATGCCATGTTTATGGGATTCCCACCTGCTGGCCGGCTCCTTAGTCTTGCCCGTGCCGGGGGACGCAAGCCCGCTGCCATCGGCCGGCTAACGAACAACAAGGTCATGCCGTAAATCATGTTGCCGGCACGGCGCTGGCAAAAAAGAAAAGCAGAAGAAACACCGGAATCCATTCTCAGGGGGGAACATCCAATGAAGCTCCAATTTCAGACATTCGGGGTCGCGCTGAGCGGCGCGGCGCTGCTGGCGCTGGCCGCCTGCGGCGGTGGCGGCAGCGATAGCACAAGCAGCGGCTCCACCGGCGACAAGCCGGTCCTGGCCGCGGCCGCGGTGACCGGCACGGCCGCCACCGGCGCGGCGCTGGCCAACGCCAATGTGGCCATCACCGACAGCGCGGGCGCATCCCCCTGCCAGGAAGCCGCGATCACCACCAGCGCGCTGGGCACCTACACCTGTACCCTGAAGACGGGCGAGGTGGCGCCGTTCTTCGTGGTCGTAACCGACCCCACGGGCAACACCGCCCCGCTGGTCAGCGTGAGCACCGTCACGCCGGCCGCCGGCGCCAAGCTGACCATCAATGCCACGCCGCTGACCACGGCCATCGTGGCGCAACTCGCCGCCGACGGCAATCCGCTGACGTTCGTCAGCGGCAAGACGGTGGACGCCGCCGCCTTGCAAAAGGTCACCGCCAACGTGGTCGCGCAGCTCGCCAGCGTGCTCGCCGCCATCGGCGCGCCCGCCAGCTACGATCCGTTCTCGACCGCCATCACCGCCGCCTCGACCGCCGGCGTGGGCAATACCGCCGACCAGGTGCTCGATATCGTCAAGGTGGTCACGGATCCGGCCACCGGCAAGCTGGCGCTGGCCACCGTCGACAACCCGACGCCCGTGGCCATCGCCACCGCCGCCAGCACGGGCGGCACGCTCGCCGCGCCGCCCGCCGGCGTCGCGGCGCTGCCGCAGGCAGCGCAGGCGGTCGCCAAGGGGCTCTCAGCCTGCTTCGCGCTGCCCGCCGCGCAGCGCGTGACGTCCTCCAATACCAGCCTGAGCGCGTCGCAGGGCGGCCCGGAAGTCGATGGGGTGGCGTCCGCATGCCAGAACATCGCCGCCGACATCAGCAACGCGGCCGGTGTCGATTTCCTGCACAACGGCTTTCACTTCGGGCAATTGCTCTATGGCATCCTGACCAGCGATACCATGACGGGCGCACAGTTCAGCGTGCCGGAAATCATGGCGTTCTATCCCGCCGCGTCGACGGCCTCGGGGCGTGATGAAGCCATCTTCAATATCCGGTACCTGGACGCCAGCGGCAATCCCGGCAACATCATCACGACGGCCCGCGATATCGCGGGTGGCGCCACCAGCGCGCATCCGTCGAGCTGGTGGCTGGTCGGCAACCAGCAGCCGGTCGACGTCACGCTCAAGCTCCAGATCCGGCGCGTCGAGCAGATGAATCCGGGTTTCAACAAGAGCAACAACAACTACAGCCACTTCCAGAACGGCATCCAGTTCATGATCAACGCCAAGGGCCCGGGCAGCGTCGTCAACAACGCTCCCCTGAGCTATGCGCGCGTGACCGGGCCCGGCTTGCCGAGCAGTGGCATCGTCTATATCGCGCCGGTCCCGGCCGAGGCGGGCCAGACCTACATGGACGTGAGCAACAAGACCGGCACGGTGCCCGTCACCGCCCAGTGCGGCAACGAGTTCAGTCCGCCCTCGCCGTCGTACAACTGCCCGAACTTCTGGTTCTCGCGGACCGCGGGCCTCAGCGGTAGCGCGGCCAGCACCCTGGCGGGCAACCCTGCCAGCCTGGTGTGGGCGCAAGCGGCGGACAACGCGGATGCCTCCAAGGTGGTCAAGGGTGCGAAGTACCGTATCGAGCTGTTCCATGGCACCAACACCACGCCGACCTACAGCTACAACAAGACCCTGCTGAGCGACCTCGTGCCGGCAACGCAAGGCGCGAACCTGCCGTGGAACACGCTGGGCAGCAAGTCGCTGGCCGCACTGGACCCGTCCAACGCCAGCCTGGCCGGTGCGCAGACGTCGCTGACGGCGGACTGGGTGCAGAATGTCTCCGCCCAGCAGATCGGCAGCGTTGCCGCCACGGTCGACAACAGCGGCACCTGGAGCACCTCCACGCCGGCGCCCAGGGGCGCGACCTCGATCGTGGTCAACGCGGCGGTGCCGGCCTTCACGGCCACCACCAGCCGCGGGCTGCTGTTCGGGTACCGCATGCTGGATAACAGCAACAAGTCGGCGGTCTTTACCTACAACTGACCGTGTAACTGACCGTACAACTGACGCAACGGATCAGGCGCTCCTGACGCGGCCGGCGCCACAGCCGGCTTCGGCGACCTGCATAGCCCCGCAAGGCCAACAGCCTGCGGGGTTTTTTTTGGCGGGCGCCGATGCCCGGCAAGCGGGATGGGCGCCGCCACGGGCTTTCGCACCGTTTTTACGCGATTTTTATATCTTCTTTACACCCCCGCCGTCCCTCTCTACCCCGTTTTTACCGCTCGATCCCTAATCTGCCATCTGTGAATCACTCACGGTGTGTTGCCATGGACGGGATCTATTTCATTGGTTTGTTGCTGTTTGGTGCGCTGACCGGCGCATTGCTGCTCTTGTGCGCCGCACTCGGCGGCAAACCGCCGGGAGCGGCCGAGGGGCCGGGCGCAGACGCCGCCGACGCGCGCCGCAAGGACAGCGCCACCGACAGGAGGCTGTGATGGACTGGGCTGACCTGCTGGGCGGCGTGCTCGCCGTTGCTGTCTTTATCTACCTCCTGATCGCCCTGTTCCGGCCGGAGAAATTCTGATGTCCACCGAATTCCTGGGACTACTGGTCCTCTATCTAGCCATCCTGCTGGCGCTCGCGCCCTTCGTGGGGCGTTATATCCGCCGCGCGATGGAAGACGACCGCTATCTCGCCACGGCCTGGGGCCGCCCACTTGAGCGCGTGCTGTATCGCGTGGCGGGCGTGCGCGCCAATGCCGAGATGGGCTGGAAGCAATATGCCATCGCGGTCATCGCCTTCAACATGCTGGGCGTGGTGGTGGTCTATGCGCTGCAGCGCATGCAGGCCTGGCTGCCGCTTAACCCGCAAGGCTTCGGCGCGGTGTCGCCGGACTCGGCCTTCAACACCGCCGTGAGCTTCGTCGCCAATACCAACTGGCAGGGCTATGCGGGCGAATCCACCATGAGCTATCTCACGCAGATGCTGGCGCTCACGGTGCAGAACTTCTTCTCGGCGGCCACCGGCATCGCGGTGGTGTTCGCGCTGATCCGCGGCTTTGCGCGCCAGAGCGCGGCCACCATCGGCAACTTCTGGGTCGACATGACGCGCTGCACGCTCTATGTGCTGGTGCCGATTTCCGCTGCGATCGCGCTGGCGCTGGTCAGCCAGGGCGTGATCCAGAATTTCGACAGCTACAAGGAAGTCAGCCTGGTCACGCCGGTCGAATACAGCCAGCCCAAGGTGGACGCAGCCGGGCAGCCCGTGCTCGACGCCAAGGGCGCGCCGGTGATGGAGGCCATGAAGACCGACAAGCAGACGCTGGCAATGGGCCCGGTGGCTTCGCAGGAAGCCATCAAGATGCTCGGCACCAACGGCGGTGGCTTCTTCAACGCCAATTCGGCCCATCCGTTCGAGAACCCGACCGAGCTTGCCAACCTGATCGAGATGCTGGCCATCTTCCTGATCCCGGCGGCGCTGTGCTTCACCTTCGGCGAGATGGTCAAGGACCGCCGCCAGGGCGTGGCGATCCTGGCGTCGATGGCGGTGATCTTCGTCGTGATGGCATGCGTCGCCGCAGCCTCCGAGCAGCAGGCCAACGCCGCGCTGGCGGGTTTGCCGATCGACCATGCGGCCAGCGCGCTGCAGGCGGGCGGCAATATGGAAGGCAAGGAAACGCGCTTCGGCATCGCCGCCACCGCGCTGTTCGCCACCATCACCACGGCGGCGTCGTGCGGCGCGGTCAACGCCATGCACGACTCCTTCACCGCCATCGGCGGGCTGGTGCCGATGCTGCTGATGCAGCTTGGCGAAGTGGTGTTCGGCGGCGTCGGCTCTGGCCTGTACGGCATGCTGGTGTATGCGGTGCTCGCCGTGTTCATCGCGGGCCTGATGATCGGCCGCACGCCGGAGTACCTGGGCAAGAAGATCGAGACCTATGAGATGAAGATGACCGCGGTGGCGATCCTCGTCACGCCGCTGCTGGTGCTGCTGGGCACGGCCGTGGCGGTGATGGTGGAGCCGGGCCGCGCGGGCGTGTTCAACCCGGGCACGCACGGCTTCTCGGAGATCCTCTACGCGCTTTCGTCGGCCGCCAACAACAACGGCAGCGCCTTCGCCGGCCTGTCGGCCAACACGCCCTTCTACAACGTGCTGCTGGCCGCGGCGATGTGGTTCGGCCGCTTCTGGATCATCGTGCCGATCCTGGCCATGGCGGGATCGCTGGCGGCCAAGCGCAGGCTGCCGGTGACGGGCGGCACCATGCCCACGCACGGCCCGCTGTTCGTGGTGCTGCTGGTCGGCTCGGTGCTGATGGTGGGCGCGCTCACCTATATCCCGGCGCTGGCGCTGGGCCCGGTGGCAGAGCAGCTGCAGGCGCCGGTGGTCTCGGCGGCTAGCAAGTAATGGAGAAACGCATGCAACAAGAATCCATGGTGACGCGCAGCAAGAACGCCGGCGCGGCACCGGCAAACACTACCCCGGCCACCAGCGTGGTCACGCCGGCCCTGGCCGCGCAAAAGAGCGGCGGCCATCATCGCCCGCGCGGTGGCATGTTCGCGCCCGAGCTCGTCAAGCCGGCCCTGCTCGATTCGGTGAAGAAGCTCTCGCCGCGCGACCAGTTGCGCAACCCGGTGATGTTCGTGGTCTATGTGGGCAGCATCCTGACCACGATCCTGTTCTTCCGCGCGCTGTTCTCGCCCGCCACGGCGGGCGGCGAGAGCGCCGGGTTTATCCTGGCCGTGTCGGTGTGGCTGTGGTTCACCGTGCTCTTCGCCAACTTTGCCGAAGCGCTGGCCGAGGGCCGCAGCAAGCAGCAAGCCGAAGCGCTGCGCGGGCTCAAGACCACCGTCACCGCCAAGCTGGTCAAGGAAGGCCGGCGCGACTACCGCGCCGCCGGCGCCACCGAGGCGCGCGGCGCTGCCGCGCTGCGCCGTGGCGACGTGGTGCTGGTCGAGGCGGGCGACATGGTGCCCGGCGACGGGGACGTGATCGAAGGCGTGGCCTCGGTGGACGAGAGCGCCATTACCGGCGAATCGGCTCCCGTGATCCGCGAGTCCGGCGGTGACTTTTCTTCGGTCACCGGCGGCACGCGCGTGCTGTCCGACTGGATCGTGGTGCGCATCACCACCAATCCGGGCGAGAGCTTCATTGACCGCATGATCACCATGGTGGAAGGCGCCAAGCGCCAGAAGACGCCGAACGAACTGGCGCTGACCATCCTGCTGGTGGGCCTGACCATCGTGCTGCTGCTGGCCACGGCCACGCTGCAGCCGTTCTCGGTGTACAGCGTGTTCGTCGCCAAGGCCGGCATGCCCGTCACCATCACCGTGCTGATCGCGCTGCTGGTGTGCCTGATCCCGACCACCATCGGCGGGCTGCTGTCGGCCATCGGCGTGGCCGGCATGAGCCGCATGATGGAAGCCAACGTGATCGCCACCTCGGGCCGCGCGGTGGAAGCCGCTGGCGACGTGGACGTACTGCTGCTCGACAAGACCGGCACCATCACGCACGGCAACCGCCAGGCTTCACGCTTTATCGCCGCGCCTGGCGTGTCGGCGCAGCAACTGGCCGAAGCCGCCTGGCTGTCATCGCTGGCCGATGAAACGCCGGAAGGCCGCAGCATCGTCACGCTGGCGCGCCAGCAGGCCGGCGCCGCCACGCCCGATATCAGCGCGCTGCGCCCGATCTTCGTGCCGTTCACCGCGCAGACCCGCATGAGCGGCGTGGATGCCGGCGGGCGCAGCGTGCGCAAGGGCGCCGCCGATGCCGTGCGCAAGTACGTGACCGAGCGCGCCGGCAAGTTCCCCGACGCCGTGATGCAGGCCGTGGACGACGTGGCCCGCGCCGGCAGCACGCCGCTGGTGGTGGCGGAGTCCAGCACCGATGGCAATGGCGAGACCGTGCGCGTGCTTGGCGTGGTGGAACTCAAGGACATCGTCAAGGCCGGCATTCGCGAGCGTTTCGGCGAACTGCGCAAGATGGGCATCAAGACGGTGATGATCACCGGTGACAACCGCCTCACCGCCGCGTCGATCGCAGCGGAGGCCGGCGTCGATGACTTCCTGGCCGAAGCCACACCCGAAGCCAAGCTCAAGCTGATCCGCGACTACCAGGCCGAAGGCCGCCTGGTGGCGATGACCGGCGACGGCACCAACGACGCGCCGGCGCTGGCGCAGGCCGACGTGGCGGTGGCGATGAACAGCGGCACGCAGGCGGCGAAAGAAGCCGGCAACATGGTCGACCTCGACAGCAATCCGACCAAGCTGATCGAAATCGTCGAGATCGGCAAGCAGATGCTGATGACGCGCGGCTCGCTTACCACCTTCAGCGTGGCCAATGATGTGGCGAAGTATTTCGCCATCATCCCGGCAGCGTTCGCCACCACGTACCCGCAGCTCAACCAGCTCAATGTGATGGGCTTGTCCACGCCGGCCTCGGCTATCTTATCGGCGGTGATCTTCAACGCGCTGATCATCGTGGTGCTGATCCCGCTGGCGCTGCGCGGCGTGGTGTACCGGCCGCTCGGCGCGGCCATCCTGCTGCGGCGCAACCTGCTGGTGTACGGCCTCGGCGGCATCCTGGTGCCCTTTGTCGGCATCAAGGTGATCGACATGATCCTGACCCTGTTCGGCTGGGTCTGAGCGCCGCATCGAACGCATTGCACCCATCGAGCGCGCTGAACATAAACGGAGCCATTCATGAATACGCAAGTCCAACCCGCCCAGCCCGCCACGCCCATCCAGGGTGGCCTGCTGCGCCCCATGCTGACGATCTTCGTCGTGCTGTCGGCCGTTACCGGCCTGCTGTACCCCGGCGTGATCACCGGCATCTCGCGCGCCGTGTTCCCGCATGAAGCGGCCGGCTCGCTGATCGTCAAGGACGGCCGGGTCATCGGCTCGGAACTGATCGGCCAGCCGTTCTCGGATCCGAAGTATTTCTGGGGCCGCTTGTCGGCCACCGCGCCCATGCCTTACAACGCGGCGGCTTCCGCCGGCTCCAATCTCGGCCCGAGCAACCCGGCCCTGACCGATGCCGCGCGCGCCCGTATCGACGCGCTGCGCGAGGCGGACCCCGGCAACAAGGCGCCCGTGCCGGTGGATCTGGTCACGGCTTCCGGCAGTGGCCTCGATCCGCAGATCAGCCCGGCAGCCGCGCAGTACCAGGCGCCGCGCGTGGCCCGGTTGCGCGGCTTGCCGCTGGAGCGCGTGGAGGCGCTGGTTGCGGCCAACACGGAAAAGCCGCTGCTCGCGGTGATGGGGGATCCGGTGGTGAATGTGCTCCAGCTGAACCTGGCGCTGGATGCCGAGAAGCGGTGAGGGTGTGCGCCACTGCCTTGCCATGTAGCCACTGGTTTGCTCCCCTCTCCCGCATGGCGGGAGAGGGGTGGGGGAGAGGGCGGGCGATCGTTACGCCGTCGTGCCGGAAAAAACCACGGGCTTCGCTTCAAGTGGCTCCTAGTCAAACCGCCCCTCTCCCCGGCCCTCTCCCCATGAGGGGAGAGGGAGAGACAGCCGTCGTCGTAGCTCGTGGTCTTGGCCCGTTCGGCGGCTTCGTCCCGCCCCCGCAATGCGTTATTCGTGCCGGTGTTTGACCTTAAGCGTGGCACAATCGTTTTCATCCATCCACCTCCCGGGCAATGAACCCCACCATGCCTGACACCGCCCAGCGCGACGCCCCCGGCCGGCCCGATCCCGACGCCTTGCTGCAACGCATGCAGCAGGAGGGCGAGCGCGCCGCGCGGGGCAAGCTGCGGGTGTATTTCGGCGCCTCCGCGGGCGTGGGCAAGACCTTCGCCATGCTGACCGCGGCCCGGGCGCTGCGCGAGCAAGGCAGCGATGTCGTGATCGGCGTGGTGGAGACCCATGGCCGCGCCGAGACCGAGGCGCTGATCGCGGGGCTGGAGCGGCTGCCGATGAAGGCCATGCCGCATCACAAGCTCGACGACCGCGTGCTGCAGGAGTTCGACCTGGACGGCGCGCTGGCCCGGCGCCCGGCGCTGATCCTGGTCGACGAGCTGGCGCATTCCAACGCGTCCGGCAGCCGCCACCCCAAGCGCTGGCAGGACATCGAGGAACTGCTCTCGGCCGGCATCGATGTGTGGACCACCGTCAACGTCCAGCACCTGGACAGCCTCAACGAGGCGGTGGGCGGCATCACCGGCATCCGTGTGTGGGAGACGGTACCCGACACGGTCTTCGATGACGCCGACGAAGTCATCCTGGTGGACCTGCCCGCCGACGAATTGCTGCGGCGCCTGCGCGACGGCAAGGTCTACCTGCCGGAGCAGGCGCGCACCGCGGCCACCAATTTTTTCCGCAAGGGCAACCTGATCGCGCTGCGCGAGCTGGCGCTGCGCCGCACCGCCGACCGCGTCGACGACGACGTGCGCGCATACCGCCATGCCGAATCCATCCGGCCGGTATGGCGCACGCGCGAGGCGGTGCTCGCGTGCATCGGCACCGGCGACGATGCCGCGCAGGTGGTCAAGAGCGCGCGCCGGCTGGCCGGGCAGCTCGACTGCGACTGGCATGTGGTCACGGTGGCCACGCCGCGCCTGGCGCCGCTTGGCGGGCACGAGCGCGCGAATATCGAGGAGGCGATGCGGCTGGCCGAAGAGCTGGGCGCGCGCACCGAGACGCTGGCCGGCAGCGATATCGTGCAGGCGGTGGCGGGATATGTGCGGCGCCACAACCTCACCAAGGTGGTGGTCGGGCGGGCCCCCGGCAACTGGCGCCGCAGCGGCGGCAGCCTCCTGGCGCGCGGCCGGGCGTTGCTGGC
Source organism: Cupriavidus basilensis (assembly GCF_000832305.1). Taxonomy (NCBI): domain Bacteria; kingdom Pseudomonadati; phylum Pseudomonadota; class Betaproteobacteria; order Burkholderiales; family Burkholderiaceae; genus Cupriavidus; species Cupriavidus basilensis. The sequence goes on from NZ_CP010536.1 coordinate 129,262, forward strand.
ACTCGGCCTGTCGCCGTTCCTGGGCGCGCGCGCCTGGCTGTTCGGGCGCCACAGCTTTGCCGATTCGCTGGCGCTCGGCTGCCCGGAGATCGACGTGATCCGCGTGGCCGCCGACGCCATGGGCGCTGATACGCGCGGCCGCGCGCAACCGGCTGGCGGGCGCGCCGACGTGCGCGAGGATCCGGCGCCCAACGACGACAGCAGCGTGGTGGCGCACCGCATCGACTACCTGTGGGCGGTCGCATGGTGCGGGGGCGCCAGCTTGTTGTCGGCGCTGACGCGGCCGTGGTTCGACCTGGTCAATATCGCGATGTTGTTCCTCGCGGCCGTGGTCGGCGTGGCGCTGCGCCACGGCCGAGGCCCCGCTGCGCTGGCCTCGGTGCTGTCGGTGGCGGCCTTCGACTTTTTCTTCGTGCCGCCGCGCATGTCCTTCGCGGTGAGCGACGTGCAGTACCTCGTGACGTTCGCGGTGTTGCTGACGGTGGGCCTGGTGATCGGCCAGCTTACCGCCGGGCTGCGCGAGCAGGCCCAGGTGTCGGTGGAGCGCGAGACCGATGCGCGCACCCTGTATGAGCTGGCGCGCGAGTTGTCCGCTGCCTTGATGCCCGAGCAGATCATCGACATCAGCAGCCGCTTCCTGCAAGCCGCGCTTGGCGCGCGTTCGGCATTCTTCCTTGTCTCGCCCAAGGGGCGGTTGTTGCCGCCGGTGATCGACCCCACGCAGCGTGGCAATGACGCGATCGATCCCGTGCTGGCGCAATGGGTGTTCGATCACGGCCAGCCCGCCGGCACCGGCACGCATACGCTGCCGGGCAGCACCGTGCTCTACCTGCCGCTCAAGGCGCCGATGCAGACGCGCGGCGTGCTCGCGGTGGAGCCGCAGAAGTGGCGCGCCTTCGCGCGGCCAGAGCGGCGCCGCCAGATCGACGTGTTCGCCACGCTGATCGCCATCGCCATCGAGCGGCTGCATTACGTGGAGGTCGCGCAGCAGGCGCTGGTGTCGATGGAGTCGGAGCGCCTGCGCAGCTCGCTGCTGGCCGCCGTCTCGCATGATCTGCGCACGCCGCTGACCAGCCTGATCGGCATGGCCGAGACCATGCAGCGCACCGAGCCGCCGCTGCCTGCGTCGCTGTCGGAAACTGTCGATGCCATGCGCGAGCAAGCGCTGCGCATGCGCACCATGGTGGTCAACCTGCTCGACATGGCGCGGCTGCAAAGCCGTGACGTGCGCATGCAAAAGGAGTGGCAGTCGCTCGAAGAGCTGGTGGGCGCGGCGCTTGCCGGCATGCGTGATGCGTTGTCGCGGCACCGCGTGTCGGTCGCGGATCTATCGGCGCTGCCGCTGGTGGAGTGCGATGCGGTGCTGATGGAGCGCGTGCTGTGCAACCTGCTGGAGAACGCTGCCAAGTACACGCCGCCGGGCACCGGCATCCGCATCTCCGGCGAAGTGGCTGAAACGGAGGTGCGGCTCGCGGTGGCGGACGATGGCCCCGGCGTGCCGCGCGGGCAAGAGCTCTCGATCTTCCAGAAATTCACGCGCGGCGAGCGCGAGTCCGCGACCGCGGGCGTTGGCCTCGGGCTGGCCGTGTGCGAGGCCATCGTGCAGGCGCACGGCGGGCGCATCTGGGTGGAGAGCGTGAATGCGGACCACACCGGTGCACGTTTTGTCGTGGCGCTGCCGCGCGGCAATCCGCCTGCGATCGAGCCCGAGCCGCCCGAGGCACTTGAATCGGCGCTGCTAGCCGCGCACGGCAACGGCGGCGTGCCGGTTGCGCACGATGCCGCAAACAAGGAGTCCAGCTGAAATGGGATTTGAATTTTCGCCAACTGTCTTGCTGGTCGAAGACGAGCCGCATATCCGGCGCTTCGTGCGCGAGGCGCTGCAGGCAGAAGGCTGCGCCGTGCATGAAGCCGAGACGCTCAAGCGCGGCCTGATCGATGCCGGCACGCGCCAGCCCGACGTGGTGATCCTCGACCTGGGCCTGCCCGATGGCGATGGCATGACGCTGATCCGCGAGATGCGTACCTGGACCGAAGTGCCGGTGCTGGTGCTATCGGCGCGTTCCGGCGAGGACGACAAGATCGCCGCGCTGGACGCTGGCGCGGACGACTACCTGACCAAGCCCTTCGGCGTGGGCGAGCTGATCGCGCGTGTGCGCGTGCTGCTGCGCCGCCACGCCAGGACCAATCCGCAAGGCACGCCGCAGATCGGCTTTGGCGAGGTGCAGATCGACCTGGCTAACCGCGTGGTCACCCGCGCCGGGCAGGATGTGCACCTGACGCCGATCGAGTATCGCCTGCTCGCCGTGCTGATCGCGCATCGCGGCAAGGTCATGACGCATCGCGAACTGCTGCGTGAAGTCTGGGGGCCGGCGCACTCGGAGAGCAGCCACTACCTACGGGTGTACATGGGGCACCTGCGGCACAAGCTGGAAGCCGATCCCGCGCAACCCTTGCACCTGATGACGGAGGTGGGGGTGGGATATCGGTTCGTGGGGTGATGCCATCGGCCGGCAACAGGGTGCCGGCCAATGGGGCGATGGGTAGTCAGGTGGTCGGCTCAAGTGGCGCCGGTGGCGATGTCGAGTGCCTTTATCTGCGCAGATCCATCTCCAATGGCATCACCGAAAAACTGACAAGTCCTGACATTGCCGGGCAAAGCGAAAAAGCCCGGTCCTTGCTCGGATATAGTCATGGCCTTTCCCGCGAAACGCGACTTGAAGGGACCATGCTTCGGCTATTCTGGATCGTTCTCTTGTGCTGGCTCGGCCACAGCGCCGCATGGGCGGAAATGCGTCTGCCGCCGGCGGGAGAGGTCTCTCTGGGCGAGCATTGGGAGCTGCTGCGCGATCCGCAGGATGTGCTGACCATCGAGCAGCTATCGCGGCCCGAGTTCGCGGCGGCCTTCCAGCCCCAGCACTCTCCTCCCGCCCTTGGCTACGTGAAGGGGGCCGTCTGGCTGCGCATTACCCTGACGCGCCCCGAGCAAGCCGCGCCGGTATGGTTGCTGGAGCTGCGCTCGGCGCTGCTGGACGACGTCACGCTGTTCGAGCCGCTAGCGGCCGGGGGATACGCGCAGAGGGTGTCCGGCGACAGGCGGCCGGTGGCGGGGCGCGACGTGGATTACCGCAATCCGGTGTTTCAGCTCGACTTGCCGGTGGACAAGCCGGTCACGCTGTATCTGCGCGTGCGCAGTACCAGCACGATGAGCTTTCCGCTGGTGGCGTGGTCGCCGGAAGCGTTCATTTCCTTTATCGGCACCGAGCTGCTTCTGTTTGGCTTGTTCTACGCAGCGCACCTGGTCTTGCTGATTACCAGCGTCTGGTTTTACTGGGTAACGCGTAATCTTTCCTTTGGCCTGTTCAGCCTGACTGTACTGGCCAATTTGTTCACCTCGCTGTCCGCCGAGGGCTTCACGTATCAGTATCTCCTGCCTGGATGGCCGCTGACGAGCGATGCCGTCTACGTGGTGAGCTGGTTTTTCGCCACGCCGCTTGGCACCTTGTTCACGGCGCACTACCTGGGCCTGTACGAGTCGCCATGGCGGCGTTGGGCGATCGGCTTTTCGCTGCTGGCCTGGGGCGTGGCGCTGGTCATGACGCCCTGCCTGCTGCTGGGCAACGTTTGGTGGATACGACCACTGGCGCTGCTCTGGGGCCTCATCACCATGGGCATACTGCTGATCGCTTCCGCGGTGATGACCTGGCGCGGCCAAAAGGCCGCGCGTGTGCTTTTGTTCGTCCTGGTTCTGCTCTTCGGCGGCACCGTGTTGCGCCTGGCGCGCAACGTCGGCGCGATCGATCCCGGCCCGTTCGTCGACAACGCCAACTACCTGGGCATGATGGCGTTCCTGCTCATCATGAATTCCGCCATCAGCTGGCGCTACACCGACATGCGCGCCGAAAAGGAGGCCGCCCAGGCCGAAGCCTTGCGCGTGGCCCGCCAGGCCGAGCGCGACCTGGAGGTCAAGGTCGCCTTGCGCACCCAGGCGCTCAGGAGCGCCATGGCGCAGGTGGAGGCGTCGCTGTCGCTGGAGCGGCGCGCGCAGGAGGAGCAGCGGCAATTCCTGTCCACGGTCTCGCATGAACTGCGCACGCCGCTGGCGGTGATCGATGCCACGGCGCAGAACCTGGACCTGGACGATGCCCACGATGACCCGCAGACCTCGGCCCGGTACCAGAAGATCCTGCGCGCCACGCAACGCCTGACCATGCTGCTCAATGACTCGCTGCATGAGGATGGCTTCGAATTGCTGCGGCATGGCTCCCGGCCGTCACCCACCCGCCTGGCGGACTTGCTGGAGGACGCCGCGGCGGCAGCGCAACTGCTGTCGGAGGGGCACCGGCTGGAGGTGGACGGGGAGCGCTTGCCAGAAACCTTCCCGTGCGACGCCAGCCTGCTGCGGCTGGCATTGCGCACGCTGGCCGACAACGCGGTGAAGTACACGCCCGCGGGCTGCCGGGTGGTCTTGCGGGGCCGGGAGGTGGCCGAAGGCGTGGAGCTGGAAGTGCAGGACAACGGTCCCGGCATCGAGGCGACGGACCTGCCGCGCGTATTCGAGCGCTTTTATCGCGGCCAGAATGCCGGCCAGAAACCGGGGACCGGGCTTGGCCTGTCGCTGGCCCGGCGCATGGTGGAAATGCAGGGTGGCACCTTGACCCTGGATAGTGCGCCCGGGCAGGGCTGCCGCGCCACGATCTTTCTGCCGTCGGCGCCGCAGGGCGTGCAGGCTCAGGCCAGCGCGATGGGCGCGGCGAACGTATAGCCCTTGCGGTGGGCGGTCTTGAGCGGCAATTCGCTGCCCGATTCGCTGCGCCAGCGTTGCCGCAGGCGGCTGACCATGGTCTCCAGCCGGCGCTCGTCGTAGCTCAGCCAGTCAAAGCCGAAGCCTTCGGCGATCTGGCGGCGATCGACGGGCTGGGTGGGATGGAGCGCCAGCATTTCGAGCAGCTTGCTCTCGTTGGACGAGACCGCCAGGCGGGCTCCCGCCGGCGCCACCAGCGTGCTGGCCTGCCGGTCGAGCCACCAGTTGGAGACGACGCGGCGGCTCAAGGCGCGCAGGATGGCGTCGAATTCGAGCAGCTTGACCGGCTTGACGAGATAGTGGTCCGCGCCGCCGTTCAGGCCGTGTAGCTTGTCCTGTGTTTCCCCGCGGGCCGTGAGCATGACGATGCCGCAGCCGGGGCGCTCCTTGCGCAGGCGGCTGGCCGCATCGAAACCCGTGCCATCGGGAAGCATGACGTCGATGACGGCGATATCCGCCTGCGCGGCCAGCGGCAGGAATTGCGCCAGGCTGCCGGCCTGGCTGACCTTCCAGCCGCGCTTTTGCAGGAAAGCCGCTATTTCCTCGCGCAGTTCGACCTCATCCTCGAGCAGGACCAAATTGCCCATTTCAAAACCTTGCAGCGGTTGCGTTCAATGATCGTGGCGAGGACGCGCCATGCTTGCCTGACAAGATTCAGGCGGCGTCAGCCCGGGCTCCACCACTTCTGGCCGTTACCCTGGGCACTAGTGCCCAGGGTGGCTTAAGCGGTATTACGGCCAGACCGGCAGGAATCTTTACCCCCGGGCGCTATCCCCGGCGCTATCTCCAGCGCGTCGTGCCACGATTCAAGCCACCTCACCAAACGCCAAAAAACACACCCGCCTGCTTGTAAACATTGGTCTTGGCCGCGACTTCGTCGTTGCTCACCGTCGTGCGCGGCTTGAGCATGCAGAACCATTCCAACAGGTGCAGCCGCATCGCCGAGCGGATGGCTTCGTGGCCGGCATCCTCGCCCAGGTCGAAGAACTCGTCGGGGTCGCGCTCCAGGTCGAACAGCTGCGGGCGGAAACCCTGCCAGTGCACATACTTCCAGCGCGCATTGCGCACCATCCACGCCCGGCACTCGCCCGGCTGCCGGCCCAGCGCGATCCGCGCGCCGCGATACGCGTAGTCCAGCTCCGACACCACGAAATCGCGCCACTGGCCATTGCCGCGCCCGCGCGTGAGATCGAGCAGCGAGCGGCCTTCCACGCGATGGTCGGCCGGCGGCAGGCCCAGCGCGTCCAGCACGGTCGGCACCACGTCCACGGCCGAGACCATGCGCGCGTCCGCGCTGCCGCGGGTGGCGTCGGCCTCGGCCGAGGGGTCGTAGACAATCAGCGGGATGTTCTGCACGGTGTCGTAGAACTGCTCCTTCTCGCCGAGCCAGTGGTCGCCCAGGAAGTCGCCGTGGTCCGCCGTGAACACGATCAACGTGTCTTCCCAGCGGCCCAGGCGCTCCAGTTGTTCCCACAACTCGCCCAGGCGATCGTCGATCTGCTGCACCAGGCCTTGATAGGCGGGACGCACCGTGTCCGAGACTTCGCTGCGCATGAAGTTGGCGCATTCTTCCTGCGTGCGGTACGCGTCGAGCACCGGATGCGGGTTGTCCAGCTCCGCCTCGTGGCGCTTGAGCGGCAGGCAGTCGTCCAGCGCGTAGGCCGCATGGTAGGGCGCGGGCGCCATATAGGGCCAGTGCGGCTTGACCAGCGACAGGTGCAACACCCACGGGTCGTCGCCGCGCGCGGCGATGTACTGCATTGCCTGGCCTACCGTATAAGCCGTCTCCGAATGTGCTTGCGCCACGCGCGCAGGCAGGCCGGCATTGCGCATCTGCCAGCCCGACACGATCTCGCCCTGCGCATTCTCGGCGCTGATCACGTAGTCCGTCCACGGGTCGGCGCTGTCGTAGCCTTGCTTGCGCAGCCACTCGGCATAAGCGCTGTGCGGCTCGGCGTGGTGGCCGTCATGGCGGTCGACTTCGACAAAGTGCCCGCTGCGCAGCAGCGTTTCCAGCTCGCTGCCGCCGTCGAGATGCAGACGCTTCATGTTGGCATTGTCGGGCATCACGTGCGTCTTGCCGGCCAGCGCCAGCGCACGGTGGCTGTCCTTCAGGTATTCGCCCAGCGTGACTTCGCCAACGGACAGCGGCACGCGGTTCCAGGTGGCGCCGTGGCTGCTGGGGTAGCGCCCGGTATAGAAGCTCATGCGGCTCGGGCCGCAAACGCCGGAGGTGACGAACGCCTTGGTGAAGCGCACGCCGCGTGCGGCCAGGGCGTCGATGTGCCTTGTGCGCAGCGTGGGGTGGCCGTAGCACGCCAGGTGGTCCTGGCGCAGCTGGTCGCACATGATGAAGAGGGTGTTTCTGGTGGGCATGGCTTTGTCGATGCCGGTCGGGCCGCTGACCTGATCGGCATCAATTTTATAAATAACGTGATGTAAATTTTTTCTTATTCAATCCATGTAAAAAATAACATTCATGAAATGAATAAATGTGATGGAATGTGACGTGGTGTTTTTAGTCTCCGGTATAGCCAGAGGCCTTGACCACGGGTCCCCACCGCCCGGCATCCGCCGCCAGCACCTTGCCGAACTGCTCCGCGCTCCCGGTTTGCGGCTCCAGCCCCAGCTTCAGGAACCGCTCCTTCAGATCCGCCGACTGCACCGCATGCACGATCGCTGCATTCAGCCGGTCGATCGTTGCCCTCGGCACGCCGGCCGGCGCGAGGAACCCGTAGCGGCCAAGCCCTTCGATGTCCTTGTAGCCAAGCTCGGTAAACGTGGGCACATCCGGCAATGCCACCGAGCGCTGCGTCCCTGAGCTCGCCAGGACGCGGATCTTGCCCGCGCGATGCATCTCGGTGAGATCGGCGAGCGTATCGACCGAGGCCGGCACCTGCCCGCCCACCAGCGCATTCATCAACGGTGCCGAGCCGTTGAATGGCACGTGCAGCATCTCCACGCCCACCTGCTTGCCGATCAGCAAGCCAAAGAAGTGAGGAATGCTGCCTAGCGCTGGCGAGGCGTAGGAATTGTTCTTGGCCGGGCTGGCCTTGAGCCACTCGATGTACTCCTTCAGCGTCTTGGCCGGCGCGCCGGGGCCGGTGGCCAGGGCCAGCTGGAAGTTGGCGGTTTGCGCCACCGGCACGAAATCGCGCTGGATGTCGTAGTTCAGCTTGCGGTAGGTCAGCGGGGCGATGGTCATCACCGCGGAGTTGGCGACCACCAGCGTGTTGCCGTCGGCGGGCAGGGTGCGCGCATAGTCCATGACCAGGCGGCCGCCCGCGCCGGGCTTGTTCTCGATGACCACGGTTTGCTTGAGTTCCTCGCGCAGCTTGTCGCCGATGAGGCGGGCGGCCAAGTCGGCGGTGCCGCCGGCGGGGTAGCCCACCAGGATGCGCAGCGGGCGGTCGTTCTGGGCGCTGGCCGGCGCGCTGGCCAGGCACACGGCGGCCAGTGCGGTCATGGTGGCGAGGGTGGGGACTAGCGCGCGCAGCAGTTTGGCGGGTTTCACGGGTTCTCCTGTTGGTTCGGCATCGGCGGGAAGCCGGCCAATTTATCGATATGGGACGCGGGCGCCAAAGAAGGATTTCGCGCATGGATGCGCGCGTTTCGTTCCTGGGCGCATGGCTGCCCGGCCGTACCCCGGCGGATGCGCCTGGCACGCGGCCCGCCGGTTCTCATGCAGCGGCACAGACGCTAACACCCGGCCATATAATTGACAAAATCAACTAAATTTGCGGGTGCGGCATGAACGGCAACCAGGCGGGCGAGCAGGCGCAGGCACAGGCGGGCCGGGAGCGGGACGCCGGCGAAACGCTGCAGCATCCCGCCAGTCTGGCGGACTTCCTCAATTACCGCCTCTATCACCTGACCCGCGTTGCCCTGCAAGCCAGCGGGCATCACCTGCGCGCCGCGGCCGGGGTGAGCCGGCGCGAGTGGCGCATGCTGGCCTTCCTCGGCGAGCAGCCGGGCACGCGCCTGACGGAGCTGGCGCAAAGCGCCGGGCTGGACAAGGTGCTGGCAAGCCGCGCCGTGCACGCCCTGATGGCGCGCGGGCTGGTGCAGCGCGCCACGCGCGAGCAGGACAAGCGGGCGGCGGCGTTTGCCCTGAGCGAGCAGGGCGAGGCGGTCTACCAGCTTGCCTTTGCGCAGGCCCAGGCCTTCAACGCCCGCCTGGCTGCCTGCCTGGATCCGGAGGAGGCTCGGGTGCTGGCGCGTTGCCTGTCCAGGCTGCACACGCAGGCCGAGGCCTTGCTGGCGCAGGCGCAAGCGCTGCCCAGCAGCGTACCCGCGCCTGCGCAACCAGCGCAGAACTGGTGGCGCCAACCGTAAGGTTAGGCCGGCCGCTTCCGACTGCACCTGCTGGCTTCGGAGTCCTACACTTGTAGACTTGGAGTCAGCGCGTGCCCTGCCTGGAGCCTGCCATGCCGCTTGTCCGTCGCTTTCCTGCCTGCTTTCCTGTTCGCTTTCCTTCGCGATTGCGCGCCGCCGCCATTGCCGCGCTGCTTGCCCTGTGCCTGTTTGCCTTCCAGCACGCCCAGGCCGCGCGCCAGCCCCCGGCGCCGGCGCAGGAACTCACGCGCCAGGCGGTGACCGCCTACGACGCCGGCGCCTTCGATTCAGCCTTGCGGGATTTCGCCAAGGCGGCCCAGCAAGGCAACCGGCTCGCGCAGTACAACTACGCCATGATGCTGCTGCGCGGCGAGGGCACGCCGGTGCGCCAGCAGGAGGCGCTGATCTGGCTGCACCGCGCGGCCGAGAACGATATGACGCAGGCCCAGTTCACCTTTGGCGAGATGTACGAGCACGGCGAACTGGTGCCGCGCTCGCTGGAGTCCGCCAACCAGTGGTACCGCCGCGCGGCCGAAGGCGGCCATGTGCAGGCCCAGGTGGAACTGGCGACCAATTACTTCACCGGGCGTGGCCTCGCGCGGGACTACGGCAAGGCCTTCGAGTGGTATACGCGCGCCGCCACGGCGGGCGACGGCGGTGCCCAGTACATCGTTGCCAGCTACTACGAGCGTGGCGAGCCCGGCGTGGTCGAGAAGGACATCGAGCAGGCCAAGATCTGGTACGCCCGCGCCGCCGCGCACGGCGACCCCGGGGCGCTGGCCAAGCTGCGCTCGCTGATCGAGCAGGGACTGAAGGCAAAACAGGCGGGCGCCATGTAATGCTGCGGTAGTCTGGGCATGTTGCCATGCAAGGGCGGCCGCCGCCGGCCGCTATCCGGGGTGTGCCGCCGGGGGCGGTACAACTCTTGCTTGAGAGAACCACACAAAACCTGCGCCAATGGGAGGCACTAGTGGCAACACACGTCGCACTGAACCATGTCACCCACTACCGGTACGACCGGCCCGTGAAGCTTTCGCCGCAGGTGGTCAGGCTCCGTCCTGCCCCGCACTGCCGCACGCCGATCCTTTCGTATTCGCTGCGCATCGAACCCGAGCAGCATTTCGTGAACTGGCAGCAGGACCCGTTCGCCAACTACCTCGCCCGGCTGGTGATCCCCGAGCCGACCACCGAGTTCAAGATCACCGTCGACCTGGTGGTCGAGATGGCGGTCTATAACCCGTTCGACTTCTTCCTCGAGCCCTACGCGGAGAATTTTCCCTTCACCTATGAGCCCGGCCTGGCTTACGAGCTGGCGCCCTATATGGTCAAGGGCGAACTGACGCCGCGCTTTGCCGCCTTCGTGCAGAGCATTCCGCGCGACAAGCAGACCACGAGCGATTTCCTGGTGGCCCTGAACCAGCGCCTGCAAGAGGACATCCGCTACCTGATCCGCATGGAACCCGGCGTGCAGACGCCGGAGCAGACGCTTGCGACGGGCGCCGGCTCGTGCCGGGATTCCGGCTGGCTGCTGGTGCAGACGCTGCGCCACCTGGGGCTGGCCGCGCGCTTCGTGTCCGGCTACCTGCTGCAGCTGGCGCCCGACGTGAAATCCATCGACGGCCCGAGTGGCACCGACGTGGACTTCACCGACCTGCACGCATGGTGCGAGGTCTACCTGCCGGGCGCGGGCTGGATCGGGCTCGACCCCACCTCCGGCCTGCTGGCCGGCGAGGGCCATATCCCGGTGGCATGCACGCCCGAGCCGGGCAGCGCGGCGCCGGTCAGCGGCGCGGTCGACAAGAGCGAGGTGACCTTCCACCACGAGATGTCGATCACCCGCATCTATGAATCGCCGCGCGTGACCAAGCCCTATACCGAGGCGCAGTGGCAGGCGGTGGCGGCCGTGGGCGCCGAGGTCGATATCCAGCTCAACGCGCAGGATGTGCGCCTGACCATGGGCGGCGAGCCGACCTTTGTCGCGGTCAAGGATCGCGATGGCGCGGAATGGAACACCGATGCGCTCGGCACCACCAAGCGCGCTTATGCCACCGAATTGGTGCATAAACTGCGCGCGCGCTATGGCAAGGGTGGCTTCCTGCACTTTGGCCAGGGCAAGTGGTACCCGGGCGAGCAACTGCCGCGCTGGGCCTTGTCGATCTGCTGGCGCGCCGACGGCCAGCCCTGCTGGCAGGACCCGTCGCTGTTCGCCGATGAGCGCGAGCCGGCCGACTATACCGAAGCCGACGCGCACCGCTTCCTCGATAGCCTGGCCAAGCGCCTCGGGCTCAACCCCGGCTTTGTGCAGCCCGGCTACGAGGACACCTGGTACTACCTCTGGCGCGAGCGCCGCCTGCCGGTCAACGTCGACCCGCTGGAGGCGCGGCTCGACGATGAGATGGAGCGCATGCGCCTGCGCCGCGTGTTCGATGGCGGCCTGGCGCGGCCCACCGGCTACGTGCTGCCGCTGCGCCGCACCGGCCTGGAAGATGGCCCGGCGCTGGCCGCCCACCGCTGGATCAGCGGGCCATGGTTCTTCCGCGACGACCGCATGTACCTGCTGCCTGGCGATTCGCCGATGGGCTACCGCCTGCCGCTGGATGCCCTGCCCTGGGTCAGCGAGGCCGACTACCCGTGGCAGTTCGACCAGGACCCGTTCGCGGCGCGTTCGCCGCTGCCCACCGGGGCGCAGCTGCGCGCGCAGTTGCCAGGGCTTGCCGGCCAAGGCGCCGAGCCCGGCCAGGCGGCGGAGTTCCGTGCCAGCACCGCGGCTTATTCCGCGTCCGGCCCCGCGCCCGGCTCGGCCGCGGCAGCGCGTGCCGGGGCCAAGCCAGGGTCGGGTGCGATCGGCGGCACGGCCGCGCCCGCCGCCCTGGCGGCGGACCTGGCGCGCGTGCCCGGGCGCGGCGAATCCGCGGGCTGGATCACCCGTACGGCGCTGTGCGTGGAAGTGCGCCATCCCAGCCGTGCCGCCGGCCCCAAGGCCGAGAGAGCGGCCGCGGGCGACAAGCGCGGCATGCTCTACGTCTTCATGCCGCCGCTGACCGTGCTGGAGGACTACCTGGAACTGCTGGCGGCGGTGGAAGCCACCGCCGCCGGGCTGGGCGTGAAGATCGTGCTCGAAGGCTACCCGCCGCCGCGCGACGTGCGCCTCAAACTGCTGCAGGTCACGCCCGATCCCGGCGTGATCGAGGTCAACATCCATCCGGCCGCCAACTGGGACGAACTGGTCGACCATACGGAATTCCTCTACCAGGCCGCCCACGAGACCTACCTCAGCACCGAGAAGTTCATGCTCGACGGGCGCCATACCGGCACCGGCGGCGGCAACCACTTCGTGCTGGGCGGCGCCACGCCTGCCGACAGCCCCTTCCTGCGGCGCCCCGATGTGCTGTCCAGCCTGATTGCGTACTGGCACAACCATCCCTCGCTGTCCTACCTGTTCTCGGGCATGTTCATCGGCCCGACCAGCCAAGCGCCGCGCGTGGATGAGGCGCGCAACGACCAGCTCTACGAGCTCGAGATCGCCTTTGCCGAGTTGCAGCACCAGCTCGACCGGCTCGGTGGCGCCGAGGGCGGGGTCGGCGCGCACATGCCGCCGTGGCTGGTCGACCGTGCGCTGCGCAATATCCTGATCGACGTCACCGGCAACACCCACCGCAGCGAGTTCTGCATCGACAAGCTCTACTCGCCCGACGGCCCCACCGGCCGTCTCGGCCTGCTGGAGCTGCGCGCGTTCGAGATGCCGCCGCATGCGCGCATGAGCCTGGTGCAGCAGTTGCTGCTGCGCGCGCTGGTGGCCCGCTTCTGGCGCGAGCCCTATCGCGGGCGGCTCACGCGCTGGGGCACGGAGCTGCACGACCGTTTCCTGCTCGGCACCTTCGTGCAGATGGATTTCGAGGACGTGCTCACCGAGATGCGCGAAGCCGGCTTCGCGTTCGACAATGCCTGGTTCGCGCCGCACTTCGAGTTCCGCTTCCCGCGCGTGGGCGAGCTCGCGGCCGGCGGCCTGTCGCTGACGCTGCGCACCGCGCTCGAACCCTGGCATGTGATGGGCGAGGAGGGCAGTGCCGGTGGCACCGTGCGCTACGTGGATTCGTCGCTCGAGCGCATCGAGGTGCGCGTGCTGGGCATGAACGACAGCCGCCATGTGGTCACCGTCAATGGCCGCGCGGTACCGCTGCAGCCCACCGGGCGCGTTGGCGAGTTCGTGGCCGGGGTGCGCTACCGCGCCTGGGCGCCGCCGTCTGCGCTGCACCCCACCATCGCCTCGCACGCGCCGCTGACTTTCGACGTTGTCGACACATGGATGGGGCGCAGCATCGGTGGATGCCAGTATCATGTTTCGCATCCGGGCGGGCGTAGCTATGAGACCTTCCCGGTTAATGCGTACGAGGCCGAGAGCCGGCGCCTGACACGCTTCTTCACGCTTGGCCACACGCCGGGCGTGATGCGCGTGGAACCGCCCCGGCGCAGCCTCGAGTTTCCGTTCACGCTGGATTTGCGACAACGCTGATCCGGCACGCCCCCAAAGCCGCGCCCGTGCCTCTTCAGCCGTCCCTGCCTTTTGATGAAACCGCCCCTGCCGTCGACGCGGTGATGCACCGCGCGCGGCCGGTGCCGCCCGGGCACCTTGATGAACTGGGGGCATGCGGGGACGGGTTGCGCGAGTCCTGGGCGCGCTTTTTCCAGATACTGGGCGAGGAGGGCATCGACGGCCTTGACCAGCAGGCCGCCGCCATGGCGCGCCAGATCCGCGACAACGGCGTGACCTACAACGTCTACGCCGACAACACGGACAAGGCCGGCGCGCGCGCCTGGGCGCTGGACCTGCTGCCCTTCCTGGTGAGCGAGGAGGACTGGCAGCGCATCGAGCGCGGCGTGGCGCAGCGCGCCGAGCTGGCCAACGCCATGGTGGCCGACATCTACGGGCCGCAGGCATTGCTGTCCAAGGGGTTGCTGCCGGCCGGCCTGGTCTTCGGCCATCCCGGCTACCTGCGCCCGCTCAAGGGCTACCAGCCGCCGGGCGGCAACTTCCTGCATATCGTCGCGGTGGACCTCGCGCATACCTTGGAGGGCGGCTGGACGGTGATGGCCCACCGCACGGACACGCCTTCCGGCATGGGCTACGCGCTGGAGAACCGCCTCATCATCTCCAGCCTGTTTGCCGATGCCTTTCGCGAGCTGCGCGTGCGGCGCCTGCCCGCCGCGTTCTCGCAACTGGTGGCCACGCTGGCGCAGCAGCCCGCGGCGCAGCCACCCGCGCCGGAGTCCGAGGACAACGCCGCCGCCACTGTCAGCAAGCACATCGTGCTGCTCACCCCGGGGCCCTATAACGAAACCTATTTCGAGCACACCTTCCTGGCCCGCTACCTCGGCATCACGCTGGTCGAGGGCAAGGACCTGACGGTGCGCAACGACGTGGTGTACCTGAAGACGCTGGCCGGGCTGGAACGCGTCGACGTGGTGCTGCGCCGCCTGGACGACGCCTATTGCGACCCGGTGGAGCTGCGCCAGGATTCCACGCTCGGCGTGCCCGGGCTGCTGCAGGCGATGCGCGCGGGCAATGTGCTGGTGTCCAACGCGCCCGGCTCGGGCTTCCTGGAGACGCCGGCCATCCACGGCTTCCTGCCGGCCATTTCCCGCGCGCTGCTGGGCGAGGAGCTGCTGCTGCCGGGCGTGCCCAGCTGGTGGTGCGGCGAGGCCACGGCGCGCGCGGAGGCGCTCGGGGAATTCACCGAAGCCTTCCTGATGCCAACCTACCCGCGCGGCATGGCGCAGCCGTGGGAAGGCCCGCGCCTGGGCATGGAGCGCGGGCTGCAGCGCCTGGCGGACTGGCGCGAGCGCATCGAGCAGGTGCCGGATCTGTTTACCATCCAGGCCGACCTGCCGCTGTCGCACGCACCACGCTGGGAAGGGCCGCATATCGGCTCGCGCGCCGCCATGCTGCGGGTCTATGCCATTGCCGACGGGCAGGGCGGCTGGCAGGTGATGCCCGGCGGTTTCACCCGGCTCGCGGGCGAGGGGCAGCCGGCGGTATCGATGCAGCTCGGCGGCTCCAGCGTCGACACCTGGGTGCTGTCGAGCCAGCCGGCGCAGCCGGGCGGCGCGCCGTCGCAGTTCCCCATGGCCGGCGCGGCGCGCGGGCGGGCGGCCAAGCCGCTGGCGGTATCCAGCCGCGCCGCCGAGAACCTGTTCTGGGCCGGGCGCTATGCCGAGCGCGCGGAAAACAACGTACGCCTGTGCCGCCTGGTGCTGGGCTCGATCGAAAGCAGCGACGACCGCGACGACAGCGCGCTCGACGTGATCGGCGAACTGGTGCTCGCCTGCGGCCTGCTGCCGACCGGCGCGCCGCAGCCGCGCGCCTCGCTGCGCGTGTTCGAGCGCAGCCTGGTATCCGCGCTGGCGGAAAGCACCGGCTGGACCAGCGTGGGCCAGAACCTGGCCAGCCACGTACACGCCGCCACCGAAATCCGCAACCGGCTGTCCAACGATCACTGGCGCACCATCCTGGCCGCCCGCAACGATTTCGGCGACGCCATGGAGGCAGCCTGCGCGGGGAGTCCCGGCAGTGCCGGCGACGCGGGCATCTACGACCGCCCGCGCGTGCTGGCAGCACTGGATCACCTGTCCATGCAGCTCGCCGCCATCAGTGGCGCGCAGGGCGACCGCATGATCCGCGACGAAGCCTGGCGCCTGCTGTTTATCGGCCGCCATATCGAGCGCGTGGCCACGCTCTCGACGTTCCTGCGGGTGTTTGCGCACAACGGCGCGCTGCTGCACCGGACCTGCTTCGATCTGCTGCTGCACCTGTTCGACAGCACGCTGACCTTCCGCGCGCTGTACCCGGGCCGCTCCGATGTGCCCGCGCTGGTCGACCAGCTGGTGATCGAGCCCACCAACCCGCGCGGGCTCTACGGCTTGCTGGCGCGGCTGCGCGTCAAGCTCGGCCAGATCTCGCCGCCGGCCAGCCCGGCCGGCACCGGGCGCGTGCCGCTGCCGCAATGGCTGCCCACCGTGGAGACGCTGCCCGACTGGGAAACACTGTGCCAGCGCGGCGCTGACGGGAAATACACCAATCTGGTGCGACTATGCGAGCAACTGACTGACATGATGGTGCAGCTCTCAGACGAAATCAGTGCGCGCTACTTCAGCCATGCCGGCATGGCCGGCACCCGCGTCGGGGCGCAACCATGAGCGCTGCCATGAGTGCGACCATGAATGTGACGATGGGCCAGGCGCAAGGCGTTGCCGCGCCCGCGCCAGAGCGCGCGGCCAGCGTGCTGACGATTCATCACAAGACCATCTACGATTACTCCGCGCCGGTGGAGAACGCCCAGCAGCGCGCCGTGGTGTTTCCGGTGACCTGCCCGTGGCAGGCGGTGCACGCGCACAGCACGCAGATCGAGCCGCCGCCGTCGCACCAGCATGCGGACATCGACGCCTTCGGCAACCACGTGCTGTACTTCACCATCGACGTGCCGCACGACTACATGCAGCTCGCCTGCGAGAGCACAGTCAGCCTCACGCCGCGCTGGGCGTCGCTCGACCCCGCCGCCAGCATGCCATGGGAGACGGCCGTCGCCGCGCTGCGCTTTCGCGCCGGGCAGCCTTTCCTGCCGCAAAGCGAGTTCTGCTTCGCCTCGCCCAACGTGGCGCTGCATCCTGATCTCGAGGCCTACGCGCTCGCCAGCTTCGCGCCCGGCGTGCCGGTGGTGGCCGGCGCCATCGACCTGATGCATCGCGTGCACGCCGACTTCGAATACCAGACCACCGCCACCGAGGTCGATACCCCGGCGCTGCAAGCTTTCGGCCTGCGCAGCGGCGTGTGCCAGGACTTCGCCCAGGTCATGATCGGCTGCCTGCGCTCGCTCGGCCTCGCGGCGCGCTACGTCAGCGGCTACCTGTGCACCGAGCCGCCACCCGGCCAGCCCAGGCTGATCGGCGCCGATGCCTCGCACGCCTGGCTGTCGGTGTATTGCCCGCTGGCCGGCTGGGTCGACCTCGATCCCACCAACGACGTGCTGGCCGACACCAGCCACGTCACGCTGGCGTTCGGGCGCGACTATAGCGATGTCTCGCTGCTGCGCGGCGTCATCGTGGGCGGCGGCGCGCACGATGTGGAAGTGGAGGTCAGCGTGCTGCCGGTCGAGTAGGCACCGCGCCGCGGTCAGCGGCTGGCAAGCCAATTGCTTGTCAGTAGCCTGGGTTTGCCGAGAAAAGGGGGAATCACCATGCTAAGCCGCACCGCCGACCACCTGTTCTGGATGGCCCGCTACACCGAGCGCGCGGAAAACACCGCCCGCATGCTCGACGTCAACTACCAGGCTTCGATGCTGCCGCAATCACCCGAGGTGGCGCAGCAAGGCTGGCTGGCGATGCTCGACGTGACGGAACTCACGCCGGTATTCGCCGCGCACCACGGCGCGGTCGTGCACGAGGAAGTGATCGATTTCATGGTGCGCGACCTGAGCCACCCGGCGTCGATCATGTCCTGCCTGCGCGCTGCCCGCGAAAACGCCCGCGCCGTGCGCGGCGCACTCACCACGCCGCTGTGGGAGACCATCAACACCACCTGGCTCGATGTCCAGCAGATGGTTGCCGACGGCATCCTGCGCCACGATCCGGCGCAGTTCTTCGAGTGGGTCAAGTTCCGCTCCCACTTAACGCGTGGTGTGGAAGCCGGCACCATGCTCAAGGACGAAGCCTACTGCTTCATGCGGCTGGGCACCTTCCTGGAGCGCGCCGACAACACTGCGCGCATTCTCGACGTCAAGTTCCAGGCCACCGACCTCGGCCTGCAGCAAGACGACTTCTACCAGTGGGCCGCGGTATTGCGCTCCGTGTCGGGGCTGGAGATGTATCGCAAGGTCTACCGCTCGGTGGTCACGCCGGAGCGCGTGGCCGAGTTGCTGATCGTGCACCCGGATATGCCGCGGTCGCTGGCGGCCAGTTTGCGGGAGGTGGTTTCGTTGCTGGCGCAGGTGCGCAATGCGCAGTCAGTGGAGACCGAGCGGCGGGCGGGGAAACTGCATGCCGAGCTTAAATTCACTCGGATCGAGGATATTTTTTCTGTCGGGATTCATGGATGGCTTGGCGATTTTCTTCGCAGGATCCATGAGCTTGGGGGTGGGGTCAGTCGGGATTTTCTGATGAAGGGGGGGTAGGAGACAGGGAGATCGGGCGACAGGGAGATAGGGCGAGGGGGGCTTTCGCTGCTTCGTTGAGCGGTGTTGGCTTTTGGGTGCAAAAGCCAACACCGCTCAAAATTACCCCTATCCCACCAACTCCTGATGCAGAGCCAGATACTCCAGCGCCAGCTTATGCCTCGGATCCAGGTGAATCATCGGCATCGCATGCTGATGCGACTCCCGGATCTTCACGGACGACGACAGCCGTGAATTCAACACCGGCAGCCCTTCGCTGACCAGTTCCTCCACCAGTTGCAGCGGCAAGGTGGCGCGCGGCTGGAACTGGTTGATCACGATCCCTTCGACTTCCAGGTCCGCGTTGTGGTCGTGCTGGATCTCTTTTACGTTGTCCAGCAGCGTGTAGAGCGCGCGGCGGGAGAAGTCGTCGCAGTCGAATGGGATCAGGCAGCGCTGGACAGCAATCAGCGCGGAGCGGGTGTAGAAGTTCAGCGCGGGCGGGGTGTCGATGTAGATGGCGTCGTACGTTTGTTCCAGCTCGATCAGCGCATCGCGCAGCTTGTAGATCTTGTAGCGGGATTCGAGCTTGCCGTGCAGCGTATCGAGCTCGGGATGGGCGGGCATCACATCGAGGTTTTCGAACGGCGTGGCGTGGATGAACGCGGTGACATCCAGCGGCTTGAAGCTGTATGTGAGCGCGGTCTCGAAGAAGTCGGCCACCGTCGGGGCGGCCTCGGCGGCGTGCGCGCCGAGCAGGTACTGGCTGGAGTTGCCTTGCGCATCGAGGTCGATGACCAGGGTGCGCAGACCTTCGCTGGCGCTGATGGCCGCCAGGTTGCAGACGATGGTCGACTTGCCGACTCCGCCCTTCTGATTAAATACGACGCGCCGCATTTGAGCCCTTGGAGGTAAACGTTCCAAAGGAGAGAGGATACCTTAGCAAGGTGTCATTTCAGCAGCCAAATCGCACGCGAGGCTATGTTTGTATCAGCCGCTTTTGCCGCGAGATGCTCATCAGGATCCCGATGCCCATGCCCAGCGTCACCAGCGCCGTTCCCCCGTAGCTCAACAGCGGCAACGGCACGCCCACCACGGGCAGGATGCCGCTCACCATGCCCATGTTCACAAAGGCATAGGTGAAGAAGATCAGCGTGATCGAGCCTGCCAGCAGCCGCGAGAACAGCGTCGGCGCGTTGGCCGCGATGTACAGCCCGCGGAAGATCAGCAGCAGGTAGAGCACCAGCAGCACGGCGTTGCCGATCAGCCCGAACTCTTCGGAGAACACGGCGAAGATGAAGTCGGTGTGCTTCTCGGGGATGAACTCGAGGTGCGTCTGCGTGCCCTTTAGCCAGCCTTTGCCGAACAGGCCGCCGGAGCCGATGGCAATGATGGACTGGATGGTGTGGAAGCCCTTGCCGAGCGGGTCGGTGGTGGGGTCCAGCAGCGTGCAGATGCGGTGTTGCTGGTAGTCGTGCAGGATCGGCCAGGTCACGCCGGGGGCGCAGATATCGTGCTCGAAGCTGACCAGCGCCGTGATGGCGACCACCGCGATGGCAAGCAGCGGCAGGATGATCTTCCACGACAGGCCGGCGAAATAGATCACATAGAGGCCGGCGGCCATCACCAGCAGGCCGGTGCCGAGGTCGGGCTGCTTGGCGATCAGGCCCACGGGCACGCCGAGCAGCACCAGCGCCAGCACAAAGTCGAACCACCTGACCGAGCCCTCCCGCTTCTGGAAGTACCACGCCAGCATCAGCGGCATGGCGATCTTCATGATCTCGGAGGGCTGGATCACCATGCCGACGTAGAGCCAGCGCCGCGCGCCCTTGCGGATAAGGCCGAACATGGCCACCGCCACCAGCAGGGCCACGCCGACCGTATAGAGCGGCACCGCCACCCGCATCAGCGTCTGGGTTGGCAGGTAAGCGATGACCCACATCACCAGGTAGGACAGCAGGATGTTGCGCAACTGGTCTTCGACCCGGCCGGGCATGTCGATGGCGGCTGAGTAGAGCGCCACGATGCCGGTGGCGAACAGCAGGAAGACGATAAGCGCGAGTGGCTTGTCAAAGCCGGTCAGGGCCGTCTTGATGAACGATAGGACGCGGCGGCGATCCATGGCGCGTCTCCTTCAGCGTGAAGCGTTGCCGCCGGCCGCGGCGGGCGCGGTTGCCGGTTTGGCGCGGGGTTTCGAACTGGCGGGCGCCATGGCGGGCGACGCGGCCGGAGCGGTGGGCGGCGCCGGGCGGCTGTGGCCGAGGGCCTGCGCCATGCGCTGGTCCAGCGTCTGCACCGCCGAGGCGGGCGGGATGGCGGCGGGGTCGATCACCGGCGCCGCCACGGCAGAGGCGGCCGCGGCGGAGGCGCCGGCGCGGGCTGCCACCCGCGCCGCCGGCACGCTGGCGCCTTCGCTGGTGGCGGCGGCTTCGCTCGCGCCCATGACGGTGGCGCTGGCGATGCTGGCGGTGTGGCCGGTGGTAAACACGCTGGGCGTATCCACGGGCGGCTTGCCGCCGGCGCGTTCGGAAGCGGGCGGGGCGATGTTCGCCAGTTCTTCCGGCCACTTGCCCGTCAAATAGTAATCCATCACCTTGCGTGCGATCGGCGCGGCCACGGCACCGCCGAAGCCGGCGTTTTCCACGATCATCGCCAGCGCGATCTTCGGGTTGTCGGCGGGAGCGAACGCGGTATAGAGCGCGTGGTCGCGCTTGCGCTCGTCCAGCGCGTGATGGTTGTACTTCTCGTTCTTGCCCATGGTGAAGGTCTGCGCCGTCCCGGTCTTGCCTGCGGACTCATAGGCGGCGCCGGCGAACGCGCGGGCGGCGGTGCCCGAGTGCGTCACGCCGACCATGGCGCGCTTGATCACGTCGATATCCGACTGCTTGAGCGGCAGGCGGTAGCTTTCCTTGGGCACGGTGAGCTCGCGCTCGCGGCTGACCGAATCCTCCACCGCTTTGACCAGGTGGGGCTTCATGGCGATGCCGTTGTTGACCAGGATGGAGGTGGCGTTGGCCAGCTGCAGGATGGTGAAGCTGTTGTAGCCCTGGCCGATCCCCAGCGAGATGGTTTCGCCGTCATACCATTTCTGCTGCTCGGGCTTGCGGTAGGCGCGGCGCTTCCAGTCGGTGGAGGGCAGGATGCCGCGGCTCTCGCCCTCGATGTCGATGCCGGTGATCTGGCCGAAGCCCAGCGGCTTCATGAAGTCGTGAATGCCGTTGACGCCCATGTCGCGCGCCAGCATGTAGTAATAGGTGTCGCACGACTGCACGATGGAGGCGTTCATGTCCACCCAGCCGTGGCCGCCAGGCTTGTCGTCGCGGAAGGTATGGTTGCCCAGCGTGAACGAGCCCGGATCGTGGAAGCCCCAGGCCGCGGTGCGCTTGCCGGTGGTGAGCGCCGCCAGCGCCATGAACGGCTTGTAGGTGGAGCCGGGCGGGTAGGTGCCGCGCAGCGGGCGGTTCAGGAGCGGCTTGTCGGGCGAGCCGTTGAGCTCGTTCCAGGTATTGGTGTCGATGCCTTCGACGAACAGGTTGGGGTCGTAGGTCGGCTTGGAGACAAAGGCCAGGATGTCGCCCGTGGCCGGCTCGATCGCCACCAGCGCGCCGCGCTTGTCGCCAAACAGCGCCTCGGCCAGTTGCTGCAGGCGGATATCGAGCGACAGGATCAGGTTGTTGCCGGGCGTGGCGGGGGAGGTGGACAGCGTGCGGATGGGGCGTCCGCCCGCGCTCACTTCCACTTCCTCGAAGCCGGTCAGGCCGTGCAGCTCGGTCTCGTAGCTTTGCTCGATGCCGATCTTGCCGATGTAGTTGGAGCCCTTGTAGTTGTCGGCGTCCTTGCGCGGATCGTATTTGGCGCCTTCGGCGCTGTTGGCCTCGTCCATGGCCTCGATGCGTTCCTGGTCGCGCTGCGAGATGCGGCCGAGGTAGCCGATCACGTGCGAGGCGGACTCGCCCATCGGGTACTGGCGGAACAGCCGGGCGCGCACGTCCACGCCGGGAAAGCGGAAGCGCTGGGCGGAGAAGCGCGCCACTTCCTCGTCGGTGAGCTGGCTGCGGATCGGCAGGCTTTCGAAGCTGCGCGACTCCTCCATCAGGCGCTTGAAGCGGCGGCGGTCGCGCGGCTGGATGTCGATCAGCTGGGCCAGTTCCTCGATGGTGTTGTCGAGCGTGTCGGACAGCTTGGACGGGGTGATTTCCAGCGTGTAGGCGGAATAGTTGCGCGCCAGCACCACGCCGTTGCGGTCCATGATGATGCCGCGGTTGGGCTCGATCGGCGCCACCGAGATGCGGTTGTCCTCGGCCTTGGCCGAGTACTGGTCATGCTTGTACCACTGCAGCCACAGGAAACGGCTGAACAGCAGGCCGAAGCAGATCACGGCAAACAGGCCCGCCGCCGCTACGCGGATGCGGAAGCGGCCGAGCTCCTGTTCGACATTGCGTATTTCGGTCATGGTACTGCGTCAGCCTTGCGGTTTGCCGCCCCCCAGGGGGCACGGCGGGACTTCGGTTGGGGTAAAGCGTCAGATCGGCCGGGTTTCGTCCACGTCGGCACTGCGGCGCTGCGGCGCCAGCAGCATGCCGGTGGCCAGCGGCCACAGCAGCGCTTCGATGCCCGGCGCCAGCAGCAATTGCCAGCCGGGCAGCGGCGCGCCCATGGCCAGGCGGATCAGCACCGGCACGGCGTGGGCGACAAACAGGAGCGGCAGCACGTGCAGCGCCTGGGTATAGACCGTGAACCACAGCACGCGGCGATGGATGGTGATGGCGAAGTACGCCAGCAGCGAGTAAGCCATGGCGTGCTCGCCCAGCAGGCGCGCGTCATGCACGTCCATCAGCAGGCCGAGCGCGAATGCCACGCCCATGCCGACCTTGCGCGGCTGGTGGATGTTCCAGAACACCAGCACCAGTGCCACCATGTCGGGCACCCACAGCGTGGTGCCCCAGGGCATCAGGTTGAACAGGAAGGCCAGCACGAAAGTCAGCGCGATAAACGCGGGGTTGACCGGGCGCAGCAGGTATTGGGGATTGGTCAACGCTTGGGCTCCTTGGCCGGGGCGGGCTTGTCGGCGGGCTTTTCCGCCGGCTTGTCAGCCGGCTTGTCAGCAGGCTTTGCGGCAGGCTTTTCGGCCGGCCGCTCTCCCGAGCGTTCGGCATCCCGCACGCCCGGGCGGTTCGCCCTGACGCTTCGCACTTCCTTGGCGTCGCGTGGGCCGTCGATGGACTCGCGCGGCGGCAACTGCGCTTCGTAGCGGATCACCAGCAACTGGCGGTGCGAACGCACGCCGGCCACCGGTTCGCAGTACACGCGCGAGAAGGCAGTATCGGCCTTGCGCTCGATCTGGACGATCTTGGCCACCGGCAGGCCGGGCGGGTAGGTGCCGTCCAGGCCGGAGGTCACCAGCAGGTCGCCCTGCTGCAGGTCGGCCGAGGCGGCCATGAAGCGCAGGTCGAGCAGGCCGGCGCGGGCACCGCCAAAGGCCACGCTGCGCAAGCCGTTGCGCACTACCTGCACGGGAATGGCCTGCTCCTTGTCGGTCAGCAGCGTGACTTCGGACTGAAATGGCGAAACCCGCGTGATCTGGCCGATCACGCCGCGTTCGTCGATCACGGGGTAGCCCGCGCGCAGGCCATGCTGGCTGCCGCGGTCGATCACGATGCGCTGGCTATAGGGGTCGCGGGCGTCGTACAGGATCTCGGCCGCCGTCACCGGCGTGGCCGACTGCTGGACCAGGCCAAGCAGCTTGCGCAACTGGTTGTTCTCGGCCTCGAGCTGGGACTGGCGCACCGAACCCTCGGCCTCGGTCACCATGCGGCGCTTGAGGTCGCGGTTCTCGCTGGCGAGGGCGGCGGATGACTGGGCGTAGTCGAAGGTGGCGCGCAGCGCGTCGCGCGGCACCAGCACCGTGCGCTCCACCGGCATCAGCACGGTGGCGGCAACCTGGCGCACCACGCGCAGGGCGTCAAAGCGCGCATCAACGATGAGCAGCGCCAGCGCGATCGTCACATAGAAGACGAGGCGCGCAACGGCGGAAGTGCCCTGCTTGAAGAGCGGCGGCGGAGTGTAATCCATTTACCCGTGCGCTGGCAG
The DNA here is from genome assembly GCF_000832305.1 of Cupriavidus basilensis. NCBI lineage: Bacteria > Pseudomonadati > Pseudomonadota > Betaproteobacteria > Burkholderiales > Burkholderiaceae > Cupriavidus > Cupriavidus basilensis. Next base: position 153,634 of record NZ_CP010536.1, read on the forward strand.
AAAGGTCCCCCGGCGCCGCAGGCACGACCACGCCGCGCCACGCCAGCCGCAGTGGCTGGGGTGGCGCGGCGCGGTGTGGTGCACGGGGGCTGGCCGGGTCGGGAGGGTGGCGCGGCAAGGCGCTGCCCCGACCAGGTAGTCCGGCAGGCCGCGTCGCGCCACGTGCGAATCCTCTGCTTACGCTTTATTCGTAAGAGAAGATGCTGCCGAGCTTGTCCATGCGCTCGAGCGCCATGCCGGAGCCGCGCACCACGCAGGTCAGCGGGTCTTCGGCGACCAGCACCGGCAGGCCGGTTTCCTCGGCCAGCAGACGATCCAGGTCGCGCAGCAGCGCGCCGCCGCCGGTCAGCATCATGCCGCGCTCGGCGATGTCGGCGCCGAGTTCCGGCGGGGTTTGTTCCAGCGCGATCTTGACGGCCGACACGATCTGGTTGAGCGGGTCGGTCAGGGCTTCCAGGATTTCGTTGGACGACACGGTGAAGGCACGCGGGATGCCTTCGGACAGGTTGCGGCCCTTGACTTCCATTTCGCGGACTTCGGAGCCGGGGAATGCCGAACCGATGGCCTTCTTGATGGCTTCGGCGGTCTGCTCGCCGATCAGCATGCCGTAGTTGCGGCGGATGTAGTTGACGATGGCTTCGTCGAACTTGTCGCCACCCACGCGCACCGAACCCTTGTAGACCATGCCGCCCAGCGAGATGATGCCCACCTCGGTGGTGCCGCCGCCGATATCCACCACCATCGAGCCCGACGGCTCCGACACGGGCAGGCCGGCGCCGATCGCGGCCGACATCGGCTCCTCGATCAGGTACACCTGGCTGGCGCCGGCGCCCAGCGCCGATTCGCGGATGGCGCGGCGCTCGACCTGGGTCGAGCCGCAGGGCACGCAGATGATGATGCGCGGCGAGGGGCGCAGCAGCTTGGTGTCATGCACCATCTTGATGAACTGCTTGAGCATCTGCTCGGTGACCGTGAAGTCGGCGATCACGCCGTCTTTCATCGGGCGGATCGCTTCGATGTTGCCCGGCACCTTGCCCAGCATCTGCTTGGCTTCCTTGCCCACCGCCTGGATCGTCTTCTTGGCGTTGGGTCCACCTTCCTGGCGGATGGCGACCACGGACGGCTCGTCAAGGACGATGCCCTTGTCACGCATATAGATCAGGGTGTTGGCGGTGCCGAGGTCGATCGCGAGATCGTTGGAGAAGTAGCTGCGGAGAAATCCGAACATCAGGAATCCTGTTTTCTGGTGGTTCGCGAGTATGCGAAGTGGCCGGCGCCGCTGCGGGGCCAGCCACGATATTCATAGCGACGGGTAGTATTAAGGCCCCCGATCGTCCGGTGGGGCCGGCGCCGTTGCCAGTCCGCGTTGTCATACGCCGCGAACTGCCAGGGCCAGGGCCGCCAACCAAGGCCGCTTTGCCAGGTGGCGAAAACAGCCTCTACGGGAACCTTTGATTAGACCACGCGCGAAAGTTCGGTGGAACGGCGCAGCAATTACAAATTAATTGCTGGCGGGGGCGGCCTAATCGGAGGAACCTGTCTGTCATCCCTTGGGTGCCTTCAACCCCGCACCGGCGGGGGCGGTCGGGCCACAAGGCCAGTGCTGGCTGGCCCGGGCGCCGGAGTACGCCGCCGGGCGTTCCGCCGGAGTGTCTCGCCGAAGTGTCTCGGAAAGCTCCGGGGGAGGCGGTTTTGCACCAATGTGACGAAGGCGCGGCCAAAGGATGGCAACGCGCAATGATACCTTATAATTCCCCCTGTTTCGGGGGCTTCTTCCTCGAAAAAACCTGTAACTTTGACGATTCCCGGGCGCTCCCGGCAGCACTCGCCCGGCCCGCCCCGGCCGCGCCCGCATCGCCTTTCGCACCGACCCCAAGCCATGGCTCTCGACCTATCCGACGTCAAGCGCATCGCCCACCTTGCCCGCATCGAAATCAACGATGACGAGGCTGGGCAGACGCTTGTGCAGCTCAATCAATTCTTCTCCCTGGTCGAACAGATGCAGGCGGTCGACACCACCGGCATCGTGCCGCTGGCCCACCCGCTGTCCGCGGTGCGCGAGATGTCGCAGCGGCTGCGCGACGACGTGGTCACCGAGCCCAACCGCCGCGAGGACTACCAGCGTCCCGCTCCGGCCACCGAAGGCGGCCTCTACCTGGTGCCCAAGGTCATCGAATAAAGGTCAGACGCACCCCGGCCCTCGACCCAGCGGCTGCGCCGCGCCGCCCCCAGGCTGCGCCGGCAGCCATCACCTGCCAAGCCAAACCGACCGACATGCCCTTTTCCGCAACTTCCGTGACCTCCCTGCGCGAGCTTTCCGACGCGCTGGCGGCCCGCTCCGTCTCCGCCGAAGAACTGGCGCGCGATTACCTGGCCCGTATCGAGCAGGCCGGCGCGCTCAACGCCTTTGTCGACGTCAACCCCGAACTCACCCTGGCGCAGGCGCGTGCCGCCGACGCGCGCCGCGCGCGCGGCGAAGCCGGCCCGCTGACCGGCGTGCCGATTGCCCACAAGGATGTGTTCGTCACCCGTGGCTGGCGCGCCACGGCGGGCTCGCGCATGCTGGCCAACTACGAAAGCCCGTTCGACGCGGCCGTGGTCGAGCGCCTCGCCGCCGCCGGCATGGTCACGCTGGGCAAGACCAATATGGACGAGTTCGCGATGGGCTCGTCCAATGAGAACTCGCACTTCGGCCCGGTCCGGAACCCCTGGGACGCCAGCCGCGTGCCGGGTGGCTCCTCGGGCGGCTCCGCTGCCGCCGTGGCCGCCGGCCTGGCGCCTGCCGCCACCGGCACCGACACCGGGGGCTCGATCCGCCAGCCGGCCTCGTTCTCCGGCATCACCGGCATCAAGCCTACCTATGGGCGCGTGTCGCGCTACGGCATGATCGCCTTCGCCTCCTCGCTCGACCAGGGCGGCCCGATGGCGCATACCGCCGAGGATTGCGCCATGCTGCTGGGCGGCATGGCCGGCTTCGACGAGCGCGACTCCACCAGCGTTGCGCCCGCCCTGGGCGGCGTCGACGAGGACTACACCCGCCTGCTGGGCCAGGCGCGGGCTGGCGCCAGTGCCGGCAAGCCGTTGTCAGGGCTGCGCATCGGCCTGCCGAAGGAATATTTCGGCAAGGGCCTGGCAGCGGACGTGGAGCAGGCCGTGCGCGCGGCGCTTGCCGAGTACGAAAAGCTGGGCGCCACGCTGGTCGAGGTGTCTCTGCCCAAGACCGAACTGTCGATCCCCGTGTACTACGTGATCGCGCCGGCCGAGGCATCGTCCAACCTGTCGCGCTTTGACGGCGTGCGCTTTGGCCATCGCGCCGCCGAGTACCGCGACCTGATGGACATGTACAAGAAGACCCGCGCCGAAGGCTTCGGCCCCGAGGTCAAGCGCCGCATCATGGTGGGCGCCTATGTGCTGTCGCACGGCTACTACGACGCCTACTACCTGCAGGCACAAAAGATCCGCCGCATCATTGCTGACGATTTCCAGCGCGCCTTCACCCAGTGCGACGTGATCATGGGCCCGGTGGCGCCCACGGTGGCGTGGAAGCTCGGCGAGAAGAGCGCGGACCCGGTGCAGATGTACCTGGCCGACATCTTCACGCTGTCGACCAGCCTGGCCGGCCTGCCGGGCATGAGCGTGCCCTGCGGGCTGGGCGAGGGCGGCATGCCGGTTGGCCTGCAGCTGATCGGCAACTACTTTGGCGAGGCCGAGCTGCTGCAAACGGCGCACGCCTTCCAGCAGGCAACGGACTGGCACCTGCGCCGGCCCGCGCAGGCATGATCGCAGCGCGCTGGCTGTCGCGCATCGTGCTCGGCATCGGGCTGGCCGCCGCATTGGCGGCCTGCATCCCGCTGCCGCGCTTTGGCGGCAAGCCCCCGCCCATTGCCAGCCGCGACATCGACCTTGCCGGCGATTGCCGCCGCACCGAGGAAGACGGCTTTCGCGAGGATGCGCAGGTGCGCGTGGCGGACAACACCGTGCAGCAGTTGTCATGGAAGCTGTGGGTGGGCAAGCGCGGCTCGTGCAGCTTCAACCTGGCCGAATTCCGCCAGACCCAGAAGAAGCCGCATATCGAGCTGCGCGCCAATGACGGCAGCGCCTGCAAGCTGATGATCTGGCAGGATCCGCGCCGGGTCACGCTCGCGCACGCCAATTGCGAGGCACGCTGCTCGCCGGGCATCTACGAAGAAGCCTGGCCGGTGATGTTCGAGCCTGGCGGCGGCGGCTGCGCGCAGACCCGATGAACCCGCTCAACGCCATGTCCCGAACCGCCCACGGTTGCATCGCCGCTCGCCTGAAAGCCTTCAGCCTGGGCGCGTGCGCCTTGCTGCTGGCAAGCCACGCCGTGCTGGTGCGGGCCGTGGTTCCAGCGGCCGGCGAGCGCGCCATGCCGGCCGCGCAGGCGGTGCGTTTCCCGGGCGCCGACGGCGGCCAGCCGCTCAGCGGCTACTGGTTCGTGCCGCAGCGCAGCGCTGCGGCCCCGGCCCCGGCCGTACGCGTGGTGATTGCGCTGCACGGCTGCGGCGGCCTGCACCGCAGTGGCGGCGCGGATGCGGCGGCGCTCCAGAGCCGTTACCGCGAGTACGTGCAGTGGCTGACCGCGCGCGGCTACGCGGTGCTGCTACCCGACAGTTTCGGCCCGCGCGGCAAACCGGACGGCATCTGCACCGAACGCCTGGACAGCCGCGACATCGACGACGCCACGCGGCGCGGCGATGTGCTGGCGGCGCTGCAGTGGCTGGCGCGGCAGCCCGGCGTGGACACTGAGCATATCGTGCTGCTGGGCTGGTCCAACGGCGCGCAGGCGGTGCTCAGCGCCATCGACGCCAGTCGCGACTGGCCGGCGGGCGCACCGGCGATCGAGCGCGCCGTGGCCTTTTACCCGGGCTGCAAGAGCGCGGTGCAGCGGCATGAGTACCGCCTGCGCACGCCCTTGCTGCTGCTGACCGGCGGCGCCGACGACTGGACCCCCGCCACCCGCTGCGCCATGCTGCGCGAGGCGGTCGCGGCGCGCCAGCCGGATGCACGTTTTCGCCTGGAGATCTATCCCGGCGCGTATCACGGCTTTGACGGCACCGAGCCGCTGCGGGTGCGGCGCGATGTGCCTAGCGGCTCGCGTCAAGGCCAGGGCGTGACCGTGGGCGGCGACCCGATCTCGCGCGATGCGGCGCTGGCGCAATTGGATTCATGGCTGGCCAGCCCGAATCCGTGACAGAACACGTAGCAGTACATAGCCACACGCAGGCACACGCAGGCACACGCAGGCACACGTAGCAAACAAGTAGCAACACATACAGCACACGAACAGGAATACCGCCATGCAATGGGAAGTGGTGATCGGCCTCGAGACGCACACGCAGTTGTCGACGGCCTCCAAGATTTTTTCCGGTACCTCCACCGCCTTCGGCGCGGCGCCGAACACGCAAGCCTCGCCGGTTGATCTGGCGCTGCCCGGCGTGTTGCCGGTGCTTAACCGCGGCGCGGTCGAGCGCGCCATCCAGTTCGGCCTGGCGATCGGCGCCACCATCGCGCCGCGCAGCATCTTCGCACGCAAGAATTACTTCTACCCCGACCTGCCCAAGGGCTACCAGATCAGCCAGTACGAGCTGCCGGTGGTACAGGGCGGCAGCATCAGCATCCAGGTCGAAGGCAAGAAGGGCGAAACCTACGAAAAGACCGTGCAGCTCACGCGCGCCCACCTCGAGGAAGACGCCGGCAAGTCGCTGCACGAAGATTTCGCCGGCATGACCGGCATTGACCTGAACCGCGCCGGCACGCCGCTGCTGGAGATCGTCACCGAGCCCGACATGCGCAGCTCGGCCGAGGCCGTGGCCTACGCCAAAGCCCTGCACGCGCTGGTGATGTGGCTGGGCATCTGCGACGGCAACATGCAGGAAGGCAGCTTCCGCTGCGACGCCAACGTGTCGGTGCGCCCCTACGGCAGCCCCAAGCTGGGCACGCGCCGCGAGATCAAGAACCTGAACTCGTTCCGCTTCCTGCAGCAGGCCATCGACTACGAAGTCCAGTGGCAGATCGCCGAGATCGAGGACGGCCGCGAAATCCAGCAGGCCACCGTGCTGTTCGACCCGGACACCGGCGAGACGCGCGCGATGCGCACCAAGGAAGACGCGCACGACTACCGCTACTTCCCCGACCCCGACCTGCTGCCGCTGGAGATCGACGCCGCCTGGATCGAACGCGTGAAGTCCGCGCTGCCGGAGCTGCCGGTGGCCATGCAAGCGCGCCTGGTGTCGCAATACGGCTTGTCCGCCTACGACGCCAGCGTGCTGACCGCCTCCAAGTCGCTCGCGAACTATTTCGAGGCGGTGGTCGCCGAAGCTGGCACGGCCAATGCCAAGCCCGCTGCCAACTGGCTGATGGGCGACGTGTCGTCGCTGCTCAACCGCGAAGGCATCGCGCTGGAAGCCGCCCCGGTCAAGCCGGCGCAGCTGGCCAAGCTGCTGGTGCGCATTGCCGACGGCACGGTGTCCAACAACACGGCCAAGAAGGATGTCTTCCCGGCCATGTGGGCGGGCGAGGCAGGTGCCGACGCCGACGCCATCATCGCGGCCAAGGGCCTCAAGCAGATGTCCGACTCGGGCGAGCTGGAAAAGATCATCGACGACGTGCTGGCTGCCAATGCGAAGTCGGTGGAGGAGTTCCGCGCTGGCAAGGAGAAGGCGTTCAACGCGCTGGTCGGCCAGGCCATGAAGGCCACCAAGGGCAAGGGGAATCCTGCTCAGGTGAATGAGTTGCTGAAGAGGAAGTTGGGGGCATAGGGGACGTAGGGGGAGAGGGGCTTTTGGGGGGGCTTTTTGCTGTCTATTTCATCGGCAAAGAGCCCGCAAATCCAAGCCCTTGCGCCCGGAAACCAGCGCCGACCCTCCCCCCCGAAACCTCCCCCTGACCATTTGCTAAACTGCCCCCCAAACAATCCGGTTGAAGCCAATGAACGCCCAAGAAGTTGCCTCCTACCTGCAGACCAATCCCCGGTTCTTCGAAGACAACGCCGAACTGCTGGCCGCGGTGCAACTCACCAGCCCGCACAGCCACCGCGCGGTGTCGCTGCAGGAGCGCCAGATGGAAATCCTGCGCGAGAAAAACAAGGGCCTGGAGCTGAAGCTGGCGGACCTGGTTCGCCACGGCCATGACAACGACCGCACCCAGCAGCGCATGCACGCCTGGCAGTTGCGCCTGCTGGCCGAGGTGGACTCGCACGCGCTGCCGTATGCGGTGCAGGACGGCCTGCAGCAAGTGTTCGACGTGCCTGGCGTGGCCCTCAAGCTGTGGAATGTGGCTGAGAGCTACGCGCACATGGAAGTGGCGCAGGGCGCGACCGAAGACGTCCGCCTGTTTGCCGAGGGCCTGCGCGCGCCGTATTGCGGCGCCAACAGTGGCTTCGAGGCCGCGGCCTGGCTGGAGCGCGACGACATCGCCTCGCTGGCCATGGTGACGTTGCGCGTGCCCACGCGCGACGCCGGCGCGCTCGGCGCGGCCTTTGGCCTGCTGGTGCTGGGCTCGCCCGAACCGCGCCGTTTCCACGAGGGCATGGGCACGGCCTACCTGGCGCAGATCGGCGAAGTGGCCGGCGCCGCGCTGAACCGCCTGCGCGACTGATGGCGCCGCGCCGCGCGCGCAAGGCCGCTTCGCCCGTGGCGAAGAAGCCGGCCGCGCGCAAGCAAGCCGCCGAGGCGCCGCTGGGCAAGCCGCCGCCCGACCCGGTCGTGCTGCGCTATCTGGAGTGGCTCGCCAGCAGCCGCAAGCTGGCTGTCCACACGCTGACCAACTACGCCCGCGACCTGTCGGTGCTGCAAGCGCACGCCGCGCGCCATGCGCCGGGTATTGCGCTGTTGTCGCTGCAGACCCACCATATCCGCGCCTTTGCCGCGCGCATGCACGGTGGCGGCCTGGCCGGCACCAGCATTGCCCGCACGCTGTCGGCGTGGCGCGGCTTCTTTTTGTGGGCCGCGCGCCATGGACTGGGCGTGGAGGCCAATCCGGTGGACGGCGTGCGCGCGCCCAAATCCGGGCACCGGCTGCCCAAGGCCTTGTCGGTGGAGCACGCGGTGGCGCTGGTCTCGCACAGCGCGGGCGACGGCGCCGAGGGCCGGCGCGACCAGGCTGTCTACGAGTTGTTCTATTCCAGCGGACTGCGCGTGTCGGAGCTGGTGCAGCTGGACGCGCGCTATGCCGAGGACGGGGAATACCGCTCCGCCGGCTGGATCGACATGGACGGCGCTGAGGTCACGGTGATCGGCAAGGGCTCGCGACGGCGCACCGTGCCCGTCGGCAGCAAGGCGATGGAAGCGCTGCGCGCGTGGCTGGCGGTGCGCCCGGAGCTGCTGCGCCCCGGCGCGCTGCCGGATGATGCGCATGCGCTGTTCCTGAGCGTGCGCGGGCGGCGCTTGCCGGCACGTACCGTGCAGTTGCGCATCAAGCAGCAGGCGCTCCGGGCCGGCGTGCCGACCGACGTGCATCCGCACATGCTGCGGCACTCCTTCGCCACCCATGTGCTGCAATCCTCGGGCGACCTGCGCGCGGTGCAGGAGATGCTCGGGCACGCCAGCGTGGCCACCACCCAGATCTATACCGCGCTGGATTTCCAGCACCTGGCCAAGGTCTATGACAAGGCGCATCCGCGCGCGGGCAGGGCGCACTCAGGGCCGGCGCCGGTGGTTGCTCGGGTAGTTGCCCCGGAAGTTGCTCCGGTGGCCGCGCCGAAGGCCGTGGATGAGGGCAAGGATGCAGAAGATGCCGAAGCCGGGAAGGACGGCTAGCCCTCCCACTGCGCCAGGATGCCCCGGAAAGCTTCCATCTCGGGCAGCAGCCAGGCGCGGAAGGCCTTTACCTTGGGTGCTTCCAGCATGCCGGCCGAGCAGACGAAGTAGAGCAGCCACGGGCAGGTAATGCTTACATCGAAGAGCCGCACCACACGCCCCGACAGCAGGTCGTTATAGGCCAGCGACGAGCGGATCAGCGCAATGCCCTGGCCCGCGGCGGCGGCCTGCAGCAGCAGCGAGGAGTCCTCCAGCAGCAGGCCCTTGCGCGGCTCCGGCCAGTCCAGGCCGGCGGCTTCGAACCACGGCTTCCACGGATCGCCTTCGCCGCGCAGCAGCGACATGCCTTTCATGTCCTGCGGCCGCGCCGGCAGCTTGCCGCCGTTGAAGGCCGGGCTGCAGACCGGGAAGAACACGTCGTCCAGCAGCTTCTCCACATACAGGCCGGGATAGTCGCCGCTGCCCATGCGCAACGCGATGTCGACTTCCTCGCGCCCGAAATCCACCAGCGTGTTGGACGACAGCAGCTCCACGTCGAGCTCGGGATGCTGCTCGATAAAGCTGCCGATGCGCGGCGTGAGCCAGCGCGCGGCAAACGACGGCATGGTGCTGATGGTGAGGCGCTTGTCGCGGTTGCCGGCCTGCAGCGCACGGGTGGCATCGGCGATCTCCAGCAGGGCTTCGCGCACGCGCCCGGCGTAGGCCCGGCCACCGGGTGTCAGGGTCACACGCTTGCCGTTGCGCTCGAACAGGGCCTGGCCCAGCTCCTCCTCCAGCGCGCGGATCTGGTGGCTGACCGCGCCGTGGGTGACGAACAGCTCGGTGGCCGCGCGTGAAAAGCTCTCGTGGCGGGCCGCCGCCTCGAACGCGCGCAGCGCGGTCAGCCCCGGCAGGCGCGGCAGCTCGCGGTGCCAGCCACGTGGCAAATCTCTCTCCCATGCTCCCTTCAGCGCCATCATCCACCTCGTCTTATGTGAGCTCATCTAACAAGAACAAGGAAAATATATCGTTTTGGAAGAGGACCGGCAATCACTAGAATGCAATGCATCGGGGCGCTACCCGCACCGGTGCCGATCCAGTACCAGGCAAGACCAAGCATAAGCCCGCGAGGGCTGAGCTGATCGGCGGCCGCCCATTCCGGGCAAGCGGGCGAGGCAGCCGGCGATGTCAGCGAAGGATGCCCAACATGAAAACATTGCTCACAACGACCCTGTTCACCCTGAGCCCGGGCGAAGTTACCTCCCTTTCCATCCACGCCGCCCAGCGCCTGCGTGTGGAAGAGGCCACGGGGACCGACGTCTGGGTCACCCGCGAAGGCGATTCGGAAGATTACTGGCTGCGTTGCGGTGGCAGCCTGCTGCTCAACAGCGGCGACGAAATCACGCTGAGCGTGGACCCGCGCGCGGCCGAGCCGGTACGCCTGGCCCTGATCGCCGAGGCCCGTCGGCCGGCAACCAACGTGTCGCACCTGGTGGCGCGCATGGCGCGGCGCTGGGTTCGAGGCACCGAGTGGACGCCTAACCAGGACCAGGTCACGGCCTCCTGAGCCAGCGGATACCGATGCGGCTGGCCGCGTGCGCGGCCATCTGCGGCTGATTCATTCCAGGCCGGCAAGCGGGGATGCAGCGCCAACGTCATAAACGCACCAAAAGACACACCAAAAGACACACCAGAAAAGGGGCGGCCTCCTGTGAGATCCGCCCCTTTTCGCTAAACTGCCGGGATGCAATCGATACAAGTCATCGAGCAGGGCCGGCAAGAGTACGAACCCTGTTTCGAAGCGATGCGCGCCTTTACCGCCGCACGCACCCCCGACACTCCCGACCAGATCTGGCTGGTCGAGCACCCCCCGGTCTATACCCTCGGCCAGGCGGGAGATCCCGCGCATGTGCTGGCCCCTGACGATGCGATCCCCATCGTGCGGATCGATCGTGGCGGCCAGGTCACTTATCATGGCCCGGGCCAGGTTGTGGCCTATCTGTTGCTCGACCTGCGCCGCCGCCACCTGATGGTGCGCGAGCTCGTCCATGCGATCGAGCAGGCCGTGCTGGATACGCTCGCGGCGTATAATCTCGCAGCCGAACGCAAGCCCGGCGCGCCTGGTATCTACCTTTCCGAAGGCCGGCACCAGGGCGCCAAGATCGCCGCGCTCGGACTCAAGATCCGCAATGGCTGCAGCTATCACGGCGTCAGCCTCAACGTGCAGATGGACCTCGCGCCCTTCCTGCGCATCAACCCCTGCGGCTATGCCGGCCTGGAAACGGTCGACATGGCAACGGCGGGCGCCACCTTCGCGGTGGCCGATGCGGCGGGTGCGTCCCGCTTGCCCGTGACCGCGGCACAACAAGCCGATATCGCGCGGCGCCTCGCGGCGGCGCTGTGTGAAGTGCTGGCAGAGGCGCAAGAGCGCGCCTTGGCGGCCCAACGGAATACCGCCGCGGCCCTGGCCACTTAGTCATCCAGCCGAATATGCACGCACCGCGCGTGCGGAGAACACTATGAGCGACGCCCTGATCGCCACTTCCAGCGAAGCCCCGCAACCCCAGGCGGAGCAGTACGACCCGACCCGCAAGCAGAAGTCGGCGGACAAGACCGCGCGCATCCCCATCAAGATCGTGCCGGCCGAGAGGCTCAAGAAGCCCGAGTGGATCCGCGTCAAGGCGGCCACCGGCAGCTCGCGCTTCTACGAGATCAAGGACATCCTGCGCGCCAACAACTTGGTGACGGTATGTGAGGAAGCCAGCTGCCCGAACATCGGCGAGTGCTTTGGCAAGGGCACCGCCACGTTCATGATCATGGGCGACAAGTGCACCCGCCGCTGCCCGTTCTGCGACGTGGGCCACGGCCGTCCCGATCCGCTGGATGCCAGCGAGCCGGGCAACCTGGCCCGCACCATCGCCCAGCTCAAGCTGAACTACGTGGTGATCACCAGCGTTGACCGCGACGACCTGCGCGACGGCGGCGCCCAGCACTTTGTCGATTGCATCACGCTGACCCGCGAGCTGTCGCCGGCCACCCGCATCGAAGTGCTGGTGCCGGACTTCCGCGGCCGCCTGGACAAGGCGCTGGACATCCTGCAAGCCGGCCCGCCGGACGTGATGAACCACAACATGGAAACCGTGCCCCGCCTGTACAAGCAGGCCCGCCCGGGCGCCGACTACGCGCACTCGCTCAAGCTGCTGCAAGAGTTCAAGCGCCGCAACCCGGCCGTGGCCACCAAGTCCGGCCTGATGGTGGGCCTGGGCGAGACCGACGAGGAAATCCTCGAAGTCATGCGCGACATGCGCGCCCACGACATCGACATGCTGACCATCGGCCAGTACCTGGCGCCGTCGGGCCACCACCTGCCGGTGATGCGCTACGTGCATCCGGACACCTTCAAGATGTTCGAGGCCGAGGCCTACAAGATGGGCTTCACCCATGCCGCCGTGGGCGCCATGGTGCGCAGCTCCTATCATGCGGACGAGCAGGCGCATAAGGCCGGGTTCGCCTGAGGCCGAACTGGCCAAAACCCCGCGCTACGACGACGGCTGTCGCTCCCTCTCCCCTCAGGGGGAGAGGGCTGGGGAGAGGGGTGGCTTAGCTAGGAGCCACTTGAAGCGGAGCCCTCGGTTTTGTCCAGCACGACGGCATAAGGAGCCCCCGCCCTCTCCCCCGCCCCCTCTCCCGCAAGCGGGAGAGGGGAGACCACCCAACGCAAGGTCGACCTGGTGAGCAGTTAGACCGGCCGGTATCCATCCGGCCATTTTTTTCGCCTGCGGCACCCTGCTGCGGGCCCGCCTGGCGTTGCATGCGCGCCACGGCCAGCCAAGTTTTCCTGAAATCTTTCCTCCCCCGCAAGTCCGGGCCGGTGTGTCTTCGCGCACCCACATCGAGCAGGACCGGTGCGGCGCAAGCGCCGCACCGGGCGCTCCTGCACCGGATGCAATCGCCGCGTCCGGTACCCGCACCGAGGCGGTGCGCCAACGCTATCCCGCATGAAGACGTAGCACCGCGTGCCTAGGGTCAACACCTAGCCACAGCATCTTCTTGTTTGGTTATTATGAATTTATCGATAAATCATCGATGAAATAGCGATCTCACTCCCGGACCCATCGCAGCCGGCGCCGCGCCTGACTAGTGCAGCGCGCCCGCCTACACTGCAAGACAGGTCCCCCCGCTGGTGCCGCCCATGACCCGATGTTCCGTTCACCGCCTGGCCGAGCAAGCACTGCTGTGCAGCGTGCCCCCGCCGGCCTCGCTAGATGTACAGCGACGTATCTGGGCCATGGCCCAGCGCGCGGCCGAGTGGCGCGGCGTGGTCGATGCGGTGCCGGGCATGAACAATCTCACCGTGGTGTTCGACCGCCAAGCCGATCCCGAAGCGCTGGAACGCAACCTGAAGCTCGCCTGGGCTTCCGGCGAAGCGCGTGCCGCCACCGGCAAGCTGGTCGAGATCCCGGTGCGCTACGGCGGCGAGCATGGCCCCGACCTGGCCGAAGTCGCGGCGCATACGGGACTCACGGCGCAGGAAGTGGTACGCCGCCACAGTGCGGGCGAGTACGTCGTTTACTTCCTCGGATTCCAGCCCGGCTTTGCCTATATGGGCGGCCTGGACCCGGCGCTGGCCACGCCGCGCCGGCGCGAGCCGCGTCTGTGCGTGCCCGCGGGCACGGTCGGCATCGGCGGCGAGCAGACCGGCATCTACCCGGCAGCCGCCCCCGGCGGCTGGCAATTGATCGGGCACACCACCAGCCAACTCTTCCTGGCAGACCGCGATCCGCCTTCCCTGTTTGCGCCCGGGGATACCGTGCGCTTTGTCGTCGAGGCACTGCTGCCATGATCGAAATCACCCGACCCGGCGCGCTGGCCTCGGTCCAGGACCTTGGCCGTCCCGGCTTTCGCCGCTTTGGCGTGGGCACCGCGGGCGCGCTCGATACCGTCGCGCTCACCATCGGCAACCGCCTGCTGGGCAATCCGGCGGGCGACGCCGCCATCGAATTCACGCTGGGCCGCGCGGCCGTGCGTTTCCATGCCGACATGCGCGTGGCGCTGACCGGCGCCGAATGCCGGGCCAACCTGGACGGCGTGCCGGTCTGGTCGTGGCATGCCTTCGACGTGCGCCGCGGCGAAACGCTGACGCTGTCGGCGGCGCAGGGCGGCACCCGTACCTATCTGTGCGTGGCGGGCGGCATCGCCGTGGCGCCGGTGATGGGCTCGCGCAGCACCGACCTCAAGGCTGGCTTTGGCGGCCTGGGTGGCCGCGCGCTGCATGAAGGCGACCGCCTCGACGCGGGCCGGCCCGGCGTGGCCGAGGACAGCGACTGGCTGGGTGTGCAGGCGCCATCCTGGGCGCTGCCGGTGAAAAAGCTCGGCGACGCGATGCCGATCCGCATGTTGCCTGGCATCGAGTACGAGGATTTCGACGCCGCCGCGCGCGAAGCGCTGTGGCAGTCCGACTGGATCGTCACGCCCAACAGCAACCGCATGGGCTTGCGCCTGCAAGGCCCGGCCCTGGCGCGCCAGCCCGAGCGCGCGGCCGACCTGCTCTCGCATGGCGTGCTGCCGGGCGTGGTCCAGGTGCCGCCGGCCGGCCAGCCCATCGTGCTGATGGCCGATGCGCAGACCACCGGCGGCTATCCCAAGATCGGCGTGGTGATCGGCGCCGACCTGTGGCGGCTGGCGCAGGTGCCGCTGGGTGCGCCGGTGCGCTTCGTGCGCGTCACGCTGGATGAGGCTGCCGCGGCGCAGGCCGAGCTGGACCGATACCTGCGGCAACTGGACCAGGCGCTGCAGTGGCAGGGCGACGGCATGGCGATCGCCTCGCGGCGGCGCACGCGTACCCGCGCTGCCGTGGCCTGAGCCGCCCAGCGGGCAACGACAGAACGACAGTACGACAGAACGACAGCAACCCCAAAACCTCAACACAAACCGCAAGACCGGTGAGGAGCAACGCAATGCATATCGACCTGAACGCCGACCTCGGCGAAGGCTGCGGCAACGACCGCGAGTTGCTGGGGCTGATCAGCTCGGCCAACGTGGCCTGCGGCTGGCATGCCGGCGACGCCGCCACCATGCTGCAGACCGTGAAGTGGGCACTGGAGCAGGGCGTCGCCATCGGCGCGCATCCGAGTTATCCCGACCGCGAGAACTTTGGCCGCACCGAGATGCAGCTCGATCCCGAGGTGGTGTACGCGAACACGCTCTACCAGATCGGCGCCCTGGCCGCGCTGGTGCGCGCGCAGGGCGGCCAGCTGGCCCACGTGAAGGCGCACGGCGCGCTCTACAACCAGGCCGCCAAGGATCCCAAGCTGGCCGACGCCATCGTGCGCGCGGTGCGCGACTTCGACTCCGACCTGGTCTTCTTCGGCCTGGCTGGCAGCGTCATGGTGAAGGTGGCGCGCGAAGCCGGCCTGAAGGTGAAGGAAGAAGTCTTCGCCGACCGCGGCTACAACCCCGACGGCTCGCTGGTCAAGCGCGGCACGCCCGGCGCGCTGCACGAAGACGAGAACGTGGCGCTGGGCCAGACGCTGGACATGGTGCGCGAGCAGCGCGTGCGCGCCATCGACGGCACCTATGTACCGATTCGCGCCGAAACCGTGTGTCTGCACGGCGACGGCGCACACGCGCTTGCCTTTGCGCGCCGCATTCGCGAGCGGCTCGGCGCCGAAGGCATCGCAATCCGCGCTGGAGTCTGAGGGGCACGCCACACCTAACGGATGCGCCCCTCAGGCTTCCGGCTTTCACTGTGCCCCGCGCGGGTGTCGAGCAGCATGACGCGGCGCGGGGCACTCGCCTCCATCACACTCTATTGGTGTCTCTCATGGAACAGGCAGTCAACCTCTGGCCCCTAGTTGGGGTCGGCATCATCATCCTCGGCTTCGTGCTGCGCTTCAATCCCATGATGGTGGTGGCGCTTGCCGCCATCGCCACCGGGCTGGCGGCAACCATGCCGGTCATGCAGATCTTCACGGCGATCGGCACCGCCTTCGTCAAGACGCGCAACCTGCCGCTCATCATCCTGCTGCCGCTGGCGGTGATCGGCCTGCTCGAGCGCCACGGGCTGCGCGAGCACGCGCAGGCGTGGATCTCGCGCATCGCGTCGGCCACCGTGGGGCGCCTGCTGATCGTCTACCTCGGCGTGCGCGAGCTCACCGCCGCGGTGGGCCTGACCAGCCTCGGCGGCCATCCGCAGATGGTGCGCCCGCTACTGGCCCCGATGGCCGAAGGCGCGGCCGAGACCCGCTTCGGCAAGCTGCCCGAGCCGATCCGCCAGCGCGTGCTGGCCTTCTGCGCGGCCACCGATAACGTCGGCCTGTTTTTCGGCGAAGACATCTTCGTGGCCTTCGGCGCCATCGCGCTGATGCACACCTTCCTGCTGTCGTCCAACATCGACGTGGAACCGCTGCATATCGCCGTGTGGGGCATCCCCACCGCGATCTGCGCCTTCCTGATCCACGCCGTGCGCCTCAAGCGCCTGGACATGTGGCTGGAGCGCGAAGTGGGCGGCAAGTCCGCCGCAACGGCTGGCGCTGCCCCGGCAGCCAAGAGCGGGGAATAAGCCATGATCATTTCCATCGACTATCTCTACTGGCTCGCCGGGCTGGTGCTGGCCATCACGGCCTTGATGACCTTCGCCGACCGCGGCCATCCGCGCCGGCTCAGCACGGGTTTGTTCTGGGCGCTGTATGCGCTGGTCTTCCTGATCGGAGACAAGCTGCCGCCGGCCATCGTCGGCATCGGCGCCGTGGTGATGGCGCTGATCGCGGGCTTTGGCGGCGTGGGCCACGGCAAGCACGGCACGCTGCCGGAGGCCGAACGCCGCGCCTCGGCCAAGCGCCTGGGCAACAAGCTGTTCATCCCGGCGCTGCTGATTCCCGTGGTGACCGTGATCGGCACGCTGCTGTTCAAGGACGTGAAGGTCGCCGGCCTGGCGCTGCTCGATCCCAAGAACGTCACCTTCGTCTCGCTCGGCATCGGTTGCCTGGTGGCGCTGGGCGTGGCGTGCTGGCTCACCCGCGACACGGTGGTGCAGGGCGTGCGCGAATCGCGCCGGCTGACCGAGTCGCTGGGCTGGGCGCTGGTGCTGCCGCAGATGCTGGCCATGCTGGGCCTGGTGTTCGCCGATGCCGGTGTGGGCAAGGCGGTGGCGCACCTGACCACGGCCTATATCAACATGGACTACAAGCTCGTGGCCGTGGTGGTGTACTGCGTGGGCATGGCGCTCTTTACCGTGATCATGGGCAATGGCTTTGCCGCCTTCCCGGTGATGACCGGCGGCATCGGCGTGCCCATCCTGGTGAACATGTTCCACGGCAACCCGGCGGTGATGGCGGCCATCGGCATGTTCTCCGGCTACTGCGGCACGCTGATGACGCCGATGGCGGCCAACTTCAACATCGTGCCGGCCGCGCTGCTGGAGCTTGATGACAAGAACGCCGTGATCCGGGCGCAGGTGCCAACCGCGCTGATGATCCTGGTGGCCAATATCGCGCTGCTGTATTTCCTGATGTAAGAACGCGGCCCCGCCGCGAAAGATTGGCCAGGGGCCCGGGCAACCGGGCCTCTGGCCGGGAGTCCCTGCCATGCGTACCGTGCTGCTGACCGGCTTCGAGCCGTTCGAGAGCGAGCCCATCAATCCTTCCTGGGAAGCGGTGCGCGCGCTTGACGGCGTGCGCATCGGCAACGGGCCCGATGACCTGGACGCCGCGATCATCGTCGCGCGCCAGTTGCCCTGCGTGTTCGGCGCGGCCAACGATGCGCTGGCGGACCTGCTCGACGCGATCCATCCCGTGCTGGTGATCGCGGTGGGGCAGGCGGGCGGGCGCCCCGAGATGTCGGTGGAGCGCGTGGCGATCAATGTCGACGATGCGCGCATTGCCGACAACGCCGGCGCGCAACCCGTCGACACCCGCATCGCCGAGGAGGGCCCGGCGGCGTATTTCTCCAGCCTGCCGATCAAGGCCATCGTGCGCGACATGCGCGCCGCGGGCGTGCCCGCATCGGTGTCGCAGACCGCAGGCACCTTCGTCTGCAACCACGTGTTCTACGGCTTGATGCACCTGCTTGCCACGCAAGGCGTGCCTGCCGGTATCCGTGGCGGCTTCATCCATATTCCCTATCTGCCTGAACAGGCGGCGCGCCATCCGGGGCAGCCCAGCCTGTCGCTGGCGTTGATGATCGAAGGCATCCGCTGCGCGGTGACCACGGCGCTTGCCACCACCAACGATATCCGCGAGCAGGGCGGCCAGACGCACTGAGGCGCCGCTCAGTCGCCCGGCGGCCTGGCATCCTCCCGATTGTCTCGATTCTCCCGATTGTTGCCATCGCCGCCGCCATCACTTGCGCGCGCCGCCAGCCGCTTCGCCTTGCGGCGCGCACGCCGCAGGCTGCGGCGATCCAGCTGGAATTGCTCGAAGCGCCAGATCAGGTAGCACAGCGCCACGAACGGCCACATCCATCCCAGCCATTGCGACAGGCTGTTGAAGTGGATGAACCGGCCCAGCCGCCAGCCCTGTTCCGAAATCCAGGAGTACGGATTGGCGGGCAGCAGGTTGGACAGCATCACCAGCAGCATCAGCGTGGCGAGTGCCAGCGCGCCGCGCAGCCAGCGCGGCAGGCGCAGCAGCAAAACCAGCATCAGCGAGCCCGTCAACAGGGCAAAGCGACCGCCTTCGGACAGCCAGTTGAAGGCGTTGTCGTCCGGGAACTGCATCTCGGCCACCACCGCCTTGAGCAGCAGCGCGCTGGCCAGCAAGGCCGCCAGGATGCGCAGCATCGGCGCCTGCCTGCGCATGGCGATCGAGGCAAACAGCCCGGTGCCCACCCAGCCGCATCCGGTGACGAGAGACTCCAGCAACTGCTGGCCTTGCACGTCGTCCGGCCGCAGCAGGCCGATTTTCTCGATCAGGTCGGGCAGCCCCGGAAATACGCCTTGCAGCCACTGCACGGGCCAGGAGTCGGGGTCGGTCAGCCACTCGCGCACGATCGCGCCCATGCCGAACAGGTGATCCTGCGGAAAGATCTGCGCGAACGGCCACAGCAGGATCAGGATGATGGCAAAGCTGGCGTGCGGCTCGAACCACGCCATGCGCAACTGGCGCAGCGAGCCGCGATCGATCAGCGCGGCCGAGAAGGGCGCCACCGCTGCGCCGCCCAGCAGGGCGCCCAGCGCGTTGGTCATCAGGTCGATATTGGACGAGACGCGGTTGGGCAGCCAGGTCTGCAGCGCTTCCATGGTGCCTGACAGCAGTGTGCCCGCCACCAGCGCCAGCAGCACGGCGCGCACGCCGGAGATGCGCGGGTGCAGGGACAGCACCACCAGCGCGCCAAGCGGGCAGTAGCCCAGCACGTTGGTGATGAGATCGAACCCGGTCAGGTAGCGGGGCTTGGGCGCGGTGAGGAAAGCCAGCGCGGAGATGCCGTTGTCGGTCCAGCCCGTGAACGGGTACAGGCTGCCATAGACCACCAGCAGGGCGAAGCACAACAGCCCCACCCGCGCCAGCGGCGAGTGGCGCGGTGGCGGTGGCGGGGGAGCGAGCGGCGCGGGAGCCGATGCCATGCGCGGCCCGCTTACTGCAGCGGCAGCGTTGCCACCCAGTCCAGGATCGCCGCAATGGCGGCATCGCTGCCGGTGGCAAGTGCCTTGACGCCGCCGGCGCCATCGGCTGTGGCGGCGGGCTGCGCGACCACGAAGGTCTTCTGCCCGATCAGCCCGCTGCGAAATACCGTGGCGCGCACGCGGATCACGCCGCGGCTGGCGCTGGCGCTGTCGAACACCTGCTCGAACTCCAGCACGTCGATCTTGAGCGCCGGCGCGGCAGTGTCGCCGAACCAGGTCAGTGCGCCGCGCGAGGCCACGGCTTCGCGCAGGCGGTCGTCGAACAGGCGCACCGGCGACATCACCCAGCGCTGCGTGGCATAGGGCTGCAGGCGCTCCGCCTGGGCGTAGTGCAGCCGGTAATACAGCGAGTTGCCGTCCAGCCAGGTAGGGCCATCGGTCTGTGCCACGCGCATCTTGGGCAGGTGCGCGGCGTCAGGTGCGGCTCCTGTCGGCGGGCCCAGATCGTAGGTGATGGTGGGCGTGGACGGCGTCAGGGCACAACCGCCCAGCAGCAGGCAGGCCAGCGCAACGCCGGCAGCCAGCCGGCGCGGCAAGGCGAAGGTGCCGGGCGTGTCGCGTCCGTCCGGCCGGGTTTGGGCATTGCGCATCATGATGTGCCTTGGTTTGCTCGAAGGATTCGCAGCGCCAGCCTGGCGGGCCAGGCGTGGCGGGCGTGCGGCGAGTGCGTAGGTGCGCGGCATGAGGGCTTGCGGTCCGCGTCAGGGGGCCTGGAAGCCAGGCTCGCCCGGGCCCGGCACGGCGGCGGGGCCGCCAAACAGCACGCTGCGCGGGCTGTCGTTGAACTGGCTGGCGGCACGGTCGATGCTGCGCATGGTCTGGCGCGCGTCGCGCGCGAGCCCGTTGATCTGCGGCAGCGTGTCTTGCGAGACGCCGCCAGCGGCCGACTGCACGGAATCGGCGGCGCCCTGCAGGTCGCGCCCGACGCGGTCGACGGTGCGCATCACGGGCCCGTTGGGGCTGGCCAGCTCCTGGGTGAGGTGCCGCGTGGAGGCCAGCGTGGCGTTGAGGTTCTCGGTCACCTGTGGCAGCTGGCGCACGGCTGGCGAGATCGAGCTGGCCAGTTGCGAGTAGTCGTCGGCGGTCTTGTGCACCGAGCGGATCGCCTCCATCAGGTCTCGCCGGTTGTCGGCCTGGAACATGTCATTCAGCGAGCCCATGATCGTTTCCAGTTGCGTGAGCAAGCTGTCGCCGCGCTTTTCCAGCTCTTCGAAGAAGCCGGCCCGCATGATGATGCGCGCCACCGACCTGGAGGAGGTGGCCAGGTGCGGCGACGGCGCGCCGCCTTCCTGCGCGGTGGTGTCGTCGAGCTGCACGTAGCCGATTCCGGTCACGCCCTGGAAACCGAGCGTGGCATAGGTGGTGTGGGTGATCGGGGTGTCCTGGTTGACGCTGATGCGCACGATGATCTGGCCCGGCACGGTCGGATCGAAGCGGATCGACACCACCTTGCCCACGTCCAGCCCGCGGTACTTGACGTCGGCCTGCGGCCCCAGCCCATTGACGGTGGAGCGGGTGATCAGGTCATACGGCACGCGCACCGCGTGGTCGCTGCTGAACCAGAAGATCGCGAACAGCACCAGGACGGCGAGTCCAATCGTGAACACGCCGGCCAGGAAGGCGTGCGACTTGTTTTCCATCATGCTTCTCCAGATTGCGGGCCTGCGGGTGTTGCCGCATGCTTTGCCGCGCGCGCCGCGTCCGGCAAAGCCGGGAGCGCCTGCATGGCGCGCTGCCCGCGCTCGCCCAGGAAATATTCGTGGATGAACGGGTGGTCGATATGCACCAGTTCCCGGATTGGCAGCGCGGCGAGTACCTTGTGGTCCGCCAGCACCGCGACGCGGTCCGACAGCGCCACCAGGGTGTCGAGGTCGTGCGTCACCATCACCACGGTCAGGCCCAGCTCGCGGCGCAGTTCGCGGATCAGCGCCACATAGTCGTCCGAGGCCATCGGGTCCAGCCCGGCGGTGGGCTCGTCCAGGAACACCAGTTCCGGCTCCAGGGCCAGGGCACGCGCGAGCGCCACGCGCTTGATCATCCCACCGGACAGGTCGGACGGCATCTTGTCCGCGTCCCGCGCCGACAGCCCCACCAGTTGCAGCTTGAGCAGCGACGCCGCGCAGATGAGAT
Source organism: Cupriavidus basilensis (assembly GCF_000832305.1). Lineage (NCBI taxonomy): Bacteria > Pseudomonadati > Pseudomonadota > Betaproteobacteria > Burkholderiales > Burkholderiaceae > Cupriavidus > Cupriavidus basilensis. The sequence continues at coordinate 175,141 of NZ_CP010536.1, forward strand.
CGTCGGGCAGGGTGCGAAGTTCACGCAGCGGCAGCGCGATGTTGTCGATCACCGACAGCGCGGAGAACAGCGCGCCGCGCTGGAACTGCAGGCCCCAGCGGTTGCGCAGGGCTTGCAGCCGGGCGGCGTCGAGCTTGGTCAGGTCCTCGCCGAACACACGGATGGTGCCGGAGGTGGGCCGCTCCAGCCCCACGATCTGGCGCAGCAGCACGGTCTTGCCGCTGCCCGAGCCGCCGACGATGGACAGCACTTCGCCCCGGTACACATCGAGGTTGAGGTGGTCGTGCACAACCGCCTCGCCAAAGCGCTTGACCAGGTCGCGTACCTCGATCACGGTGGTGCGCGGGGCGTGCTGCACGGTCCCCGAGGGCGGCGTTGCGGTGGCGGTCGTGGCGGTAGTCATAAGCCGATGTCCTTGAACAGGATGGCGAAGATGGCATCGGCCACGATCACAACGGTGATCGAGGTCACCACCGAGGCGGTGGTGCCTTCGCCCAGGCTGCGCGTGTTGGGCTCGATGCGCAAGCCGAAATGGCAGGCGGTGAGCGCGATCAGGATGCCGAACACCACGCCCTTGCCCAGGCCCATCCACAGGTTGGCCACCGGCACCGCATCGGGCAGCGCGCGCAGGAAGAAGGCCGCGCTGATATCCAGCTGCAAGTGCGCGGCCAGCATGCCGCCGGTAAGCGCCAGCACGTCGGTCCAGGCCACCAGCAGCGGCATGGCGATGGCCAGCGCGATCACGCGCGGCATGATCAGCCGGAAGCCGTGCGAGATGCCCATCACGCGCATCGCATCGAGCTCCTCGGTGACCCGCATCACGCCGATCTGCGCGGTGATTGCCGAGCCCGAGCGCCCGGCAATCAGGATGGCCGCCAGCACCGGGCCCAGCTCGCGGATCACCGCCATGCCGAGGATGTTGACGATAAAGATGCTCGCGCCAAAGGTGCGCAGCTGGTTGGCCGACAGGTACGACAACACGATGCCAATCAAAAAACCGACCAGTGCCGTGATGCCGAGTGCCTTGTAGCCGACGTTGTAGATATTGGCCGAGATCTCGCGCCAGGGGCCGCGCTGCGGCGCGCGCGCCAGGCGCAGCAGGTCGAAGGCCAGTTGGCCCAGCATGGTCACGCCATTGCCGAGTTGCGAGAACATCGACAGGATCGAGGCGCCGAACAGGGTCACCGGATTGAACCGGTCCACCATATGCTTCTTCCAGTTCTCGCGGCGCAGCCCGGCGATGCGGGTAAAGACGCGGCGCTGGGCTTCGTTGGCTTCGAGCTTCTCGGGCAGCTTGCCGCCCCAGGCCTGCCACATCAGCTGTGCGCCGATGTGATCGAGCCGGGCGAGGCTTGCCAGCGACCAGTGCGCGTCCGCGGCGATCGTGTGCAGCTCGTTGCGCAGCGCGCGGGCGCGGTGGCAATCGGACAGCGCAAGCGCTGTCCAGTCGCCGCGCAGTTGCACGGTTTGCGCTCCGTCCGCGCGCGTCACTTCTATGGCTGGCGTGGTAGGGCTTTCCAAAGGAGGGGGAGAAGTGATGGGCAAGTCCCGATTCTATGCCACCCGCAGCGTCAGCGGTCGTGCGCAGCGCCTCAGCCGTGGATTCGCACGGCTACAATGCTTAGCTGCTTGTGCCCATTGTGTTATCCATCGTCGAAACGCATGTCCGCTGACAAATCCTTGCCCACGCCAGACCCGCTTGCTGCGCCCGCCGCTGCCGCGCAAGCCTGGCGCATCGACCCCGATCGCCTGCGCGCCGCGCTCACCGGCTCCGCGCGCGGCTGGGCCCTCGGCGTGGTCGACGAGACCGGTTCCACCAACGCCGACCTGACGCTGGCCTGCCGCAACGCGCCGTGGACCGAGTTCGCCACGCTGCGCCTGGCCTATCGGCAGACCGCCGGGCGGGGCCGCCAGGGGCGTCCCTGGCAAGGCCAGGCGGGGCTGACGTTTTCGGTGGCGCTGCCCTTGCCGCTGGCGCCCTCGCAGTTGAGCGGGCTGAGCCTGGCGGTAGGGCTGGCGCTGGCCGAGGCGCTGGGCGACTGCGATGCGCGCCTTGGCGCCGCGGTTGGCCTGAAATGGCCTAACGACCTGCAGATCGACGGCCGCAAGCTGGCCGGCATCCTGATCGAGTCGGTGCCGGCGGGGCCACAGCGGGTCTGGGCCGTGGTCGGCATTGGCCTGAACCTGGTGCGCGATGCGCAGATGGAAGCCGCGCTCGGGCGCAGCCTGGCCGGCGTGACCGAATTCCTGCCGGGCTGCGATCCCACCGTGCTGATGGCTGCGGTGCTGAACCGGCTCGCGGTGATGCGCGAGGACTTCCTGGCGCAGGGCTTCGCGCCGATGGCGCCCCGCTGGTCCGCGCGCGATGCCTATCGCGACCAGCCGGTGCGCCTGCTGCACGACGGCCGCGTGCAGGCCGAAGGCCTGGCGCGCGGCGTTGATGGCGACGGCCACTTGCTGCTGGAAACGCGCTCGGGCCTGGAGCGCATTTCCAGCGGCGAAGTGTCGCTGCGCTTGGCGGAAAAAGGGGCGGACAAAGCGGCGGACAAAGGGGCAGGCGCATGAGCGGCACCAGTGCCGGTATGCCGCGTGTTCCGCAACTGCTGATCGATATCGGCAACACTCGCCTGAAATGGGCCTGGTGCGACGAGGCCTGGTCCGGCGCCGTGCTGCGCGAGACGCCATTGCCCACGCCCTGGCCGCACGGCGGCGCGGTGGCCCACGGCGAGGTGGCCACGCTGGTGGCGCAATGGGCGTCGCTGCGCGCGGCCGGCGCGCAGCCGCTGGTGTGGGTCAGCAACGTGGCCGGCCCGGCCATCGCGGCCAGCCTGCAAGCCACGCTCGACACCGTGTTCGGCCCTGGCATCGGTGTGAACTGGGTACGCTCGGGCCCGCGCTTCGGCGGCCTCGTCAACGGCTACCGCGAGCCCACGCAGCTCGGCGTCGACCGCTGGATCGGCAGCATCGGCGCGCGCTGCTACCGCCCCGAGGGCGCTTTGCTGATCGTCACCGCCGGCACCGCCACCACGCTCGACGTGGTGAGCGCGCAGGACCGTTTCGAAGGCGGCCTGATCCTGCCCGGCCTGGACCTGATGCTGGGCGCGCTGGCGCGCAACACAGCACAATTGCCGTCCCTGGACGTGAGCGATGCCGGGCTGGCCACGCCCTGGGCCGACAACACCCGCGACGCGATCGCAGCCGGCTGCCTGGCGGCCCAGGCAGGTGCCGTTGAGCGCACCTGGCGCGCGCTGTGCGAGCGCGGGCCGGTGCGCTGCCTGCTCTCCGGCGGCGCTCGCCATGTGCTGGCAAACGCGCTCTCCATGCCGTTCGAGATGCACGACAATCTCGTGTTGCTCGGCCTGCATGTGATGGCCTCGCAAAGTGCGCTCGGCACAGCGGGCTGATCCGCATCACACCGCATCGCTGTATTCACCCGTCGCTCCATCCCTGCATCGCCCCCAATGCTCCAACGAAGCCTTTTAATCCTGCTGGTCCCGGTCAATGCGCTGCTGCTGGCTGCCATACTGGGCGCGTTCGGCCCACAGCCGCTGGCCGGCTGGCTGGAAAGCGCGCGAGAGCCCGAACGCGCTGCCCAGCAGGCGCGCGCCGAACGCTTGCGCCAGATGCCGCAGGCGAGCGGCAAGCGGGCGGCCTCCGAGCCCGCCACTGCGGCAGCCGCAACCACAACCACGACAACAACCGCAGCCACCCCCCAAGCCGCCGCGCCAGCCATGGCTTGCGTCGAGATCGGAGGTTTCAACGGGGAACTGGTGCGCAAGGTGGCCGATGAGCTGGCCGGCGCGCCGCCCGGCGCCTGGCGCGTGGAACAGTTCGAGCGGCAGGAGCAGGCGCGCTGGTGGGTCCACCTGCCGCCGCAGGCCTCGCGCGAGAACCTGCAGCGCAAGCTCGGCGAGTTGCGCCGGCGCAATATCACCGATGTATCGGTGGTCAGCGCCGGCTCGCCGGAAACCTATACGGTGTCGCTGGGCTTGTTCCAGGAGCGCGAGCATGCCGAGCATTTCCTCGACAACCTGCGCGAGCACGGCGTGCGCACCGCGGTACTGACCGATACCCCGCATCCGCTGACGCGCCAGTGGCTGCGCGTGCGCAACGCCGACGCGGCACTGCGCACGCGGCTGGACGAGATGCGCCAGCGCTATGGCGCGCAGGATTTGCTGACCTGCACCTGAGCGGTGCATCAGCAGCTTGCTGCTTGGCTCAACTGCCTTGGCGTACCTTGGACAGCAGCTTGGTGGTGGAGCGGTCGTGCAGGAACGCGATGGCATGCGCCTGGCCGCCCCAGCTGCGCACCAGGCGGGTTTCTTCCAGCGTATCGATGTCGTAGTCGCCGCCCTTGACATAGATGTCCGGGCGCACCAGCCGGATCAGCTCGACCGGCGTTTTCTCGCGGAACATCACGACCAGATCCACCGATGCCAGCGCCGCGATCAGCGCCATGCGATCCGATTCGTGGTTCAGGGGACGGTCGTCACCCTTGCCGAGCATGCGCACTGACGCGTCACTGTTGACGCCGACTACCAGGCTGGCGCCCAGGGCCTTGGCTTGCGCCAGGTAGGTGGCGTGGCCGCGGTGGAGGATGTCGAAGACGCCGTTGGTGAAGACTAGCGGGCGGGGGAGGGGGGCTAGTTTTTCCGCTAGCGCGGTTGGGTTGTCGGGTGGGACTAGCTTGGATTCGAAGGTGGACATGGCGGGAGGGAGAGGCGTTGTCGTTGTGTTTGGGCGGCGGAGGGTTATGCGATTGTGTTCGGGTGGGGGGTGGACTTCAATGTCAACTGTAGCTTTGGCTGCAACTTCAGCTGCAACGGCTTAACGTCAAGGTCAAAGGCTGAAAGTCAAAGGCAGTTTCACCTCCCCTGCGGGGAGGCGACCTACTTTCTTGTCTCGCCAAGAAAGTAGGCAAAGAAGCGACCCGGATGGGGCGAAAGCCTCCTCGTCGCCGGACGAAAAGAGCGGCCGGAGGCCAAACTCGCATCGCCTTAAGGCGATACTCAAACATGGCCTCCTCGTTTCCGCTCCTTTCGCCCGGCGACGAGGCGCCCCATAACGGGAGATGAAAACCCAGACGGCTCGCTTCGCATCGCGGGCAGGTGATTTTCGCCTGGGGGCGCAAATCACGGCTACACCGAATAGTGATTTGATCCCACTGGGTCGGCTGTGTTTCCCGCCTGGGGGCGGGAAACACCCAAGCGCGATGCGAAGCGAGCCGTGTAGGTGTTCAGAGGCCGTATGGGGCGCCTCGGGATTTCACCAAAAGAGCGGAGAAGAGGGACCCATGTCTGAGTATCGCCTTAAGGCGATGCGAGTTTGGGTCCCGGCCGCTCTTTTGGTGAAATCCCGAGGGGGTGTCGCCCCATCCGGCGCGCCTTTTTTGCCTACTTTTTTGGCAAGACAAAAAAGTAGGTCGCCTCCCCGCAGGGGTGGTGAAACTGCAGTTGAAGTTGTAGTTGAAGTTAAGCCGTTGCAGTTGCAGCCACAACCAACCACCACTCAAATTCCAACACCCCAAAAAACAAAACCCCATCATCCGATGGGGCCCGTCCCGCCGAAGGCGCCAAAACCACCCCCCAGCCAAAAAACCAACCTTATGCCTGCGCCGGCTGCGCACCCCCCGCCGCCTGCAACCGCACATTCAACTCCTTCCGATACCGGTTCAGATCCTGCACGGTCTCGAAAGTGCGCTCGAACAGCAGCGACATATTGTGCAGGATCCGCTCGATCACCTTCTTCTCCCAGCCTTCGTCGAAGCGGATCTGCTCGTCGAGCCAGTGCTCGAGCCAGTCCGGGTCCGGCAGGCGCGACTGGATGGTGTCGTTGGGGAACAACGCCTTGTTGACGTGCAGGTTGGTCGGGTGCAGCGGCTTTTCAGTGCGGCGGGCAGAGGCCATCAGCACGCCGATCTTGGCGAAGGCCGAGCGGGCGCTGTCGCCGAACTGGTTCAGGTACTTTTTCATGTAGCGCAGGTAGGCGCCGCCGTGGCGGGCTTCATCCTGCGACAGGGTGCGGTAGATCTGCTTGATCACCGGCTCGGTGTGCCATTCGGCGGCACGGCGGTACCAGTGGTTGAGGCGGATCTCGCCGCAGAAATGCAGCATCAGGGTTTCCAGCGGCGGGGCCGGGTCGAACTCGAAGCGCACGGCGTGCAGTTCTTCTTCGGTCGGCACCAGGTCCGGGCGGAAGCGGCGCAGGTATTCCATCAACACCAGCGAATGCTTCTGCTCTTCAAAGAACCAGATGCTCATGAAGGCCGAAAAGTCGGAATCGTGGCGGTTGTCGCGCAGGAACATCTCGGTGGCGGGCAGGGCCGACCATTCCGTGATGGCATTCATGCGGATCGTCTTGGCCTGGTCGTCAGTGAGCAGGCTCGGGTCGAAGGAATCCCAGGGGATGTCCTTGTCCATGTGCCAACGTACCGCTTCCAGCGATTTGAACAGTTCGGGGTAGAGCATGGTAAGCCTTTGAAATTACGGGCAGATTCTACCAGATGCGAATTATTCCCAATGCCCTTTTTAAGCGCAAAGGAAGGGGGTGTTTGCGGCTGAACCCGCACGATGCCCAATTTATGGGCGAATATCGCGCCTTTCCCTGCTTTTATTCGTGCGAAAAAGAGCGCTATGCGTTGCTCTGCACCAAGTCCGGCGATGCGGCGAGCCTGTTGTGCCCTTAAGTCAGGCCGTCACACCGGCGGGTGGTTCGACATCAAGTGTAACCGTCCGCGCGGGCGTTGCGTTCGTGTCGTCGCCATCATCGGGCGGGATCACATCATAGAGGAACGCCGCGAGTTCGTGCTGTTGCGCCAAGGCGTCTTTCTCGCCCAGGTCGATCAGGGCCTGGGTGAACTCGGGCTCGAACAGCAGGTAGCTGGCAAAGGCCGCGCCGCGCGCTTCGGTGCCGCCCAACGGCGTCAGCAGGGCGCGCACGGTGCGGGGCAGCTGTTGCACATGCGTCGCGGCAATGGACTCGATGGGCTCGCTGGGCGAGATCGTCATCACCTGCACCGGGCGCCAGCCTTCGCGGTCGTTGGCGATCTCCGGCATGCGCGAGAGCAGGCTGTTGATGTGCTGCAGCCGTTCCAGGTCAGCGCTGAGCCCGTCAAGGAAGATGCTGGCCAGGGCCTGGCCGCCCACCTGCGCCAGCGACGGGTAGCCGCCGGCCGGCACGGTGTCGAACCAGCCGGGACGCTGGCGGGAGGCCGCGCCGATGGCCAGGATGCGAGACGCGCCCAGGTGGATAGCCGGCGACAGGGGCGACATCTGGCGCATGGTGCCATCGCCGAACCACTCGTGGTGGCCTTCGAGTTCCAGCGGCAGCGCGGGGAACAGGAAGGGGATGGAGGACGACGCCAGGAGGTGGTCCACGCCGATCCTGGCTTCCACGGCCAGCCGCTGGCTGCGGTGCCACGGATGGATGCGGCGGTGTGACTGGTAGAAAGTGACGTGGCGCCCGGTGGTATAGGACAGCGCCGTCACGGCAAAGGCCTGGAGGTCGCCGGCGTCCAGGCTGGCCTGCACCCGCTCGGGGTCGAACAGTTCGCCGAGCAGGCCGCCCAGCGGCGCGTTGTCGAACAGCGCCCGCGGCGCGCGCCGGATGGCCCAGCCGAAGGCCAGCGCGGAGAGCCACTGCGCGCCGGATGCGCCCACGCCGACGATGCCGGTGCGGTAAACGTCCTCGGCATGGATGCCGCTCCACAGCGCGGCCAGGCTATCGGCCGCGGTGCGGAAGTTGGCCGCGTTGATCGCCATGCCGGCGCCGTTGATGGCGCCGGCCGACGTGCCGCAGATGATGTCGAAGGGAATGCGGCCACGATCGCGGCCGTGCTGCGCGGCGATGCGCGCGAGGCCGCGCAATACACCGGCCTGGTAGGCGGCGCGGGCGCCGCCGCCCATCATGATCAGCGAGGTGGTCTTCACTGCAGGCGTCGGCTCCGAAGTTGGATCACGGGGTTCCCCTGGTGTCGCGTGGCCAGGCGCGGCTCAGGCTCAGGACGGCTCGCCGGAAGTATCGGCCGAGCCGTTGGCGCTGCCTTGCGGCTCGGCGGGCTTGGCCGCCGCGGATTTCTTGCTGGCCGGACGTGTGGCTTTGGGCGCGGGTTTGGCGGCCGGCTTGGCCCCGGCTGCCTTGCCGGCTGCCTTGCTGGCTGGCTGGTGGGCCGGCCTGGCCTTGTTGGCAGGCGCCTTGCCTTCCGGCCTGGCGGCGGGAGCGGGGGAGGGCGCAGGCGCGGCTTCGGGCGCGGGCGTGCCGGGCATGCCCGGCATGCCCGGCATGCCAAAGGCGCCCAGGTTGCCGAGATTACCAAACGGCGACATGCTGGCGGTGGCGGCGCTGCTGGCGATCTGGTTGAACTGCTGCTGCAGCACATCCCACCACAGGCTGGCATCCGGCGGGGCGGCGTCACCCGGGCCGGCAGCGTGGCCGGATGCTGCGGCCGGCTCTTGCGCCTGGCCGGCTTCGGGCGCATCGGGGCCGTTGTCTTCCTCGTCCTCGTTTTCCTCGACCGTAGGCTCGGGCCAGACACGCCTGGCCGCAGGGGGCTCGGCGGGTTGCTGGTAGGGCGCCGCGCTGGGCGAGCCGGCCGCGCGCGCCACGTTTTCCATTGCGCTTTGCATCGCCTCCGGCGAGAGCGCGGTGCCGATGGTCTGCAGCGCCACCAGCGTGGCGCGCTGCACCTCCAGGCCCTGGATGGTGGTGCGCAGCAGGTTGGTGTTGAGCTGCAGCCAGCCTTCCACGGCCTTGAGGTCATGGATGCGCTTGTCGACGTCCTCCAGGTTCATCGGTGGGGTCATGGCCTGCAGGCCAGGCATCAGGCCGCCCGGCATGCCGGCGGCGCTGCCCCACATCTTGCGGAGGAACTCGAAGCCGTTGGTGAAATCTGGAATCTGGCCGAACATGGTCTCGCCTCCGGGGGTCGGCAGCCGGCGGCGCCGGCTGCGGAACTGCATTGATCGGAACTACATGTGTTACTCGAACTGCGGCGGCCGCTTTTGCCGCAGGCTGGCTACGCCTTCCTGCACATCGGGGCCGGCAAAGCCCATGAATTCCAGCGCCAGCGAGGCATCGAACGAGGGGCCCGCCATGCGCAGCCAGTTATTCAGTGCGTACTTGGTCCAGCGGATCGCCGTCTGCGACCCGGCGGCCAGCCGGCGCGCCACGTCGAAGGCGCGCTCGACCAGTTCCTCTTCGTCCACGGTCAGCGACACCAGCCCGATGCGCTCGGCCTCTTCGCCGCTCACCGACTCGCACAGCATCAGATAGTACTTGGCCTTGGCCATCCCGCACAGCAGGGGCCACACGATTGCGGCATGGTCCCCCGCCGCCACGCCCAGGCGCGTATGGCCATCGACAATGCGCGCGGTCCTGGCCGCGATCGAGATATCGGCCAGCAGGCCGGCCACCAGCCCAGCGCCGACCGCCGGGCCGTGCATGGCCGACACGATCGGCTTGTCGCAATTGATCACGTTGTAGACCAGGTCCCGGGCCTCGTGCCACACGCGGGTGCGGGTGGCGAAATCGTTGGCCATGTCTTCCACCAGGGACAGGTCGCCGCCGGCCGAAAAGCCTTTGCCTTCGCCGCGGATCAGCGCCACGCGCACGTCCGGGTCGGCCGACACGTCGCGCCAGATCTCGGCCAGCTCGCGGTGCATATTGGCATCGGCTGTGGCCAGCTTGCGGTTGGCGGACTGTTGCGCACCCATCACGATCTCGAGGATGGGGCCATGCCGGCGCAGGGTCAGCGCCTGGTAGCGATCGTAGCGTGGCGACAACGGCGCGTCGTCCACGTTGTCCGTGCCGGACGAGATCGGGGTGGACGAAGGCGTGGGCGCTTGCGGAGGGATTGCGGTCATGAGGCAGCGATGGCCGGGGCCATTCCTTGGTGACGCGTGGGGGCCGGGCCGCGAAAAACGGCCCGGGTCGCCGCCGGTGGCTGCCTGGCGCAGTCGATGGCAATTAGCCAACCGTTCGGTCGGTCAATTATAAGCACTCCCATCGCCGCGCGGCCAGCGGCAAGCAGCGTGGCCCGCGGCGTTTCCCTCAGCTTCAGCTTCAGCCCTTCGCCGACACCAGCTGGTCGATCGCGCCGAACACCGAGCGGCCTTGCGCATCGAACATCTCGATCTTGACCGCGTCGCCGAACTTCATGAAGCCGGTGACCGGCTGGCCGCCGTCGATGATCTCCAGCATGCGCTTCTCGGCGATGCAGCAGTAGCCCTTGCTGCGGTCGACGTTGGAGATGGTGCCCGAGCCGACGATGCTGCCTGCGCGCACATTGCGCGTCTTGCAGATATGGGCGATGAGCTGGCCGAAATCGAACACCATGTCGGTGCCGCAGTCGGGCGCGCCCACCTTCTTGCTGTTCCAGTGGACGGTCATCGGCAGGTGCACGCGGCGCTCGCGCCAGGCTTCGCCCAGTTCGTCGGGCGTGACAGCTACCGGCGAGAAGGCGGTAGCCGGCTTGCTCTGGAAGAAGCCGAAGCCCTTGCCCAGCTCGGCGGGGATCAGGTTGCGCAGGGATACATCGTTGGCCAGCATGATCAGCCGGATGGCGTCGGCGGCCTGCTCGGGCTTGGCGCCCATCTTCACGTCGCCGGTGATGACGGCGACCTCGGCCTCGAAGTCGATGCCGAAGGCTTCGCTGGTGCACACGATATCGTCATGCGGGCCGATCATGTCGTCGGAGCCGCCCTGGTACATGAGCGGATCGGTCCAGAACTCCGGCGGCATCTCGGCGCCGCGCGCGCGGCGCACCAGTTCCACGTGGTTGACGTAGGCGGAGCCGTCGGCCCACTGGTAGGCGCGCGGCAGCGGCGCCATGCACGCCCTGGGGTCGAAGGCGAAGGGGTGGCGCGCGCGGCCCGCGTTCAGGGCATCGTAGACGTCCTGCAGTTGCGGCGCGTAGAAGTTCCAGTCATCCAGCACGGTCTGGAGCTTGCCGGCGACATCGTTGACATAGTGGGCGGTCTTCAGGTCGCGCGAGACAACCACGAGCTGGCCGTCGCGCGAGCCGTCCTTGAGGGTGGCGAGTTTCATGTATGCGGTGCGTTAGAAAAAAAGCAGATCAAGCGGAAAAAGCGGAAAAGCTGAAAAAGCAGCCCGCTAGTCTACCGTGATGCCCTTGGCCTTGATCAGCTTGCCCCAGCGCTCGGCTTCGGCATGCGCGTACTGCGCGAACTCCTCGGGCGTGCTGGAGACCGGCTCCACGCCGATGCCTTCGAAGCGCTTCTGCACGTCGGCGCTCTTGAGCGCCTTCACCAGCTCGGCGTTCAGGCGGGTCACCACCGGCTTGGGGGTGCCGGCCGGCGCCACCACGCCTTGCCAGGCATAGGCTTCGAAGCCGGGCACGCCGGCTTCGGCCACCGTCGGCACCGCAGGCAGCGCCGTCAGGCGCCTGGGCGTGGCCACGCCCAGCGCGCGCACCTTCCCGGCCGCCACGTTCTGCTGGCCGGAGGCGAGGTCAAGGAACATCAGTTCGACCTGGCCGGCGAGCAGGTCCTGCACCGCCGGCGCGGCGCCCTTGTAGGGCACGTGGGTCATCCTGGTCTTGGTCTGGTCCATGAACAACTCCATGGCCAGGTGGTGCGGGCTGCCCGCGCCCGGCGAGGCGAAATTCACCTTGCCGGGGTTCTTCTGCACGTAATCGATGGCTTCCTTGAGCGTGCGCGCCGGGAAGTTCGGCGTTGCCACCAGGATCAGCGCAAAGCGCGCCACCATCCCCACATGCACGAAGTCCTTGTCGGCGTTGTAGGGCAGCTTCTTGTACAGCGACGGGTTGGCCGCCAGGGTGGCGGTATCGGCGGTCAGCAGCGTGTAGCCATCGGGCTTGCCATGCGCTACCGCGTCGGCGCCGACGATGGTGGCCGCGCCCGGGCGGTTGTCGATCACCACCTGCTGGCCCAGCGCCGGCGTGATGGCCTGGCCCAGCGTGCGCGCCACGACGTCGGTGCCGCCTCCCGCCGGATAGGGCACGACCCAGCGGATCGGCTGGGCGGGCCAGTTGTCGGCGGCGCAGGCGGGCTGGAACGCGGCGGCGCCCAGCGTCAGCGCGGCTAGCAGCGGCGCAGCGCAGGCGCGCCATGCTGGCAGGGCGGGGCGTTGGCCGACGGGGGAAAGGCGGGTCATCTTCGTCTCCTGTAGAAAGCGGCCGCGCCGCGCCATCTGGATTGGATGGCGGCATGCCCGCGCCGGTATTGGCCGGTGCCGAAGATATCGATTCGCCCCGACCTGTATATGTGCGCTCAAAGGTGCGCTCAAAGTCTACCGACGGTTTAAAAATTGGTAAATCGATTTCGCTATAGTAAATTTATGGGCCGGGCGGCATGATTGCTTTGCGTGCGCGCAGCCGGTACGTGTGATTAATGCAATTCTTTTTCAATTTCTTGCCCCCCGTTGCCGCATGACTGAACCTGAAGAAGACGATTCCAAGTTGCGTTCCGGCATCCAGTCGATCGAGGTTGGCTTCAAGCTGCTGCAGGCGCTGGCGGCATCGCCGCGCGCCATGATGCTGCGCGACCTCGCCGCCGCCGCCGACATGAATCCGGCCAAGGCGCATCGCTACCTGGTCAGCTTCCAGCGGCTCGGCATGGTGATGCAGGACCCGGTTGGCGGGCGCTACGACCTCGGGCCGTTCGCGCTGCAACTGGGCCTCGCCGGCCTCAATCGGCTTGATCCTGTCAAGAAGGCCCGCCCGATCCTGTCGCAGTTGCGCGACGAGATGGACCAGACCATCGGCATCGCCGTCTGGGGCAACCACGGCCCGACCATCGTGCACTGGGAAGAATCCAGCCACCCGGTCACGGTCAGCCTGCGCCTGGGCGACGTGATGCCCATGCTCAACTCCGCCACCGGCAGGCTGTACGGCGCCTACCTGCCGAAACAACAGACGCGCCCGCTGGTCGAACGGGAACTGGCGGAGCGCGGCCATGACGATATTCCGGACCTGCCGCGCTCGCTGGCCGACTATGACGTGGTCTGCGAAGACGTTCGCGCCCACGGCGCGGCGCGGGTGAAGGGTGGCGTGCTGCCGGGCATCAATGCGTTTTCGATGCCGGTGTTCGATGCCAACGGTCACGTGGCGATGGCGCTGATCGTGCTGGGCGCGCAGAGCGTATTCGATGCAGAATGGGGTGGTACGGTCGATCGTCATGTGCGCGATATTGCCCGGCAGATTTCTTCGGAGCTTGGTTATCTTGGTGGCAGCCCGACGAGCGGGCCGAACGGCCCTCACCCGTAAGCCGACCTCGCGCCGCCTGCGCTGGGCGGTTGCGCTTGCGCTGGTGCTGGCCGCCCACCTGCTGGCGGTGCTGGGCCTGCTGCATATGCCCGGGTTGCCGCGGGACCCGACCGCGCCGCCGCCGCTCGAAGCCATCCTGCTGCCGCCGCCGGCGCCACCGGCACCCGTCGCGCCGCCACGCCCGGCCCCGGCCGCGCCAAAGCGGCCTCCGGCGGCGCGCGTCGAGCCCACGATCACCCCCACGCCTGAGCCCCCGGTTGCAGCCCCAGCCGCCCCTGAGGCGCCGGCGCTGCTTGCCACGCCTGGTGCCGGCCCTTCCATGGCGAGCGCCGCTGGCGGCGCCGGGAGCAGTGCGGCACCCGCGTCCGCGCCGGCCGCGGCGCCCCCTGACAACGTTCGCTACGCGGCGCCCCCATCCACGCTGCTGCACTACGCCAGCTTCGTCAATGGCGTGCAGAACCCGGATGGCCTGATCCGCTGGCAGCATGACGGCGCGCACTACCAGCTCGCGGTGGAGACACGGGTGTTGTGGTTCCGCTTTGCCTTTCACAGCACCGGCGCGCTCGACGAGCGCGGCCTCGCGCCCGAGCGCTATGAGGAGAGCCGCCGTAACCGTGTCGAGGCGGCTCGCTTCGATCGCGCTGCCGGCATGCTCGTCTTCGAGGGGCGCGGCAAGCAGGAGCCGCTGCCGGCCGCTGGCCAGGACCGTTTCAGCGTGTTCCTGCAAATGGTGGGGCTGGTGCGGGGCAATCCGCAGCGCTACGCCACGCCGGGCGTGACGGAAACCTTCGATGTGGCGGATACGCGTGACCTGGAGCCCATGCAGGTGCAGTATGTGGGGGAAGAGGACGTGGATACTGGCCATGGCCTGGTGCGGGCCAAGCACTTCGTGCGGCTGCCGCGCCATGCCAATGATCGTCGGCGCGTGGAAGTGTGGCTGGCGCAGTCGCTGCAGTGGATGCCAGTGAAGCTGCGGCAGACGGAGCCCGATGGCACGCAGATCGAGCTCGTTTATCGCGACAGCGAACCGCTGCGCTGAGCCTGCAAGCTGTTTTCAGGCCGACGTAAGCCCGCCCGCAAGCCGTCCTCAAGCCATCCGCCAGCTGCGGCATCGGCCGCCGCTGTGGTTCACCGTGTTTTCACCAACATCCGGAGACCCGTCATGAGCGCCACCCTGCCACCATCCGAGACCCGCCGCGTGCGCGTGGGCGATATCAGCCTGCACGTGCGCATCGACGGGGGCGACGGCCCCTGGGTGGTCCTGGCGCATGCGCTGGGTGCCAATCACACCTTGTGGGATGCCACGGCGCGCCACCTGGCACCGCGTTATCGCGTGCTGCGCTACGACCTGCGCGGGCACGGCCAGAGCGATGCGCCGATCGGCGCCTACTCGATGATCCGCCTGGCCGACGACGCGGCCTGCCTGATGGATGTGATGGAGGTGCCGGCCGCGCATTTCGTCGGGGTCTCGGTGGGCGGCATGATTGGCCAGACCGCGGCCGTGCGCCATCCCGAGCGCTTGCTGTCGTTGACCTTGGCCGCGACCGTCAACCGCACGCCGCTGGATGTCCACCCGATGTGGCATGAGCGCATCGGCCATGTGGAAGCGCACGGCATGGCGGGCGTTGCCGACAGCACCATGCAGCGCTGGTTCAGCGCGGCATTCCGGGGGGCGCATCCGCAGGAGGTGGCCCGCGTGCGCGAGATGCTGCTGGCCACGCCCGTGCACGGGTACGTCGGAACGTGCCAAGCCATCATGGCATTTGACCTGGCCGGGGCGATTTCGCGGATTCATTGTCCTACTCTGGTAGTGGCCGGCGAGGAGGACCTGGGGGCGCCACCGGCGATGGCACGCGAGATTGCTGGCGCCATTCCCGGTGCCCGGCTCGAAATCCTGCCTCACGCCGCGCACCTTGCCCATATCGAGCAGGCAGAACGCTTTCATGCCGTGCTGGATGCTTTCCTTGGCAATGCGGCTTGCGGCGCACAGTGCGATGTACCCTGAGACGAACCTTGGCGCTCAGGGCAGAACAGCGGGCGATCGCTTTCCCACCAAACTCAAGAACTTGCTGGGATGGCCGTTGCCCAATGTAGTGAGGGAACGCGTAAAACCTGCGGTTTGCCGAAGCAGAACTTGAAAACACGGCAAACACCCTCAGCTTGGAGGAGAAATCGCGGTGGGCAACCGGCCAGTGTGCCGGTTATCGAAATAATCAGTCGCCCGCCGCTCGACCCATGACAGCCAGGAGGTATGCCATGCAAATGATCTACAACAGCGACAATTACTGCATTGTCGAGTTTGGTGCGGATGTCGAGCATGCGCCTCTTGCCTCTGGCGGCTATGAAATCGTGGACAAGAACCTGAAGCGCGAGATTTTCCTCGGTGGCCAGATGGCCGAGAGCTTTCGTGCGGACGTGACGCGTCTGATCGAAAGCGAGCCGTCGGTGGAAGAGGTGGATGATTTCCTTGGCAAGTTCGATACAGTGATGATTCACCCGCTAGTGATGCACTAGGCTCCGCGGTGCCTTTGCCAGCTTTGCGTCGCGTGACGGGCCGGCAAGCCAAGCCACGGAGGAAATAGCAAGAAGCCCGCGCACCGCGCGGGCTTCTTGCTATCAGGCATCGGGCTTTCAGGATACGTTCCCGGCCAGCTTCCGGTCATTCAATACTGTTCCCAGGGCAGCCCGGCATGGCGCCAGCCGTTGAGCGTATTGCGATGGCGCTCGGCGTCGAGGTCGCCCTCGAAGCCATGCAGCACGTTGTAGACGGTGGAAAACCCGGCGCCCTCCAGGGCTCGCGCGGCGGCCGTCGAGCGGTTGCCGCTGCGGCAGATCAGCAGCACCGGGCGCGCCGACGCCTGGCCCGCGAGCTTCTTCACCGACTGCACGAAATGCGGGTTCACCTCCCAGTCGGGGCCATCGTTCCAGGGCACGTTGTGTGCCCCCTTGGGGTGCCCAACGAACAGGTACTCCATTTCGCTGCGGCAATCGATGAAGAGCGCATCGGGCGACTCGCTGAGGAGCGTTTGCGCGTCGCCGGGGCTGAGGTGTTGCATGGGCAAGGCTTTCCGTTGATGGGAATGAGGGTGAATGTGCCCCAGTGTAGGGCCGGGCGGTGCCGCGCGGCAACCCGCGAGCGCCGCTGGCTGCACCGCCCGGATGCTGCCGTTATTCCGCAAACCATTGATGTAACTGATAAAATCGCAGTCTTTTCTCTTGCTGTCGAGCCCCACATGAGCGCCGCCCCACGTTCCGCCTCGCTTCCTCCCGCGCGTCCCTACACCCGGGCGGCCAACCTGCCGGCCCTGCTGCGCGAGCGCATCCTGATCCTGGATGGTGCCATGGGCACCATGATCCAGCGCTACAAGCTGACCGAGGCGGATTACCGCGGCGAGCGTTTCGCCGGGCACCATGTCGACGTCAAGGGCAATAACGAACTGCTGCTGCTAAGCCGCCCGCAGGTCATCAGCGAGATCCACGAGCAATACCTGGCTGCCGGCGCCGACCTGATCGAGACCAATACATTTGGTGCGACGGGCGTGGCCCAGGAAGACTACAAGATGGCGGACCTGGCCTACGAGATGAACGTTGTTGCCGCCCGGCTGGCGCGCGAGGCCTGCGACAAGTACAGCACGCCCGACAAGCCGCGCTTCGTGGCCGGCGCCTTCGGCCCCACGCCCAAGACCGCGAGCATCTCGCCGGACGTAAACGACCCGGGCGCGCGCAACGTGACCTTCGAAGAGCTGCGCTGCTCGTACTACGAGCAGGGCAAGGGTCTGCTGGAAGGCGGTGCCGACGTGTTCCTGGTGGAAACCATCTTCGATACGCTCAATGCCAAGGCCGCGCTGTTCGCCATCGACCAGCTGTTCGAAGACACCGGCGAGCGCTTGCCCGTGATGATCTCGGGCACGGTCACCGACGCCTCCGGGCGCATTCTCTCCGGCCAGACGGTGGAAGCCTTCTGGAACAGCCTGCGCCACGCCCGCCCGATCACCTTCGGCCTGAACTGCGCGCTCGGCGCCACGTTGATGCGCCCCTACATTGCCGAGCTGGCCAAGATCTGCGACGCGGCTGTGTCGTGCTATCCGAACGCCGGCCTGCCCAACCCGATGAGCGATACCGGCTTTGACGAAACCCCGGAGGTCACGTCGTCGCTGGTGGAAGAGTTTGCGGCGTCCGGCCTGGTGAACCTGGTGGGCGGCTGCTGCGGCACCACGCCCGAGCATATCGCCGCCATTGCCGAGCGCGTGGCCAGCAAGAAGCCGCGCACCTGGCCCGGCCAGTACCGCGACGCCGCCTGAACTCGCATCGCGAGCCCACAGAACAAGATCAAGCCATGACCAACGATACCCTGCCGCCGCGTCCGATGCGCCTGTCCGGCCTCGAGCCTTTCACCATCGATGAAGACACGCTCTTCGTCAACGTCGGCGAGCGCACCAACGTCACCGGCTCCAAGGCCTTCGCCCGCATGATCCTGAACGGCCAGTTCGACGATGCGCTGGTGGTCGCCCGCCAGCAGGTCGAGAACGGCGCGCAGATCATCGACATCAACATGGACGAAGCCATGCTGGACTCCAAGGCGGCCATGGTGAGGTTCCTCAACCTGATCGCCTCCGAGCCCGATATCGCGCGCGTGCCCATCATGCTGGACTCGTCCAAGTGGGAAGTGATCGAGGCCGGCCTGAAATGCGTGCAGGGCAAGCCCGTGGTCAACTCGATCTCGCTCAAGGAAGGTGAGGAACAGTTCCGCCATCACGCCGAGCTGATCCGCCGCTACGGCGCCGCGTCCGTGGTGATGGCCTTCGACGAGCAGGGCCAGGCCGACACCTTTGCCCGCAAGACCGAGATCTGCAAGCGCAGCTACGACATCCTGGTCAATGAAGTCGGCTTCCCGCCCGAAGACATCATCTTCGACCCGAACATCTTCGCGGTGGCGACCGGCATCGAAGAGCACAACAACTACGCGGTGGACTTCATCGAAGCCACCGCATGGATCAAGCAGAACCTGCCATACGCCAAGGTCAGCGGCGGCGTGTCCAACGTATCGTTTTCGTTCCGCGGCAACGACGCGGTGCGCGAAGCCATCCACACCGTGTTCCTGTACCACGCCATCAAGGCGGGCATGGACATGGGCATCGTCAACGCCGGCCAGCTCGGCGTGTACGACCAGCTCGACGCCGAGCTGCGCGAGCGCGTGGAGGACGTGGTGCTCAACCGTCGCGAGGACAGCACCGACCGCCTGCTGGAGATCGCCGACCGCTACAAGGGCGGTGGCGCGAAGAAAGAGGAAAACCTGCTGTGGCGCGGCACCCCGGAGAACCCGGTGCCGGTGGCCGACCGCCTGTCGCATGCGCTGGTGCATGGCCTGACCACCTTCATCGTGGAAGACACCGAGGAAGTGCGCCAGCAGGTCGAAGCGCGCGGCGGCCGCACGATCGAGGTGATCGAAGGCCCGCTGATGGATGGCATGAACATCGTGGGCGACCTGTTCGGCGCCGGCAAGATGTTCCTGCCGCAGGTGGTCAAGAGCGCCCGCGTGATGAAGCAGGCCGTGGCTCACCTGTTGCCCTACATCGAGGAAGAAAAGCGCTTGCTGGCCGAGGCGGGCGGCGACGTCAAGGCACGCGGCAAGATCGTCATCGCCACCGTCAAGGGCGACGTGCACGACATCGGCAAGAACATCGTCTCGGTGGTGCTCCAGTGCAATAACTTCGAAGTGGTCAACATGGGCGTGATGGTCCCGTGCAACGAGATCCTGGCGCGCGCCAAGGTCGAGGGCGCTGACATCGTCGGCCTGTCCGGGCTGATCACGCCGTCACTTGAGGAAATGGCCTACGTCGCCTCCGAGATGCAGCGCGACGACTACTTCCGCATCAAGAAGATCCCGCTGCTGATCGGCGGCGCCACCACCTCGCGCGTGCACACCGCGGTCAAGATCGCGCCCCACTACGAAGGCCCCGTGGTCTACGTGCCGGACGCATCGCGCTCGGTCAGCGTGGCGTCCAGCCTGCTGTCCGACGATGGCGCCGCCAGGTACCTGGACGAGCTGAAGACCGACTACGAACGCATCCGCCACCAGCACGCCAACAAGAAGGCCACGCCAATGGTGTCGCTGGCCAAGGCCCGCGCCAACAAGACGCCGGTGGACTGGAGCGCCTACGTGCCGCCCAAGCCGAAATTCATCGGCCGGCGCATCTTCCGCAACTACGACCTCACGGAGCTCGCCAACTATATCGACTGGGCCCCGTTCTTCCAGACATGGGACCTGGCCGGCAAATTCCCCGACATCCTCAATGACGAGATCGTCGGCGAATCCGCCCGCCGCGTGTTCTCGGACGGCAAGGCCATGTTGTCGCGCCTGATCCAGGGCCGCTGGCTGACGGCCAACGGCGTGCTGGCCCTGCTGCCGGCCAATGCCGTCAACGACGACGACATCGAGATCTACACCGACGAGACCCGCAGCCAGGTCGCGCTGACCTGGCACAACCTGCGCCAGCAAAGCGAGCGCCCGGTGATCGATGGCGTGATGCGCCCCAACCGTTGCCTGGCCGACTTCGTCGCGCCCAAGGACAGCGGCATCGCCGACTACATTGGCGTGTTCGCTGTCACCGCCGGCATTGGCGTGGACAAGAAGGAAGCCCAGTTCGAGGCCGACCATGACGACTACAGCGCGATCATGCTGAAGTCGCTGGCCGACCGCCTGGCCGAAGCCTTTGCCGAATGCCTGCACGAGCGCGTGCGCCGCGACCTGTGGGGCTATGACGCTGGCGAAGTGCTGACCAACGAGCAACTGATCGCCGAGACCTATCGCGGCATCCGTCCGGCACCGGGCTATCCGGCCTGCCCGGAGCATACGGTCAAGGCGCCGATGTTCGAGTTCCTCAACGCTGCCGAGATCGGCATGGGCATCACCGACTCGCTGGCGATGACACCGGCCGCTTCGGTGAGCGGTTTCTACCTGGCGCATCCGGAGTCGACGTATTTCTCGGTCGGCAAGATCGGCGAGGACCAGTTGGACGATATGGTGGCGCGCCGCGGCGAAGAACGCAGCGTGCTCGAGCGCGCGCTGGCGCCAAACCTGTAACCACTTGCGCGATGGCGCGGCGGCGTTTTACGCCGCCGCGCCATCGCAAGCCATTGGGCAAGCAGGGAAAAGCCTCTTTGAGCGCATCCATGTGCCTTTGTCAGTTCTTCACTACTCCTTACAAGGCATTACATCTCCTAACAGACCGCGCGGGTTTGCATCCTTAGACTGAGGGCTCACATCAAGTGAACACCGCAGCGAATGTTTCGCGGCGGCGCAAACTGCTAGGAGCCTCTCCATGAACAAACTGCTGATCTCCCTTTCCGCTCTCTCGATCGCTGCCGCATCCTCGCTGGCCATGGCGCAAGGAACCGGCATTGATGCGAAGGCTGGCGCCACTGGCGCCATGGCGGCGCCCGCAGTCAGCGCGCCCGCAGACAAGGGCGCAGCCGCCAGCGCAGGTGTGAAGGCTGGCCTGGGCGCTTCGGCCAGCGCCGACAAGGGCGTGGACGCCAAGGCCGATGCCGCAGCCGACACGCACGCCAAGTCCACCGCCAAGACCAAGAAGCACAGCAGCCACGCCAAGGCCAAGAAGGGCGAGGCCGCGACCGACACCAGCGCCGCCGCCGACACCGGCGCCGCGGCCAAGGTCCAGTAAGCCAATAAACGGCAAGCGTGCCGACAAACCTGAGGCGTTTGCCGCAGCCGCCGAGCGGGCCAAAGCCGTTCGCCATGACGACGGCTGTCTCTCCCTCTCCCCTCAGGGGGAGAGGGGTGGCTTAGCTAGGGGCCACTTGAAGCGAAGCCAAGGTTTTTTCGACACAGGGACGGGCTCACCCCGTCCCTTTTTCGATGGCGCGGACAACTGGGAGCTTGTCAGTCCTAGACCGACAGTCGGGCGGTTTTGCAAGCACTACAATGCATTAGCCCGGCCGCTCCTGAGCGCTGGTGCATCCATGCCCCGGGGAGACATCATGATTCGTGTTCTGATCGCCGACGATCACCAGATCGTGCGCGCCGGCCTGCGGCAGTTTATTTCCGACGAGCCCGATATCCGGGTAGAGGGCGAGGCGGCCAGCGGCGACGAAGTCATGACACGGCTGCGTGAGCTCGAGTTCGATGTGGTGGTGCTCGATATCTCGATGCCCGACCGTAACGGCATCGACGTGCTCAAGCTGCTGCGCCAGCGCCATCCCGACCTGCCGGTGCTGATCCTCTCCACCTACCCGGAAGACCAGTACGCCATCAACCTGATCCGCGCGGGCGCATCCGGCTACCTGACCAAGGAAAGCGCGCCCGACGATCTCGTCAAGGCCATCCGCACCGTGGCCCAGGGCCGGCGCTATGTCAGCGCAAACGTGGCGGACCTGCTTATCGGCGGGCTGGACAAGCCCACCAACCAGCCGCTGCACCAGACCTTGTCCAAGCGCGAGTTCCAGATCTTCTGCAAGCTCTCGCGCGGGCAGTCGGTCTCGGTGATCGCCGAGGAGTTGTTCCTGAGCGTCAAGACGGTCAGCACCTATCGCTCGCGCATCCTGGAAAAGATGGGCATGAAGACCAATGCCGACCTGACCTACTACGCGATCAAGAACGGTCTGGTGGAGTAGGCGCCGCAAAGGCAAAGCGCATTCCACGGCATACTGCCGCGTTCGCCTGACGCCGCTGTAGGACGGACGCCGATGGTCTCTCTCCATACTCTGTTGCTACCATGAAGTCATGTTGGATCAAGCTGCGGCCCCCTCGTATCGCGCACTGCGGGTCCTGCTAATCGAGGACTCAGCGGTACTGCGGGGTATGTTGCTTGAATACCTGAACGCATTTCCGTTTATCGAAGTCGTGGATTGGGCGGATACCGAAAGCTCGGCGCTGCGCCTCTGCGAGGCGGGCAAGTACGAGGTCGTCATCGTCGACCTGCAGTTGCGGCAGGGCAACGGGATCAACGTGCTGCGCGCCTTGCAGAAAACCGAGCTGTCGGGTATCCGGATCGTGTACACCAATCATGCCCAGGTGCCTACATACCGGCGGCAGTGCGCCGAGGCCGGCGCGGACTATTTCTTTGACAAGTCGCTCGAACTCGAGCAGGTGTTCCGGGTGATCGAGGAGTACGCGCGGGCAGATGGCTGAATGCGTATCGACTGTATTGACCGTATCGACCGTATCTACCGTATTGTCAGTACCGGCAGTTCCACCTGCGGCCATGCCGCGTCAACCTGAAGCAAGGAGAGAATCATGAGAAAGCTGATGGCGCTGTGCGCCCTGGCAGGTGTGGTCCTGGTGACCGGTTGCAACACGATGGCCGGCGCGGGTAAGGACATCGAGAAGGGCGGCGAGAAGGTGCAAGGCGCCGCCGAGAGCGTCAAGCAGAAGATGTAAGGCGCCGTGCCGTGCGCGCGGCGGCCAGACAGGCGGAAGCGGATAAGAGGAATGGAAAAGGGGCTGCGCGGAGCCCCTTTTCCATTCCTCACCGCTTGGCTGGCCGGCTAGTTGGCCGGCGGCGTGCCGGTGGGCGCATCCTGCGGCGGCTCGCCGGGTTCCCCCATGCCGTCAAGCTCGTCCTCATCGTCGCGCGGCGGCGCCACGATGGCATCGGTGAGCGGCACCACCACCCGGATGGTGACGCCGGCACCGGGCTCCGACTGGAGCTCAAGCGTGCCGCCCAGGGCGATCACGCGCTGCTCCATCCCCAGCAGGCCATGGTGTCCCACCGAGCGCCGCGATTCGAAGTCCGTCGGCAGCCCGCGCCCGTTGTCGCTGATTGCCAGCTCGAGCACACCGTCGGCGCAATCGAGCTGGATGGACACGCGTCGTGCTTCGGCGTACTTGCTGGCGTTGGTGAGCGACTCCTGCACGATGCGGTAAAGGGCGATGGCAGCATCGTCGCGCAGCGGCGGCACCGCATCTGCCAGCTGCACATCCGCCTCCCACTGGTTGCGCGCGGCCACTTCCTCCACCAGCTGGCCGATGGCCTCCTTCAGGCCCAGGTTGACCAGCACGGTGGGCCGCAGGTCCTCGATCAGGCGCCGCTTGATCTGGATCCCCTGGTCCACATGCAGCATCACGCGGGTGAGCTTTTCCGCCACATCCGGGTGGGCGTCCTGGATGCGGCGGCGCACCCAATGCATATCCAGCTTGGTGGCGGTCAGGATGGCGCCCAGCTCGTCGTGCAGCTCGCGCGCCAGCCGCGTCTTCTCGTCCTCGGTCACGCGCTGCAGGTGGGATGCCAGCGCCGAGAGCTGGCGTGTGCGCGAGCGCACCATGCTGTCCAGGCGCGCGCTTTCTTCTTCCAGCTCGCTGCGTGCGGCTTCCGATACCGCCATGCGGCGCGAATGCTGCAAGCCCACCACAATCAGCAGCACGATATTGATGGCGGTCAGCAGGCCGATGCCGTAGCGCGACAGCGCAAGGTCGCGGTCGGCGTACTCCAGGCTCTGCGACACCGATTTGGCCTCGCGCTGCAGCAAGGCCTCCAGCCCGCGCCGCGCGTTGTCCATCGTCTGCTTGCCGAAGTCCGTGCGCATCAGGTCGAGCGCCACTTCCACGTCGCGCTTGCCGTAGATCAGTGTCAGGTCCATCTCGGTGAGCTTGCGGCTGACGGCGGTGGAGGCCTCGATGAACAGCTTGAGCGCCTCCGGGTCGTCCGCGTAGCGGTTGCGCAGCGCGCTCATCAGCGCATTGATGCGCGGCACGGCCTGGTAGTACGGCTGGAGGTAGCTTTCCTTGCCGGTCAGCAGGAAGCCGCGCTGGCCGGCTTCGGCGGTGACCAGCTCGCCGAGCAGGGAGGTGATCTGGCCCTGTACCTGCTGCGACTGGATGACTTGCGTATAGCCCTGGTGCAAGCGGATGTTGCCCGCCTCCGAGGCGATCAGCACCACCACGGTAAGCACGATGCCGCCCGCCAGAAGCAAGGTCGAGCGCAACAGTGACTGCTTGAACATGTTCGTTTCCCGATGTCGGGCGCTTGGCCGGCGCGGCGTTTCCCGCGCCTTGCCTGCACCTTGCCTGCGACGATGGAAGCACATCGACGGTCTGCGGTCAACCCGCCGCGTCGCCGGTGCTGCCCGCGAGCCCGCGCCGGCGCTTGGGCTGTAGGAATTGGCTGACAAGCGAATCGGTGCGGCTGCGGTGTCTGGCCGGAGATCTGATTTCTACCATGGTTCCATGAGCTTGCGCACCCCGCGTCAAGCCAGCCAGGAAAGTGAGAGGGAGCACGTCAATGCTGAAGTGGGCGCTGATTTTTGCAGTGGTTTCCTTGGTCGCCGGCTTGCTGGGGTTCACAGGTATTGCTGCCGGTGCGGCCAGCATTGCCAAGATCCTGTTCTTCATCTTCCTGGTGCTGTTCGTGCTGTTCCTTGTCCTGGGCGTGACCGTCTTCAAGGCGGTGAAGTAGCCAACCGCAACCGCAATCGCCAGCCGCTGTCACTTGCCAAGCGCACGGCTGCTGGCGCGGCAGCCCAATCCATTTAGGGAGCCATCACCATGTTGCACTACGCACTCGTATTTTTTGTCATCGCCCTGATCGCCGCGATATTCGGCTTTGGGGGCATCGCGGCAGGGGCGGTCGAAATCGCCAAGATCCTGTTCTTCATCTTCCTGGTGGTTGCGCTGGTGACGTTCGTGATCAGCCTGGTCAGGCGCTAAGGGGGGGGCTGGCGCGGCTTTCGCGATGGCAGCGAAGGCCGCGCACTGCGCATGCAGATCCCACCTTCACGATTTCCCGGCAGACAGCACGAACCGCATCGCATCGCGTCATCAGGCCAAACGGAGATAAGCCAATGCTGACCAACAATCCAAAGATCCGCAAAGAAGTGAATCACCTGGCTGACAGCGCCGAAAGCACGGTGCGCCAGATCCGGCATGCCGCGCGCGATACGCGCGGCGCCGCCCGCGAAGCCGCAGGACCCGTGGCCGGCGAGGTCAACCGGCTGATTGCCCAGCTCGAGCAAACCATGGAAGTGCTGGGGCGCGAAGGCTCGTCCGAGGCGGTGCAGGCCGGACGACGGCTGCAGGACCGTACGCGCGCCTTGCGCGACCACCTTGCGAGCCGTGCACGCGAACGTGTGGACTACGCCGTGGACGGCGTGCAGCGGCGCGTGGCGGCGTCGCCGTTGAAAGCGATCAGTATCGCGGCGGCGGCAGGCGCTTTCGTCGGCTTGCTGATGGCAGCGAATAGCCGCAGCCGCAACGACTGACCGAGGCATTGCGGCCAGCCTGGCAGTGCCGTATGCGGCGCATGCATCGCATACGCCGCTTGGGCAGTATTCCGTAGCACGATTCTTCCCCCTTCCGGATCCCCTCCCTGATCCGGCATGCCCGGCCCGCATCAGCGGCTGGGCATTTTTTTGCCGGAAGCGCGAGAAGGCAGGAAAAGGAGCGCGGGTGGGGCAGGACGCGGGGCCAAGAAGCGGGGACAAGAAGCGGCGAGCGCAAGGGTAGACAAGGTGGCCGGCTGGCACCGGCTACCTTGTCGTTAATCTACGAGCGTACGGGGATTCGGCGCACTGCCTACACCCCCCACATCACCTCGGTGCTCTCGCGTTGGGATGCGCGCAGCATGTCGAGGAAGGGGTAGGCGCGCTGGCCCAGGTGCAGGGGCTCTTCCTCGATGTCATCGTCAGTCTTGCCGGGATGGACCGACGAAACGGCCGGGTGCACCTTCTTGGCATCCGTCACGGCGGCTTCCAGTATATGGATGCAGCGTGGCAGTTCCTCGATGGTGATCACCCCGCGCTCCCCCAGGTGCTTGCCGATAATCCCCAGGAGCGTCACGGCAAGGTCTCTCATCATGATGAGGTCCTGCGACGCGTGGGATTTGAAGGTGATCAGCATGATATTTCCTTTCCTTGGCGTACAGCGAAGTACATGGGCGAAAACCATGGCCGCGCGGCTTGTCCCGGAACCGGCCAAAGGACTCGCGACAGCCGGTTTTGGGCTTGCTGCATGATGTCAGCATAGCACCTGATAAAATTCCGCGTTCTGCAATTCATTGCCTGCCACGCGGCGCGGCCTCCACATGCCGCCCGTGACGGTGCCGCCGCGGCAGAACCGCCGCGACGGCACCAGACAACCGCCTCAGGGCCACGACATCCATGCTGCCAGTTCAGACCACCAATCTTGCCGCTGCGTTCAATGACGCGGTGCGCGCAATCGCCCCGGCCGACGCCGCCCTGCCCGGCGCCGTCTTCGAGCGTCCTAAGGTCGCCGCCCACGGCGACCTGGCCTGCAACCTTGCCATGCAGGTTGCCCGCGCGCTCAAGCGCAACCCGCGGGAGCTGGCCCAGCAGATCGTCGACGCAGTCAAGGCCGACGCGCGTACCGCCGGGCTGGTGGCCAGCCTGGACATCGCCGGCCCCGGCTTTATCAACCTGCGCCTGACGCCGGCCGCCAAGGCCGATGTGCTGCGCGCGGTGCTGGAGCAGGGCGACCGCTACGGCGCCAAGGCACAGGGCGTGCACGGCAAGGTGCTGGTCGAGTTCGTCTCCGCCAACCCGACCGGCCCGCTGCACGTTGGCCACGGCCGCCAGGCGGCGCTGGGCGACGCGCTGGCCAACCTGCTGGACTGGCAAGGCTTTGCCGTGCATCGCGAGTTCTACTACAACGACGCCGGCGTGCAGATCCAGACCCTGGCCGTATCGGTGCAGGCGCGCGCCCGCGGCTTCAAGCCGGGCGATGCCGCGTGGCCGGAGTCGGCCTACAACGGCGACTACATCGCCGACATCGCTGCCGATTTCCTGGCCGGCAAGACCGTGCGCGCCTCCGACGGCGACGCCGTGACGGCCTCCGGCAACGTGGAAGACATCGAGTCGATCCGCAAGTTTGCCGTGGCCTACCTGCGCAACGAGCAGGACATCGACCTGCGCGCCTTCGGCGTCAAGTTCGACCACTACTACCTGGAGTCCTCGCTGTACAGCGACGGCCGCGTCGAAGCCGCGGTGCAGTCGCTGGTGGCCAAGGGCAAGACCTACGAGAACGAAGGCGCCCTGTGGCTGCGCACCACCGACGAAGGCGACGACAAGGACCGCGTCATGCGCAAGACCGACGGCACCTATACCTACTTCGTGCCGGACGTGGCCTACCACACCAGCAAGTGGGAGCGCGGTTTCACCAAGGTCATCAACGTGCAGGGCAGCGACCACCACGGCACCATCGCCCGCGTGCGCGCCGGCCTGCAGGGGCTGGACATCGGCATCCCCAAAGGCTACCCCGACTACATCCTGCACAAGATGGTCACCGTCATGAAGAACGGCGAGGAGGTCAAGATCTCCAAGCGCGCCGGTTCCTACGTGACCGTGCGCGACCTGATCGAGTGGAGTAACGGCGCGGAAGGCGGCGAGACCATCCGCGGCTGCCTGGAAGCCGGCGTGGCCGACTGGCCCGAGCACTTCACCCGCGGGCGCGACGCCGTGCGCTTTTTCCTGCTGTCGCGCAAGGCCGATACGGAATTCATCTTCGACGTCGACCTGGCCCTCAAGCAGAACGACGAGAACCCGGTGTATTACGTGCAGTACGCCCATGCCCGCATCTGCTCGATCTTCGAATCCTGGGGCGGCGCGGACTGGGAGGCCAAGCTGCCTGCCCTGGCCGGCACCGACCTGGCCCCCGTGACCGGTGCCGACGCTACCCCGCAGGCGCTTGCGCTGGGCCAGCGCCTGGCCGATTTCCCGGACATGCTGGCGGCAGCGGCGGGTGAACTGGCGCCGCATGCGGTCGCTTTCTACCTGCGGGACCTGGCGGGCGATTTCCACGCCTTCTACAACTCCGACCGCGTGCTGGTGGATGACGAGGCGGTCAAGCTGGCGCGCCTGGCGATGCTGGCCGCCACCCGCCAGGTGCTGCGCAACGGGCTGGCCGTCATCGGCGTCTCGGCGCCGCAGCGCATGTAAGCCAGGCTGGCGTCGTGAAGGGGGCTTGCCCCCTTCACGACGCGGCTTATCCGTATCGCCCTGACCACAGTCAGTGATGCCGGGATCGGCGCAGGCTCTATAATCGCGCCATCACGCTAGAGGATTTCATGCAACAGCAACGCAAGCGCACCCCGCGCAATGCCAGCCGCGCCCCGCAGCGCGGAGGTACGTTCCTGGGACTGGTGCTGGGCCTGATCGTCGGCCTGGCGATCGCGGTAGTGGTCGCCCTGTATATCACCAGGTCGCCGGCGCCATTCCAGCAAAAGGGCGCGCAAAAGCCGTCCGAGCCCGGCAATGTGGTCAGCAACCTGCCCGCTCCGGCGCAGGAAGCGCCAAGCGATCCCAACAAGCCGCTGTGGAGCAAGACGCCGGCCAAGCCGGTCGGGCCCGCTGCTGAGCCCGAGCAGCCGTCCGGCCCGGCGCCGACCACGGTGAAGCCGCCCGAGCGCCAGCCGCCGGTAGCCGTCACCCGGCCAGCCGACAAGCCCGCCGCCGAGAAGCCCGCGGACAAGCCCGCCGATCGGCCCGCCGCCGAGAAGCCGGCCGACAGGACAGCGCAGAAGCCGACGGAGAAGCCTGCTGAAAAGCCGTCCGAGAAGCCTGTCGCCGATCCGATCGCCGAGATCGCCCAGGCCGATGCCAACAAGGTAGGCTACCTGCTGCAGGTAGGCGCCTTCCGCTCGCAGGACGACGCCGACCGCCAGAAGGCCAACCTGGCCATGCAGGGGTTCGAAGCCAAGGTAACCGAGCGCGATGTCAACGGCGTCAAGCTCTATCGCGTGCGCCTGGGGCCGTTCAACAAGATCGACGACATGAACCGTTCGCGCGACCGGCTGCAGGCGTCGGGCTTCGAGGCTTCGGTCATCCGCTTTACCAAGCAGTAACAAGCAGTAACGGTAACCCGGTGCAATCCGCTGAACCGGATTGCACCGCCGCTGTCATACGCTCATTGCCCATTCTCGAAAGCCGCGCCACATGAAGAAACTCGCCGCCTTGTTTGCCACGCTGGTCGCTGTGACCGGTTTCCTGATGACCGCGCCCGCCCAGGCAGCCGCGCCCACCTCGGGCAGGGAGTACCAGGTCCTGAAAGCGCCGCAGCCCGTCGCGCCGGGCAAGATCGAAGTCACCGAGTTCTTCTGGTACGGCTGCCCGCACTGCTTTGACTTCGAGCCTGAGCTGGAAGCCTGGGTAGGCAAGCAGGGCAAGGACGTGGTGTTCAAGCGCGTGCCGGTTGCCTTCCGCGACGACCTGCTGCCGCACACCAAGATCTTCTACGCGCTGGAAGCCATCGGCAAGCTGGACGCCATGCACACCAAGGTCTTCAACGCCATCCACGTCGACCGCAAGCGCATGCTCGACCCCAACGAAATCGCCGACTTCATGGCCAAGAACGGCATCGACCGCAAGGCCTTCCTCGATGCTTACAACTCGTTCTCGGTGACCACCAACTCGCAACGCGCCAACAAGATCGCCGACGCCTACAAGGTCGACGGCGTGCCGACGGTCGTGGTGCAGGGCAAGTACGTGACCTCGCCGTCCATCGCCGGCACCAAGGGCACGGCCATCCAGACCATGGACTACCTGGTCGGCCAGGTGCGCGACAAGAAGATGTAATTCCCGGGCTGCGGCCGCCGGCCTTTGGGCTCGCCACGCGCGAGCCGGCTGATGGCCGCCAGCGGTCGACCGGCACCGCCGGCGCCGGCGAGGCGCAGCGGCGTCCGGCACGCGCCAGGGCGGGTCGGTCGGCATGAACCATGTTGCGCTTACCCCTGGACCCTCCCGATGCGAGCACAGAAAGTCTTTCTTACCGGCGCGTCTAGCGGACTCGGCCAGGCCCTGGCGCGTGAGTACGCCTCGCAAGGCGCGATCCTCGGCCTGGTTGGCCGGCGTGAAGAGGTGCTGCGTGAATTCGCACGCACCCTGCCCAATCCCAATGCGGTGCGCGTCTATGGCGCGGATGTGCGCGATGCCGATGCCATGCAGCGCGCCGCCCAGGACTTCCTCGATCATTTTGGTTGCCCCGATGTGGTGATCGCCAATGCGGGCGTATCGGTTGGCACCGTTGCCAGCGAGCGCGAGGACCTCGAAGCCTTCCGCATGGTGATGGACACCAACTGGTTCGGCGTGCTCACCACCTTCCAGCCCTTCATGCAGCCCATGCGCGAACGCGATCCCGGCGCCGGCGGCTGGCGCGGCACGCTGGTCGGCATTGCCAGCGTGGCCGGCGTGCGCGGCCTGCCGGGCGGAGGCGCCTACAGCGCCTCCAAGTCCGCCGTGATCAAGCTGCTGGAGAGCCTGCGCCTGGAGCAGCGCCGCGAGCGTATCCGCGTGGTCACTATCGCGCCTGGCTACATCCGCACGCCGATGACCGAGCACAATCCCTATCGCATGCCCTTCCTGATGGACGCCGACGTGTTCGCTCGCAAGACGGTGCGTGCGATTGCCGCCGGGCGCCGCTTTGCCGTGGTGCCCTGGCAGATGGGCGTGGTCGCATCCATCCTGCACCTGATGCCGCGCTGGCTCTACGACGCGATCTTCTCCCGCGCACCGCGCAAGCCGCGCGCGCAGGGGGGTAGCCAGGACAAGCAGCCATGAGCTGGCAGGACGCAGCCGGCGTCCTGCACGGTCCGGCCACGGGCGACGTGCGCATTGCCTCGCTGGTGCCGTCCGTTACCGAACTGCTGTTTGCCCTGGGGCTGGGCCCGCAGATGGTGGCGCGCACCGGCTTTTGCATCCATCCCGAGCCCGCCGTGCGTGCCGTGGCCAAGGTGGGTGGTACCAAGGACGTCAATCTTGAGCGCCTGCGGGCGTTGGCGCCCACTCACGTAGTGGTCAACATCGACGAGAACCGGCGCGAGACGGTCGACGAGATCCGCGCGTTTGTGCCGCATGTGATCGTCACCCACCCCTGTGCGCCCGCGGACAACCTGGCGCTCTACCGGCTGCTTGGCGGCATCTTCGGCCGCCTTGCGGAAGCGGAATCGCTCTGCGCCGCCATGGCGTCCGAACTGGCGCAGGTACGTGCCCGGCAGTGGCCCGCGCGCAAGGTCCTGTATGCGATCTGGCAGGACCCGTGGATGACGGTGTCGCGCGAGACCTATATCAGCCAGATGCTGGCGTTGGTGAACTGGCAGACGTGGCCTGCGGCTGACGCCATGCCCCAGGCTTGTGTTGAAGGGGCGTGCAGCCGGCCCAATACGCCGCAGACGCGGTATCCGAGCTTCCGGTGGAGCGATACGCTGGTGCGGGAGCTTGACCTTGTCCTGCTTTCCAGCGAGCCCTATCGGTTTACCGAGGCGCATGTGGATGCGCTGGAGCGGCAGATTGGCAAGGAGGTTTTGCTGATCGACGGGGAGATGGTTTCCTGGTATGGGAGTCGGGCTGTGGAGGGGGTGAGGTATTTGATGCGGTTTGCAGGTGGGGTTTAGGGGCTCGGCAACTGCCACTGCCACTGCCACTGCCACTGCCACTGCCACTGCCACTGCAACTGCAACTGCAACTGCAACTGCTTAACAGCAAGGTCAAAGGCAGTTTCACCTCCCCTGCGGGGAGGCGACCTACTTTCTTGTCTCGCCAAGAAAGTAGGCAAAGAAGCGACCCGGATGGGGCGAAAGCCTCCTCGTCGCCGGACGAAAAGAGCGGCCGGAGGCCAAACTCGCATCGCCTTAAGGCGATACTCAAACATGGCCTCCTCGTTTCCGCTCCTTTCGCCCGGCGACGAGGCGCCCCATAACGGGAGATGAAAACCCAGACGGCTCGCTGCGCATCGCGCTCGGGTGATTGCCGCCTGGGGGCGGCAATCACGGCTACACCGAATCGAAGTTTGATCCCTCTGTGGTAAGCCGTGTTTCCCGCCTGGGGGCGGGAAACACAGGTGCGCGATGCGAAGCGAGCCGTGAAGGTTCACCCAGGCCGTATGGGGCGCCTCGGGATTTCACCAAAAGAGCGGAGAAGAGGGACCCATGTCTGAGTATCGCCTTAAGGCGATGCGAGTTTGGGTCCCGGCCGCTCTTTTGGTGAAATCCCGAGGGGGTGTCGCCCCATCCGGCGCGCCTTTTTTGCCTACTTTTTTGGCAAGACAAAAAAGTAGGTCGCCGCCCCGCAGGGGTGGTGAAACTGCAGTTGAATTTGCAGTTAAGCCTTTGAATTTAAATATAATTTCGTGCTTTCAGCAAGCGCCGAAGCAACAGCAAAACCCCACCAGTACCCCCTAAACCTTAAACCCTAAACCTAACAACCCCATCCCCCCCAATCTCCCGCCTCACCTCCCCCGCATGCCACAACACATGCAAGTGCGCCAGCGCCTCGCCCATGGCAAACGTCATCTGGTGAATATCAAACTGCCGGTTGAAGATCACGCCGACGATGTCATGCGCGTTACAGGCCTTCTCCACGCAGGCCGCCCGGGTCTCGGCAAGCCGCTCCACATGGTGTTCGCGCAATTGCTTGATGCGAATATGCAGGTTCCGGAACGGTCGGCCATGCGATGGCAGGATCAGCACGTCTTCCGGCAGCGGCTCGTACTTGCCCAGGGAATCCAGGTATAGCTTGAGCGGATTGGCTTCCGGCTCCATGTCGAACACGCTGACATTGGTGGAGATGCGCGGGAGCACCATGTCGCCGGAAATCAGCACATTCAAGGCGGCGTTGTAGAGTGCTACGTGCTCGGGCGCGTGCCCGAAGCCAGTGATCACTCGCCAGCCGGACCTGGCCGGGTCGGTGCCGATATGCACGGTATCGCCGTCCATCATGCGGCGGTACTGGGTGGGCAGGTCGGGCACCAGCGACGGGTAGTAGCTTTTGCGCGCGCGCAGCTTTTCCAGGCTGTCGGGGTCCGTCAGGCCGTGGCGGGCGAAGTGGCTGGCCGCGAAGTCGCCGCCGGCGTTGGAGCCGGCGCCGCTGCCGCCGCCCATCACGCGGGCGTTCATGTAGTCGCCCAGGCTCATCCACAGGCGGGCGTCCCAGCGCTTGCACAGCCAGTGCGCCAGCCCGATGTGGTCGGGGTGGCAGTGGGTGGCCAGCACGCGCAGCACGGGCAGGCCGTCGAGCTCGTTGGCGAACACGGTTTCCCAGTGCGCCTTGATGGTGTCATTGGTGACGCCGCAATCGATGATGGTCCAGCCGTCGCGGCCTTCAAGGCGGTCACGCACCAGCCACAGGTTGATGTGGTCCAGCGCGAAGGGCAGCGGCATGCGCAGCCAGTAGACGCCGGGCGCCACCTGCTGCCGCGCGCCGCTTTCGGGCAGGGTTTCGCCAAACGGGTATTGGAGTTCGTGTTCGAGTGCGTTCATGAGGAGTCTCTCGGGTCTGAAGCCCTGTGCGCGCAGTGCCGCGCGCAGGCGGGCTTTCTCGTTGTCACGGTTGCATATCGCGGTTGCCAGCGGCCTTGCTTGACGCTAACGTTAACGTCAATCGGGGCGGGCTTTTTCCATCTTAAGCGAAAACTTCATTCCATACCGAACGACCGTTCACTTTTTTACCGGGCCACCATGCCAGACTCGCCAGTCACGCCAACCTACACCATCACCGATCTCGCCCGCGAGTTCGACGTGACGCCGCGTGCGATCCGCTTCTACGAGGACCAGGGCTTGCTGTCGCCGGAGCGCGAAGGGCCGACCGGGCGCAAGCGCGTCTATAACGGGCGCGAGCGCACGCGCCTGAAGCTCACGGTGCGGGGCAAGCGGCTTGGGCTGACACTGAACGAAATCCGCGAGATTCTTGATCTGTACGAGTCGCCGCGAGACACCGCGCCGCAGCTGGAGCGCTTCCTGCATTCGCTGGCGCATCACCGCGGCGCACTGGAGCGCCAGCTCGAGGACCTGCAGGCGCAGCTTGCCGACATCGACCAGCACGAGCGGCAGTGCCGGGCGTTGTTGGCGACACATGGATGCGACGTGCCACCGGATGTGGTGAAAAGTGCTTGATAAGCAATTATTCCAGTTCGCGCGTCTGATTTGATTGACGTTTACGTAAACGTCAATAGAATAGCTTCTCAAACAAGGAAAGCCCATGCCCCAAGCTGTCGATGCCACGCCGTTGTCCGCCGAGCGCGCGGATGCCATTGCCACCAGCTTCTCCCGCCAGGGCCTGATGACCACTTTCGGCGCGGCGCTGACGCGGGTCATGCGGGGCGAGGTGGAGATCGCTATGCCGTGGTCCGAGGGCGTGACCCAGCAGCACGGTTTTTTCCACGGTGGCGCCGTCGGCGCGCTGGCCGACAGCGCCTGCGGCTACGCAGCACTGTCGATCGTGGGGGATGGCGAGGCCGGGCTGACCGCCGAGTACAAGATCAACCTGCTCTCGCCCGCCCAGGGCGAGCGGCTGGTGGCGGTGGGGCGCGTGCTCAAGCCCGGTCGCACCTTGATCGTGGCGCAGGGCGACGTATATAGCGAGACGGCCGGCGTGCGCAAGGCGGTGGCCACCATGCTGATGACCTTGTGCGTGGTGCGCACGCTAGACCACGTCTGACCACAAACGACAAAGCAGACAAAGTAGACAAAACAGACAAAACAACAAGACCGACGCCATCAGGAGACCGCCATGATCGCAACGACTGAGCTGCCAGGCCTGAAATTCGACTTGGGCGAAGACATAGAGATGCTGCGCGAAACCGTGTGCAACTGGGCGCAGGCCGAACTGGCGCCGCGCGCGGCCGAGATCGACCGCACCGACCAGTTCCCGATGGACGCCTGGAAGAAGATGGGCGACCTCGGCGTGCTCGGCATCACGGTGGCGGAGGAATACGGCGGCGCCAATATGGGCTACCTGGCCCACATGATCGCCATGGAAGAAATCAGCCGCGCCTCGGCATCGGTCGGCTTGTCGTACGGCGCGCACTCCAACCTGTGCGTCAACCAGATCCACCGCAACGGCACCGCCGCGCAAAAGGCCAGGTACCTGCCCAAGCTGGTCAGCGGCGACTGGATCGGCGCGCTGGCCATGAGCGAGCCCAACGCCGGCTCCGACGTGGTGAGCATGAAGCTGCGCGCGGACTTCAAGGGCGACCACTACGTGCTCAACGGCACCAAGATGTGGATCACCAACGGCCCGGATTGCGATGTGCTGGTGGTCTACGCCAAGACCGAGCCGGACCTTGGCGCGCGCGGCATGACCGCCTTTATCGTCGAGAAGGGCATGAAGGGTTTCTCGGTGGCGCAGAAGCTGGACAAGCTCGGCATGCGCGGCTCGCACACGGGCGAACTGGTGTTCCAGGACGTGGAAGTGCCGGTGGAAAACATCCTCGGCGGCGAGAACCTGGGCGCCAAGGTGTTGATGAGCGGCCTGGACTATGAGCGCGCGGTGCTCTCCGGCGGCCCGGTGGGCATCATGCAAGCGTGCATGGATGTCATCACGCCGTATATCCACGACCGCAAGCAGTTCGGCCAGAGCATCGGCGAGTTCCAGCTGATCCAGGGCAAGGTGGCCGACATGTACACCACCTTGCAGGCAGCGCGCAGCTACCTGTACACGGTGGGCAAGAACCTGGATTCCCTGGGCAAGGACCACGTGCGCCAGGTGCGCAAGGACTGCGCCGCGGTGATTCTCTATACCGCCGAGAAGGCCACCTGGATGGCCGGCGAATCCGTGCAGATCCTGGGCGGCAACGGCTATATCAACGAGTACCCGGTGGGCCGCCTGTGGCGCGACGCCAAGCTCTACGAGATCGGCGCCGGCACCTCGGAAATCCGCCGCATGCTGATCGGGCGCGAGCTGTTCTCGCAAACCATGTGATGCCGGCGCGGCACGCGGCCGGGCGCGGCGCCGCAAGGCGGCAGCGCCAGCCTGACTGCCCTGCCGCTCGCGCCGAATCGACCGAAAGAGCACTCGCCCGGCCGCCGAACCAATTTACAATCTCCGGAAACCACCTCCAGCCTTAGCCACCGGTCTGCGACATGTCCCACTTCCCCAAGCTGCTGTCCTCGCAGATCGCCTACGACGTGGCCCGGACCATGCTGGACGGGTTTGACAAGCATTACCGGCTGTTCCGCGAAGCCGGCCACCTGGCCAAGCTGAAGTTCGAAGCGGCCGACTGGCCCGGACTGCAGCAACTGCAGCGCGACCGCATCGACTTCTACAACGAGCGGGTGCGCGAAGCCAGCGTGATCCTGGAAGACGAATACGACGCGGAAAATATCGAGGATGAGATCTGGCAGCAGATCAAGCTGCACTACATCGGGCTGCTGACCAACCATCACCAGCCCGAACTGGCCGAGACGTTCTTCAACTCGGTGTGCACGCGCATCCTGCACCGTTCGTACTTCAACAACGATTTCATCTTCGTGCGCCCGGCCATCTCGACCGAATACATCGAGAACGAAGAGTCGCCCACCCGGCCGACCTTTCGTGCCTACTATCCGGGCAGCCGCAAGGGCATGGCGGCATGCTTCGAACGCATCGTCCATAACTTCCAGCTCGAGCGGCCGTTTGACGATCTCACGCGCGATATCGGCTATGTGGTGCGCGCCGTCACCGAGTATTTCGGTGACTTCCGCATTGCGCCAAATTTCCAGATCCATGTGCTGTCGTCGCTGTTCTTTCGCAACAAGTCGGCCTTCATCATCGGCCGTATCCTGAATGCGGACCGCACCTTCCCGCTGGCGATTCCCATCGTGCACACGCCCGATGGCAAGCTGTCGCTCGATACGGTGCTGCTCAAGAAGGTGCAACTGCTGATCCTGTTCTCCTTCACGCACTCGTACTTCATGGTCGACATGGAGATCCCGTCGGCATACGTGACCTTCCTGCGCGACATCATGCCGCGCAAGCCGCGCGCGGAGATCTACACTTCGCTGGGCTTGCAGAAGCAGGGCAAGAACCTGTTCTACCGGGACTTCCTGCATCACCTGCAGCATTCATCGGACAATTTCATCAGCGCCCCCGGCATCAAGGGCCTGGTGATGCTGGTGTTCACGCTGCCGTCGTACCCATACGTGTTCAAGGTGATCAAGGACTATTACCCGGCGCCCAAGGAGACCACGCGCGAGCTGATCAAGTCGAAGTACCAGCTGGTCAAGCAGCACGACCGTGTCGGGCGCATGGCCGATACGCTGGAGTACTCCGACGTGGCCTTTCCGCTGTCGCGCTTCGACGATGCGCTGGTGCGCGAGCTGGAGCTGCATGCGCCGTCGATGATCGAATACCAGCGCGGCAAGGATGGCGGAGAGGAAATTGTCGTGCGCCACGTGTATATTGAGCGCCGCATGACGCCGCTGAACATCTGGCTGCAGGAAGGCTCGGATGCGCAGGTCGAGCACGGCATCGTCGAGTACGGCAACGCCATCAAGGAGCTGATCGCCGCCAATATCTTTCCCGGCGACATGCTCTACAAGAACTTCGGCGTGACGCGCCATGGGCGCGTGGTGTTCTACGACTACGACGAGATCGAGTACATGACGGACACCAACGTCCGCCACGTGCCGCAGCCGCGCAATGAGGAGGAGGAGCTTTCGGGCGAGGTCTGGTACAGCGTCGGGCGGCACGACATCTTCCCCGAGACCTATCGCACCTTCTTGCTCGGCGACGCGCGCGTGCGTGCCGCCTTCCTGCGGCACCATGCGGATTTTTTCGACCCTGCCATGTGGCAGGCTCACAAGGACCGGCTGCTGGCCGGGCAAATCCATGATTTCTATGCCTATGATGTTTCTGAACGTTTTATCCATCGCTATGCCGCCGGCAGCGGCGACGCCGAAGCGCGTGCGCACGGCAACGATCCCGTTCCCGCAAGGAGAGTCGCATGAGTGACGCCATCGCCCAGCTTTTCCGCAACAACCGCGAGTGGGTGGACCGCGTCAACGCGGAAGACCCGAGCTTCTTCATGCGCCTGGCCAACCAGCAGGCGCCCGAGTACCTTTGGATCGGCTGCTCGGATTCGCGCGTGCCGGCCAACCAGATCCTCGGGCTGGCACCGGGTGAGGTGTTCGTCCACCGCAATATCGCCAACGTCATCGCCCATAGCGACCTCAACGCGCTGGCCGTGATCCAGTTCGCGGTGGAAGTGCTCAAGGTGCGCCACATCACCGTGGTGGGCCACTATGGCTGCGGCGGTGTCAAGGTCGCGCTCAAGCGCCAGCGCATCGGCCTGGCCGACAACTGGCTGCGCCACGTGCGCGACGTGGCCGACAAGCACGGCGCCTACCTTGGCACCATCACCCGCGAGGAAGACGCGCATACGCGCCTGTGCGAGCTCAACGTGATCGAGCAGGTCAGCAACGTGTGCCAGACCACGGTGCTGCAGGACGCGTGGGACCGCGGGCAGCCGGTCACGGTGCATGGCTGGGTCTACGGCGTGTCCGACGGCCTGCTGCGCGACCTGGGCATGGCCGCCAGCAGCAACGACGAACTGCACGCGCAGCTTGAGGCCGCCTATCGCCAGTTCGGCGATCCGCCGCAAGCGTCGATCCGCTAAGCATCGGTCATCCGTCGTCGGCAAGTACATAAAGATTTCCGCAAAGAGCCATCAATCGCCGCCAGCCAGCGCCCCAATCATTGGAGACACCCCATGCATGATCCAGTAGTCATCGTATCCGCCGCCCGCACCCCCATGGCGGCGTTCCAGAGCGAATTCGCCACGCTGACGGCGCCGCAGCTTGGCGCCACCGCCATCCGCGCGGCGGTCGAGCGCGCGGGCCTCGCGCCGGAGCAGATCGAGGAAGTGGTGTTCGGCTGCGTGCTGCCCGCGGGCCTGGGCCAGGCGCCCGCCCGGCAGGCCGCGCTGGGCGCTGGCCTGCCGCTTGGCGTGGCTTGCACCACCGTCAACAAGATGTGCGGCTCCGGCATGCGCGCCGCCATGAACGTGCATGACGCGCTGATCGCGGGCGCGTTCGAGATCGGCATCGCCGGCGGCATGGAGAGCATGACCAATGCGCCGTACCTGGTGCCCAAGGGCCGCGGCGGCTACCGCATCGGCCACGGCATGATCTTCGACCACATGATGCTGGACGGTCTGGAAGACGCCTACATCAAGGACGAAAAAGGCGGAGGCCGCTCGATGGGTACTTTTGGCGAGGACTGCGCGGCCAAGTACAGCTTTACCCGCGAGGCGCAGGACGCGTTCGCCATGGAAAGCGTGCGGCGCGCCCAGCAGGCCACCGAGCGCGGCGACTTCCGCTGGGAGATCGCGCCGGTGACGGTGCCGGGGCGCGGTGGCGACACAGTCATCGACACCGACGAAGGCCCGCGCCGCATCAAGGTCGACAAGATCCCATCGCTCAAGCCCGCCTTTGCCAAGGACGGCACCATCACCGCCGCCTCGTCGTCGTCGATCAACGACGGCGCCGCCGCGCTGGTGATGATGCGCGAATCCACCGCCAGGCGGCTCGGCCTGGAACCGCTGGCCCGCCTGCTCGGCCACACCACGCATGCGCAGGCGCCCGGCTGGTTCACCACCGCGCCGGTGGAAGCAATGAACAAGCTCTACCGCAAGCTCGGCTGGACTACCGACAGCGTCGACCTGTTCGAGATCAACGAAGCGTTCGCCGTGGTGCCGATGGCCGCCATGCACGACCTCAGGATCCCGCGCGACAAGGTCAACATCCACGGCGGCGCCTGCGCGCTGGGCCACCCCATCGGCGCCTCGGGCGCGCGCATCATGGCCACGCTGATCGGCGCGCTGCGCAAGACCGGCGGCAAGCGCGGCGTGGCCAGCCTGTGCATCGGCGGCGGCGAAGCCACCGCAGTGGGGCTGGAGATCGTCTGAACCCGCGGCATTGACCGCAACAGAGCGGCTGCCGCCCCCGCGCGGCAGCCAGGCCGCAATCAATATGGAAGAAGGAGTACCGTCTTGCCAACCGCTCTCATCCTTGGTGCCTCGCGTGGCATCGGTCTCGAATTTGTGCGCCAGTACCGTGCCGATGGTTGGCGGGTGCTGGCCGTCGCGCGCAGCGATGATGGCATCAAGGCCATCGAAGCGCTTGGCGCGCAGGCGTTGCGCGCCGACCTGACCGACGCCGGCCAGGTCGCCGGGCTGGGTTGGAAGCTGGACGGCGAGTCCATCGACGTAGCGATCTACAACGCCGGCGTGATCGGCCCGCGCACCGAAGGCGCGCAGCCGGTCACCCGCGAGGACTTCGACAAGGTGATGCACGTCAATGTGCTGGGGCCGATGATGGCGCTGCCGTTGCTGCTGCCGCTGGTCGAGGCCGGGCGCTCGGGCAAGGGCGGCGTGCTGGCGGTGCTGGCCTCGCGCATGGGCAGCATCGGCACCATGGACAGCAACCGCAGCTGGCTCTACCGGGTCAGCAAGGCCGCGGCCAACGCGGCGCTCAAGGCCGCCTCGCTCGACGCGCGCCACGCGACCTGCCTGGCCTTCCACCCGGGCTGGGTGCAGACCGAGATGGGCGGCAAGGAAGCCGACCTCACGCCGCAGCAAAGCGTATCCGGCATGCGCGGCGTGATCGCCGGCGCGACGCGCCAGGATAACGGCGGCTTTCGCAACTATGATGGCAGCGTGATCCCGTGGTGAGCACGGCGTTCGTTGTTCCCGACTCCGCTAACACCTTGGTGAATTGACATGCTGCTCACGCCAGAACAGGAAATGATCCGCGATGCCGTGCGCCAGTTCGCGCAGCAGGAGATCGCGCCGCACGCCGCCGCGTGGGATCGCGACAAGACCTTCCCGCAGGCGGTGCACCGCGAGCTGGCCGCGCTCGGCGCCTACGGCGTGGCCGTGCCCGAGCAATACGGCGGCGCCGGGCTCGACTATCTCTCGCTGGCGCTGATCCTGGAAGAAATCGCTGCCGGCGACGGCGGCACCTCGACCGTCATCAGCGTCAACAATTGCCCGGTGTGCAGCATGTTGATGGCTTTTGCCAGCGAGGCGCAGAAGCAGCAGTGGCTGGTGCCTCTCGCGCGCGGCGAGATGCTCGGCGCTTTCTGCCTGACCGAGCCGCACGTGGGCTCGGATGCCGCCGCGCTGCGCACCAGCGCGGTGAGGGACGGCGACGATTACGTGCTCAACGGCGTCAAGCAATTCATCACCAGCGGCAAGAACGCCGACGTGGCCATCGTGCTCGCGGTCACCGACAAGGCGGCGGGCAAGCGCGGCATCAGCGCCTTCCTGGTGCCCACCGCCACGCCCGGCTACATCGTCGCGCGGCTGGAGGAAAAACTCGGCCAGCATTCGTCGGACACCGCGCAGATCCTGTTCGAGGATTGCCGCGTGCCGGCAGCCAATATGCTGGGCGAGGAGGGCGCCGGCTACAAGATGGCGCTGTCCGGCCTGGAAGGCGGACGCATCGGCATCGCCTCGCAGAGCATCGGCATGGCGCGCGCGGCGTTCGACGCGGCGCTGGCGTATGCCAAGGAACGCGAGAGCTTCGGCCAGCCGCTGTTCGCGCACCAGGCCGTGCAGTTCCGCCTGGCCGACATGGCGACCAAGATCGAGGTGGCGCGGCAGATGGTGTGGCATGCCGCGTCGCTCAAGGATGCGGGGCGGCCTTGCCTGAAGGAGGCCGCCATGGGCAAGCTGTATGCCAGCGAGATGGCCGAGGAGGTCTGCTCGGCCGCCATCCAGGTCTTTGGGGGCTACGGCTATGTCAGCGACTTCCCCGTCGAGCGCATCTACCGGGATGTGCGCGTCTGCCAGATCTACGAGGGCACCAGCGACATCCAGAAGATACTGATCGCTCGGGCGCTGGCCTGAGGGCGGCTCGCGCGCAGCACGGAACCAACCTGTTGGCGCATCATCGAATCACCGAAGCACTGAACCCAATCGGCCAGACGCCAGAAGCCAAACGGCCAGAAGCCAGGAGCCCCCAGACAATGACTGCCGCCATCGATTTCTACTTCGATTTTTCCTCGCCCTACGGCTACTTCGCCAGCACGCGCATCGACGAGCTGGCGCAGAAGTACGGGCGCATCGTCGCCTGGCATCCGATCCTGCTCGGCGTGGTGTTCAAGACCACCGGCAGTTCTCCACTGCCGCAGGTGCCGCTCAAGGGCGACTATTCCTGGCGCGATTTCGAGCGTACCGCGCGCTTCCACAATATCGAGTACAAGCGTCCGACGCACTTCCCGCTGCCCACCACGCAGGCCGCCCGCGCCGTGCTGTGGCTGCAGAACCATCACGGCGACGATATCGCCACCGCGTTTGCCAAGTCGGTCTATCGCGCCCTGTTCGTGGATGACATCAACATCGCCGAGCCGGCCGAGCTGGTGAAGCTGGCCGAGCCGCTCGGCATCGACGCGCATGCCATGGATGCCGGCGCCAGCGGCTTCCAGATCAAGGACCAGCTCAAGGCCGAGATCGACGTGGCCATGGCCAAGGGCGTGTTCGGCTCGCCCTTTGTGATCATCGACGGCGAGCCGTTCTGGGGCTTCGACCGCTTCGACCAGATCGAGGCACACCTCAAGAGCAAGCGCCCGATGGCGCTGCGTGCCGTGCCGGGCATGGACAACAACACAAACAACACAAGCAGCACGGATAACAGCACAGAGAGCAGCAAGGAAAAGAAACCCGCATGAATGCCAGCATCAAGCCGATCCGCCATCCCCGCTTCGACTGCGTGATTTTCGATTGCGACGGCGTGCTCGTCGACAGCGAACCCATCGTCAACCGCGTGCTCAACGAGATGCTCAACGAACTTGGCATCCGTATCTCGATCGAGGAATCCACCAAGTGGTTTCTCGGCCGCGCGGTGCGCGAAGAGCTCGACAACATCGCCAGCCGGCGCGGCGCGCCGCTGCCGGAAAACTGGCTGTCGGAATGGTTCGTGCGTCGCAACGCAGTCCTTGAGGCGGAAGTGCAGGCGGTGGCGCATGTGCGTGAGGCGGTGCGCGCGATCGTTGCGGCTGGCTTGCCGGTCTGCGTGGCCTCGGGCGCGGATCGCATCAAGGTCAAGCTGCAACTGACGCGCACCGGCCTGGTGGCGCTGTTCCAGCAGGACGAGCGCGAGCATATCTTCTCGTCGACCGAGGTCGAGCGCAGCAAGCCGGCGCCCGACGTGTACCTGCTGGCGGCGCGCACCATGGATGTGGAGCCGGAGCGCTGCGTGGTGATCGAGGATAGTCCCACGGGCGTGACCGCAGGCGTTGCCGCGGGCATGACGGTGCTCGGCTACGCTGCGCGCAACGCGGCGCAATCGCTGCTGGCAGCCGGCGCAGTCACCACCTTCACCGATATGCGCGAGCTGCCGGGGCTGATCGGGTGAAGGCGCGCGCGTCAGGCGCCGGCACCGGCGGCTGCCCATGCGGCGGGGGCGACTACGCCACCTGCTGCGGGCGCTTTCATCGCGGCGAGGCGCTGCCGGTCAACGCCGAGCAATTGATGCGCTCGCGCTATAGCGCCTATGTGCTCGGCGACGTGGACTGGCTGCGCCATACCTGGCATCCATCTACCTGCCCGGACGACCTTGCCGCGGACACGGACACGCGCTGGCTCGGGCTCGCGGTCAAGGCGCATGCGCAGCAGGATGAGGCGCATGCCCAGGTGGAGTTCGTGGCGCGCTACAAGGTGGGCGGGCGCGCCTGGCGGCTGCACGAGCGCAGCCGCTTTGTACGTGAGCCGCGCAGTGCCGGCGAGGCGCCGCGCTGGCTTTATGTCGATGGCGAAATGCTGGGGGAGACACCATGACGGAATCGATGGCTGCTGCGGCGCGGGATACGGAGTACCTGCTGTATGGCTTCGCGCAATCCGGCAACACCTACAAGGTCGCATTGCTGCTGGAAACCGTCGGCGTGCAGCGTGGGCGCAAGCTGTGGACGCCGCGCTTCGTCGACTACTTCAACGGCGAGACGCACACGCCCGAGTACCGTGCCATCAACGAAATGGGCGAGGCGCCGGTGCTGGAGTTCGATGGACAGCGGTTGTCGCAATCGGGCGCCATCCTGGACCTGCTTGCGCAGCGCCTCGACATCTACGGGCCCGCCAGCGAGGCCGAACGCACCGAGGTCTTGCGCTGGCTGCTGTTCGACAACCACAAGTTCACGTCATACACCGCAACCTACCGTTTCCTGCGCACCTTCACCAAAGCGCCGGACCCGGCAGTGCTGCAGTTCCTGAGGCAGCGCTGCGAGGGCGCGTGGAGC
Source organism: Cupriavidus basilensis (assembly GCF_000832305.1). Lineage (NCBI taxonomy): Bacteria > Pseudomonadati > Pseudomonadota > Betaproteobacteria > Burkholderiales > Burkholderiaceae > Cupriavidus > Cupriavidus basilensis. Next base: position 219,332 of record NZ_CP010536.1, read on the forward strand.
GTGCTCAACACGCATTTGTCCGGGCGGGCCTACGTGCTGGGCGAGCGCCTGACCATCGCGGATTTTTCGCTGGCCGGCTACGTGTTCTACGACGACGAGATCGGCGTGCACTGGCGCAAGGAGTATCCGCAACTCCACGCCTGGACCGAGCGGCTGCGTGCGCTGCCGGGCTGGCGCCATCCGTACGACCTGCTGCCGGGGCATCCGTTGCCCAGGCGCACGGCCTGAGGCGGCGGGCAGCAGGGAGGCGGCGCCTCGCGCGGCTGGGGCAACCAAGGAGCAGGCAGATCATGAGGTGGACGCAACGACTGGCCCTGGCCCTGCTGCTGACCCTGCCATTCACCGGGGCAATGGCGCGGGCGCCATCCGCGAATCAGGCCACGCAGGCACCAGAGACGACGATCGCCGCCATCGTCTCCGGATCGTCGGAGCAGGTCGCCATGGTTCCCAAGCCCGGCGTCATGTTCTCGCTGGAGCTGGAAACCACCATCTTCAAGCCACCCGGCGACGGCCCGTTTGCGCTGGTCGTGATCAATCACGGCAAGGCGCTGGGCAAGCCAGCCTTCCAGTCGCGCGCACGCTACCTCGCGCAGAGCGCGGAATTCGTCAAGCGCGGCTACGTTGTGGCGCTGCCGATGCGCCAGGGCTTTTCCAAATCCGGCGGCGCCTATGTCGGCGGCGGCTGCAATGTCGAGAGCAACGGCCTGGTGCAGGCCGAAGACGTGGTGGCCACGCTCGAATACATGATCAAGCAGCCCTATGTGGACAAATCGCGCATCGTGGTGATCGGCCAGTCGCATGGCGGGTTGACCACCATGGCATTCAGCACCATCGCCTATCCGGGCGTGCTGGGCGTGGTCAATTTTGCCGGCGGCCTGCGCGACGAGTCTTGCAGCCGCTGGGAATTCAACCTGGTGGACGCGTTCGGCGACTACGGCAAAAAGGCGCGCTATCCCTCGCTGTGGCTGTACGGCGATAACGACAGCTACTGGCCGCCGCCCCTGCCGGCAAAATTCTTCGAGGCCTATACCGCGCAGGCGCGTGGCCCTGCCGCTAACGCCCGCATGGTGGACTACGGCACATTCGCGGGTGACTCCCATACGCTGTTCGGCGCCCGCGCGGGCGTGCCGATCTGGCTGCCGGAGGTGGGGCGGTTCTTCAAGGAGATCGGGCTTTCGTTCGATCCGCAGCCATGACGAGTGATTTTTTTCGATAGGCGGATGGAATCGCGCGCCGCATCCAGCTGCGCAGGGTGGAGCCAGGCGCACGCAAGCGTCGGGATACAAGGCGGTTAGGTTCTTCTTCGTTCTTTGTCGTTCAACGTGTCGTCAACGTGTAAATTCGGCGCTGTTTGCCAATTCACCAGATAGCTCCCTACCATGACTCTCCCCAACCCGCACGCAAGTGCCGCCACGCCAGGCTTCGCCTGCCTGGGCCGGCCAGCGCGCGGTCAACAAAGGAGGGTTTCCTTGGAAGACCAGTCCAATTCCGCGTCCCTGGCGCCGAGCGCGCATCTTGCCCAGCCCACGCTCGGCGAGCGCAGCTTGCGCGCGGTATGGCATCCGTGCACGCCGCTGCGGCCCGATGCCGGCGAGCCGCCGCTGGCCATTGCGCGCGGCGAGGGCCCCTGGCTGCACGACACCGGCGGCCAGCGCTATTTCGACGCCACCAGCTCCTGGTGGGTCAATCTGTTTGGTCACGCCAACCCGGACATCAACGCCGCGCTGCGTGAGCAGCTCGACACGCTCGAGCACGTGATGCTGGCCGGCTGCACGCATGCGCCGGCGGTGGAGCTTGCCGAGCGCTTGTCGGCGCTGACCGGCGGCGCGCTCGGCCATGCGTTTTATGCCAGCGACGGCGCGTCCGCCGTGGAGATTGCGCTGAAGATGAGCTTCCACTACTGGCGCAACACCGGCCTGGGCGGCAAGCGCGAATTCGTCTGCCTGCGCCATGGCTACCACGGCGAGACCGTGGGTGCGCTGGCGGTGACTGACGTGGCGATCTTCCGCGATGCCTACGATCCGATGCTGATGAGCTCGCACGTGGTGATGTCGCCGGATGCGCGCCAGGCCGCGCCGGGCGAGAGCGCCGCGCAGGTTGCGCAGCGCGCGCTGGATGCGCTGGAGGCGCTGCTGCAGGCGCGCGGCGGCCAGATTGCAGCGCTCATCATCGAGCCGCTGGTGCAGTGCGCCGCGGGCATGGCCATGCATGATCCGCTCTACCTGGAAGGCGTGCGCGCGCTGTGCGACCGCTACCGCGTGCACCTGATCGCCGACGAAATTGCGGTGGGGTGCGGACGCACCGGCACGTTTTTCGCGTGGGAGCAGGCACGCGGCGCGGCGGAGCCCGGCGCACCGCTGCCGGCGCACCTGTGGCCGGATTTCCTGTGCTTGTCCAAGGGCATCAGCGGCGGCTACCTGCCGCTCTCGCTGGTGCTGTCGCGCAGCGCGATCCAGCAGGCCTTCGTGGCCGAGGCGCGCGACCCGGACCGCGCCCGCAGCTTCCTGCACTCGCATTCCTACACCGGCAACCCGCTGGCCTGCCGCGCCGCGCTGGCCACGCTCGACCTGTTCGCCAGGCAAGATGTGGTGGCGCAGAACCGCCAGCGCGCGCAGTGGCTCACGCAAGCCATGGCAGGGCTGGCGGCGGATGCCCGGCTGCATCACGTACGCCAGCGCGGCCTGATCTGGGCCGCCGACGTGCGCGAAGAATACGCAGCCGACGCGGGCGAGTTCGCCGCGCGCTTCCATCATGCCGCGCGCAAGCACGGCGTGCTGATCCGGCCGATTGGCCGCACGCTTTACATCATGCCCCCGTACGTGTTCGACGCGCAGCTTGCGCAATGGCTGGCAGGCCAGCTGCAAGCCACGCTCGACACGGTACTCGCCGGCATGGACCAGAACGACAGCGCTGGCAATGGTACCGGCGCACCCACGGAGATATGCGATGCTGCTTGAGCACTTGACCCTGGCCGCCGCCGAGCGCGACGAAAAGGCACTGACGCGGCGCCGCCGCACCGCGTACTCCGCCTGTGCGCCGCAGCAAGCCGTGAGCGATGCCTGCGGCGGCGAGATGCACTCGTTGCTGACGTTCTGCAGCAACGACTACCTGGGCCTGGCCAACCATCCCGCGCTGATCGCGGCCATGGCCGAGGGCGCGCGCCAGTTCGGCGCGGGTAGCGGGGCCTCCCACCTGGTGAGCGGCCATTCGCTGGCCCACCACCGGCTCGAAGGGGAGCTGGCGGCGTGGTTCGCGCCGAACATTCCGCACGCGGCCGCGCTCTACTTCAGCACCGGCTATATGGCCAACATGGCGGTGCTGACCGCGCTAGGCAGCGCCGATGCCACGCTCTTTTGCGAAGCGCTCAACCATGCCTCGCTGATCGACGGCGCGCGCCTGGCGCGCGCCGAGGTCCGCCGCTATGCGCATCGCAACATGGCCGAGCTCGAGGGCTTGCTGGTCGCCAGCACCAGCCCGCTCAAGCTGATCGTCACCGACAGCGTGTTCAGCATGGACGGCGACTTCGCGCCGCTGGCCGAGCTGCTGGCGCTGGCCGAGCGGCACGATGCCTGGATCATCCTGGATGACGCGCATGGCTTCGGCGTGCTGGGCGAGCAAGGCCACGGCGTGCTGGAGCACCTCGCGCTGACGTCGCCGCGCTTCATCTATATCGGCACGCTGGGCAAGGCCGCCGGCGTGGCGGGCGCGTTCGTGGCCGCGCACGAGACCATCATCGATCATCTCGTCAACACCGCGCGGCAGTACATCTACACCACGGCCTCGCCGCCGGCTGTGGCGCACGCCTTGTCCGCCAGCCTGGCGTTGATCGCCGGCGACGAAGGGCGGCAACGCCGCGCGCAGCTCGATAAGCTGATCCATACGCTGCGCAGCGGCCTGGCCGGCCTGACGCGGGCGGCTGGCTGGCGCCTGGGCGAGAGTTCGACGGCGATCCAGCCCGTGATCGTGGGCGACAACGTAGCGGCGCTGGCACTGTCCGCGGCGCTGGAGGCCGACGGCATCCGCGTTGGCGCGATCCGCCCGCCCACCGTGCCCGTTGGTACCGCGCGCCTGCGCATCACGCTGTCGGCCTCGCATACCGTGGCCGATGTCGAGCGCCTGCTGGCCAGCCTGGCCAGCGTGGTGCCGCGCAAGGAGGCGTCATGATCGCCTGTTTTGTCACGGGCACCGACACCGGCATCGGCAAGACGCACGCCAGCGTCACCTTGCTGCACGCGCTGCGCGCCGCCGGCCACCTGGCCGTTGGCATGAAGCCGGTGGCAAGCGGCAGCGAATGGCGCAACGACCATTGGCACAACGATGACGTGGCGCAACTGCGCGCCGCCAGCGCGGTGACCGTGCCGCAGGCGCAGACATGCCCGTTCTTGCTGCGCACGCCGGCTTCGCCACACCTGGCCGCGGCTATCGAGGGCGCGCGCATCACGCGCGAGCCGATCCGCGCCGCGTTTGCCGCGTTGCAGGCGCAGGCCGGCGCGGTGGTGGTGGAAGGCGTCGGCGGCTTTTGCGTGCCGCTGGACGGCGCGCCGCGCGACCAAGGCGGCTGGGACACGGCCGACCTCGCCGTGATGCTCGGCCTGCCGGTGGTGCTGGTGGTCGGCATCCGCCTGGGTTGCATCAGCCATGCGCTGCTCACAGCCGAAGCCGTGCGCGCGCGCGGCCTGCACCTGGCTGGCTGGATCGCCAACCGCATCGATCCCGGCATGCCGCTCGCCGACGAGAACATCGACACGCTGCGCGCGGCGCTGGGCGCGCCCTGGCTTGGCACGCTGCCGTGGCAGCTCGCGCCGGCCGAAGCCGCCAGCCAGCTCGCGCTGGCGCCGCTGCTTGCCGCTTGCCATGCCGCAGGCAATGGCATCGCCGCCTGAGCGCGCGCCGGACCAAGACTGAAAACACTGAACGAATTACCGGAACAGATAGCAAACATGACCGCAACCACTCACGCCGGCGAAACCGTCGCCACCATTTCCGCCGACACCCTGCGCCAGACCGCCCGCCGCTTTACCGAGCCCGCGCCCGCCACCAAGCCGGGCGACTGGACCGTTGCCGAGGTCGCCGCGCTGTACGCGCTGCCGTTCAACGATCTGCTGTTCCGCGCCCAGCAGGTGCACCGCGAGCATTTCGATGCCAACGCCGTGCAGCTCTCGACGCTGCTGTCGATCAAGACCGGCGGCTGCGAAGAGGATTGCGGCTATTGCCCGCAGAGCGCGCACCACGATGCCGGCGTCACCGCGGGCAAGCTGATGGCGCTCGACGAAGTGCTGGAAGCCGCGCGCGCCGCCAAGGCCAGCGGCGCTGGCCGCTTCTGCATGGGCGCCGCCTGGCGCAGCCCGAAGGACCGCCACCTTGAGCCGGTCATCGAAATGGTGAAAGAGGTCAAGGCCATGGGCCTGGAGACCTGCGTCACGCTAGGCATGCTGGAAGCCGAGCAGGCGCAGCGCCTGAAGGACGCGGGGCTGGACTACTACAACCACAACCTCGATACCTCGCCCGAGTTCTACGGCGAGATCATCGGCACCCGCACCTACCAGGACCGCCTGGACACCATCGGCCATGTGCGCGAGGCCGGTATCAACGTGTGCTGCGGCGGCATCGTCGGCATGGGCGAATCGCGCGAGGCGCGCGCCGGGCTGATCGCGCAGCTCGCCAACCTCGACCCGTATCCCGAGTCGGTGCCCATCAACAACCTGGTGGCGGTCAAGGGCACGCCGCTGGCCGACACCGCGCCGATCGACCCGTTCGAGTTCGTGCGCACCATCGCTGTGGCGCGCATCACCATGCCCAGCGCCATGGTGCGCCTGTCCGCCGGCCGCGAGACCATGGACGACGCGCTGCAGGCCCTGTGCTTCATGGCCGGTGCCAATTCCATCTTCTACGGCGAGCGCCTGCTGACCACCGCCAACCCCCAGGCCGATCGCGATCGGGCGCTGCTGGCGCGGCTGGATATCCGCACCGAGGGCTACGCAGGGTAAGCTGGCGCCAATGGCGGCGGCCACGGGCCCACGGTCAATGGCCGCCGTCCCCGCAACCACACTGGCTGCGAGCAGAGGTTCATCAGGGGAGGGCGCCATGTTCAACAAGATCCTGATCGCCAATCGCGGCGAAATCGCCTGCCGCGTGGCAGCCACCTGCCGCCGCCTCGGCATCCGCACGGTAGCCGTCTACTCCGACGCCGACGCCGACGCCGACGCCGACGCCGACGCCGACGCCGACGCGCGACAGCTACCTGCGCGGCGACCACATCATCGGGATGGCCAAGGCCACCGGCGCGTAGGCCATCCATCCCGGCTACGGCTTCCTCTCCGAGAACGAGGGCTTTGCCGAGGCTTGCGCCGAAGCCGGCCTCGTTTTCATCGGCCCGCCGGCATCCAGCATCCGCGCCATGGGCAGCAAGAGCGCGGCCAGCGCCAGCTTCGGCGACGACCGCGTGCTGGTCGAGAAGTACCTGACCCGCCCCCGCCACATTGAAATCCAGGTCTTTGCCGACACGCATGGCAACTGTGTCTACCTGTTCGAGCGCGACTGCTCCGTGCAGCGCCGCCACCAGAAGGTGCTGGAAGAAGCGCCGGCCCCCGGCACGAGCGAGGAACGCCGGCGCGCGATGGGCGAAGCCGCCGTGGCCGCCGCGTATTCGCCCTGGCAACATGCGGGCGCATGGCGGTTGAATGGCGGGGAGCGGCGCGCCCTGCGCTTCTCGGTAGGTGGCCCGGCAGGCAGCCACATCGCCGATGCGACGCTCGCCACCGATGCGCGCGGCAGCACGTTGTTCTTCGCCGACCAGGCAGCGCCGTTCCGGACACAGTGCGCGGCGGACGATATTCGTGTCGATCTCGGCACGCGGCGCGCCCGTGGGCAGGTCCACGCGGAAGGTGATACCTTCCATGTATTCAGCGGCCACCGCCATGTGGCCCTCACCTGGATCGACCCGCTCGCGCATGCCGCCGAGGGCGGCAAGCTCACCGCGCCCATGCCCGGCAAGGTCATCGCGGTCATGGCCGAGGCCGGCAGCCGGGTCGCGCGCGGCGCGCCGTTGCTGGTGATGGGGGCCATGAAGATGGAGCACACCATCAGTGCGCCGGCCGACGGCGTGGTGGGCGAGGTGCTGTATGGCGTGGGCGAGCAGGTCGGCGAAGGCGCGCAATTGCTGTCCTTCGATGCCGGCAACGGCTGAGCCGCCTTTTCGGGCGGCGCCCGCTGCAAGAAAACCGCAGGCCGCGCCCATCCTCTGCGAAAATAGAAGAGAAAGAAGACCAGAGTGGAGATGAGATGAAGTTGCAGTTGTATGTACCGGATGGCCGTTACCAGCCCTGGATCGACGGCTTTGCCGAGGCCCTGCCCGAAGCGCAATGCCTGACCTGGGAAGACAGCAGGAACGAGCAGGTCGACTACGCCGTGGTGTGGCGCCCGCCGCTCGAGATGCTGCGCGGGCGCACCGACCTGAAAGCCGTGTTCAACCTGGGCGCCGGCGTCGACGGCATCCTGAGCCTGCGCGACACCGACCCGGATGCGCTGCCGGCCGGCGTGCCCATCGTGCGCCTGGACGATGCCGGCATGGCCGCGCAGATGATCGATTACGTGACACACGCGGTACTGCGCTATTTTCGCCGCCTGGACGAGTACGCGCTGGCCCAGCAGGCCGGCACCTGGCGTTTTCTCAAGCCGCATCGCCGCGCCGATTTCACCGTGGGCGTGATGGGCGTTGGCACGCTCGGCGCGCAGATCGCGCAGGCGCTGGCCGGCTTCGGCTTTCCGGTGCGCGGCTGGAGCCGCACGGCGCGCGATATCGAAGGGGTGCAGGGCTTTGCCGGCGAGGCTGGCCAGGCGCCGTTCCTGGATGGCCTGCGCGTGCTGGTCAACGTGCTGCCGCTCACGCCGGAAACCGAGAACATCCTGGATGCCGGCCTGCTGGGCAAGCTCGCCAAGGGGGCCTACCTGGTCAACGTGGCGCGCGGCCCGCACCTGGTCGAGCAAGACCTGCTGGCCGCCGTGCAGTCGGGCCAGGTCGCCGGCGCCACGCTCGACGTGTTCCGCACCGAGCCGCTGCCCGCCGGGCATCCGTTCTGGGCCGAGCCGCGCATCACCATCACGCCGCATATCGCGGCACTGACGCTGCGCGAAGACAGCGTCGCCCAGATCGCGGCCAAGATCCGCGCGCTGGGCGCGGGCCAGCCGATCGCCGGCGTGGTCGACCTGCAACGCGGCTATTGAGCAAGCCGGGCGCCGGGGCGGAACGAGCCGCCGGGAGCCCGGGCCCAATGTCCGCACATTAGTTGAATGGCGCGCGCGGCAAGACGCGCGCGCCGATACCAGACAGCGAGGAGACATCATGACCCTGCCACACTATGTAAAAGTCGTAGAAGTCGGCCCGCGCGACGGCCTGCAAAATGAGAAGGCCATGGTGCCGACCGAGGTCAAGGTGGACCTGATCAACCGCCTCAGCGACGCCGGCTTCGTCAATATCGAAGCCGCTTCCTTCGTCTCGCCCAAATGGGTGCCGCAGATGGCCGATGGCGCCGACGTGATGGCGCGCATCCAGCGCCGGCCGGGCACGCTGTACTCCGTGCTCACGCCCAATATGAAGGGCTTCGAGGGCGCGGTGGCCGCGTCCGCGGACGAGGTCGTGATCTTCGGCGCCGCCAGCGAGGCGTTCTCGCAAAAGAACATCAACTGCTCCATCGCCGAATCCATCGAGCGCTTCGCGCCTGTTGCCGCCGCCGCCAAGGAAAAAGGCCTGCGCCTGCGTGCCAGCATCTCCTGCGCGCTGGGCTGCCCCTACCAGGGCGAGGTGCCGGTGCACGCGGTGGTGGACGTAGTGCGCCGCATGCGCGATCTCGGCTGCGACGAGATCGACATCGCCGACACCATCGGCGTGGGCACGCCGGGCCGGGTGCAGGAGGTGATGCACGCGGTGGCAGCCGAATTCCCCATCGACCGGCTCTCCGGCCATTTCCACGATACCTACGGCCAGGCGCTGTCCAATATCCTGGCCAGCCTGCAGGTCGGCATCTCGATCTTCCACGCCTCGGTGGCAGGCCTTGGCGGCTGTCCTTACGCCAAGGGCGCCACCGGCAACGTGGCCACCGAAGACGTGCTGTACATGCTGCACGGCATGGGCATCCATACCGGCGTGGACCTGGAGCAGGTGGTGCGCGCGGGCGACTTCATCTCGCAGTCGATCGGCCGCGCCAACAGCTCGCGCGTGGGACGCGCGCTGCTGACCAAGTGGGCCGCCGCCGCGGACGCTGCGCCTGCCTGCGTATAAGGCCTTTCATCCGAACGCTATCGATATGAACGCTCACTCTCCCGACAACGCCAACGATAACGCCAACAACAACGCTGCGCTGCCCGAAGCGGCGCAGCGCGTGGCTGGCCTGCTGGCCGGCCTTGGCCACGACAAGCCCGTGGTCATGCTGCCCGCCACCGGCAAGACCTCGGCCGAGGCGGCGGCCGGCCTCGGCTGTTCGGTGGCCGAGATCGCCAAGTCCATCATCTTTCGCCGCGTCGCCGACGACGCGCCGGTGCTGGTGATCGCCAGCGGCAGCAACCGCGTCGACGAAGCCAAGGTCGCCGCCGTGGTGGGCCCGCTCGGCAAGGCCGATGCCAGGTTCGTGCGCGAGAAAACCGGCTACGCCATTGGCGGCGTCTGTCCTATCGGCCATGCGGTGGCGCCCGTCATGCTGCTTGACAGCGACCTGTTCCGCTACGACAGCCTGTGGGCCGCCGCCGGCCATCCGCACGCGGTGTTCAACCTCACGCCCCAGGAGCTGCAGCGCATGACCGGGGCCGAGGTGGCCGACGTGGCGCAGCGCCAGTCCGCATGAAGCCGCTGCTTGTACGCGTCATGCGCGTCATGCGCGGCATCCCGGGCGAGGGCTGAGGCGATGTCGCAAGCCACCCGCCTCGCCGCCGAGCTCACGCGCGGCGCGCAGGCCGCCCAGCGCGCGCAGCCCGTGCCGTCGCCGTGCCGCAACGTGTGCCGCATGGACGCCGCGAGCGGCTATTGCGAAGGCTGCCTGCGCACCATCGACGAGATCGCCGCATGGTCAGGCAGCGACGAGGCCGGGCGGCGCAGGATCTGGCTGCTGCTGGCGCAGCGCGCCGCGGCGTTGGCTGCAAGGGCAGCGCCAGGATGCATCCCACCCACAACATAGCGTGACCCGGCCATGACAAACGCCATCGACTGGTACTTCGACCCGATCTCGCCGTTCGCCTACCTGGCGTTCGAGCGCTTGCCCCGGGCCTTGCCAGCCGATGTTTCGGTGCGCTACGTGCCGCTGCTGTTTGCCGGGCTGCTGCGCCATTGGGGCAACGTCGGTCCGGCCGAGATCGCGCCCAAGCGCCGCTTTACCTTCGAGCACGTTGCCTGGATCGCGCACCGCGACGGCACGCCGCTCGCCATGCCCGCCGTGCACCCGTTCAATCCGCTGCCCTTGCTGCGCCTGGCGGTCGCGCTGGAGCTCGAAGGCCGGCTCTCGCACGCCACGCTGGCACCGGTTTTCCGCTTCGTCTGGCAGCAAGGCCACGTGCCTCGGCAGCAGGCCGAGTTCGACGCGTTGTGCGGTGCGCTGGGCGTACCCACCGCTGCGCTGGCGCAAGATGCGGTCAAGGCGCGCCTGCGGGAAAACGGGGATGAAGCGCTGGCGCGCGGCGTATTCGGCGTACCTACCGCTGCGCTGCAAGGGGATGCCGAGGGGTTGTTGTTCTGGGGCCTGGATGCGCTCGACATGCTCACCGCGCGGCTTGCCCAGGATCCTTTCTTTGCCTCGGACGCATTCCGTGCCGCCGCCGCATTGCCAGTTGGCGCGGGGCGCGCCGATGCGCCAGCGGGCAACCCAGCGGCCCGCGGCCGCTGATCAGCCGACTGCCTACACACCGATGCCAACCACCTACACGTCTCCCACCCTGCCCGGCACCATGCGCGTTTTCGAGCGCGGCTGGCTATCCGCCAACAACATCCTGTTTGTCGACGGCGATGACACCGCGCTGGTCGATTCCGGCTACGTCACGCATGCGCCACAGACGCTGGCGCTGGTCGAGGCCGGCCTCGGCGGGCGGGCGCTGCGGCGCGTGGTGAACACGCACCTGCACTCCGACCACTGCGGCGGCAACGCCACGCTGCAGAGCCGCTGGCGGCCGCGCACGCTGATCCCCGCCGCGCAGGCCGAGGCGGTGCGCACGTGGGACGTGGACGCCCTCAGCTACCGCGCCACCGGCCAGCAGTGCGACCGCTTCAGCTTCGATGGCGTGGTGCAGGACGGCGACACCTTGCGCCTGGGCGGGCTGGACTGGCAGGTGGTGGGCGCGCCCGGCCACGATCCCCATGCCGTGATGCTGTTCGCCCCTCAGGAGGGCATCCTGATCTCGGGCGATGCCCTGTGGGAAAACGGCTTTGGCGTGATCTTCCCGGAACTCGACGGCGAGAGCGGCTTTGCCGAGCAGGCGGCCGTGCTGGCGCGCATCGCCACGCTGGATGTGCGCGTGGTGATTCCTGGCCACGGGCGGCCCTTCACCAACGTGGCGGCCGCGCTTGACATTGCTGACGGGCGGCTGGCTTACCTCAGCGCCGATGCCGGGCGCAACGCCACGCATGCCATCAAGGTGCTGGTGAAGTTCAAGCTGCTGGAGCAACAGCGCATGCGACGCGACGCGCTGCTGGCGTGGATGGCGCAGGCGCCGCTGATGCAGCGCATCCATGCGCGCTTCATGCCCGCGCAGGACTTGTCGACCCTGCTTGACCGGATCCTGGCGTCGCTGGCCGCCGCCGGTGCGCTGGCGCTGGAAGGCGCCGAGGTGTACAACCGGGATTGAGCGGTAACACCGGTAACGCGGGCGCCACCATGCCCTGGCGCCAGTCCCTGACCCTTTGCGAGGAAACTGTCGATGCCTGCCTTTCCCGTCGCACTGCTTCACCCCCTGGTCGCGCATCTCTCTCCTTCCACGATCCACGCGCATGGCGCCGACCTCGAGATCGAGCTGGCGCCGTTCGTGCTCGGCGGCGAGCCGGTGCGCACGGCGATCCGGCTCGACGGCATGAACCTGCCTACCTACAGCCTGGAACAACTGGCCGGCAGGCGCCTCGTGTTCCCGCTCAACCCGGAGCCCGGCTACATCGACGGCTCGCTCTACTTCGACGGCCGCCACCACGCGGTCGACATCCGCGAGTTGTGCTTCGGCAAGCTCGACCCGCACGGCTTGCCGGTGAGGATCGAGGGCCGCATTCATTTCGACGACGGCGCCCGCTTCGACGACACGGCGCTGAGCCTGGCCGCCCGCATCGCCCGTCCCTTGTCCGACGCTGAGATCGACGCGCTGATCGACCGCGCCGCCGCCGATGCCGGCGTGGGCTCGATCCAGCAGTCCGGCAAGGTGATGGCCGCGCTGAGCCGCCACCCGAGCCTGCGCCATGCCGACATGGCGCTGCTGCATGCGCGCGTGCAGGCCAGGCTGCTGATCGGCGAGGCCATGAGGCCGAGATGAGGCCGAGCGCGCCTCTGGCCGGCAAGTTCCCGCGCTGACCGAGTCCCAAGGACGCACCATGCAAGCCCTTCACGGCCAAGGCTTCCTCCTTCGCCCCTTCCGCTATCCCGACGTGCCCCAGTTCGTGGCGGCCGTGCACGAATCGCTCGATACCGTAGGCAAATGGCTGCCGTGGTGCCACGCGGGCTATAGCGTGCGCGATGCCGAGAACTGGGTCGACCTGTGCACGCAGAGCATGGCCATCGGCGAGGCCTACGACATCGGCGTATTCGCCCCCGACGGCAGGCAGCTGTATGGCGGCGTCTCCATCAACCAGATCAACCGCGACTACAACTTCGGCAACCTCGGCTACTGGATCCGCCAGAGCCGGCAGCGCCAGGGACTGGGCGCGCGCGCGGCAGAGCTGATGGCATGCTATGCCTTTCACCGCCTCGGGCTGACGCGCCTGGAGGTGGTCGCCGCCGAGCACAATATGGTCAGCCGCGCCGTGGCGCAGAAGATCGGCGCGCAGTTCGAATGCATCGCCCGCAACCGGCTGGTGCTGCACGGCGTGCCGTGCTCGGCGGCGATGTACTCGCTGGTGCCGCCGTGGTACGACAATGCCGGCCCGTCCAGGGATAAGAACACGGGCACGGGCACGGGCAAGGATCCAGACAAGGGGGAGGCGAGATGAACGGAGCCATTTACGCCGGCACCCGCACGCCCCCCGCGCTATTGAGCGCGAACTCATAGCGCTCCGACCGTATGGAAAACAGCGTGTGCTCGCAAACCGCGCCATCCGCGAGGAACGACGTGCGTTCCAGTTCCAGCAGCGGATGCGTGCGCGAGGTCCGCAGCACGCCCGCCAGGTGCTGGCCGGCCGAGCGCGCGCGGATGACGAGGTCGGCCCGGTCGACCGGCACGCCCAGCAACTGGCCGATCAAGGTGTAGGACGGATTGCGCTCGGCATCTTCCCAGCCCGGCGTGGCATCGCAGGCAATGTGGGTCTCGGCGAGCGCAATCGGCTCGCCATCGAGACGATGCAGGCGGTGCAAGGCGATGCAGTGGCCGAGCGCGGCGGGAAAGATACCGCGCAACCGGGCCGGCACGGCGACCCGCTCCAGCGCGACCAGTTGCATCTCCGGCGCGTGTCCCTGCAGCACCAGCGAATCGTAGAAGCCGCGCAGCGTATCCAGGCCATGGCGCAGCCGCTTGTCGACCACGAAGGTGCCTTTGCCTTGCTTGCGCTCGACCAGTCCGGCATCAACCAGCCGCGTGATCGCGAGGCGCACCGTGACCCGGCTCACCCCGAAGCGCTCGCCCAGTTCGGCCTCGGAAGGCAGTTTTCCGGACGGGTCGAAACGCCGCTTCTGGATTTCTTCGCGCAACAAATCTGCGATCTGCTCGTACAGTGAAATGGCGTTCTCACGCGCAACACTCATGTAAAACCCTGTTGTATCAAAGGCTTGTAAAAAACAGCATAACAATATGCCAATGCCTTCGTTGGACATCTTGTATTAAAACGTATTATTGCCCTCCAAGGCCGGACTGACCAGTGCGGCGTCTGACGTGCGTATCGGGAAACCGCCAAGGAGCCGCAGTGAACTCTCCCTTCAACCCGCCATCGGCGCATTCGCGCGCCGGTTGGCTAGCATACCTGCACAAGCCGCCGGCCTGGTTCCGGCCGGGTCCATTGCGCAAAGCGCAGCTGGGTTTCGTGGCCGCGTGGATCGCCTTCTTCGCCATCCTGTTCGTGCTCCCGCAGCCGGAGGGCTTGCCGCCCGCGGGCCGCGCCACGCTGGCGGTAGTGGCCTGGGCGAGCCTGGTCTGGATGAGCGAGGCCGTGCCGGTCGGCGTGAGCGGCATGCTGATCCCCACCTTGCTGGTGCTGGCGCATGCGGTGACGCCGTTCTCCAAGGCGGCCAGCGGCTTTGCCACGCCCGTGGTGTTCCTGTGCCTGGCGGCGTTCATCTTCTCGGCCATCATGCAGACGGCCGGGCTGGACCGGCGGATCGCCTTGTTCCTGCTCGACAAGCTGAAGACGCGTACCGCCAATGGCGTGATCTGGGTGATGTTCGTGGTGAACTTCGTGCTGGGCTTTCTTGTGCCGGCGGCCAATGCGCGCGCGGCTACGTTGCTGCCGGTGGTCAACGGCATCGTGGGCCTGTTCGGCGACTCGCCGCGTGAGCGCAGCGCGAAGAAGGCCATCGTGATTCAGTCGCTGGTGTATGGCTCGATGATCAGCGGCATGTGCATTCTCACCGCGCACCTGCCCAATATGGTGATCGTCGGCTTGCTGCAGAAGAACCTCGGCCTGCACATCTCCTATCTCGACTGGTTCAAGTTGCAATGGCCGTACCTGGGCATGTTCGTGCTGACCCAGCTGTGGGTGCAGTCCTACTTCAAGTCGCGCGCGGTCCGGCTGCCTGGCGGCCAGGCGGCGATTGCCGCCGAGCGTGCCGCGTTGCCGCCGGCAGGTGTGCAATCCAGGGCGATCCTGGCGGTGTTTGCCGTGGTGGCTGTGCTGTGGGCGACCGAGTCGTGGCATGGCCTGCCTTCCGAGATCGTGGCCTTGCTCGGGCTGGCGGCGCTGTTCGTGCCCGGGGTGACGGGACTGGGCTGGAGGGACATCCAGGCCCGCACGATCTGGGGCACGTTCTTCCTGCTGGCCGGCGCGCTGAGCCTGTCCTCCGCGATTGGCGAGACCGGCCTGGCGCCGTGGGTGGCCGACTGGCTGTACCGTTTCGCGGCGGGCCATCCGTGGTGGCTGGCGTTGCTGATCGTCATGCTTGGCACGCACGTGGCGCGCCTGGCCATGCTGTCCAACGTGGCCGCCGTGACGATGATCGCGCCGATCATGCTGGCGCTGGCACCCAAGCTCGGGCTGCATCCCGCCGCATTCACCTTGCTGGTGTGCGACAGCGACAGCTTCGCCTACATCTTGCCCACGCAGATCACCGCAGCCGTGGTGGCCTATAGCAGCGGCACCTTCACCACGGCGGACTACGCCCGCGTGGGCGTGGTGTCGGTGCTGATCGGCATTGCCTATGGCCTGCTGGTCATGGCGCCCTGGTATGCCTACCTGGGCATCCCGGTGTGGGATGCCAGCGCGCCGTGGCCATTTCATTGACATCGGAGTTCCCCCCAATGACCGACAAGACAACACTGGCCGCGCGCTACGCCGCGCTGCGCGAGCGCCTGGGCACGCATCAAGCGCCCGCCGGCCTGTATGAGCAGAACAAGGCGCTGCCGTTCGCCGGCCGGGTGAGCTGCTCCGTGAGCCGGCTGGAAGCGGGCGAATGGGCCGAGATCATCCTCGACTACGAGGTCGGTGCCTGCGGCGTGGCGGATGGCGCTTGGCTCAAGGCGACATTCAAGTTCTACTCCGACTGGGCGCTGTTCCAGACCACCGACCCGGGCGGCGCCAACTACATCAGCGCCGAATACCAGGCCGCGCCGCTTGTGCCTGGCCAGAGCCCCGCGAGCGTGCAATCGCTCAACGTGCGCTTCGAGCAAAAGGGGCATGAGCGCCCGTTCCAGAAAGCGATCATCGTCGATGTCGTCGATGGTTACCTGAATGCCGGCGATCACATCCTGATCCGCCTTGGCGACCGGCGCCGCGGCGGGCCCGGCACGCGCGTGCAGACCTTTATCGAAGACAGCTTTCGCTTCCGGCTCTATGTGGACCCGCTAGGCACTTCGCGCTTCGTGGCGGTGCCGGGCGATGCGGTGATCGACATCCGCGCCGGGCAGCCGGCGCAGGTCCTGCTGCAGGCGCCGCGCTTTGCCCGGCCGGGCATGCCGTTGCCGCTCAGGGCTTCGCTGATGGACAGGTGGGGCAATATCTGCGCCGCGGCGGGCGGCTCGATACGCCTTGCCGCGTGGCAAGGCAACGAGCTTGTCCACCAGCGCGACTATCCCGTGCCCCAGGCGGGCTGGGCATCGGTGGGCATCGACGACCTGCCGGCCAGCGCCGGCACGCTGCGCCTGGAAGCTTCCCTGACGGAGGCGCCCCGCGTTGCCAAGGGCTCGGTGTGGCTGACGGTCTTCGACGCAGCCGATGCGCCGCGCGCCTTTTACGCCGACTTGCATGTGCATGCGCACGACACGGTCGGCACCAATAGCCCGGCCTATAACGTGGCCTATGCGCGCGACGTGGGCGGCATCGATGTGTTCGGCTACACCGTCAACGATTTCCAGATCACCGATGCCAACTGGCAGCTCGGGCTGCAAGCCGTGGAAACCTTCAACGAGCCCGGCCGCTTTGTCGCTTACCCGGTGCAGGAGTGGTGCGGCAGCTCCACGGCCGGCGGGGATCACAACGTCGTGTTCCTCGGCGACGGCGCGCCGGATTTTCCCTACAACGCCCGCGGCGAACACAATCGCACGCTGGTCTGGAACGAGGACATGAAGGGCACGGCGGCCGAGTTGGGGCGCTGGCCGGTCGAGGAGCTATGGGACGCCTATGTCGGCGCGCCCGAGCAGCACCTGATCATGCCGCACGTGGGCGGGCGGCGCTACATCCCGGACTGGCATCATCCCGAGCTGGAGCGGCTGGTGGAGATCGCTTCCAGCTGGGGGCATTTCGACTGGCTATACCGCGATGTGATGGCGCGCGGCTACCAGCTGGGCGTGGCAGCCAGCGGCGACGAGCACCGTGGCCGCCCCGGCGGCGGGCCGCCCGGCGTGCAGGTGTTCGGCGTGCGCGGCGGGCTGACCGGCGTGCTGGCCGAGCGGCTGGACCGGCAGGCGATCGGCCGTGCCCTGCGCGCACGCCACACCTGGGCCAGCACCGGCGAGCACACGGCGCTGCTGGTACGCTGCGGCGACTTCGTGCAGGGCGATGCGTTCTCGCTGCCGGCCTCGCATGGCGGCCCGGCCCGGCTCGACTACCGCTTCCTCGGCCAGACCGGCTGGGAGTACCTGGCAGCCTACGATCACAACGGCTTGATCTGGGAGCGCAACCTGCATCGGGAGGCGGGCTTTTCCGAGCGCCTGATCCGCGTGCGCTGGGGCGGTGCGCGGATCCGCGACCGCTATCGCTGGGCCGCCTGGCAAGGCCGCATCCGCATTCTCAATGGCACGATCAACCGCTTCGGCGGGCACGGCTTCGAGCATCAGGAAGAAGCCTGCTGGCGCGAAGGCGCGACCGACATCGGTTTTCGCAGCGATACCTATGGCGATGCGGACAGCGTGGAAATCGACGTGAGCAACCTTGCTGCCGCGCGCATCGTGATCGAAGGGCACATCGACAGCTTCATCAAGGTGGGAGATCCGCTGCAGCGCAATCCCTTCGCCCATGCGCCGGATTTTCGCTGGGAGGTCAGCGGCGCCGAACTGCTCGCCAATGGCGGCCTGCGGCTGGAGCTGGGCGGCACGGAACTGTTTATCGCGCTGGAGCGGCTCACCGACAAGGCATTGCCGGTGGACGTGAGCGGCGTGGTCGACGTCGAGCCGGTGAACGGGCCCCATGGCCACCGCCCGGTGTACTTCCATGGCCGGGAACGAGACGACGGCAAGGTGTGGTCGTCGGCGCAGTTCATCACCTTCGCGTGAGGCATGGCGCGCGGCGATGGCGATGACCGGCGCGCTGGCGCGCCGGTCATCGCGGTGACGGGCTAACGTTCAGGAGCCTTTGGTGATGGCGAATGCGTAGGTGCGCTCATCCTGGCGCGGCACCACCTTGTACCCCTTCTTCGCCGCCCATACGTTGATCTGGAAATACAGCGGGATCACGCCGTAGTCCTTGATCCCGATCTCGGTCGCGTCCTGCAGCAACTTCTCGCGCGCGCGATCGTCGATGGTGGTCAGCGCCGTGGCCAGCTTGGCATCCAGCGCCGGGTTGCTATAGCGGCCGCGATTGGATGCGCCCCAGCCCTTGGCCGGATCGTAGGTGGCCAGCAGCGACTTCAACGACGAGCCGGCCTCGCCCGTGTCCGCGCCCCAGCCGGCGAGCATGAAGGAGAACTCCAGCTTGTTGGCGCGCGTGAAGAAGGTGGCGGACGGCATGGCTTCAACCCGGGTCTGGATGCCGATGCGCGCGAGCATGGAGGCAATCGCCTGCGCGACTTGTTCGTCGTTGACGTAGCGGTTGTTGGGCGCGTGCAGCGTGAGCGCGAAGCCGTCGGGATAGCCCGCGTCCGCCAGCAGCTTCTTGGCGCCTGCGGCGTCGAAGGTGTCGGGCTTGAGGCCCGGCACATGGCCGAACAACGTGGAGTTCACGAGCTGCCCGGTGGGCTCGGCAGCGCCTTCCATCACGCGCTCGACGATGGCCTGGCGCGAGATGGCGTGCGAGATGGCGGTGCGCACGCGCGCATCCTTGAGCGGGTTCCTGGCGAGCGGCTTGCCGGCCTTGTCGGTGACGAAGGGCGTGACGTCGCGGTTGCTGTCCAGGTGCAGGTACATCATGCGGAAGGTCGGCACCTTGAACACGCTCACGCTGGGATCAGCGGAGAGCTTGCGGATATCCGAGGTGGGCACGTTCTCGATGACCTGCACGTCGCCGGCCAGCAGCGCCGCCACACGCGGCGCGTCGTTGGTGAGGATGCGCAGCGATACGGTGTCCCACTCCGGCTTGTTGCCCCAGTAGCTGTCGTTGCGCGTCAGCTCGATGCGGTCGCCCTTGCGGAAGCTGACGAACTTGTACGGGCCGGTGCCGACCATCGCGCGGCCGCTGTTGAAGTCGTCGCCGCTGGCGTTCTCCGCGACCTTCTTCGGCAGCATGTAGATGGTGGAGAGGTCATTGGGCACCAGCGGGTAAGGGCCGTGGGTGGTGATGCGCACGGTCAGCTTGTCGACCGCGGTGATGTCCTTGAAGCCCTTGGTGTAGATGGTGTACGGCGATGGGCTGTTCTTGACCGTGGCGGGGCGGTTCAGCGAGTAGACCACGTCGGCCGAGGTGAACTCGCCGCCGTCGTGGAACTTCACGCCGGGGCGCAGCTTGATTTCCCAGGTGGTGTCGTCGACCGGCTTCCACGAGAGCGCCAGCGCGGGCTTGAAGCGCATCTTCTCGTCCTTGGCTATCAGGGCCTCGAACATATGCTCGGCCACGTTCGCGTTGGGCGTGACGTTGTGATAGTGCGGGTCCAGCGAGGTGATGTCCCCCGACATGCCGATGGTGAGGCTGGCAGCCACGGCGGCTGGGGCGAGTGCGGCGCAGGCGAGGCTCGTGGCAAGTGCTGCGGCGCCAAGGGCGCGGCGGATGATCGTCATCGATGGGTCCCTGGTAGGCAAGATGCGGTGCAGGCATTGTCAGGAGATGCAGACATCCATGTCAAGGCGGGCAGACCCGCGGCGCCGGATGCACCGGGGCGAGGCTGCCGTGCGCAGCGGGTGTGCGGTTTTGCGGGGTGCTTGCCCTGCCGCGTGGCACAAACTTCCAACTGTCCAACTGTCAATTGGCAACTGTTAGGCCGCAAACCGGCGCAACTGTGCCTGTGCGGCCTGACAGTCCGGCTTTATATTGGAAGCCATTCTCTTTGCGCCACGCGCGCCTCCCCGCCCATGCTGAAGATCCTCGGAAAGGCCTCCTCCATCAATGTCCGCAAGGTGCTCTGGTGCTGCGACGAACTCGGCTTGCCGTTCGTGCGCGAGGACTGGGGCTCGGGCTATCGCGCGACCGATACGGCGGCGTTTCTCGCGCTCAATCCGAACGCGATGGTGCCTGTGATCGACGACGACGGCTTTGTGCTGTGGGAGTCGAACTCCATCATCCGCTACCTGGCGTCGCAGTATGGCGATGGCGCCATCTACCCGGTTGCGGCGCGCGAGCGCGCGCGGGTGGACCAATGGATGGACTGGCAGGCGACGGAGCTGAACAATGCGTGGCGCTACGCGTTCATGGCGCTGGTCAGGCAATCGCCTTTGCATCGGGATGAGCGGGAGATCGCGGCGTCCATTGCCAGCTGGTCGCGGCATATCGGCATCCTCGAGCGTCAACTCGCGGTGACGGGCGGCTATGTCGCGGGCGAGCACTTCACGCTCGCGGATATCCCGATCGGCTTGTCGGTAAACCGGTGGTATGCCACGCCGTTGCCGCATCCCGACTATCCGGCGGTGGCGGAGTACTTTGAGCGCCTTGGCGCGCGGGAAGGGTTTGCGCGCCATGGGCGCAACGGCATTGCCTGAGTCAGGAAACGGGGCGCAACACGCGCCCCGTTTGTTGCCCCGTTTCTTGCCGGTTGCGCAGAGGCTCAGAACGTCGTGCGCACGCCCAGCTTGACGCTGCGTCCTGCCAGCGGCGCGATGTCGCGCAGGATCGAGGTGGCGCTGCGGGCGTCCTGGTTGGTCAGGTTGTCGCCGCGCAGGTAGACCAGCGTCTGGGTGCCCGCCATCTTGAACTTGTACGTGATGGACACGCCAAGCAAGGTGTAGGCATCGGTGGGCGTGTCATTGGATGGCACGCGCGTCTGGCGGGCGGCGTAGGTCACGTCCGCGCGTGCGCCCCACGGCCCGGCGCCGTACACCACCGCGCCACCCAGGCGCAGCGGAGACAGGCGCGGCAGCGGCTCGCCGGTGTTGCGGTTCTCGCCGCGCACGTAGTCCGCGCGGGCCTCCAGGTCCACCGTGTCGCTGCCGGTCAGCAGCTTCTGCCACACGCGTGCGCGGCCTTCGGCCTCGAAGCCGTACAGCGTGGCGGGCACACCCATGTATTGCATCACGGGCAATGCGCCGGCGCTGCCGGGCGCGAGGAAATCGCCTTGCGCGTCGCGCGCGGTGCCGGTGTTGGTAAGCGCCAGGTAGTTCGCGAAGCGGCTGTAGTAGCCCGACAGGCCGGCGCTGTGCGGGCCCGACTTGAAGCGCACGCCCAGGTCCAGCGAGGTTGCGCGTTCCTTGTTGGCGTTGGGGTCGCCTTGCTCCCACGAACCGGTCGCCACGTGGGGGCCATTGGCGTACAGCTCGTAGAAGGTCGGTGCGCGTTCCGTGTAGGCCAGGTTGCTGGTCAGCGACCAGGCCGGCGCCAGCTTGTAGAGCAGACCGGCGGAGGCGCTGCCGGCATTGAAGCTGCGGCTGGCGTCGGAGAACCGGTCGTTGCCGTTGGCCTGCGCCTTCACGCTGGTGTGGTCGATGCGCCCGCCCAGGTTGAGCTTGAGGTCACCGCCGGCGCTCAGGGGCATTTCCTCGAAGACGAACAGGGCGGCGTTGTCGGTGTCGGTGCTCGGCACGAAGGCTTCCTCGCCCAGCGCCGAGAAGCGGGTGGAGCCAAACTGGGTGCCGATCACGCCCGTCATATTGCCGATGCGCGCGTGCCTGGCCTCGAAGCGCGCGTCCCAGCCGTTGTTCTTGAAGATGGTGCCGGTCTGCCCGGACTCGATCTCCTTGTGCTCGTAGTCGGTGTAGCTGAACTTGCCCTTGACCGATTCGATGAAGCCGCCGGTATTGCCGGCCAGGTTGCGCGCTTCGCCCTCGAGCGCGAAGCGTTGCTGGTGCATCTGCAGCCGCACGGTGTCTTCGGCAGGGGTGCCGTATTCGTTGTGGTACTCGCTGTAATTGGCGCCGACGAAGCCGTCGGCCCAGGTGTACGCGCCACCCAGCGAGCCGCCCGACTGCTGCGCGTTGCTGTTGGGCAGGCGGCCGTAGGCCTCGCTCTCGCCTTCCGGCAGCGGCTGGCTGTTGCGCAGGCTGGCGCTGCGCGCGTAGCCGGGGATGCGCAGGTCGCTGGTCTTGCGGGCGAAGGCGTCGGCATGGATGGCGATCTGGCCATTGCCGGCCTCGAGCAGGCCGCTGGCGTTGCGCGCGCTGTCGCCGCCGGCGGTGGCGCTGGCGTCCACCGCGCCGCCGACGCCCTGGATCGGCTCCTTCGGGATGCGGTTGTCGATCACGTTGACCACGCCGCCGATGGCGTTGCCGCCGTACATCAGCGCGGCCGGGCCGCGCACCACTTCAATGCGCTCGGCCACCAGCGGATCGATTGGCACGGCGTGGTCGTTGGACAGCGTGGAGGCGTCGACGGTGGTGCCGCCGTTTTGCAGCACCTTGATGCGGTCGCCATCCAGGCCGCGGATGATCGGGCGGCTGGCATTCGGGCCGAAGTAGCTGGAGGACACACCCGGCAGCTTGTCAAGGGTGTCGCCCAGCGTGCTGCCCTGGCGCACGGCAAGGGCATCGCCGCCGAGGGTGGAGACTGGCGCCACCAGGTCGGTGAGCTCGCTGCCCAGCGGGTTGGCCGTGATGACCACCTCGCGCAGCGTGGCCGGGGCGGAGGGGGCTGCCGGAGCCGTCGATGCAGCCGGGGCGCTTTGCGCGAATACGCCCGTGGAAACGGAGGCGGAGGCGATCAGGGCCGCCACGGCGGCGAGCGGCGTGCGCCGCAGGACATTGGTTCGTTGGAGGCAAAAAGACATGGCTCGCATTGTTCTTGGATGCGTTCGAGCGCGTGGCGCCAGCGTCCGGATGCCGGCCGCGTGCCGTCCGGCGCTAAATGCGCGGGACGGCGGCGGGCAGCAAGGTTCAGGAGCGCGGCGCGATGCGACAGGCGGCGGGCGGCGGCTTGGGCAACCGCGGCCCGGGGTTCAGGCGAGAGCGTGAACGGCCGGAGGGGCGCGCGAGCGGAAAGGCTGGGGATGTTGCAGGTCGGGCCGGCGCCAGCCCACGCTGAACGGCACGGGCGATTGCAGGTGCGTGAGCGCCGGCATGACCGGCGTGCCGCAATGGCTGGCGGCCACCGTGGCGCCGTCGAACAAGACGCAGAAGTGCCCCGCCAGCTTGAGCGAGAGCGGCAGGTCGGGATCGGCCCGGGCGCTATCGGTGACCTGGGTTTCGTTGTCGTCGGCGCCGGTAACAGGCAGGGCAGCCTCGCCGTTGCTGGCGGCAGCCTGCAGCGTCGGGCTGAGCAGCCCGCCGTGATGAATGCGGTGTGTCAGCCCGGCATGCTGGGCCAGCAGCAGGCACAGCGCCAGCCAGAGCGCCGGCCACAGGCCGAGGCCGCGCTCGCGCCGGCGCTGCAGGCGCTGCCAGGGCCGCACGGTGTCAGTGGCCATGCCCGCCGTGATCGTGGCCGTGGTCATCGCAACCACAGTCGTCGCCATGCTCGTGGCCGTCATCGTCCAGGCCGTCGTCCCAGCTCGGGAACGGGTCGGCGTACTGCGCCCAGGCATCCGGGCCGGCAGCCATTTCCGCATCGGTCAGCAGGCAGGCGTCCAGCAGCGCTTCGAGCGCGGGGCGCTCAAGGTCCTGGCCGATCAGCACCAGTTCCTGGCGCCGGTCGCCAAAGGGCGCGGGTTTGCCATCCACCGTCATATCGGCTTCGAGCTCGGCGCGGCCTGCGTCGTCTTCCGGCCATTCGGACGAATCCAGCGCCGCCCACCAGGCGCCGGCGCCGCCGTGGCGGCATACGCCGCCTGCCTGGCCCCAGGTGCCGGCTGCGTGCATGCGCGTGGCCAGCCAGAAGAAGCCCTTGGAGCGCAGCACGTTGCCATGCTCGCGCAGCCACTCTGTGTGGATCAGGTCGGCGAAGCGCTGCGGATGGAAGGGGCGGCGGCGGCGGTAGACGAAGCTGCCGATGCCGTAGGCCTCGCTCTCCGGCACGTGTTCGCCGCGCAGTTCAGCCAGCCAGCCCGGGGCGGCGGCGGCGGCGTCGAAGTCAAAGCGGCCGGTGTCGAGGATGCTCTCCAGCGGCACCTTGCCAAAGCTGGCTGGCACGATGGCCGCGCGCGGGTTGAGCGAATGCAGGATGCCGGCGAGGCGCTCGCGCTCAGCCTCGCTGACGAGGTCGAGCTTGTTGAGCACGATCACGTCGCAGAACTCGACCTGCTCGATCAGTAGGTCGACCACGGTGCGGTCGTCGTCCTCGTCGCGCGCCTGGCCACGGTCCTGGAGGAAGTCGGCTTCGTTGAAGTCTTGCAGGAAGTGCGCGGCATCGACTACCGTCACCATCGTATCCAGGCGAGCGACGGTGTCCAGCGCCACGCCTTGCTCATCCTCGAAGGTGAAGGTCTCCGCGATGGGCAGCGGCTCGGCGACCCCGGTCGATTCGACCAGCAGGTAATCGAAGCGGCCCTCGCGCGCCAGCTTGCCGATCTCGGTCAGCAGGTCCTCGCGCAGCGTGCAGCAGATGCAGCCATTGGTCAGCTCGATCAGGCGCTCTCCAGCCTGCGCCAGCATGCCATCGCCAAGCAGGCGGGCGTCGATGTTGACGTCGGCCAGGTCGTTGACGATCACGGCCACCCGCTTGCCTTCGCGGTTGGCCAGAACATGATTGAGCAGGGTTGTCTTGCCGGCACCGAGGAATCCGGACAGTACGGTGACGGGCAGGCGATCGGCCATGGCATCGAGTCGCGCCGGGGTTGGGGCGCGCGTTATTGCAACAAAGTTGCGACTGTATCAGAAAGCAGGGGGGGAAGCAGGCAATTCGGGGCGCGCGATGGCCGCACGAATCCCGGCGTTCCTAATGATAGGCCCGTGCCTGTGACACCACAAAGGCGAAAGATGACTGGCGGTGTCGCGCCGCTCAAACAAAACGGCCCGGAGAACCGGGCCGTCTGGCGCGCGGGGCGACAAGCCCCGGGCAGTCGCGGAATCAGTCGCCGAACAGCTTCTGGCGCAGTTCGCGGCGTTGCTGGGCTTCCAGCGACAGCGTGGCGGTGGGCCGGGCCAGCAGGCGCGGCACGCCGATCGGCTCGCCGGTTTCCTCGCACCAGCCGTAGTCGCCGGACTCGATGCGGGCCAGCGATTGCTCGACCTTCTTGAGCAGCTTGCGCTCGCGGTCGCGCGTGCGCAGTTCCAGCGCGTGCTCTTCCTCGATGGTGGCGCGGTCCGCCGGGTCCGGCACGATGACCGTTTCGCGCAGGTGCTCGGTGGTCTGGTCGGCGTTTTTCAGGATATCGTCGCGCAGCTGCTCAAGGCGATGTTTGAAGAAGCCGAGCTGCGCTTCGTTCATGTAATCCTTGTCGCCCATCTTCAGGATTTCAGCTTCAGTCAGAAGTTTATTGCTGCTCATGGTTGCTGCTGATTCTCTTGTTGGTGCGACCGGCGGCGTCTTGGTCCGCTCGGGTGCAGTGTCCGGCCGCTTGCGCGGCGCGGAGGTTTCGCTCTGGCTGGCTGCAGACTGGCTGCTGTGCGTGCCTCCCTTGGCCTCGCCCGCACCGGCGTGCGCCGTACTGCCGCGGGGAGCAGGCGCAGCCTCCATGGACTGCGCCTTCAGCGTCTCGGCCGCAGCGCTGCTGCTTTTGCTGCGGCTTTGTTTCGTTTTCGTTGCGGCTACCATGGGACACCTCTCTCTCGCGTCGATCGATGACGGCGCGTGACGGGTGCCCCAAGCGGAGGGCGGTCTCCGCATGAAGCACTGCGACCGCACCTGCCGGCAGCCCGCCTCATGCTGACGACGACCGCCGCCCTGCATTGCGGGCGCCATCGCCAATCGCCTGTTGCCAGAAGACAAAAGGCTACGTTACCCGCACTAAATCCAGCCTATTGTACTTGAACAAAAAATTTGGAGATATGGGAGAAAAGCGGGGAGTTTTCCCTGATATCCCGGCTCCCCCTCCGACGAGGGGGGGCGGCAGGGCGGGCGGCGCTGCCCGTCGGCTTCAGGCCAGGCAGGTGGCCAGGCCCTTCAGGATGGCATCCTTGGGGAGGTCCACGCCAATGAAGACCATCTTGGTGCCGGGGGTTTCATCGCCCCATTTTGCGCCGATATCGCTGCCCATCAGCTGATGCACGCCCTGGAAGACCACTTTCCGGTCCACCGCATCCATATAGAGTACGCCCTTGTAACGCAGCAGGCTTTCCCCGTAGACCGACAGGATGCCAGACAGGAATTCCTCCAGCTTGGCGTAATTGAAGGGCTTTTCGCTGCGGAAGACGAACGAGCCGATGCGGTCGGTGTGGTGGTGGTGATGGTGGTGGTCGTGCTTGTGATCATGGCCGTGATCGTGGTGGTCATGGCCACAGTCATCGGCGCAGTGATCGCCATGAGCGTGTTCGTGCGCATGGTCGTGATCGTGCTCTTCGGCCTCGGCACGCAGGAAATCCGGGTCGATTTCCAGCTTTTCGTTCAGGTTGAAGCCCCGAAGGTCAAAGATTGTGTCGATCGGCGCTTCGCCGAAATGCGCTGTGCGCACGGGCGCTCGCGGGTTCATGTGCAGCAGGCGGTGGCGCAGGTCGGCGATCTCGCCTTCCGGCACCAGGTCGGCCTTGGTGACGAAGATGGCGTCGGCAAAGCCAACCTGGCGCTGCGCTTCTTCCTGCTTGTCGAGCTGCTGGTTGGCGTGCTTGGCGTCCACCAGGGTGATCACGGCGTCCAGCAGGTAGCGCTGGGCGATCTCGTCGTCCATGAAGAAGGTCTGGGCCACCGGGCCCGGATTGGCCACCCCGGTGGTTTCGATCACGACGCGGTCGAAATCGATCTCGCCGGCGTCGCGGCGGGTCATCAACTGCGACAGTGCTGCCACCAGGTCGCCGCGGATGGTGCAGCAGATGCAGCCGTTGCTCATCTGCACGATCTGCTCGCGGCCATCCTGCACCAGGATCTCGTTGTCGATGTTCTCTTCGCCGAACTCGTTTTCGATTACGGCGATCTTCATGCCGTGCTGCTCGCTCAGGATACGCTTGAGCAGGGTGGTCTTGCCGCTGCCGAGGAAGCCGGTCAGGATCGTGACCGGGATCAGTTTGGACATTGTTTTCTCCGGGAAGGGACGCCGCTTTGGCCTGTCGTGCGCGGGTTAAGTCTGGTTTGGATAACTTGTTCGTTCATCTGGCGAGCGGGCGGTGACGCCGCTTAGCCATGCTTGCCAGGGGTGCGTGCGCCGCATTCGGCGCAAACGCCGTTCACGGTCAGCTCCACATGCTCCACGGCAAAGCCGCTCGGCACCTTGGGCGCGGCTTGCGCCGGCGCTCTGACGCCGTCCAGGCAGAAGGTGCGGTCGCAGCGGTTGCAATGGAAGTGGCTGTGCTGCCGGTGCACTTGCGCGCGCGCGGCCTCATGCTCGACCAGGCTGAAGCGGAAGACCCGGTCGTGGCCGGCCCGTTTCTGGGCCAGCCCTTGCTCGACCAGCCAGTCAAGCACGCGGTACACGGTCACGCGGTCGATCGCTTCGCCATCGGCCGGCATGCGGTCGATCACGGCCTGGTGGGTCAGCGGCTCATGGCTCTCCATCAGGCATGCCAGGATGCCAAGGCGCGGCTGGGTCACACGCGCACCCAGCTCGCGCAGGCGTTCGTGGGCGGCGTCCAGGATGGCCGGCGCGGGGGGCATGGCGGATGCAGGCATGGCCTGGGTGGGGGAGGGGCTGCTGCTCATGGACCGATTTAACCATAGCGCCCCGGGTGATGCAATTCAGTTGCGTCAACTCTGTGCCCCGGCTGCCGCCCGCGGCGTGCGCCCCGTCGCGCCGGCGGTTTGCGTCTATCATCGCCAGCAGGCCCCCGAGACCCGAGGAGACACCCTATGCAGAACGACGCCAGCGCCCTGCTGTTCCCCAACTTCGAGCCCTTTCGCCTGCATATCGGCGACGTGGGGATCGCCGGCGTGCGCGGCGGCTCCGGGCCGCCGCTGTTGCTGCTGCATGGCCATCCCCAGAGCCATCTGATCTGGCACAAGGTGGCACCCGCGCTGGCAGACCGCTTCACCGTGATCGCCACCGACCTGCGCGGCTATGGGAGCAGCAGCGCGCCGCCGGGCAAGGCCGGCTTTGAGACCTACAGCAAGCGCACGATGGCGCAGGACCAGGTGGCGGTGATGGCGCAGCTGGGTTTCGACCGCTTCGCGCTATGCGCCCATGACCGTGGCGCGCGCGTGGCGCACAGGCTGATCGCGGACCATCCAGGCCGGGTCACGCGCGCCATGCTGCTGGACATCGCTCCCACGCTGGCCATGTACGAACGCACCAGCATGGCATTTGCCGCCGCCTACTGGCACTGGTTCTTCCTGATCCAGCCGGCGCCGTTCCCGGAAACGCTGATCAACGCGGAGCCCGAGTTCTACCTCAACAAGCTGATGGGCCTGCGCCACGCCGGATTGAGCCCGTTCGCGCCCGAGGCGATGGCCGCCTACACCGCCGCCATGCGCGATCCGGCCCACGTGCACGCCATGTGCGAGGACTACCGCGCGGCAGCCACCATCGACCTGGACCATGATCGGGCGGACCGCGCCGATGGCCGCCGGCTGGCGTGCCCGCTGCGCGTGCTGTGGGGCGAGCATGGCGTGGTGGCGCGTTGTTTCGAGCCGTTGTCGCTGTGGCAGGAGGTGGCGAGCGAGGTCAGTGGCCGCGCGGTGCCCTGCGGGCACTACATCCCGGAGGAGGCGCCCGCGGTGCTGCAGGAGGAAATGCTCGGCTTCTTCTGTTGATTTTCTGCCAAGCTTGCGCTGGTCTCCTGTGGTTCTCCCGTTGAGCACCGATTCCCGCAGGCTGCGTCGAGTTCGATACATTTGGCGTACCTTTGCGAAGAAATGTCTTAGCGGGTTATTCCGGATATTTGCCACTTTTCGACATTGATAGCATTGCGCTCCGGTCGCGCGGCCCAAGCCGCCGCGGCCGTATGCGCTGTGCCCGCGTCATGGTCGGCGCTGCCGCCCGGATCGGGCTGGCAGCGCAGGAATGGCAGTGTCCGACAGGGCGCGCCACTCCGGCCGGGGCAGTGTCGGGACGGGAATAGAAGGGTATCCAGGAGATAGCATGAAACGAGTTGCACAGTTTGTGGCTGCCGCGCTGACGGTCGGCGTGATGGGAATGCATGCGGGCGCGCAGGCAGAGGAATTCCCCGGCAGCAAGCCGGTATCGGTGGTGGTGCCTTTTGCCGCGGGCGGCCCTACCGACAAGGTCTCGCGCGAGCTGGTCATGATCATGTCCAAGCACCTGGGTACCACGATGGTGATCGAGAACCTTGGCGGCGCTGGCGGCACCATCGGCGCCAAGAAGGTGGCGCAGGCCAAGGGTGATGGCTACACCATCCTGATCCATCATATCGGCATGTCCACCGCGCCGGCGCTGTACCGCAACCTCGGCTTCGATCCGCTCAAGGACTTCGAAACCGTGGGCGAGATCGCCGACGTGCCGATGGTGATGGTCGGCAACAAGAACCTGCCGCCCTCCAGCTTCAAGGAACTGCTGCCCTATATCAAAGCCAATGCCAGCAAGCTGTCGCTGGCCAACGCGGGCATCGGCTCGGCCTCGCACCTGTGCGGCCTGCTCTTCCTGAGCGCGATCCAGACTGACCTGACCACGGTGCCCTACAAGGGCACGGCGCCGGCGCTGACCGATATCCTGGGCGGCCAGGTCAACCTGATGTGCGACCAGACCACCAATATCGCCGGCCAGCTCAAGGCGGGTGCGCTCAAGCCTTACGCCGCCATGCAGAGCCGCCGCGTGGAAGCCTTCAAGGATATCCCGACGGCCGCGGAGCAAGGCCTGCCGGGCGTCGAAGTGAAGATCTGGCACGCCATGTACGCGCCCAAGGGCACGCCCAAGCCGGTGGTGGACAAGCTCTCGGCAGCGCTGCAAAAGGCAGTGACGGACCCCAACTTCCGCGCCAAGATGGCTGAGCTGGGCGCCGAAGCCGTGCCCGCGCAGCGCGCCACGCCAGAGTCGCTGAAGGTCTTCCTGGCCGGAGAGATCGGCAAGTGGACCCCGGTGATCAAGAAGGCCGGCGTCTACGCAGACTGACCGGGCGCAAACTCCGGCTCGTCCGCTGGCACCCGCCGGCGGACGGTGAAAAGGCCACGCGCAATGCGTGGCCTTTTGTCTTTCAGCGGCGTTGGCCGCGCGCAGCCAACGCCGCCTCGTCTATATTGTTCTGGTTGCCTTCGGTGCGCTAACGGATGTGCACGCAGAGCCGCTTGAGGCGGCCCTTGAATTCACCGCAGCCGTCGCCACCTACCTCCCTGACACATTTTCGCGAAGCCACCATGGAACAGTATCACGGCACTACCATCGTCAGCGTCCGGCGCGGCAACCAGGTTGCAGTTGGCGGTGACGGCCAGGTCACACTCGGCAATATTGTGATGAAGGGCACTGCCCGCAAGGTCCGCCGCATCTACAACGGCAAGGTACTGGTTGGCTTCGCCGGCAGCACCGCCGATGCCTTCTCGCTGCTCGACCGCTTCGAGGCCAAGCTGGAGAAGTACCAGGGCAACCTGACCCGCGCCGCCGTCGACCTCGCCAAAGACTGGCGCTCGGACCGCGCGCTGCGCCGGCTCGAGGCCATGCTGATCACCGCCGACCGCGACACCACGCTGGTGATCACCGGCAACGGCGACGTGCTCGACCCCGAAGGCGGCGTGGCCGCGATCGGCTCGGGTGGCGCCTATGCCCAGTCGGCCGCCAAGGCGCTGGTGGAGAATACCGAGCTTTCGCCCAAGGACATCGTCGAGAAGTCGCTGGGCATTGCCGGCGAGCTCTGCATCTACACCAACACCAATTTCGTCATCGAGACGCTGGAATGAGCGTCGGCGGGCCGCGCAATGACCTGATGCGTGGCCGCCTGGGCCCGGATGCCGCACCGCTCCGGTCCGTCGTCTTTCTCTGAACGGATACCATGCCGCATACCATGACCCCGTCGGAAATTGTTTCCGAACTCGACAAGCACATCATCGGCCAGAACAAGGCCAAGAAGGCGGTAGCGGTTGCGCTGCGCAATCGCTGGCGCCGCCAGCAGGTGGAAGAACCCCTGCGCCAGGAAATCACGCCCAAGAACATCCTGATGATCGGGCCGACCGGGGTCGGCAAGACCGAGATCGCCCGTCGCCTGGCCAAGCTGGCCGATGCGCCGTTCATCAAGATCGAGGCCACCAAGTTCACCGAGGTGGGCTATGTCGGCCGCGACGTGGACACCATCGTGCGAGACCTCGCGGAGATGGCGGTCAAGCAGGCGCGCGAATCCGAAATGAAGAAAGTGCGCGCCAAGGCCGAGGAAGCCGCCGAGGACCGCCTGCTCGACGTGCTGCTGCCGCCGCCGCGCGATATCGGCTTCAATCAGCCCGAGGAAAAGGATTCCAATACGCGCCAGGTGTTCCGCAAGAAGCTGCGCGAAGGCCAGCTCGACGACAAGGAGATCGAGCTTGAGGTTGCCGCCGGCTCGCCGAACATGGACATCATGGGTCCTCCGGGCATGGAAGACATGACCGAGCAGATCCGCACCATGTTTGCCGGCCTGGGCCAGGGCAAGAAGGCACGCCGCAAGATGAAGGTGCACGAAGCCTTCAAGCTGCTGATCGACGAGGAAGCCGCCAAGCTGCTCAACGACGAAGAGGTCAAGCACAAGGCTGTCGCCAACGTCGAGCAGAATGGCATCGTGTTCCTGGACGAGATCGACAAGATCGCCAGCCGCAGCGACGTGGGCGGCGCCGAAGTGTCGCGCCAGGGCGTGCAGCGCGACCTGCTGCCGCTGGTCGAGGGCACCACGGTGAACACCAAGTACGGCATGATCAAGACCGATCACATCCTGTTCATTGCCTCGGGTGCCTTCCACCTGTCCAAGCCGAGCGACCTGATCCCCGAGCTGCAAGGCCGCTTCCCGATCCGCGTCGAGCTGGAATCGCTGTCGGTCTCCGACTTCGAGGCCATCCTGACGCAGACCGACGCCAGCCTGACCAAGCAATACCAGGCGCTGCTGAACACCGAGCAGGTGCAGCTGGTGTTCGCGCCGGACGGTATCCGCCGCCTGGCAGAGATCGCTTTCTCGGTCAACGAGAAGGTCGAGAACATCGGCGCGCGCCGCTTGTACACCGTGATGGAGCGGCTGCTGGAGGACCTGTCCTTCCACGCCACCAAATCATCGGGCGAGACGGTCACTATCGACGCGGCCTATGTGGATGAGCGCCTGGGCGACCTGGCCGGCAACGAGGACCTGTCGCGCTACGTGCTGTAAGCCGTAGCCCGGTTCAGCGGCAATCCAACGACAAAGGGCGCACTTCGGTGCGCCCTTTGTCGTTTTGCAATGCGCCTGCTCAGTGCGCGTGCGCATGCCCCGCCGGCATTGGCGCGGTCAGCTCCAGCTCTGCGGCCGGCGTCTTCAGCTCGCGCAGGCTCTGGCCATCCGCGGGGATCTGCGTCCATTCGGTGCGGCCGTCCTCGCATTCCTGCACCACCGGGAAATACAGCTTGCCGGCCTGCTCGGGCAGCTTCATCAGCATCACGAACTCATCGAAATGCGCGTCGGCCAGCGAGCCGGCAAACCAGCGCAGCGTGCGCACGTCCTCGCTCACGGTCTTGCCATGCGAGGCATAGGGCTTGGCCAGCGGCGCGCGTTTCACTTCCAGTTGCCAGCCTGCCTTGGGCTGCGGATGGGCACCTTGCACGCCTTCCGGGATGGTTACGGTGATGGCGCGGGTGGCGCTGCCGTTGCAGCCATGGCCCACCATCAGTGCGCCTTTGAAGTAGCTGCCTGCCGTCGCGGCCTTTTGCTCGAACACGATGTGCGCGAACGCGGGGGGCGTCCAGCTTGCGCCAAGCGAGGCCAGCGCGATGGTCACTGCGGGCAGCAGGCGGGATGCGGTCATGTCGATTCTCCTGGGAAGCGCGTCAGTCTAGCGCCGAAGGCCGTCGGCGGCCCTGCGGCGCAGGGCCGCAGGCATGGTGTGCCCCGGAAATCATGTCGGAATTGTCTTACGCGGCTTTCGGAACGTCACGCCTGATTGCAGGAGGCGCCCATGCGTACGCTGTACATACGGTGTGGGCAAGCGCGGATCGCATGCGGCAAAGGCCGAGAGCGAGACCGCCCTCCACGATATCCGCCACTGAAAAAGGAGCACGACATGATGAAGAAATGGCTGAGCGCAGCAGTGTGTTCGATGATGTTTGCCGGCCCTGCCGCCCTCACGCTGGCGCATGCCGCACCCGCAGGTTCCAAAGCGGACTACGACGCGGCCGTGAAGGCTGCCAGCGCCAACTACAAGGCCGCGCGGACCCAGTGCAACAGCCTCAAGGACAACGCCAAGGACGTGTGCGTGAAGCAAGCCAGGCGCGACGAGGACGTGGCCAAGGCTAACGCCGAAGCGACCCGCGATGGCACCGCCAAGGCGCGCGCCAAGGCGGACAAGGTCAAGGCCGATGCCGATTACAGCGTGGCCAAGGAAAAATGCGATGACGCTAAGGGCAATGACAAGGAAGTGTGCGTAAAGGACGCCAAGGTTGCCCACGAGCAGGCCTTGGGCTCGGCCAAGGTCGAGAAGGCTGCCGCCACCGGCACCAGCACCGACGTAGCCGAAGCGCGCGCCGACGCCAGGAAGGACACCGTGGACGCCGCCTACAAGGCTGACAAGCAAAAGTGCGATGCACTGTCCGGCGACGCCAAGGATAAGTGCCAGGCTGACGTGAAGGCCAAGTACGCCAAGTAACCTGCCTGCGCGCGCTGGCTCGGCAGGCCGGGTCGGCACATCACCCATCCACAAATGAAGGCGTGGGAGCGAGATTCACGCTGGTAAGAGACTCAGGTAAGACACGCTGTTAAAGAGAAGAGTAAGACAGGTAAGCATTCGTAAGCACGCTGGTGCGTGTTGCGATGCGATGCCAAAGTGGCGGCCGGCACGATCGAAGGATCGCAGCCGGCCGGTTAGCACCCGCATCCCCAACCACCAACCTGGCAGGAGAAACGAAATGAAACGCGAGCTACTGTCCTCGTTCGGCGTACTGTGCGGCCTTGCCGCGGCCACTGTCTTTCTCTGCGTGCGCCCGGAGGCCGCGCCCGTACATCGCCAGGCGAGCGCGCCAGTGGTGGCGAAGCCCGCCGTGTTGGCCGGCACCACGCCGCAAGCCGCGGTGGAACTGGCCGTGCAGGCCGGCGATCTGGGCTCGCGCGCCGACCGCCATGCCAGCGACGCGCTGCGCATTGCCGAGCAAGCCTCTGGGCGGGAAGAGGACCTGGACTGGGACTACGTGCAGTTGCGCCTCTGAGGCCAGGTACTCCAGCCGAACGCCTAGCGCGATACCGGCCGCTTGCCCAGTTTGCGCTGCAGCGTGCGCCGATGCATATTGAGCGCGCGCGCGGTGGCCGAGATATTGCCCTCGTGTTCGGACAGCACCCGCTGGATGTGCTCCCACTCCAGCCGGGCCACCGATAGCGGCACCGGCTCTTCCATGGCGGCTTCGGCCGCGTCTTCCGATACCCCGGCCATCAGCGCTGTCAGGATCGAATCCACATTGGCCGGCTTGGCCAGGTACTCATCGGCACCATGCTTGACCGCGGCCACCGCGGTGGCAATGCTCGCATAGCCCGTCAGCACCAGGATGCGCGCATCGGGCAACGCCGCGCGCAGCGGCGCGACCAGTTGCAGGCCGGACTCGGCTGGCGCGGTGCTGCCGGCTTCCGGCGGCGCGCTCAGGTGCAGGTCCAGCGTGATGTAGTCAAACGGCGTTTGTGCGGCCAGCGCCAGCGCCTGCTGGCGGTTGTGGGCGATCTGCACGGCATAGCCGCGGCGCGTCAGCGCGCGCGCCAGGGCGCCCGCGAACACGGCATCGTCGTCGATGACCAGGAAAGGGGCGGCATCGCTGGCGCCGGGCTGTGCGCCATCGGCGGCGGGATCGTGGAGGGCGTCGGTCATCGCGGGCTCGTTGTCAGGGGTGAGGCAAACGGTGAGGCGGCCGGTAAGGCTGCCAGGGAAGGCGCGGGCAGGCGCAGCTCGGCCACGGTGCCGCCCTCATGGTGGTCATGCCAGGCCAGCCGGCCACCCATCTGCTGGGCCGCGCTTTGCGCCAGGTACACGCCAATGCCCTGGCCGCCATGCATGCTGGTCATCGGTGCTTCGCCCAGACGCGCGCGCTGGGATTTTGGGATGCCCAGGCCGCGGTCGGTGACGCGGAAGATCAGCGTCGGCAGCGCACGGTTGTCCTCCAGCGCGATGGCCAGGCGCAGCGGAATCTGCTCGTGCCCCGCGGCCAGCTGGCTGCGCGCGGCGTTGTCCAGCAGGATCGTCAGGATCTGCCCCACGCGCGCGGCCTCCACCGGCAGGGCCGCGGCTTCGCCAATGACATTGGCTTCCAGCCGGGCATGGGGGTGGCGCAATTGCCAGCGTTCCACATAACCGTCCAGCCACGCATCGATGCGCTGCGCAGCCGCGGTCTCGTGGTCGTCGCGCAGGCGGGCCAGGATCGATTTGCACAGCTCGAGCTGTTGTTCCATGGTCTGCAGGTCCGGCAGGTAGGCGCACACGTGCGTGGTGGCCAGGCGCGGGTCCGCCGCATCGGCGCGCAGTTCGCCGGCGATGACCGCCAGCGTGGCCAGCGGCGTGCCGATCTCGTGGGCGACCGCCGCGGCCTGGTCGTTCAGCGCTTCGATGCGTGCGTCGCGCAGCAACTGTTCGCGCGCCAGGTTGAGCTCCGCGTCGCGCTGGCGCAGCACGCCGGACAGGCGCGCCACGAAGACCGCGATCATGGTTGCGCTGGCGACAAAGTTGAGCCACATGCCGGCCAGGTGATAGTTGATGGCGTTGTCCGGGTTGTGCAGGTTCAGCGGCACATACTCGATCAGCATCAGGCTGTAGCAGGCCATCGCGTAGGCGGCGAGCGCGATCACGTTGCGCCACGGCAGGATGGCGGCGGCGATCGCCAGGCCCGGCAGGTAGAACGAGACAAAGGGGTTCGTCGCGCCGCCGGTGAAGAACAGGTTGGCCGACAGCGCCGTCAGGTCGACCATCAACTGGCCCATCAGCTCGGCGTCGCTCGGCATGCCGCCGCGGCTGGTGTGCATGCGCATGCGCAGGCCGGTGAGCAGGTTGAACACCGCTTGCAGGGAAAGGATCGCCAGCAGGGGGCTGTACGGCAGGATCACGCCGGCCACGGCCTCGCACGAAACCAGCAGCACCGCTTGCCCGCCCATCAGCGCCCAGCGCAGCCAGAACAGGCGGCGCAGGCTCATCAGGTTGTGGCGGACCGGGATGATGCTCGTGGCGGAGCCGGGGCGGGAGGGGGCCGTGTCTGGCGGCACGGCTGCGATGGTATCCATGCCGCGAGTTTAACAACGACCGGCGCCCGGCCTGCCGCGTGCGACACCGTGCCGCATTGGTTGGTGCCGGGGCCGCTGCCAGACTGGACGGTTCGCTGCCAGGTAGCCAACCGGTCAGTGGCGCGATTTGCGCCGCCTGGCTCACGTCGCCAGGGGCGTCATGGTCTAATGTTCTCTTTATGCAGTCCTTTGAATCTCAGTGGAGATAGTCCAGATGCAAGCCAGATTCCTCGTCGCGGTGCCCGCCGCCCTGCTCGCCGCGCTGTGCTCGAACGCGGCTTTCGCCCAGGTCGATGTCAGCAACGCCTGGGCGCGCGGCACCGTGCCGGCACAGACCGCCACCGGCGTGTTCATGACCCTGCATGCGCACGAACCCGCCAAGCTGATCGGCGTCAGTACGCCGGCGGCAGCCACGGCCGAAGTGCATGAGATGAAGATGGATGGCAACGTGATGCGCATGCGCGCCATTGGCGCGCTCGACCTGCCCCGCATGCAGGACGTCGAGCTCAAGCCGGGCGGCTATCACGTGATGCTGATGGGCCTCAAGGCGCCGCTGAAGAAGGGCGACACCGTTGCGCTGACGCTCAAGATCGAGCAGGGCGGCAAGGTGACCGAGCAGAAGGTCGACGCCGAAGTGCGCGACCTCACCGCAACGGCGCCGGCCGCCGGCGCGCACGGTGACCACAAGCACTGAAGCACTGAAGCCGTACAGGCAGCTAGCCGGGCTGCCTAGCTGCGCAGGCTGATCGCGTCGTCCGGCTCGTCGCCGGCGGCCACCGCGATCACGCGCTCGCGCAGCCAGCTATGGCCGGGATCGGCGTCAGTGCGGTCGTGCCAGATCAGGCTGAAACCAAAGCCCGGCAGGGGGAAGGGCGGATCGAACACCGCGAAGCGCGGATCCTCCTCGAACGCGGCCAGGCTGCGGCGCGCCGTGGTCAGGACCAGATTGGTGCCGGCAATCAGCGCCGGCGCCACGCTCCAGTGGGGCAGCACGCAGGCAATCTTGCGCCGCCCGCCCACCTTGGCCACGGCGGCGTCGATGGCATCCACGCGCTCGCTGTGGGTCGCCACCAGCACATGCGAGCGGGCCAGGTACGCCACCTGGTCAAGCTTGCCCAGGCCGCGCACCGTGGCCGCATCCACCATGCAGGCATAGGTTTCCTCGAACAGTTCCGTGCTGTGCACGCCTTCCGGGGGCTGCCCGAACACGCCCAGCGCCAGGTCGATCTCGCCGTCCGCGACCTTGGCTGTCATGGCTTCGCGGCTGGCCTGGCTGACCACCAGGTCGATGCCCGGGGCGATCTTGCGCACCGCGCGCAGCAGGCCGGGCAGCAGCGCCATGGCGCCGTAGTCTGACATGGCCAGGCGGAAGCTGCGGCGCGCCGTGGCGGGCTGGAAGCCGGAAGGCCCCAGCAGGATGCGCACCTGCGCCAGCGCCTCGGCCAGCGGGCCCGCCAGTTCGTGGGCGCGCGCGCTCGGCACCAGGCCGCCCTGGCCGCGCACCAGCAGCGGGTCGTCCAGCAACTGGCGCAGGCGGCCCAGCGCGTGGCTCACCGCAGGCTGGCTGAGGTGCAGGCGCAGGGCGGCGCGCGAAATATGTCGTTCGGCCAGCAGGGCTTCCAGCACCACCAGCAGGTTCAGGTCGATACCGCGGAGATCATTCATGCGGCGCATATTAACGCTATGAAACGAGAATTGGTAATTCGCGGCACAATATTTCACACTGAGGCATCCAATTTTTGGCGAAGGAGATGCCAAAATGCATGGCCTCAATCACTTTTCGCCGGCGCTAGCCGGCCTCGTTCCTGTTCTGGTGGCCACTGTTTCCGGAGCGGTGATCCCCTTTCAGGCCGGCGCCAACGCCGCGCTCGGGCGCAGCCTGGGCCATCCGCTGTGGGCCACTGTGGTGTCGCTGCTGGTCAGCCTGGTGGTGGTGGTGCCGCTGCTGTGGCTGCTGAAGGTTCCGCTGCCCACGCTGGCGGTGGGCGGGCCGGGCTGGATGTGGGTCGGTGGCGTGGCGGGCGTGTTCTACATTACCGTGGCGCTGGTGCTGGCCCCGCGCCTGGGCGCCGGCGGCTTTATCGCGGCGGTGGTGGCGGGGCAGATGGTGGGCGCGCTGCTGCTTGACCAGTTTGGCCTGGCGGGCTTCGCGGCGCGCGCCGTGACGCCGGGGCGCATGGCCGGCGCCGCGCTGGTGGTGCTGGGGGTGGTGGTGATGCAGTTCGCCGCGGCGGGCGCGGCCAGCACAACGCCAGCGCAGGCGGCGAACTGATCAGCCTTTGGTTTGCGTCTGGCCGGCATCCTCGCGGCGGCGCGTCAGGCAGGCGGGGCACAGGCAGTGCTGGCCCGGCACGATCTGGCGGGCGGGCAGCAGCGGCTGGGTGGCGCACCAGCAGTGGGGCAGACCGGCGGCATAGCCGCAGACAAAGCCGGCGCCGCAGGCGCTGCAATGCTCGATCGGGCGCAATTGCCCCGTCAGCACGGTGGCCGGGTCGCTCACGGCTTGTCCCTGGGCGGCTCGTCTTCCTGGCCCAGCCGGGACATGGCGGAGCGCATCAGCCGCATCTGGCCCGAAAAATTGGTGCACGCATCGCAAATGGCCATGTGTCCGCGCATGCGCACGCGCTCGAACCAGCTCAGTGGCCGGTCCATGCTTTCCATGGTCAGGTGGTGGATCTCGCGGCAGTTTGGCAGCAGCCGGCGGCGGGAGGGCGTATCAGGCATGGCTTCCTTCGGTCGGAGAGGCGGTTTAGGGCCGGGGCGGCTTGCCTGGCTGCCCCGGCCTGCTTGCAAGGTCGGGCGAGCGTCGGGCGCTCACGCCTTTTGTCCAAACCAGTTCAGTTCCAGGCACTCGCGCAGGCGCATGCGGGCTCGGTACAGCATGACCCAGGCATTAGTCGTCGTGATCTCGAGTTCCTGACAGATTTCTTCGGTTTCCAGCTCTAGCCATTCCCGCATCATGAAAATCCGGCCGATCTTGGCGGGCAGCTTGTCCACGCACAGTTGGAGGATCTCGAAGAACTCGCGGCGCTCCAGCGCGCGGTCCGGGTTGCCCCAATCGGAAGGTGGCGTATGGTAGTGGCCGTTCTTGGCGAACAGGGCGTCGAAGGCATCGATGTCCGACTGCGCCTCGCCGTCCTCGTCGCCGCCGCCGCCCAGGGTCAGGCGCACTTCGCGCCGGCCGCTGCGCAGCGTATCGATGATCTTGTGCTTGAGGATGCCGATGAGGTAGGTCTTCAGGGCGGACTGGCCGCTGAAGCGCTCCGGGTGTTCCAGCGCGGCCACCAGGGTGTCGGAGACGGTATCCTCGGCCAGTGCCTGGTCGCGCAGTTGCAGGCGGGCGAAGCGCAGCAAATGGGGGCGCAGGGCGCTAAGATCGTCGGGGTGCAGGCTCATTGTGTTGCCGCTATTCGGTGGCGATGCGACTGTTGGACAGCTATTTGACAACGGCAGGACAACCGTTGGACAACTGTTGCGTGGATAGAACGCCATGGTGCGCCGCAGTACGCATGCACCGGTTTTGACCCCCCGCTGCACCACCGTCTGCACGCGTGCGCCGCGGTTTCTTGTAAAATCGGCGCCTGCCGCGGCCGGAGGTGGCCTATTCGGGGTAAAAAGCCCCTTAACCCATGGTGCACCGCCGGTCAGAATTGCCATGATACCTGTTGAATCTCACGGATGTCCCTTGCCATGAACGCCGACACCCCTGGGCCTGCCGCTACCGCGGTGGCCGCAATTGCCCCAGCCCTCAAGGCCGAAATCCTTGCCGAGGCGCTGCCCTATATCCGCAAGTTCCACGGCAAGACCATTGTGGTCAAGTACGGCGGAAACGCGATGACCGAGGAAAAGCTCAAGCACGGCTTTGCGCGCGACGTGATCCTGCTCAAGCTGGTCGGCATGAACCCGGTCGTGGTTCACGGCGGTGGCCCGCAGATCGACGAAGCCCTGAAGAAGGTCGGCAAGGTCGGCACGTTCATCCAGGGCATGCGCGTCACCGATGAAGAGACCATGGAAGTGGTCGAATGGGTGCTTGGCGGCGAAGTGCAGCAGGACATCGTCATGCTGATCAACCAATATGGCGGCCAGGCTGTGGGCCTCACCGGCAAGGACGGCGGCCTGATCCGCGCCAAGCGCCTCAAGATGCCGGACCGCGAAAGCCCCGGCGCCTTCATCGACATCGGCTTCGTGGGCGATATCGAGGCCATCAACCCGGCGGTGGTCAAGGCCCTGCAGGACGACGCCTTCATCCCGGTGATCTCGCCGATCGGCTTTTCCGACGACGGCCAGGCCTACAACATCAACGCCGATGTGGTGGCGGGCAAGATGGCCGAGATCCTCAAGGCCGAGAAGCTGGTCATGATGACCAACATCCCGGGCGTGATGGACAAGGCCGGCAACCTGCTGACCGACCTGTCGGCGCGCGAGATCGAGGAACTGTTCGCGGACGGCACCATCTCCGGCGGCATGCTGCCCAAGATCTCGTCGGCGCTGGACGCGGCCAAGAGCGGCGTGAATTCGGTGCACATCATCGACGGCCGCATCGAACACTCGCTGCTGCTTGAAATCCTGACCGAACAAGCGTTCGGTACCATGATCCGTTCGCACTAGAACGCATCTACGGCAGCGCGCGCCGCGCGCTGCCGCTTCACTTCTTTCTTCCCGCGTGCCCACTATTTCCCCGCCCTTGCGCCGCAGCCTGCGCGGTGCGCGCCGACGCCGCCCCGCGGGCGACAATTCCGGCCGCACGGTCTGGCTGTTCGACCTCGACAACACGCTGCACGACGCGTCGCATGCGATCTTTCCCGCCATCAACCAGTTGATGACGGCGTATGTCGCACGCGTGCTGGGCTGTGACGAGGCCACCGCCAGTGAGGTTCGGGTGAAGTACTGGCAGCGCTATGGCGCGACGCTGCTGGGCATGATCCGCCACCACGATGTAGACCCGGCCGACTTCCTGCGCGCCGCGCATGATTTCCCCGAGCTGGCGGAGATGGTGCGGGTGCGCAGTGGCCTGGTCGGCCACCTGCGCCGCCTGCCCGGGCGCAAGATCCTGGTGACCAACGCACCGGAGCAATACGCGCGCGCGGTCATGAAGGTGGCTGGCATCCAACAGTGTTTCGAGCGGGTGGTCGCCATTGAGGACATGTGGGTGCACGGCCATCTGCGGCCCAAGCCGGACCGGCGCATGCTGCGCCGGTTGCTGGTGCAGCAGCGGGTGGCGCCGCACCGCGCGGTGCTGGTGGAAGACACGTTGTCCCACCTCAAGCGCTACGCGGGCACGGGCATTCGCACGGCCTGGGTGACGGGCTACCTGCGCACGCTGGCGCCATCG
This sequence comes from Cupriavidus basilensis, assembly GCF_000832305.1. Taxonomy (NCBI): domain Bacteria; kingdom Pseudomonadati; phylum Pseudomonadota; class Betaproteobacteria; order Burkholderiales; family Burkholderiaceae; genus Cupriavidus; species Cupriavidus basilensis. The sequence goes on from NZ_CP010536.1 coordinate 261,009, forward strand.
CGCCCGCACGACGTGCCGATGCCCGCGGGTTCCGCCGTGGCGGGCGCCAGCGGCGACGCCGTGCTGCGCAGCACGCTGGATGCGCAGGACCGGCAGCACACCGGCCACGCCGCGCAGGAACATTCAGTGACGCTGGTGGCGGCCGAGACGCAGGATCCGCCCGCGCTGGCGACTGGCACGACAGCGCCGCAGGCGCTGCCGGCATCGGCGCCGCGCGTGCGCGCGCGGATCGTAAATCGCCCCGGCTATGTGGACGTAAAAGTACAATCCATGCATCAACTCCAACGACGAATGCGGAGAATCGGGTCATGATGCACAGTAACGGGCACCCATCGGGTGCGGCTCCGGCCGCCGCCGGGCAGGGCGCAGGCGCCGACGGGGCGCCGGCACGCAAACGCCCGCGTCCTGGCGAGCGGCGTGTGCAGATACTGCAGACGCTGGCCGGGATGCTGGAAGTGCCGCGTGGGGAAAAGGTCACCACCGCGGCGCTGGCTGCCAAGCTCAGCGTATCGGAGGCGGCGCTGTACCGCCATTTCGCCAGCAAGGCGCAGATGTTCGAAGGCCTGATCGGCTTTATCGAGCAGACCGTCTTCGGACTGATCAACCAGATCACCACCCAGGAAGAACATGGCCTGCGCCAGGCGCACGCCGTGGTGCGCATGCTGCTGTCCTTTGCCGAGAAAAATCCCGGCATGACGCGCGTGCTGACCGGCGAAGCGCTGGTGGGCGAGCATGATCGCCTGCAGGAGCGCATCAACCAGGTAGTGGACCGGATCGAGGCCTCGCTGCGGCAGTGCCTGAAGATCGCCATCAGCCAGGGTGCGTTTCCGCCCGACGCCGATGTGCCGGTGCGCGCCGCGCTGATCGTGGCGACCGTGCAGGGGCAGTGGCATCGCTATGCCAAGAGCGGCTTTCGCAAACTGCCCAGCGAGAATGCGGACGCGCAGTTGCGCGTGTTGCTCGGCTAGGTTGCGCCAGCGGTCATGAACAAGGGCAGGCTTGCGCCTGCCCTTTCTTGTTAGTCCGCGCAGGCGCGTACCGGCACGCGGCGATCGACTGGCCCGATGCGATCGAACCGGCGGCGCAGCGCAGCACCGAGCGCGGCAAACGCCAGCAGCGGCAGGCCGATCCACGCACACTCCAGCCAGAAGCGCGCAGCGCCAAACAGGCCCGCGCCGGCCAGCGGCAGCGGCCGCCGTCCCAGCACTGCCGCCAGCGCGAGTGGCGGGGCGCAATGAAGGTAGGTTGGCATGGCGTTGCGCCTTCGATCAGGCCGATGCCGGGGCCGCCGCGGCGGCGGCGTCGTCTTCGCCGGACGGGGCAGCAGGCTTGTCGCGCAGCGGCTGCCATGCGGCGCCCGCGGCGTACCAGTCGATGCGCCGGGTCATGACCATGATGGCAGCCAGGATCACGAACATCAGCAGCGAGCCCAGCATCAGCGCATTGTCCTCCGACAGCAGCAGGCCATAGAGCGCGCCGTACAGCACCGTCAGCAGCGTGGCAAAGGCCAGCCCGCGCCGCCAGCTCTGCAGCACGAACGACAAGTAAAAACCCAGCAGCCCGATACAGGCACCGCTGGCCGCCAGGTAGGCCAGCGCGAACGAGATATGCTCGGACAGGCTCAGCAGCAACAGGAAGAACACCGCCAGCGCCAGGCCGACCAGCAGGTACTGGATCGCGTGGATGCGCAGGCGCTTGACCAGTTCGAACATGAAGAAGCCGGCGAAGGTCAGCAGCACGAACATGGCGCCGTACTTCACCGCGCGCTCCGCCTGCAGGTAGATGTTGACCGGGTCGATCAGCGTCACCGACACCGTTTCCAGCGTGCCGTCGCCCGAGCCAGCGAGCTGGCCGCGGGCCTTGGTGTTGTACGAGGTCACGCTCCAGTTGCTGCGAAAGCCCTGCGCGCTCACGCTGCGGGTGCGCGGCAGGAAGTCTCCGTCGAAACTCGGATGCGGCCATGCGGAATCGAGCGAGATGTCGTTCTGGTCGCCCACCGGGGTGAAGGCCAGCGACTGCGCACCCAGCAGCGGCAAGGCCAGCGAGAACGGCACCACGCGCCGTGCCTGCGCGGACCTGCCATCCAGGCCGGGCTTGACGGCCTTGGCGGGCGGCAGGTCGATCTCGGCGTGCAGGCCTTGGGACAGGCTCTTGAGCAGCGCGCCTTGCTCCAGCTTCAGCGCCTTGCCGTCCAGCTCGAACGCGGGCGCCGCCATCAGGCCGCGCGTGTCGCTGATGCCGATCGTGATGTACGGCTGGCCTACCTCAAAGCCGAAGTGGCCGGCCGAGCGCGGCAGCTCGGCCGGATCGGGCAGCGCGATGGTGCCCTGCCAGCGGCTTTGCATCTCGTACACCAGCACCTTGTGAATGCCGCGGTAGCGCTCGCTCGGCGTGATCTCGCCCTTGACCCGCAGCGTGGTGGGGAAGACCAGCATCTGCCCGGCCTGCGCCTGCAGCACGGTGGCATTCGGCCGCTTGGGGTCGCTGCTGTCCGTCACGCGCAGGATTTCCTTGTACGGCAGCACCAGCACCGGGCCGGTCAGGGTTTGCGGGCCGGCGTAGCTCTGCCAGACGCTGCGCACCGCTTCCTCGCGGTAGTGCTTGCGGTCCTGCACGGCGTTGCCCACGAGGTGCAGCGGGATCAGGATCAGCAGGATCAGGAACGCCGTGATGGCGGATTTGAAAAACAGGATTCGGTTCATGGCGGCAGGCGCGCGGGAGTGACGATGCCGCTAGCTTAGGGTTGCCATGTGAGCCGCCGCGGAAGCCTGCGTGAAGCGATTCGCGCGATTGTGTGTTGAGTGTGAAGCGTGTGAGGCGTGTGAAGCCGCTACGCCGCAGGCAGCGTCAGCGTCGCGCACGCGCCACCCTCGGCGCGGTTGGCCAGCGTGATGTCACCGCGATGCAGCGTGGCGATCTCGCGTACGAAGCACAGGCCCAGCCCGGTGCTCTTGTCTTGCCCGCCGGGGCGCGGCAGCGAATAGAAACGCTCGAACAGGCGCGGCAGCGCGTAATCGGGAACGCCGGGGCCGTGATCGCTGACGCGCACGGCGATCATGTTGGCGGGCGCATTGCCGTGCGCCACGCACACGTCGACCATACTGGCCGCTGGCGCAAAGTCGATGGCATTTTCCAGCAGGTTGCCCAGCGCCTGGTGCAGCAGGAACGGATCGCCCCTCACCACCGCTGCGGGCTGGCCCGGCGGCAGCAAGCGCAGCGTCAGGTCGCGCTGGCGGGCGCGCGGCTCCAGCTCATGCAGCAACTGCTCGATCAGCGGCTCCAGTGCAACCGGTGCGTGGGTCTCCAGGCTCTGGCGCTGCTCCAGCGCCGCGAGCGCCAGCAGCTTGCGGATCATTTCCTCAAGCCGCTGCGCCTGCCGCCGGATATTGGCGACGAAGCGGTTGCGGTCGGCCGCCGGCATGTCCTCCTGCAGCAGCTCGGCGGCGCCGCTGATGGCCGCCAGCGGGCTCTTCATCTCGTGCGTCAGCGTGTGGATATAGTGCTCGACGTATTGTTTGTCCTCCAGCCGCAGGCGCATGCTCTCTACCGAGCGCCCCAGCTCGGCCAGCTCGCTGGCGCCGCGCAGCGGCATCTCGGCGCGCTCGCCCGATGCCACGGCACGCGCGTAGCGCTGCAGGCGGCGCAGGCCGTGCACCAGCCACAGCGTGCAGGCCAGGCCGATCACGAACGCACCACCCATCAGCAGCAGGCCGTTGAGCAGGATCTTGCGCTGGCTGCGCTCGATGAACGGCGCCATGGTCACATTGGGCTTGGCCACGGTCAGCACGCCGATGGTCTTGCTGCCGTCGCGGATGGGGGCTGCCACGTGCATCACGGTGCTGGCGTCGTCGTCGGGGTTGGCGCGGGTGCTGCGCGCGCCGTACTCGCCGCGCAGCGTGCGGTAGACGTCGTTCCAGCGCGAGTAATCCGCACCCACGGCGGCCTCGCCGGAATCGAAGCGCACAATGCCGCGCTCGTCCGTGATGTAGATGCGGTAGCCCACAGCATCCTTGTGCATGCCCCACACATTGGCGTCGACCTTGTCCTCGCGCAGCCGGGCCAGGCGGCGCGCGAAGGCGCCGTTGGCAATGCGGCCGTTCTTCATGTCGTCGGCGGCCAGCACCGCCAGCACGTGGGCGGTGTCGACCAGCGTGTCTTCCATGGCCTGCCGCACACCGGGCTTGACCTCCTGCACGAACACCCGCAGCGTGAGGAAAGCCGCCAGCCCGACGATCAGGAAGAAGCCGAGGAAGATGCGAAGCCCGATATGCATGCGTGGCCGTGGGTGGGTTGGGATTAAGGTGGAAGCGGGGCTCAGCCTTCGAGCGAATACCCCATGCCGCGATGGGTGCGGATCGAATCGCACTCGGGATCGAGCGCGCGCAGCTTGGCGCGCACCGTCTTGATATGCGTATCGACGGTGCGGTCGATGGTGTCGAGCGCATCGTGCCAGACCAGGTCCATCAACTGCGCGCGCGAATAGATGCGCCCGGGGTGCTGCAGCAGCAAGGCCAGCAGGCGGTACTCGTAGCGGGTCAGGTCGAGCCACTGGCCACGCCAGGCCAGGCGCGCACCGTCGGCATCGAGCGTGAAGCCTTCGGGCGGCGCCGGGGCTTGCACCGGCTCCTGCGGTGCGGCGCGCTTGCCGGCACGCCGCAGGATCACGCGCACCCGCGCCGCCAGTTCGCGCGGCGAGAAGGGCTTCACCACATAGTCGTCGGCGCCGATTTCCAGGCCGACGATGCGGTCGATTTCCTCGTTGCGCGCGGTGAGGAAGATCACCGGCACATCGGAGAAGGTGCGCAGCGTGCGGCAGACTTCGAAGCCATTGATGTCGGGCAGGCCGACGTCCAGGATCACCAGGTCCGGCGCCTGCGCGCGCAGGCGCGCCAGCGCGGCGCTGCCGAGCGCGCAATGCTCGACCGTCATGCCTTCGGTGGACAGCGCATAGAGGATGGTGTCCGCGATCGCGGATTCGTCTTCGATGACCAGGATGCTGGGTGGTTTCGTCAAGGCAGGATTGGCGTTGGGTTAGCGTCTGGCGGCGCGCCGCCGCCGGCGCGCTTGTTTGCTCTATAATAAGCGGGTCGCGCCGATTTGAAGACTGGCTTGCGGGCGCGCGGCGGCATGGTAACCCCTGGAGGATTGGTTTTGGGGGTTCCGGCAGCCAATATAAATGCGGCTAAAGAGGTGGGTCGGTTCCCTGCCACGCAAGGCACCGGCACGCGGGACGCAAGACCCGTGCAAAACCCGATTTGGCTGCGCCGTCGTTGATGCTGTGCTTGATGTCAGGTTTGATGTCATCCGCAGGCAACGTCCACGCAAGGCCGGTCGGGTTTTTTTACGCCTGTTTGCCAACGGGCTTATTCCATGACAGACGTAGCTCCGCCTCCTGCCGCGCTTGCCCTGCCGACCGACTCGGTCGGCATCGTCGCGCCGCAGTGCATGCATTTCACCGAGCCGCTGAAGCTGCGCAACGGCACCTCGCTCGCCGACTATGACCTGATGGTCGAGACCTACGGCACGCTCAACGCCGCGCGCTCCAACGCCGTGCTGGTGTGCCACGCGCTTAACGCCTCGCACCACGTGGCCGGCGTGTATGAGCATGACCCGCGCGATGTCGGCTGGTGGGACAACATGGTCGGCCCGGGCAAGCCGCTCGACACCGACCGCTTCTTTGTCATCGGCGTCAACAACCTAGGCTCCTGCTTCGGCTCGACTGGCCCGATGAGTGCCAACCCCGCCACCGGCCAGCCCTACGGCGCCACCTTCCCGGTGGTCACCGTGGAAGACTGGGTCAATGCCCAGGCGCGCGTGGCGGACCGGTTCGGCATCACCCAGTTCGCGGCGGTGATGGGCGGCAGCCTGGGCGGCATGCAGGCGCTGGCCTGGAGCCTGATGTACCCGGATCGGCTGCGCCACTGCATCGTGGTGGCCTCCACGCCCAAGCTCTCGGCGCAGAACATCGCCTTCAACGAGGTTGCGCGCAGCGCCATCCTGTCGGACCCCGATTTCCACGGCGGCAACTACTACGCGCACGGCGTCAAGCCCAAGCGCGGCCTGCGCGTGGCGCGCATGATCGGCCATATCACCTACCTGTCCGACGAGGACATGGCGGAGAAATTCGGCCGTGAGCTCAAGACCGATGACATCCGCTTCTCCTTTGATGTCGAGTTCCAGGTGGAGAGCTACCTGCGCTACCAGGGCGACAAGTTCGCCGAGTACTTCGATGCCAACACCTACCTGCTGATCACGCGCGCGCTCGATTATTTCGATCCGGCGCTGGCCTTCGGCGGCGATCTCACGCGCGCGGTGTCGCAGACGCAGGCCAGCTTCCTGGTGGCCAGCTTCACCACCGACTGGCGCTTCGCCCCCAATCGCAGCCGCGAGCTGGTCAAGGCCCTGCTCGACAACAAGCGCCCGGTCAGCTATGCGGAGATCGATGCGCCGCACGGGCACGATGCCTTCCTGCTGGACGACCCGCGCTATCACAACCTGATGCGCGCCTATTACGAACGCATCGCCGAGGAGATAGGCGCATGAATGCCGCGGCCAACCCCAATATCCTGGCGCTGCGCCCCGACTTCCGCGCCATCGCGCGCTGGATCGAGCCCAATTCCACCGTGCTCGACCTGGGCTGCGGCGACGGCAGCCTGCTGCGCGTGCTGCAGGACGAGCTCGACGTGCAGGCCTACGGCATCGAGATCCAGGACGAAGGCGTGCTGGCGTGCGTGCAGAAGGGCGTGCACGTGATCCAGCAGAACCTGGAAGGCGGCCTGGCGCTGTTCGAGGACAAGAGCTTCGATACGGTGATCCTGTCGCAGACGCTGCAGACCATCCACAACACCGCGCAGGTCCTGCGCGAGACGCTGCGGGTGGGGCGCGAATGCATCGTGTCCTTCCCCAACTTCGGCTACTGGCCGCACCGGCTGTCGGTGTTCCGCGGGCGCATGCCGGTGTCGGAGGCGCTGCCGTACCAGTGGTACAACACGCCGAACGTACGCGTGCTGACCATCAGCGACTTTGAATCGCTGGCGTCCAAGGTCGGCCTGCGCATCCTTGACCGCGTGGTGATGCACGAGGGCGTGACGGTCAACTGGGGCTCGAACTGGCGCGGCAGCCTGGCGGTGTACCGGGTTTGCGCCGCCTGAGCCGGCGAGGGCGCGGGGCTGCGCTTAGCGGTCCGCCGCGCTAGCCGCTGGTCTCCAGCGCGGCCTGCGCCACCAGGTAGTCAATAAAGGCGCGCACCTTGGGGGCCAGGTGGCGGGTTGGCGTGTAGACCGCGAAGGCCGTGCCTACGTAGGGTTCGAGGACTTCCCATTCGTCCAGCACCGGCACCAGGCTGCCCGACGCCAGCGCCGCGGCGGCCGAGAAGTCCGGCACCAGCCCGATGCCCCCGCCGGCCTGCGCCATGGCGACAATGGCCGCGCTGTTGTTGAGCGTGACCTTCGGCGGGATGCGCAGCGCCACGGTCTGCCCGTCGCGCTTGCGCCGCAGGCTCCAGCGCTCGCCAAAGGCGCCATAGCCCAGGTAGAGGCAGCGATGCCCGGCCAACGCCGCCGGCTCGGCTGGCGTGCCATGCCGCGCCAGCCAGCCGGGTGCCGCCACCAGCCGGTAACGCACCGCGCGGATTGGCCGCGCTGCCAGGCCCGGCGCCAGTTCGCGCGCAATGCGGATGGCCACGTCCACGCCTTCTTCCACCAGGTCCACCAGGCGGTCCGCCAGCGTCAGCTGCAGGTCCAGCGCGGGAAAGCGGTCCAGCAGGGCCGGCAGCCGCGGCGCCAGCCAGGCCTGCCCGAACACCACCGGTGCGCTGACCCGCAGCACGCCGTGCGGCTCGCCGCCGTGGTCGCTGGCCAGCGTGCTGACTTCCTGCGCCGCGGCCACCATCCGGGCGCACGCGGCGTGCACGGCCTGTCCGAGCTCAGTCAGGGTGAAGGCGCGCGTGGTCCGTTGCAGCAGGCTCGCGCCGATGGCCGCTTCCAGCCGCGTCACATGGCGGCTGACGGCGGAGGGTGTCATGCCCAGCTCGCGGGCGGCGGCGGAGAAACTGCCGCATTCCACCACCCGGGCGAATACGGCCATGGCGTTGAGTTGCGCGACCGGCATGGACTGGCTCCCGTATTTGTGATTACAGGTCAAATAGTAATTGCTTGTCGGGTGGATTGTTGACATGAATGCACGATGGAACAATGGCATCCAAGCGTACGAAGCTCCGTAGGAGACATCAATGAACATCGATCGATCTGGCGCGGCCGTGGCATCCCCGGCTGCCACCCCCGTCCCGCAAGCCACGGAACCCGCCCGGCGCGGCGGCGCCTGGCGCATGGTGGCCGCCATGGGCCTGTCGGGCACCATCGGCTGGTTCGTGGTGACCAGCGGGCAGTCGCCGCTGGACGTCGTGTTTTTCCGCTGCATCTTCGGCGGCGCCGCGCTGCTGGGCACGCTCGCCCTGCGGCGCGGCTGGCAGCCCATGCGCGCCCGCGACTGGGGCTGGCTGGCGCTGGGCGGCGTTACGCTGATCCTCAACTGGCTGGCCTTGTTCTCCGCCTATTCGTACAGTGGCATTTCGGTGGCCACGGTCGTTTATCACACCCAGCCCTTCTTCCTGCTGCTGCTGGCTGCGCTGTTCCAGCGCGAGGCCATCGCGCCCGGGCGGCTTGCCTGGCTGGTGCTGGCCTTTGGCGGCGTGATGCTGATCACAGGGCTGGAGCACGGCGGTGCCACCGGCGGCATGCTGGCCGGGGTCGGGCTGGCGATGCTGGCGGCGTTGCTGTACGCCATCACCACCATGGCCACGCGCCGCCTCAAGGGGGTTCCGGCGGGGCAGATCGCGGGCCTGCAGATGGCGATGGGGGTGGTCATGCTGTTCCCTCTGGCGCATCCAGCGGTCGAGACGTTCGGCGGGCGGACCTGGGGGGCATTGCTGGCGCTAGGCCTCGTGCATACCGGCGTGATGTACACGCTGCTGTATGGCGCCTTCCAGCGCCTCAACGTGCTGTCGATCGCCACGCTCTCGTTTGTCTATCCGCTGGTGGCCATCGTGATTGATGTGCTGGTGTTCGGGGTGGTGCTCACGCCGCCGCAGCTCGCTGGCATGGCGCTGATCCTGTTGGCGGTGATCGGCAACCAGCTTGGCTGGAATCCGCTGCGGCAGGCGCGGGCGGGGGGCTGACCCGGCGGCGGATTGGAGGGGGGCGCCCGGTTGACGCGGTGCCAGCGCCCGTCTGCCGTTTGCAGTATTATCGAACGATCGTACTTTTTTGGCCCCCGACATGTCCGCCACGCCAGCCAGCCAGACCATCCATTCCTTCGACCACGCGATCGCGCTGGAGCCGGCGGGAGGCAATCTTTTCCACGGCCGCACCACGCCGGCCTACTGGAACATGATCGGCCCCTTCGGTGGCATCACGGCGGCCACCTTGCTGCAAGCGGTGCTGCAACATCCCGAGCGGCTGGGCGATCCGTCCGCGCTGACCGTCAACTTTGCCGGCCCGATCGTCGAAGGGCCGTTCGTGATCGAAGCGCGTCCGGTGCGCACCAACCGCAACACCCAGCACTGGACCATCGAACTGCGCCAGGGCGATGAAGTGGCGACCACGGCTACCGCCTTCTTCGCCGTGCGCCGCGAGACCTGGAATTGCGGCGAGGCCGTGTTCCCGCAGGTGCCGCCGGCAAGCGATGTCGCCCCGATGGCCGGTTTCGCACCGGTGCGCTGGCTGGACGCGTATGAGTTGCGGCCGGTGCGCGGCGCCAAGCCGAATGTCGAGGCCGGCACCGAGAACCCGGACAGCGTGACCCAGTTCTGGCTGCGCGATGCGCCCGCGCGCACGCCGGACTTCGCCGCCATGGCGGCATGGTGCGACGCTTTCTACCCGCGCATCTTCCTCAAGCGCGCCGGCTTCGTGCCGGCCGGCACGGTGTCGCTGACCACGTATTTCCATGCCGATGCCCCGACCCTGGCAGCGCTGGGCAACAGCCACGTGCTGGGCAGCGCCCAGGCGCAGGTGTTCCGCCAGGGCTTCTTCGACCAGAGCGCGCAGATCTGGAGCCCGCAGGGAGAACTGCTCGCGACCTCGCACCAGATCGTCTACTACAAGCAGTAAGAGGCCATTTCCAAAAGATGCTGGCGTCGTTGCCCGGCCTTGGCCGATCCGCTTGTACTGTCGGCGGCCGCGCGCCTGGCCAGAACCGCTTCGCTTCATTTTGAAACAGTCAGCCTCTAAGCGAGCAGGCATTCGCGCTGCTGGGCGCCGGGGGAGGCTAGGCCGCGGCGCGGGCCCGGGCTTCGTAGCGATGCACGGTGTTGCGCATCGCCCATAGCAGCACTACGCCGGGCACGGCCACCACCACGGTGCTCAGGTAAAAGGCCGACCAGCCGAAGGCCTCCACCAGGTAGCCTGAGCTGGGGCCGACATAGACGCGCCCGACCGAGGCCAGCGCCGAGAGCAGCGCGTACTGGGTGGCCGAGAACGAGCGGTTGCACAGCGTCATCAGCAGCGCCACGAAAGCCGCCGTGCCCATGCCGCCACAGAGGTTCTCCACCGCGATGGTGGCGCCCATGGTCCACAGGTGCGGCGGCGTCACCGCCAGGATCCAGTAGCCGAGGTTGGACACCCCCTGCAAGATGCCGAACAGCATCAGCGAGCGGTACAGGCCAAGGCGCACCATCAGCGTGCCGCCGAACAGCGCGCCCACAATGGTGGCGGCCAGCCCTAGCGTCTTGTTGACCAAGCCGACTTCACCGGCCGAAAAGCCCACGCCGCGGATCAGGAAGGTGGTGGACAGGCTGCCGGCAAACGCATCGCCCAGTTTGTAGAGCACGATCAGCAGCAGCAGCCACCAGGCGCCCGGGCGCGAGAAGAAGTCGCGCAGCGGGCCCAGGATGGCTTCCTCCATGGAGCGCGGCGTGCGCGCCGGCGATTCCGCCTCGGGCGCCCACAGCAGGCTGACGATGCCGATGCCCATCAACCCCGCCATCAGCAGGTACATCTGCTGCCAGCCCAGCACGCGGTCGGCCAGCCACAGTGCCAGCCCGCCCGACACCAGCATTGCCAGCCGGTAGCCCAGCACCTTGACCGCCGCTCCCACGCCACGCTCTGGCGCGCGCAGCACGTCGGTGCTGTAGGCGTCGAACACGATGTCCTGCGAGGCAGATAGGAAGGCCACCAGCGTGGCCAGCGCCGCCAGCGTCCACAGCGCCTCGTGCGGCGGGCAGAAGGCCATGCCCGCGATGCCCAGCACCAGCCCGATCTGGGTCACCAGCAGCCAGCCGCGGCGCCGGCCCAGCAGCGGCGGCGTATAGCGGTCCATCAGCGGGGCCCACAGGAACTTGAAGATATAGGCCTGGCCCACCAGCGAGAAGAAGCCGATGGTCTTGATATCCAGCCCTTCCACCGTCATCCAGGCCTGCAATGTGCCGGAGGTGAGCGCCAGCGGCAGCCCGGACGCGAAGCCCAGCGTGAGCATGGCGCCGATGCGGCGATTGCGGAAAATGTCGAGATAGGCTTGAAAGGTCATGAATCAGGATGGCAGGCGGGCAATCGGGGCAAATCGGGGCAAATCGGGGCAATCAGGCTTGGCAAGGCGCCGTGTATTATTGCATTACCGTCAGCGCCGCCCCGATGCGCGGGATGTGCCGGGCCTGGACCGTGTCCTGGCCGCATCAACCCTTGCTTACCCTGCTTGCCGAAAACCGCATCCAAGGAATCGTTCATGTCCGATCGCCAGCGTTGTCAGTACCGCCACCGGCGGGCCGGGATTGCGTTGCCACGTCGACTGGCCGCGCTGGCGCTGGCGGCCGGCGCAGCGTTGAGCATGAGCGCAGCCGAGGTCCAGGCCCAGGCCCAGCCGCAGGAAGCTGAAGATGGCATCCGCGTGCAACGCGGCGGCGCGTCCATCCGCCAGATCGTGCCGGTCGAGGTCATCGAGCAGCAGGCTTCGCAGGAGTACGAGCAACTCAAGGAAGAGGCGCAAGCCAAGAAGACACTGGTCGGCGACAACAACCCGCAACTGGTGCGCCTGCGCGCCATCGCCAAGCGCATCCTGCCGCAGACCCCGCGCTGGAACGAGCGCGCTAAGCAATGGAAGTGGGAAGTCAACCTGATCAACTCCAAGCAGGTCAATGCGTTCTGCATGCCCGGCGGCAAGATTGCCTTCTACTCCGGCCTGCTCGACCAGCTCAAGCTGACCGATGAGGAAGTCGCCATGGTGATGGGGCACGAAATCGCCCATGCGCTGCAGGAGCATGCGCGCGAGCGGGCAGCCCAGTCCGAGATCACCAACCTGGGCGCCAACGTGATCTCGCAACTGTTCGGCTTCGGCAATCTCGGCAATATGGCCCTGGGCACCGGCGCGCAGTTGCTCACGCTGCGTTTTTCGCGCTCGGACGAGACCGAAGCCGACCTGGTCGGCATGGACATCGCCGCGCGTGCCGGCTACGACCCGCGCGCCGCCGTGTCGCTGTGGCAAAAGATGGGGGCGGTCTCGCAATCTTCGGCGCAGTCGGGCTCGGAGTTCCTCTCCACCCATCCATCGGGCCGCACCCGCATCGCCGAGCTGGAGAAGCACCTGCCCGAGGTGTTGCCGCTCTACGCGCGCGCGATCGATTCCAGCGTTGGCAAGCTGCCGCCCTATCGGGCCAATATGGCCAACCTGAGCGGCGCGCCGGTCGACAGCGGAGATGACGACCGTCAAAAGCCACTAAAAAAGTAAAGACATCCGAGAGGCTCTCTTCATGGCAGATCCTGTACGATAAATACATCGAACCGGGGCAATGAGGAGAAGACCATGAAGCGTTGGATGCGATTCAGTCTGATGGCCGGCGCGTTGCTGGCGGGCGGCAGCGCGCAGGCGGCCGACCAGCTGCTGAGCATGCCGATCGACAAGGCGCTGGCGACACCGGGGGCCAAGGAGCGCGTGGACCCGTCGATCAGGCTGCTGTTCGGTTTCAACAAGCTGCCGGGCGCGCAGGACGGCCAGTCTTTCAAGACCGTCAAGCGCATGCGCCGGCCTATCGACAACAGCCGCTCCACCGGCGGCCCGCCGCCGCCCGCTGACGACGAGTTGTGCGCCACCCTCTTCGTGCAGGCGGTGCAGGAGTTGCAGCAGCGCGCGACCAAGGAAGGCGGCAGCGCCGTGGTCGATATCCGCAGCAACTGGAAGGACGACGAGACCGCCAGCGACAGCACCTACGTCTGCGCCAAGGGCAGCGCCTACCTTGGCGTTGCGCTCAAGGGCGTCGTGGTCAAGGCCGGGATCTGACCAACGGGATTTCCCGCTGTCAAGTCCTGACATAGGTTGACAGGTTTTGTGGCGCCGTGGGCGCCTAGCGTTCCAAGGTAATAGACGCCCGATGAACCTCATCGGGCGTTTTGTATTTCAGGGCTTGATGGGGGCGTTCACGGTTATAGATCTGTACGGACTCCTTCACCATGCGAGCCGCTTGCTGCAGGTCAGTTGGTCGGTTCAGCAGGAATTCGCTCTTGAGGATGCCGTTGATGCGCTCGGCCATGGCGTTCTGGTAGCAGTCGTAGCCGTCGGTCATGGAACAGGTCAAACCGTGCCGCTGATGGATGGCCTGGTAGTAGGTCGCGCAGTATTGAATTCCTCGATCCGAATGATGTACCAGCGTCTGCCGGGTCCGGCGCGAGCGTAGTGCCATTTTCAGCGCCTGGCTCACCTGCTCGGTCTGCAGGCTGTCATGGACATGGTAGCCCACGATCTTGCGCGACCAGGCATCCGTAACAAGACTCAGATAGACGGTCTGCTGGGTGGTGGGAAGGTACGTAATGTCAGCGACCCAGACCTGCTCGGCCGCCGTGGGCACTACCTTCTGCGGCCCCTCCTTGAGAAGATTGGGATGGCACCGGAAACGGTGATGGCTGTTAGTGGTCTTGTGATACGCCCGATGCGGTTTCACGAGCAGCCTGGCTGCGCGCAGAACATCAAATAGCCGGTCTCGGCCCACCCGGATATCTGCCTTCGCCAGCGGCGCCTGCAGAACCCGCTGCAGTTTTCGCGTGCCCAAACGGGGTTGGCGCAGCCGCACTTCGGTGACCAATGCGCAGATCCTGGCGTCTCGGGCCGTTTGTCGAAGCTCGCTGTGGCGGCGCTTGTAGTACGCCTGGCGACTGATGCCAAAGTAACGGCAAGCCCTGCTAACGCTTAGCCCTTGGACGAGCTCTTGCGCGAGGACTTGCCCGAAGGCTTTTTTACGACGCGTACCCCGTGCTCCTTCTGAATCACGTCGATCACTGCTTCGAACAGTCGCGCCTTCTCCTGCGCCTCGCGCAACTGGACTTCCAGTTCCTTGATGCGCTGCTCCGGCGTGCGGGGCTTGGCTTTACCTTGCTTTTCCATCGTCGCGTACCGGGCGCCCTGTGGCAACGAGCCGCTCCAGTCCTGTAGTCCGTGCTTGCGTAACCATACCAGCACCGTGGACCTCCCCTGGATTCCGTACTTGTGTTGCGCCTGCTTGTACGTCAGTTCGCCTTTTTCCACTTCCTCAACGACCGCCAGCTTAAAAGCCAGCGTGTAGTCGCGTTGGGTTCGTTTCCGATCTATATCCAAGACACTCTCCTCATTGCTGCGGGAAAAGTGTCAACCTTAGTCAGGACGGGTCACGCAGCGAAAAAAAGCCGGCGAAACCAACGCCGGCTTTTTTTTCATTCGTGCGGCTGGTGCTGCCGCACTAGCGCTTAAGCGCTTAAGCGTGTCAGGCGCTCAGGCCAGTCGCTTCATCCGCGCCGACATGCACGTTCATGCATTGCACCGCAGCGCCGGCGGCGCCCTTGCCCAGGTTGTCCAGGCGGGCCATCAGCACGATGCGCTCGGCCGAGCCGAACACGAACAGGTCCACGCGATTGGTGTCGTTGCTGGCCTGCACGTCGAAGAAGCCGCCATCCAGGTTGGCCTCGTCGCCCACCGGCATCACGCGCACGAACTGCTCGCCTTCGTAGTGCTTGCGGTACAGATCGGCGATCTGTTCCGGCGTCACCTTGCGCGCCAGGCGATCCGGGTACACCGGCACCGTCACGGCCAGGCCCTTGAGGAAGTTGCCGACGATCGGGTTGAAGATCGGCGCCTGCGCCAGGCCGGCCTGCACGCGCATCTCGGGCAGGTGCTTGTGCGCGAGGCCCAGCGAGTAGGGGCGCGGGCTGTCCAGCTTCGGGTTACCGCCGGCTTCGAACTCGGCAATCATCTGCTTGCCGCCGCCGCTGTAGCCGGTCAGCGAGAACGCCGAAACCGGATAGTCGGCCTGCATCACGCCGGCTTCCACCAGCGGGCGCACCGCCATCAGGAAGGCGCTGGCGTGGCAGCCCGGCACCGCGATGCGCTTGCTCGTGCGGATCTTCTCGCGCTGGCCGCGCGTGAGTTCCGGCAGGCCGTAGGCCCAGCTGTCGGTGGTGCGGAACGCCGTGCTGGCGTCGATCACGCAGGTATCGGGATTGGTCACCAGCGCCACGGCCTCGCGGGAGGCAACGTCGGGCAGGCACAGGAAAGCGACGTCGGCAGCATTCAGAAAGCGTGCTCGTTCAGCCGGGTCCTTGCGCTTGTCATCGGCGATACGAAGCAGTTCCACATCGGAACGGCCGGAGAGATAGTCGAGCAACCGGAGGCCGGTGGTGCCTTCCTGACCATCTACGAACACTTTGAAAACCATGGCGGACTCACTCGGAAATACGAAGGGTCCCATGCCGGAATCGGATGGGAACCCGCATTGTAACTACGTTGGGGGGAACTGGTGCAGGACACAGGCGACGTGCCCGATACGTACACGGGCGAAACGGCCATCGTTCCCGCTGTCTGGGGCGGCTTTTGTCCGGCGTGCGGGGAAATCGTGACTGGCAAGACCAAGCCGCCGCTGGCGCTGGTCAAGCTGCTCAAGGTGTTGGAGCGGCATCCGGAGCTGCTTGAAGAGGTGCGCTAGGCGTAGCCGGTGCGCCCTCGGCCGTACTCGTTACAGCGGGAAGTCGTAGTCGATCGACAGCGGCGCGTGATCGCTGAATTTCTCGTCCTTGTAGATCGAGGTGGCGCGCGCGGTCTCGGCGATCCTTGCCGTGGCCAGGTGGTAATCGATGCGCCACCCGACGTTCTTCGCATAGGCCTGGCCGCGGTTGCTCCACCAGGTGTACTGCTCGGGGCGCGGGTCCAGCTTGCGGAACACGTCCACATAGCCGTGCACGTCGAACAGCTCGCCGATCCAGCTGCGCTCTTCCGGCAGGAAGCCCGAGTTCTTCAGGTTGCCCTTCCAGTTCTTGATGTCGATTTCCTTGTGGGCGATGTTGACGTCGCCGCACAGCACGATCTCGCGCCCGCTGGCCTTGAGCTGCAGCAGATGGGGCAGGAAGGCTTCCATGAAGCGGAACTTCGCCTGCTGGCGTTCTTCCCCGCTGGAGCCGGAGGGCACATAGACCGAGATCACGGCGAGATGTGGATACTGCACCTCGACATAGCGGCCTTCGTTATCGAACTCGTCGATGCCGAAACCGGTGATCACGCGCTCCGGCTTGTGGCGCGTGTAAAGGCCGACACCGCTATAGCCTTTTTTCTCCGCATAATGGAAGTAGCCGTGGTAGCCGTGTGGCGCCAGGAACGCTTCCGTCATGTCGGCAGCCTGCGCCTTGAGCTCCTGGACGCAGACCATGTCGGCGTCCTGCTTGCCCATCCATTCGAAAAAGCCTTTCTTGGCCGCGGAGCGGATGCCGTTGAGGTTGGCGCTGATAATCCGTAACATCTCGGGAAATTTTGAAATCAGAGAGAAAAGATGACGCAGCAGACGACGCCGCAGCCCGGCGCTGGCGACCTGAGCCAGACCTTCATCCGCTTCGCGCTCGACGCTGGCGTACTGTCCTTCGGCGAATTCGTGACCAAAGCGGGCCGCAAGTCGCCGTACTTCTTCAATGCAGGCCTGTTCAACCAGGGTGCGATGCTGGGCCAGGTGGCGCAATTCTATGCGAAAACCCTGCTGGCATCCGGATTGGAGTTCGACGTGCTGTTCGGGCCGGCCTACAAAGGCATCACGCTGGCGTCCGCCACCGCGGTGGCGCTGGCCGGGCTCGGACGTGACGTCGGCTTCGCCTACAACCGCAAGGAAGCCAAGGACCACGGCGAGGGCGGCACGCTGGTGGGCGCCAAGCTGCAAGGCAAGGTCGTGATCATCGACGACGTAATCTCGGCCGGCACCTCGGTGCGCGAATCGATGGCGATGATCCGCGCGGCTGGCGCGGAGCCGGCCGCGGTGCTGATCGCGCTCGACCGCATGGAAAAGAGTGGCACCGCCGATCAGGTCGGGACGCATTCTGCAGTGCAGGATGTGCAGCGCGAATATGGCGTGCCGGTGATCTCCATTGCCAGCCTGAAGGATCTGCTGGCTTACCTGGACGCATCGCAGGATCCCGCGCTGGGCGGCTCGCGCGAGGCAGTGGCTGCCTATCGGCAGCGCTACGGCGTATAGTCTGGAACCTGTTGCCTGCTGCTTGCCATTGTTTGTCGCAATGCAGCAAACAACAGGGAACCGCGCAGGAGAATCGCCGGTCTGACTGATCTCGCTGGCCGCCCCCCGGATACCCGGGGACGCCAGTGATTCGCCTTGCCGCCCGGCAAGGCGGCGCAGCATCTCTTCAGGAGGTTGGCTGGCGATGGACATCAAGACGATCCGCGAGCGGGCATTCGCCATGCCGCTTACCAATCCGGCCTATCCGATGGGGCCATACCGCTTCATCCATCGCGAATTCTTCGTCATCTCCTACCGTACCGATCCCGAGCTGTTGCGCGCGGTGGTGCCGGAACCCCTGGAGATCGCCGACGCGGTGGTCAACTACGAATTCATCCGCATGCCAGACTCCACCGGGTTTGGCGATTACACCGAATCGGGCCAGGTGATTCCCGTCACCTACCAGGGCAAGCCCGGCAACTACACCCACGCCATGTACCTCGACGACCATCCGCCACTGGCGGGCGGGCGCGAGCTATGGGGCTTTCCGAAGAAGCTGGCCAGCCCCACACTGGCGGTCCACACCGATACGCTGGTCGGTACGCTCGACTATGGCCCGGTGCGCGTCGCCACCGGCACCATGGGCTACAAGCACCGCGAGCTCGACAAGGACGCGCTGGGCCTGGCGCTTGCGAGCACGCCAAACTACCTGCTCAAGATCATTCCGCACGTGGACGGTTCCGCGCGCATCTGCGAGCTGGTCTGCTACTTCCTGAAAGACGTGCGGATGAAAGGCGCGTGGACCGGGCCGGCGGCGCTGTCGCTGTCGCCCCATGCGCTCGCGCCGGTGGCTGGCCTTCCGGTGCTGGAAGTTCTCGGCGCCAAGCACTACGTTGCCGACCTCACGCTAGGGCTGGGCGAGGTGGTGTTCGACTACCTGGCCTGAGCGGCCAGGCATCCAACGGTTTCCATCGGTCCCGGCCCATCCGGCCGGCCCGGCTAACCTGAATCATCCAGACAGGAGAAACGTCCATGAAGCTCCAAGGAAAATCCGCCATCGTGACCGGCGCCGCCAGCGGCATCGGCCGCGCCATTGCTGAACTGCTGGCCAAGGAAGGCGCGGCGGTCGCCATCGCCGACCTGAATCTCGAGGCTGCGCAGAAAGCCGCCGCCGATATCGAAGCTGCCGGTGGGCGCGCCATCGCCGTGGCGATGGACGTGACCAACGAGGACGCGGTCAACAGCGCTACCGAGGAGGTGGCCAAGGCGTTTGGCGGCATCGACATCCTGATCTCCAACGCCGGCATCCAGATCGTCAACCCGATCCAGAACTACGCCTTCTCCGACTGGAAGAAGATGCAGGCCATCCACGTCGATGGCGCTTTCCTCACCACCAAGGCCGCACTCCAGCATATGTACAAGGACAAGCGCGGCGGCACCGTGATCTACATGGGTTCGGTGCACTCGCACGAGGCCTCGCCACTGAAGTCCGCATACGTTGCGGCCAAGCATGCGCTGCTTGGCCTGGCGCGCGTGCTGGCCAAGGAAGGGGCAGAGTACAACGTGCGCTCGCACGTGATCTGTCCGGGTTTCGTGCGCACGCCGCTGGTCGACAAGCAGATTCCGGAACAAGCCAGGGAGCTTGGCATCAGCGAAGAAGAGGTGATTCGCCGCGTCATGCTGGGTGGCACCGTGGACGGCGTCTTCACCACCGTGGACGACGTGGCGCAGACCGCGCTGTTCCTGTGCGCTTTCCCGTCGGCGGCGCTGACCGGGCAGTCCTTTATCGTGAGCCACGGCTGGTACATGCAGTAAGCGGCAAGAAAAGTGCCCGGCCGGCATGACCGCATGCAAGGTCGGAATGCAAAGTCATCAAGGAGGGGTTCGTGGCAGGTGGACGTCGGCAGAAGCTGGAAAAAGTGACACAGGAACTTACCGTGGCACAGAGAAAGGGCACGCCGAAGCAGGCTGTAAAAGGCGCTGTGGCGGCCGTGGTAGCGAACCCGGCGGCGCCCACGCCAGAACGCGAGGCGCCAAAGCCCGAAGCGTTACGAGAGCCGGAGCCCAACCTCCTGCCTCCCGGCGGCTGCGCGCCGCCGGACCTCGCGCCCGAGGGCGCCGGCCGCACGCGGCCGGTTCACCATGAGTACACGGTCAGGGCTTTGGTGCTGCAGGGCGGTGGCGCGCTCGGCTCGTATCAGGCGGGCGTGTACCAGGGGCTGGCGGAGGCGGGCATCCAGCCTAACTGGGTGGCCGGGATTTCAATCGGCGCGCTGAATGCAGCCGTGATCGCGGGCAATGCGCCTGAGCGCAGGGTCGAGCAGTTGCGTGCATTCTGGGACTACATCTGCCAGCAGCCCTGGCTGCCCAGCCTGCTGCCTTACGAGGTGGCCGCACAGGGCGCTGCGCACTGGCCCGATCCGCTGCGCATCTGGTTCGACGGCATCGAGGCCGCGCGCGCCATCTTCGAGGGACAGCGGGGCTTCTTCCAGCCTCGTGCGTGGCCCAGCCTGGTGGAGCGCCAGTGCGGCCCCGCCAATGCCAGCTATTACGATACAAGCCCGCTCAAGGACACGCTGGAGCGCTTTGCCGATTTTGACCGCATCAACTCGCAACATGACGAGATGCGCGTGTCGGTGGGCGCCGTGAATGTGCGGACCGGCAATTTCGCTTATTTCGACAACACGCGACGCAAGCTGCGCGCCGAGCATTTCATGGCCTCCGGCGCTTTGCCGCCCGGCTTTCCCGCGGTGGAGATCGATGGCGAGTTCTATTGGGATGGCGGCCTGGTGTCCAACACGCCGCTGTCGGAAGTGCTGACAGCCCAGCCCCGGCGCGACGCGCTGATCTTCCAGGTGGACCTGTGGAGCGCGCGGGGCAAGCTGCCGCACAACCTGCTGGATGTGGCCGAGCGGCAGAAAGACATCCAGTATTCCAGCCGTACGCGCACCATCACGGACTACATGAGCGAGCAGCAGAACTACCGGCGCATGCTGAGCGAGGTGATGGCGCTGGTGCCGCAGGCGCAGCGTGACAATGACTGGTACCGCAAGGCGGCGGAGTATGCATGCGATGCGCGCCGCAACGTGATCCAGCTGATCTATCGCGACAAGACCTTTGAAGGCAACGCCAAGGATTATCAGTTTGGCTTGCTGACGATGAACGAGCACTGGACCAGCGGGCTGGACGACATCCGGGAAACGCTGAAGCATCCTGAGTGGCTGGCCATGCCGACGCACGAGAAGCCGTTTGTCACGCACGACATCCATCGCGGCAACGGGCATGCCTGACCCAAGGCGAGGGGGCCGGCCTGGCCTGGTCCCTTCGCGCCGCCCTTGTGCCTCAGGCCACCTTCAGCTTCGCCAGGGCCGGCTTTCCCGGCGGATACGCCGGCTTCAACTTCTCGAAGACCGCCATCAGGATCTCCGCCACCATCAGGTTCCGGTGCGTCTTCGAATTCGCGGGCACGACATACCACGGTGCTTCCGGCGTGCTGGTCGCGGCAATGGCGGCCGTATAGGCGGTCTCGTAGTTTTTCCAGTACTGCCGCTCTTCCAGATCCTTCGGGTCGAACTTCCACTGCTTCTGCGGATCCGCCAGCCGCGCTTCCAGCCGGGCCTTCTGCTCGTCCTTGGAAATATGCAGGAAGCACTTGACGATGGTGGTGCCGGTTTCCAGCAGCATCGTCTCGAAGGCCCGTAGCTGCTTGTAGCGGCGCTCGCATTCGGCTTCGTCGATCCACTCGTGCACTCGCGTGATCAGCACGTCTTCGTAGTGGCTGCGGTTGAAGACCACGATCTCGCCGGCGCGCGGCACCTGGGCATGGATGCGCCACAGGTAGTCGTGCGCGAGTTCCTCGGCGGTGGGGGATTTGAAGCTGACGACGCGGATGCCGAGCGGGTCGAAGCTGCGAAAGACGCCGCGCACGGTGCCATCCTTGCCGCTCGTGTCCATGCCTTGCAGCACGATCAGCAGCTTGCGCTGGTGCTCGGCATAGAAGATGTCCTGCTGCGCGTCGAGCTGGGCGCTCAATTCGGTGAGGCGGGCCTGGTCGGCGACCTTGTCGCCGCTGGAGAACGGCTTGGCGTCGGGATTGAAGTCGGCCAGGCTGAAGTTCTTGCCCGAGGTGATGCGGAAATCGGCGAGCGGCATTGGCACTCCATGGAGGGTGCGGCCGTGGCTGGCCGCAAGCCGCTATGGTCAGGCAGGCAGCCGGTCCAGGTCAATGCTGCCTTCGAACACCGTGGTGGCAGGGCCGGTCATGCGTACCGACTCGCCTTCGCCGTCCCAGGCAATCGTCAGGTCGCCGCCATGGGTGTGCACCAGCACCGGCGAGTCCAGCAGGCCGCGGCGAATGCCGGCGACGACCGCCGCGCATGCGCCCGTGCCGCAGGCCAGGGTCTCGCCAGCCCCGCGCTCGAACACGCGCAGGCGGATCGTGTGGCGCTCCACCACCTGCATGAAACCGGCGTTGACGCGGTTGGGGAAGCTCGCGTGGTGCTCGATGATGGGGCCGTCCTGCAGCACCGGGAACGCCTCGGTGTTGTCCACCACCTGCACCGCGTGGGGGTTGCCCATCGACACTGCCGAAATCCACCCGGTGCGGCCGTTCACTTCCAGTCCGTACAGCGTATCGCGGCCTTCGGCCTTGGCCGGCAGGCCTTCGGGGCGGAACGGCACGCGGGCGGGTTCGAGTTCCGGCGCGCCCATGTCGACAGTGACCTGGCCGTCGTCCTGCAGCGTCAAGGTGATCACGCCGTTCATCACCTGCACGCGTACCGAGCGCTTGTCGGTCAGGCCGTGGTCGGTGACGAAGCGCACGAAGCAGCGCGCGCCATTGCCGCAGTGCTCCACTTCGCCGCCGTCGGCGTTGAAGATGCGGTAGCGGAAGTCGACGTCGTCACGGGTGGGTTTCTCGACCACCAGGATCTGGTCGGCGCCCACGCCGAAATGCCGGCTGGCGAGCGCGCGCCACTGCGCCGGGGTCAGGTTCAGGGTCTGGTGGATGCCGTCAAGCACGACGAAGTCGTTGCCGGCGCCGTGCATCTTGGTGAACTGGAGTTTCATAGTGCGATTGTAGTCGGGCCGTCCGGCGCTTGCTGGCGGCGTGTCGAGGGTGGCGCGGGCGGCATGTTTGCGTGGCGACGCCGCCGCCGCGCCCACGTGGTCAGTAGTTTTCGCGCTCGCCGCCGGGGCGGTGCTTGAAGCGCTTGTGCACCCAGTAATACTCAGTCACGCGGGGGCGGATGCAATCTTCGAAGAAGGCATTCATGCGCCGGGTGTCCTCGGTCACGCTGTCGCCGGGATAGTTTTCCCAAGCCGGCAGGATGCGCAGCACGTAGCCTTGGTAGTCGGGCAGCATCTCGGTGTAGATCGGCACAACCTTGGCCCCGGTCAGCCGCGCCAGGCGTGATACCGAGGTCAGGGTCAGTGCCTCCACGCCAAAGAACGGGATGTACTCCGAGTCGCGCTCGCCAAAGTCCATGTCGGCGATCAACTGCAGGGCCTCGCCCTTGCGCAGGCAGCGGATGATGTCGCGCGCGCTGTCGTTGCGCGCAATCATCTTGGCGCCAAAGCGGCCGCGCGCGTGCTTGAGGAATCCGTCGAACAGGTCGTTCTTCTGCCTGGTATAGAGCGATGCGCCGGAGCGTTTGACGTGCTCGCGCAGGTGGATGGTGAGGCGGATCGCGCCCGCTTCGACGCCCGAGAGATGCAGCGTGACGAGGATGTGGGGCGTGCCGTCCAGCGCCACCAGGTCGGCCTGATCGTCGATCCGGACCCAGCGGCGCATCTGCGCCTCGCTGCCGGTCCAGAAGATGCCGCGCTCGGCAAAGCTGCGAAAGACGGTGCGAAAGGTCTGCCGCGAGAGCGTTTCGATCTCGGCGTCGGTTCGCTCGGGAAAGCACAGGCGCAGGTTGGTCTGCACCACGCGGCGCCGGCTGCTGGGAATGAGGTAGAGCAAGCTGCCCAGGCCCTCGCCGAAGCGTGCCACGAGCGGATAGGGAAGCTTGCCGAGCACGGTCAAGAGGCCGATGCCAAGCCAGGTAAAGATACGGCTCATCGTTGGTCGTTGGAGAGAGAGGCGGGTGCCGGCGCGGGCACCTCCAGGGGGTTGCGCGAGGCGTCGGCCGCCGGGGCGCGAGGTGGCTCCGCGGGCGGCAACTGCGCGCCGCCTGGGTGCTTGTAGCGGTTGTAGCCCCACAGGTACTGCGTCGGGCATGCCTTCACCAGCTTCTCGACGGCTGCGTTGATCACCGCGACGGCTTCAGCCTGGTCGTCAGGCAGCGGGTCCTTGATGACCTGCATATGGCCGAGGAAGCCGGCGCCACGCGGCAGGCGTTCGGCGAAGATCACCGCGATGGGCGCGCCCGTGAGTTGCTGCAGGCGCTGCACCAGCGTCATGGTGTAAGCCGGCTTGCCAAAGAACGGCGCCCAGGCGCCTTCGCCGCCGGTCGGGACCTGGTCGGGCAGGATGCCGATGGCCTCGCCTCGCTTGAGTGCCTTGACCAGCATGCGCACGCCGCGCGGCTGCGCCGGCGCCATGGCCAGGTTAGGGCGCGTGCGCATCTTGACGATCCAGTCGCGCAGCCACGCCTGGTGCGGCGGCTTGTACAGCGCCGTGACCGGATGCCGCAGGGCAAATGCCTGCGGAAGCACTTCGAAGCAGCCAAGATGCGGCACCAGGATGATCAGCCCGCGGCCCTGTGCCATCAGCTTGTCGAGTTCCGGCCAGATCCGGTCGGCAAAGCTGTACATGCGCGCGTCGGGATGGCGCCGGCTCCAGAAATAGGGCATTTCCAGGATCATGCGGCCGGTCGAGCGGGCCGCCTGCGCCACCATCGCGTCGCTGGCGTCGGGGTAGGCATGGCGAAGGTTTTCCCTGAGCCGCGTGCCATAACGTCCCGGCAGGCGTGCCGCCAGCAATCCGAGCGCACCGCCGATGGCGTGCAGCCAGGAGAGCGGCAAGCGGGAAATCAGCCAGAACAGAAAGGTCATCGGATTGCGATAGCGGCCCGGCGGGCCGGGTAGGTCATTAATGTTTTGCCGGGCGCTGCCGTTAGTGGGGCAATCAAAATGAATCTGGTGTTGTTACGGGGCCCACCGTACGGCTTGCACTGCCTGCAGGCTCGCGCCAGGCCGGAATCGCGTCGCTTATCGGGTGGCGCGGCCTGGCCGCGACAGCGTCCGGTATTGGCAGGTGTGCCAGATAACCGGGGCGCTGCAGCGTAGCTTGCAGGCGCGTATAATAGCGCGTATCGCCGAGTTAACTGACAACTTGCGGGGCGATACCGTTCTACCGGAACGGCATGAAAATACCGCTAAAGCGTCGCCGCCCGGGCTTAGAGGTTGGCGCGCAATAGCCAAACCTGGAGAAAAGTTCGTGGCAAACGACTTCTTGTTCACTTCGGAATCCGTCTCCGAAGGCCATCCGGATAAGGTCGCCGACCAAATTTCCGATGCTGTCCTCGACGCCATCCTGGCTCAGGACAAGTACGCGCGCGTGGCCGCTGAAACGCTGTGCAACACCGGCCTGGTTGTCCTGGCCGGGGAAATCACCACGACCGCCAACGTCGATTACATCCAAGTCGCGCGCGACACCATCAAGCGCATCGGCTACGACAACACCGAATACGGCATCGACTACAAGGGCTGTGCAGTGCTGGTCGCTTACGACAAGCAATCGCCTGACATCGCCCAGGGCGTGGACCGCGCCTCCGACGACTACCTGAACCAGGGCGCCGGCGACCAGGGCCTGATGTTCGGCTACGCTTGCGATGAAACGCCGGAGCTGATGCCTTTCCCGATCTATTATTCGCACCGCCTGGTCGAGCGCCAGTCGCAACTGCGCCGCGATGGCCGCCTGCCCTGGCTGCGTCCCGACGCCAAGTCGCAGGTGACCGTGCGTTACGTCGACGGCCGTCCGCACAGCGTGGATACCGTGGTGCTGTCGACCCAGCACTCGCCGGATATCACCCAGGCGCAGATCCGCGAAGCCGTGATCGAGGAAATCATCAAGCCGGTGCTGCCGGCCGAGATGCTCAAGGACACCAAGTACCTGGTGAACCCGACCGGGCGCTTCGTCATCGGCGG
This sequence comes from Cupriavidus basilensis, assembly GCF_000832305.1. Taxonomy (NCBI): domain Bacteria; kingdom Pseudomonadati; phylum Pseudomonadota; class Betaproteobacteria; order Burkholderiales; family Burkholderiaceae; genus Cupriavidus; species Cupriavidus basilensis. The sequence continues at coordinate 286,537 of NZ_CP010536.1, forward strand.
CCCGCAAGGCGATTGCGGCCTGACCGGGCGCAAGATCATCGTCGACACCTACGGCGGCGCTTCGCCCCACGGCGGCGGTGCTTTCTCGGGCAAGGATCCGTCCAAGGTCGACCGCTCGGCAGCCTACGCTGCCCGCTACGTCGCCAAGAACGTGGTCGCCGCCGGCCTGGCGCGCCAGTGCCAGGTGCAGGTCAGCTACGCCATCGGCGTGGCCCGCCCGATCAATGTGACGGTGTACACCGAAGGCACGGGCAAGATCTCCGACGAGGCGATCGCCGCGCTGGTGCAAGAGCACTTCGACCTGCGCCCGAAGGGCATCGTGCAGATGCTCGACCTGCTGCGCCCGATCTACGAAAAGACCGCTGCCTACGGCCACTTCGGCCGCGAAGAGCCGGAATTCTCGTGGGAAGCAACCGACAAGGTCGCGCTGCTGCGCGCTGCAGCCGGCCTGTAAGGCTGCCGCGAACCTCGCATCGGAATGAGACCGCCTTCGGGCGGTTTTTTTTCGCGCCTGCGGTGGCGTTCCTGGCTTGCCACGGCCTTGTCCTGGATCAAGCGGGGCGAGGCGGGGCGTGGCGCCCCATGGCCGCGAGGGTAGAATCGCGGGATGGCAAGGCGGCCCGGCGAGTGGCGCTTTGTTCGCCTGCCGCGGCGCGCGCATGCGCGCTCAAGACCGCCGGAGCCCGCATACCGAGGATGCCCATGTCACTTGATTCGACCCTTACCCCTTCCACGCCCGCCACTGCCACTGCCACCGCGGCCGGGGCAGCCGCGCCCGCGTTCAACCTGATCCGGCCCCAGCCCTATACGGAGTGGGCGCCGCAACTCGATGCCGGCACCAAGGCGGGGTTGCGCCGCGAGCTGGAGCAGGGCGCCGTGCTGTTCTTCCCCCAACTGCGCTTCCAGTTCGAGCCCGGCGAGGAGCGTTTCCTGGACAGCCGCTGGTCGGACGGCAAGTCAAAGAACATCAACCTGCGCGCCAACGACCAGGCCGTGCGCGGCGCGACGGGCGGCGAGCAGGACCTGAAAGACCTGTACGTGCTGATTCGCCGCTATGCCGAGTACAGCGAGAAGCTGGTGCTCAGCCTGTTCCCGGAATATGGCCCGCATATGGTGCGCGCCGGCACCTCGTTGCGCCCGAGCGAGATCGCCGGGCGGCCGGTGAGCTGGCGCAAGGACGACACGCGGCTGCATGTGGACGCCTTCCCGTCCAACCCGATGCTGGGCCAGCGGCTGCTGCGCGTGTTCCACAACATTGACCCGCAGGCGCCGCGCGTGTGGCGTGTGGGCGAGCCGTTTGGCGATTTCGCCAAGCGTTTCGTGCCGAAGACCAAGGGCATGTGGCCGGGGCAGGCGCGGGTGATGGAGATGCTGCATATCACCAAGCGCCGGCGCTCGGAGTATGACCACCGGATGCTGCAGCTGCACGATCTTGCAAAGGCCGACCTGGAGTACCAGGCCAATGTGCCGCAGCAGGAGTTTCAGTTCCCGCCCGGGTCGACCTGGATTGTATTCAGCGACCAGGTGCTGCATGCCGCCATGCGGGGCCGGGCCATGATGGAGCAGACCTACTACCTGTCGCCGAAGGCGATTTCAGACCATACGCATTCGCCGGAAGCGGTGTTGGCGCGGATGCTGGGGCGCCCGATGGTGGTGGGCTGAGTCTGGTTTGAGCCGGCGCCTGGCTAGCCGCCGGCTTTCTCCCCGGGCTCAGCGCATCAACAGCTTGATCATCGTTTCAAAGCGCTTGCCATAGGGTGGCTTCAGCAGCCCGGCGCCATTGATGCCGGATTGGCGGAAGATCGGCTTGAGCTTGGAGAAGGTCTCAAAGCCAGCCTGGCCGTGATATGCACCCATGCCGCTGGGCCCCACGCCGCCGAAGGGGAGGTCTTCCTGGGCGATATGCAGCAGCGTTTCGTTGATGCTGACGCCGCCCGCCACGGTTTGCGCCATGACGTGGTCGATCGTGCGGCCGTCCTTCTCGAACAGGTAGAGCGCCAGCGGGCGTGGGCGGGCGTTGATGTAGTCAATGGCCTCTTCCAGCGTGTGGTAGGTCACCAGCGGCAGCACCGGCCCGAAGATTTCCTCGCGCATCACAGTGGCGTCGGCGGAGACATCCAGCAACAGCACCGGCGCGAGGCGGCGGCGCTCGGGGTCCGATGGCAGCTGTGACAGCGGCACCACGCGCGCCCCGGCGCGCGCGGCATCGCTCACCAGGCCGTCCAGCCGCGCGAAGTGCCTCGGGCTGATGATGGTGGTGTAGTCGGGGTTGCCCGCATGGCCCGGCAGGTCCGGATAGAGGCGGGCGGCGCAGGCGCGCGCGGCTTCGACGAAGGGCTCGCGCAGGGCCTCGGGCAGCAGCACATAGTCCGGCGCGATGCAGGTCTGGCCGGCGTTGAGCAGCTTGCCCACCAGGATGCGTTCGACGGCGCGCTCCAGGTCGGCGCCGGGACCGACAATGGCCGGCGATTTGCCGCCCAGTTCCAGCGTGACCGGCGTGAGATTGGCGGCCGCCGCACGCATCACATGGTGGCCGACCTGGGTTGAGCCGGTAAACAGCAGGTGGTCGAAGGGCAGGGCGGAAAAAGCGCTCGCCACTTGCGCGTCGCCATTGATCACCGTGACCTCGTCGGCGGCGAAAGCCTGTTGCGCCAGGCGCGCGAACAGCGCGGCAAAGCGCGGCGTGTACTCGGAGAGTTTGACCATGGCGCGGTTGCCCGCGACCAGCGCGCCCACCAGCGGGCCCACGGTCAGATAGAGCGGGTAGTTCCACGGCACCACGATGCCGATCACGCCCAGCGGCTGCGGCATCAGCCTCGATGTGGCGGGCTTGAACCACAGCCCGGTGCGAACCCGCCGCACCCGCATCCAGCGCTTGCCATGACGCAGTGCATCGTCGATCCCGGCCACGCTGGGAAAGGCCTCGAGCAGCGCGGTTTCCTGGCGGGGGCGGTTGCCGAAATCGGCGCTGATGGCTTGCGAGATCTCGTCCATGTGCCCCGTCACCAGCTTGCGCAGGCGCCGCAGCCGGTCGGCGCGCACCGCCCAGGCCGGGGCCTGATCGCGGCGTGAGGCGGCGCGCATGGCGTCGAACACGGATGCAATCTCGGGCACTTCTCTCATGTCGCGCTCTCCTTGGGGTCGTGCGCTGCCCTTGGCGCGCGCGGCGTTCAGATCCCCGCACCATATGCCAAGCGGCGGCGCCTGACAATGGAGGCCGGCCACTAGCCACGTGCTTCAAACAACCGTATACACCGACCCTCCTTCGCCCTTTCCAGTGCCCCGGCAAAGCCCTACACTGATTTCGCGGCATGCTTTCGGCGTGCCAGCCAGACCGGGTTGACCGGCATGCGCGGCCCTGCCGAAGCGTTCGGCGCAACCCCGGCACACTGACCTCGGACCAGGCGGGGAGACGGATGGAAACCACCTTTGACTATCTCGTCGTTGGCGGCGGTTCGGCGGGGTGTGCCCTGGCCGGGCGGCTGGCCGACAGCGGCAGCGACAGCGTGGCGGTGCTCGAGACCGGCGGCCACGATCACCATGTGCTGGTGTCGACGCCGGCGGGCTGCGCGGCCATGCTGCCGCGTGCCGGCAGCCATAATTACGGCTACCGCACCGTGCCGCAGCCGGGGCTGAACGGGCGTCGTGGCTACCAGCCCCGCGGGCGCGGCCTGGGGGGCAGTTCCTCGCTCAATGCCATGATCTACACGCGGGGCACGCCGGCTGACTACGACCGCTGGGCTTCGGCTGGCTGCGACGGCTGGGCCTGGGACGATGTGCTGCCCTATTTCCGCCGGGCCGAGTGCAATGAGCGCGTGGCCGGGCGCGATGACGATCCCTGGCACGGCGGCAGCGGCCCGCTCCATGTGTCGGACCTGCGCACGCCCAATCCCTTTGGCCAGCGCTTTATCGAGGCGGCCCAGCAGGCCGGCTATCGCCGCAACGATGACTTCAACGGCGTGGACCAGGAGGGCGCTGGCTGGTACCAGGTGACCCAGCATGGCGGCGAGCGCTGGAACGCCGCGCGCGCCTACCTGCACCGCGGCGACGCCGCCGACCACGCCAGCAATGGCGGGCGCGAAAACCTGGCTGTGATGACGGGCACGCAGGTGCTGCGCATCGCGTTCGAGGGCCGCCACGCGGTGGGGGTGGTGGTGCGGCTGGATGGCCGCGAGACCCTGTTGCGGGCACGCCGCGAGGTGATCGTGTCGGCCGGCGCGTTCGGCTCGCCGCAACTGCTGATGGTGTCGGGCGTCGGCCCTGCCTCGCATCTGCGCGAGCTAGGTATTCCCGTGGTGCACGATCTGCCGGGCGTTGGCGCCAACCTGCAGGACCACCTCGACATCATCGTGCACAAGCGGGTGGCGGCGTCCGAGCTGTTCGGCGTCTCGGTGGGCGGCGCGTTTCGCCTGCTGGCCGAGATACTGCGCTATCGGCGCGAGCGCACCGGCATGCTGACTTCCAACTTTGCCGAGGCAGGCGCCTTCCTGAAGAGCCACGCCGGGCTGGACGAGCCGGACCTGCAGTTGCACTTCGTGGTCGGCATGGCCGACGACCATATGCGCCGCATCCGCCTGGGCCATGGCTATTCGTGCCACGTTTGCGTGCTGCGCCCGAAAAGCCGGGGCGAGGTACGGCTGGCTTCACCCGATATCCGCGAGGCGCCGATGATCGACCCGTGCTTCCTGTCGGACCCGCGGGATCTCGACGGCCTGGTGGCCGGCGTGCGGATCGTGCGCAGAATCCTGGCCCAGCCGCAACTGGCGGCGTTCGGCGGCAAGGAGCTGTATTCGGCGCACTTGCCGGCCGATGGCGGCGACGACAGCGCGATCCGCGCGATGATCCGCGCCCACGCGGATACCATCTACCATCCCGTCGGGACGTGCCGCATGGGCATGGACGAATACGCGGTGGTCGATCCGCAACTGCGCGTGCGGGGCGTGGAAGGCTTGCGCGTGGTGGACGCATCGATCATGCCAACGCTGATTGGCGGCAACACCAATGCGCCGGCCATCATGATCGGCGAGCGCGCGCATGACCTGATCCGGCACGGCCCGCGCGTGGTGTTGCGCATGGCGGAGGTCTTGGCCGTGTGAGGGGCGGTGCGAGGGCGTGCCTCCAGCGCGCAAGGGATTCGCGACAGTGCCGGCGGCGCCTGTCGCGCGACGGCCCAGAAAAAAGCGTGACGAGGCGTGCGGCGCGGCCGCGTGCTTCAGGCCGGCCAGGCGCGTGCGACCACCCGTGCCAGCGCGGCATCGCCGCCCTCCAGCGTGCCGAACACGCGGCCGTGCTGGTGCCCGAGCCGGCTGGCCACGAAGCGCTCGGCATCGTCGGCGTCGGCATGGGCGAGCATCAGCGCCGCCTGCGCGGTCAGCACGAGGCCCTGGGCAAAGCGCCGCGCGCCGGCTTCGAGGAGATCCGGCGCGTCGCGCAGCATCGCCTGCAGCGAGGCGAGTGCGGCCCGCACCGCCGGATGGCCGCCGGCGCGCCGGCTGAGGTCCTGCAATAGCCGCCCCGCATCCTCGGGATTGCGCTGGAGCGCGCGCAGCACGTCCAGGCACATGATGTTGCCGGAACCCTCCCAGATCGAGTTGACCGGTGCCTCGCGGTACAGCCGCGCCATCGGGCCTTCCTCCACGTAGCCGTTGCCGCCCCACACCTCCATGGCTTCGCCCGTCACCTCGATGGCGCGCTTGCAGACCCAGAACTTGGCCGCCGGCGTGACGATGCGCTTCCAGGCGGCGGCCAGCGGATCGGCATCGGCCCGCTCGAAGGCGTGCGCCAGTTCCATCATGAGCAGGGTCGCGGCCTGGCTTTCCAGCGCCAGGTCGGCCAGCACGTTGCGCATCAGCGGCTGCTCCACCAGCAGGCGGCCGAACGCCATGCGATGCCGCGCGTGATGGATGGCCTGCACCAGCGCCGCGCGGATGATGGCGGCGCTGCCGATCACGCAATCCAGCCGGGTATAGGTGGCCATCTCGATAATGGTCGGGATGCCACGGCCCTCCTCGCCGATCAGGATGCCGGTGGCCTCGCGGAATTCCACTTCACTGCTGGCGTTGGAGCGGTTGCCCAGCTTGTCTTTCAGGCGCTGGATCTGCACCGGGTTCTTGCTGCCGTCGTCGCGAAAGCGCGGCACGAAGAAGCACGACAGCGGCCCATCCTGCGCGCCCATGCGCGCCACCACCATGTGGGCATCGCACATCGGGGCGGAGAAAAACCACTTGTGCCCGGTGATCGCGTACTCCGCGCCGCGGCCCCCGCCGCGCACGGCGCGCGCGACGGTGGTGTTGCTGCGCACATCGGAGCCGCCCTGCTTTTCCGTCATGCCCATGCCGATCATCACGGCATGCTTGTCGCGCCAGGGCAGGTCGCGCGGATCGTGCAGGGTGGCAAACAGCTTCGGCCCAAGTTCCGCGAACAGCGTCGCTTCCTTCTGCAGCACCGGGATGCTGGCGAACGTCATGGTGGGCGGGCACAGGGATCCGGATTCGGCCTGCGCCTGCAGGAAGTAGCCCGCCGCGCGCGCCACCCACGCGCCCTCCCTGGGCTGCGCGAACGGCAGCGCCTGCAACTGCTGGCTGCGCAGCAGCGCCAGCAACGCGTGCCATGCAGGCGGAAACTCCACTTCGTCGATGCGCTCGCCGGTGCGGCTGTGCGTATGCAGCTCGGGCGCATGGCGATTGGCCTCGGCCGCCCACTGCTGCACATCGGGTTTGCCCAGGCGTGCGCCGAAGATATCGAGCGCACTGGCGTGCCAGCCGCCGCCTAGCCGCTCCAGCGCGGCGCGCAGCGCGGGGTCGCCGGTGAACAGGTTGTAGCCGGTCAGGTCCGGGACCTGGTTGAACACGCGGTGAGTGGCGGCTTCGGTCATGAGGTCTCCTGTGCAGTCTTCTGCGCGCGTTGCGCATGGCCATGTCTGATTGCATGGTAGAGCAAGCGGCGCGCTATGTGCGTGGGCTTGCATCCCTGCCTCGCCACGCGCACGATAAGTCATGGTGCGTCGCAGCGAAACGTGTGCGCGCCACGACCCGGAGGCTGCGCATGCGCCAGCCATACCTTGACGCATGACACTCCAGATTGAAACAGGGGTGGTCAAGCCCCCAGCCTTGTGCTTAAATTCACCCCGTTGGATGAAACAGGGGTGCCGTACGGATGGGCCGTGCGGCTGAGAGAGTCCCTTCGAACCCGATCCGGCTAGTACCGGCGTGGGAAGTTTCATGGTTACCGAACAGCTCCTGCCTTCTCCAAGGCACATGACCAGGCCACACCGCCGCGGCCATGCTCACAGGGCTCCTGGTTTCGTCCATCCCCGCAAGAGAGAGGACGACACCCATGGCCCGCACAAATACCGCCCCCGCCGCATCTTTCGAGTCGCTTGAAACCGATCTCGACAAAAAGTTTGCCTATCCGGCATCCAGCAAGACCTACCTGACCGGCAGCCGCCCCGATATCCGCGTGCCGCTGCGCACGATCCTGCAGACGTCCACGCGCACCGACAAGGGCGAGATGTCCAATCCGCCGATTCCCGTGTATGACACGTCGGGCCCGTACAGCGATCCGGACATCCATATCGACCTGAAGGCAGGCCTGCCCTCGGTTCGCGGCAAGTGGATCGAAGAGCGCGGCGACACCGAAGTGCTGTCCGGCCTGTCGTCGGAATACGGCCTGGCGCGCGCCGCCGATCCGGCCACCGCCCACCTGCGCTTTGCCCAGCTGACCAACCCGCGCCGCGCCAAGGCCGGCGCCAACGTGTCGCAGATGCACTATGCGCGCCGCGGCATCATCACGCCCGAGATGGAATACGTGGCGCTGCGCGAGTCGCTGAACCTGCAAGCGCTCTACGACAAGCCCGAATACAAGGCGTTGCTGCGCCAGCACCCCGGCAATGCGCTGGGTGCCGCGCTGCCGCTGCGCCCGGAAGACATGACGCCGGAATTCGTGCGCCGCGAAATCGCTGCCGGCCGCGCCATCATTCCCGCCAACATCAACCACACCGAGCTGGAGCCGATGGCGATCGGGCGCAATTTCCGCGTCAAGATCAACGGCAACCTGGGCAACTCCGCCGTGACGTCGTCGCTGGCCGAGGAAGTGGAAAAGATGGTGTGGTCGATCCGCTGGGGCGCCGACACCATCATGGACCTGTCCACCGGCAAGCACATCCATGAGACCCGCGAGTGGATCCTGCGCAACTCGCCGGTGCCCATCGGCACGGTGCCCATCTACCAGGCGCTGGACAAGACCGGCGGCATAGCCGAGGACCTGACCTGGGAAATGTTCCGCGACACGCTGGTCGAGCAGGCCGAGCAGGGCGTGGACTACTTCACCATCCACGCCGGCGTGCTGCTGCGCTATGTGCCGATGACCGCGGACCGTGTCACGGGCATCGTCTCGCGCGGTGGTTCGATCATGGCCAAGTGGTGCCTGGCGCATCACAAGGAAAACTTCCTGTACACGCACTTCGACGAGATCTGCGAAATCATGAAGGCGTACGACGTGTCGTTCAGCCTGGGTGATGGCCTGCGTCCGGGTTGTATCGCCGACTCCAACGACGATGCCCAGTTCGGTGAGCTGCGCACGCTCGGCGAGCTGACCGACAAGGCCTGGAAGCACGACGTGCAGGTCATGATCGAAGGCCCGGGCCACGTGCCGCTGCAGCGCATCCAGGCCAATATGGATGAAGAGCTCAAGCACTGCTATGAGGCCCCGTTCTACACGCTCGGACCGCTGGTGACGGATATCGCCCCCGGCTATGACCACATCACCAGCGGCATCGGTGCGGCCAACATCGGCTGGATGGGCACCGCCATGCTGTGCTACGTCACGCCGAAGGAACACCTGGGCTTGCCGGACAAGGAAGACGTGCGCGAAGGCATCATCACCTACAAGATCGCCGCTCACGCGGCCGACCTTGCCAAGGGCTGGCCAGGCGCGCAGCTGCGCGACAACGCATTGTCCAAGGCACGTTTCGAGTTCCGCTGGGAAGACCAGTTCAACCTCGGCCTGGACCCGGAACGCGCGCGTTCGTACCACGACGCCACGCTGCCGGCAGAAGGCGCCAAGATCGCGCATTTCTGCTCGATGTGCGGTCCCAAGTTCTGCTCGATGAAGATCACGCAGGAAGTGCGCGACTACGCCGCCTCGCTCAAGCCTGAAGCCGAGCAAGGCATGCAGGAAAAGTCGATCGAGTTCGTCAAGAGCGGCAGCAAGATCTACTCGTAAGACGTAGGGCCTTGGTGCGGCGCATGCCTGTGCAGCGCCGCACGCGAAGTACCGTGCCCCTTCCCCGAAGGGGCACGCCATGACTTAAAGGAGGCCGGTGCTCGCCGCGCCATCGCGGCGAGCACCGGCACAAGCATCCCCATGACAACGCAGTCGTTTGATGTGGCCGTGCTCGGCGCCGGCCTGGCCGGGCGCCTTTGCGCCTGGCAACTGGTGCGTGCCGGCCTGCGCGTGGCGCTGGTCGAGCGCGGTGGCCCCGACGGCGTTGGCTCGGCCGCGCACGTCGCCGCGGCAATGCTCGCGCCCCTGGCGGAATCCGCCATTGCCGAGCGCCGCATCGTCGAGCTTGGCACCGCCAGCGTCGACCTCTGGCGCGCCTGGGTGGCCGAATTGCCGGAACCGGTGTTCTTCCAGGAGGACGGCACGCTGGTGGTATGGCATACCCGCGACCGCAGCGAGATGTCGCTGTTCACCAGCCGGGTGCGCGCGGTGGCGCCGCCCGAACTGGTGGCCGAGCGCATGCGCGCGCTGGACGGCAATGGCGTGGCCGCGCTCGAGCCCGCGCTCGCGGGCCGTTTCTCCCAGGGGCTGCTGCTGGCCGGCGAAGGCCAGCTGGACAATCGCGGCACGCTGCGCGCATTGCTGGCATGCGCGGTGGCAGGCGGGCTGCATTGCGTCTGGGAGGCCGGTGAAATCGAAGCGGGCGACCTGCCCGCGCTGGGTATCTGCGCACGCACGGTGCTGGATTGCCGTGGCCTTGGCGCCCGCGCCGCCTGGCCGGGGCAGCCCGCCGCGCACGGCAGCATGCCGGGATTGCGCGGCCTGCGCGGTGAAGTCGTGCGCGTGCACGCACCCGAGGTCAAGCTGCATCGCCCGGTGCGCCTGCTGCACCCGCGTTACCCGATCTATATCGCGCCCAAGCCCAACGACCTCTACGTGATCGGCGCCACCGAGCTCGAAAGCGAAGATGAGTCGCCGATGAGCGTGCGCTCCGCGCTGGAGCTGCTCTCCGCGGCGTATTCGCTGCACCCCGCCTTTGGCGAGGCGCGCGTGCTGGAACTCAATGTGCAGCGCCGCCCGACGCGCCCGGATCACCTGCCGGCCATCCGGGTTGACCAGCATGCCCGCATCGTGCGCCTCAACGGCCTGTACCGGCACGGCTTCCTGATCGCCCCGGCGGTCACCGAGGCCGCCTGCCAGGTTGTGCAGGCTCTGCTCGACGACGATCCTGCCGCGCATGCCGTGCCCGCCTCGGTGCGCTGGCCGGGCATGATCGCGGCCGCGCTCGATACCGTCGCCGGCTCGCCGGTGCTGCACTGAACGACAATGACCATGGATATCCTGCTCAACGGCCGTGCGCTCGCCCTTGCCGACAACGCCACGCTGGCCGATGCGGTGGCGGGCGCGGGCATCGCGCCGCCATTTGCCGCCGCGCTTAACGGCCAGTTCGTGCCACGCGCCGCGCATGCGGCGACTGTGCTCGCCGCCGGCGATCGTATCGACCTCGTGCAACCCGTGACGGGAGGCTGACCCCAAATGACCTTCAATTCCGCAGAACCCCGGCGCGACCTGTTCGCCGACCCCTTCGTGCTCTATGGCGAGTCGTTTGCCTCGCGCCTGTTGCTGGGTACCGCGCGCTATCCGTCTCCCGCCACGCTGCAGGCCGCGGTGGAGGTGGCCCGGCCCGCCATGCTGACGGTGGCGCTGCGCCGCCAGGGCTCGGTCGGCGATGGCGAGGGCGGCCAGGCTTTCTGGCAGATGCTGCGCTCGCTGAACGTGCCGGTGCTGCCCAATACCGCCGGCTGCATGGCGCCGCAGGAAGCCATCACCACTGCCATGATGGCGCGCGAAGTGTTCGAGACCGACTGGATCAAGCTTGAGCTGGTGGGCGACGACTACACGCTCCAGCCCGATACGCTCAACCTGCCCGCCGTGGCCGAGACGCTGATCAAGGAAGGCTTCAAGGTGCTGCCGTATTGCACGGAGGACCTCGTGCTGTGCCGCCGCCTGCTGGACGTGGGCTGCCAGGCGCTGATGCCCTGGGCCGCGCCCATCGGCACCGGCAAGGGCGCCGTCAATCCGCACGCCATGCGCCTGTTGCGCGAACGCTTGCCGGATACCCCGCTGATCGTCGACGCAGGCCTCGGGCTGCCGTCGCACGCGGCCCAGGTGCTGGAGTGGGGCTACGATGGCGTGCTGCTGAACACCGCCGTGGCGCAAGCTGCCTATCCGGTCAACATGGCACGCGCCTTCGCGCTGGCTGTGGACGCGGGCCGCACGGCCTACCTGGCCGGCCCCATGCCGGAGCGCGATATCGCTCAGGCCAGCACGCCGGTGGTGGGCATGCCGTTCTGGCACGCCGAAGGCGCGGAGGATCGCGCATGACCCGCAATCCTCTCCCGGCCGGCCTCGACGGCGCGCTGCGCGACACGCTGCTGGCGCGCTATGGCGCTACCTTCGGCACCAGCGACAAGGCCTGGCGCGCGTGGGTGCAGGGCAACGCCCCCGCCGCGCTCGGCGATGCCGACGTGGTGCTGTTCGACGGCGAGGCCGACGAGGCCACGCTGGCGCGCATTGCCGGCGCCGGCGCCATCGCCATCGAGAGCGACCGCGAAGGCGGGCAATGGAGCGACACCGTGCGCTCGCCGATGGGCACCTGGGTCTTCAGTGCCCATGCCGACGACGACACCGCGCATTCGCCGGCCTTCGTCGCCGTGCTGCTGGCTTGCCTGGCGCTGCATTTCCCCGCGCACGACGCGCTCTGCCTGGCGCGCGCCTGGCAGCCGGGCTCGCTGGACTGGCCGGTGGACTTCGCGCGCTTCCCGCACGTGCGCCACGCCGCGCTGGTCGCGCCGGAGCAGCGCGCCGAGCCCTTCGCACCATGCCCGCCGCTGGCTTTGTACGCGGTGGTGCCCAGCGCCGAATGGATCGAGCGGCTGGTGCCGCTGGCGGTGCCCACCGTGCAGTTGCGCTTCAAGTCCGACGACGCGCAGGCCGTGCGCAGCGAGATCGAGCGCGCCGCCAAGGCAGCGCGCGGCAGCGCTTCGCGCCTGTTCATCAACGATCACTGGCGGGCTGCCATCGACTACCACGCCAGCCAGGGTGGCGACAGCGGCATCTATGGTATCCACCTCGGCCAGGAAGACCTCGACGAAGCCGACCTCGATGCGCTGCGCGCCTCCGGGCTGCGCCTTGGCGTGTCCACGCACGGCTATGCCGAGATGCTGCGCGTGGCCACCATCGGCCCGAGCTACCTTGCGCTGGGTGCGATCTTCCCGACCACCACCAAAATCATGCCGACCGCGCCGCAAGGCCTGGGCCGCTTCCACGCCTACGTCAAGCTGATGCAGCCTGTGGTGCCCTCGCTGGTGGGCATCGGCGGCGTCGATGCGGTGCGCTTGCCGGAGGTGCTGGCGGTTGGCGTAGGCAGCGCGGCCGTGGTGCGCGCGATTACCGAGGCGGCCGACGTGCCGGCGGCGGTGACGAATCTGCTGGGGATGTTCCCGGCGGCTTGATGTGCCGCCGGGCCCGGAGCGAGGGTACGCATGCGTGCGCCTGACCGCTCTCACTCCGGGAGTCCAAGCTTGCACATTCTGCCCGCATACCGATGCCTGTCATTCGCCTGGCGACACCCGAAGACGTACCCGGCCTGCCTGCCATCGAACGCGCGGCGGCTGAACTATTCCCCGAATCCGACCTGCCTGCCGCGCTGCGCCAGCAAGTCACGCCGCTCGAAGACCTGCAACGCGCGCAGCGTGAGCGCCGCCTGTGGGTCGCCATCGCCCCCGACGGCACGCCAGCCGGCTTCGCGCTCGCCAGCGTGCTTGGCCAGCATGCCTGCCTTGACGAGATGGACGTCCACCCCGCCCACGCCCGCCGCGGCATCGGCCGCGCACTTGTGCGCGCCGTAGCCGATGGTTTGCGCCGGCAAGGCCTGCAGTCGCTCCATCTCACCACCTTCAGCCACCTGCCGTGGAACGCGCCGTTCTACGCAAGCCTCGGCTTTCGCCGTCTCGATGAAGCCGATCTCAGCCCGGCGCTTTGCGCCGCACTGGCGCGCGAGGCGGCGCTCGGCTTGCGCCAACGCATCGCCATGCGCCTGGCGTTGTGAGCCATGCCGGCGCCGCGCTGCGTTACGATGGCGCCGTGCCATCCACTCCGGCGAACCCCATGATCTCGTCCCAGTTCATCAGCCGCGTCACCCTGCGGCGCGACATCGTCGACAGCTTCGAGCGCTACCCCTTCAGCCTGCCCGCAGTGCGCACGCTGGACGCGATGGAGATGCACCCCAAGGTGACCTTCCTGGTTGGCGAGAACGGATCGGGCAAGTCCACGCTGATGGAAGCCATTGCCGTGGCCATGGGCTACAACGCCGAGGGCGGCTCGCGTAATTTCAGCTTCGGCACACGCCGGTCGCATTCAGTGCTGCACGAATACCTGCGCGTTGCGCGCGGCTTCAAGCGCCCGCGCGATGGCTTCTTCCTGCGCGCGGAGAGCTTCTTCAACGTGGCCACGGAAATCGAGCGCCTGGACCAGGAGCCGGCTTTCAGTCCGCCCGTCATCAACGCCTACGGCGGGCGTTCGTTGCACGAGCAATCGCATGGCGAATCGTTTCTCGCGCTGATGATGCATCGCTTTGGCGGCAATGGGCTCTACCTGCTCGACGAGCCCGAGGCGGCGCTGTCGCCGCAGCGGCAACTGGCGGTGCTGTCGCGCATCCATGATCTGGCAGAAGACGGCTCGCAGTTCATCATCGCCACGCACTCGCCGATCCTGATGGCCTATCCGAATGCGTGGATCTACGCCTGCTCGCCGGATGGCGTGGCGCGGATCGACTATCAGGACACCGAGCACTTTCGCGTGACGCGCGATTTCCTGGCCAATCCCGAGCGCATGCTGCGCGTGCTGTTTGGCGACGAGCCGGGCGGCGAGAGCGAGCCGGTCTAGATGCTCCGCTATCCCACGCTGATCGTTTCGATGATGATGCTGTTTCTCACATTCAGTGGCGGGGATGCACACTGGATCGCCGGTGCTGGCATGTTTGACCGAGCGTTGCAGGGCGGCGCCTTTGTCTGGATTTTCCTGTTTTGCTTCCTGGCCTACATTCCGCTCCTGGTGCTGGTAGCCAGCTACACGCTGCGGAATCTGCTGGCGCTCTACCTGTACAGGAACCGGCGCGCTGTCGTCAGCCTGTTCCTGTTTTCCGTGATGCCATCGATCGCGCTCTATCGCTTCAATGCCTGGTTCGTGCGGGAGATCCTGTAGGCGCTGGCAAGCGCCTGCGCTCAGCCGCGCGCGCCACGCTCCAGGATCTTGTACAGATGCGAGCGTGAAATGCGCAATTGCTCCGCCGCGCGCTTCTTGTTGCCACCGTGCCGCGCGATGGCTTGCAGCACGGCCTCGTACGCGACTTCCCGCAAGTCCGCCGGCGATGCGGCGCGCGCATCGATCCCAGCCTCGTCCACCGCCCCATTCGCCGCCCCATCCGCCGCCTCATCCAGCGCCTCGCCATACGGCAACGGCGGCTCGTTCAGACTGTGCGCCACCGCGCTTTCCTCACCCCGGGCGAAATCCGCTGCGCGCAGCACGCGTGCGTCGCAGAACACCAGCGCTTCTTCGATCTTCTGCCTGAGCTGGCGCACATTGCCCGGCCATCGCCGCTCGGCCAGATAGCGCGGCACCTCGGATGCCACTTCCGGCACCGGCACCTGGTTGCGCGCGCAGAAGCCGCGCACGAAATGGGTCAGCAGGGCAGGGATGTCCTCGCGCCGCTGGCCCAGCGCGGGAATGCGCAGCACCACGCCGCTCAGGCGGTAATACAGATCCAGGCGGAAGCGTCCGCCATCGATCAGCGCCTGGATGTCGCGGTTGGTTGCCGCTACCAGCCGGAAGTCCACGCGCTGCGCCTGGCGGCTGCCCAGCCGTTCCACCATATGGTCCTCCAGCACGCGCAGCAGCTTGACCTGCATCTCCATCGGGATATCGGCAACCTCGTCGAGAAACAGCGTGCCGCCAGCGGCCTGCTCCAGCTTGCCGGCCTGCCCATGGCGATGGCTGCCCGTGAAGGCGCCCGCCGCATGCCCGAACAGTTCGGCCTCGATCAGCGTGGCGGGCAGCGCGGCCAGGTTCAGGCTGACCAGCGGCTTGCCCTGGGCCGCGCGGCTGGCACCGTGGATGGCGCGTGCCACCAGTTCCTTGCCGGTGCCGCTTTCGCCGAGGATCAGCACCGGCACGTCCAGGCGCGCTACCGTGTCGATCTCACGGCGCAGCCGCTGCATGGGTGCGCTATCGCCAATCAGCAGGCCGGGGCCGGCGCCGGCTTGCTGCTCGCGCAACGCGTCGAGCTCGCGTTGTGTTTGCGCCAGTTGCGAGCGCAACTGCGTCATCTCGCGGTGCATGCGGCCGATGGCTTCAGGCTCCTTGAAGAGGATCTGGCCGATGGCGCCAACCACCTCGCCCGCAGCGCTGATCGGGAGGCGGTTCACCACGCGTGTCACCCCGTTCATCTCCTGCAACTGCCCGATCTCGGCTTTGCCGCTGGCCGCTACCTGCGCCAGGCGCGAATTGGGGATGACGTCCACCGCGGGCCGGCCCGTGCCTTCACCGGTGCGCAGGCCGAGGAATTTCTCGTGCACCGGGCTGATGAAACGCACGTTGCCCGCGCGGTCCGCCACGGTGATGGCCTGGTAGGGGTTGGTGATGAAGTGATCGAGGATCGCGCCGGCAAAGGGTACCGCGCCGAGGAAGTCGAAGAGGGCTGCGTCACGCTCGGCCGGGCGCAGCAGGATGACCTGCCGCTCGCGGTCGCACAGACGCATGGCGATGAAGCGGTGCGCGGGCTTTCCGTCGGGGCCAGGCAGGCTGCATTCGAACAGGCGGCCGGCATCCTGGGGGGAGTCGCCGTCGCCAGCGAGCCCTGTGCTGGCGGCTAGCGCGGCGGTTGCCAGCGTGGCGTTGGCGGCGAGTCCCAGGCCGGCTAGTAGGTCTCCCGCGTGGCTGGCGACCAGTACGCCAAGGCTGTCTTCGGTGCCGGGGAAAGTGTCTTCGGGTGTCGCTGATGACGACATGTTGTGTCTCCGTCGTGGGCACTTTTGTGTCCTTATTGCGAACACAATATCAGCGAGCCATAAAAAGAACAATGAAATCAAGGGCTGGCGAGCCTGGCACGTTTGCTGCCTTTATGCGTTCAGATAGCCCACGACCATAACAACAGCACTGAGGAGACCGCCGTGTCCTGGCAGCCCGAAATCGATGAACTGGCCTACCGCAAGCAACTCGCCGCGCAGCTCGGCGGCCCCGACAAGGTCAAGCGGCACAAAGACGCCGGCAAGCTGACCGTGCGCGAGCGCATCGACGCGATCGCCGATGCCGGATCGTTCCGCGAGGTGGGCGCGCTCACCGGCAGCGGCCAGTACGACAGCAATGGCCGCCTGGTGGGCCTGACGCCCGCCAACCTGGTGATGGGGCGCGCCAAGGTGGACGGCCGCCCGGTGGTGCTGGTGGGCGATGACTTCACCGTGCGCGGCGGTGCCAACGACGGTGCCGTTGGCGAGAAGCTGATCCACGCCGAGAAGATGGCGCACGACCTGCGCTTGCCCATGGTGCGGCTGGTAGATGGCACCGGCGGTGGCGGCTCTGTGCGCAATATCGAGAACAAGGGCTACACCAACATCCCCACCATGAAGGTGTGGCAGCACGTGGTGGAGAACATGTCACTGGTGCCGGTGGTGTCGCTGGCGCTGGGCTCGGTGGCCGGCATGGGCGCGGCGCGCGTGGCCGCGAGCCACTACTCGGTGATGGTCAAGGGCACCGCGCAATTGTTCAACGCCGGCCCGCCGGTGGTGGCGCGCATTGGCCAGGTACTGGAGAAGAACGAGCTCGGCGGCAGCCAGATCCATACGCGCAACGGCGTCGTCGATGACGAAGTGGCGAGCGAGGAAGAAGCCTTTGCGCGCGCGCGCCGCTTCCTGTCCTACCTGCCGGGCTCGGTGCATGAACTGCCGCCGCGCGTTGAGCCAACCGATGATCCCGCCCGCCGCGATGAATGGCTGCTCAGCGCGATCCCGCGCGACAGCCGCTCCGTCTACAAGGTGCGTCCCATTGTCGAGACGCTGGTGGACCAAGGCTCCTTTTTCGAGATGGGCCGGCACTGGGGCCGCGCCATCGTGACCGGGCTGGCCCGCGTGGATGGCTGGCCGGTGGCGGTGGTGGCGAGCGATCCGTATCACTACGGCGGTGGCTGGGACGGCCCCACCGCGGAGAAATTCATCCGCTTCGTGGACCTGGCCGAGGCCTTCCACCTGCCGGTGATCAACATGGTCGATATCGCCGGCTTCCAGATCGGCCTGGAAGCCGAGAAGGCCGGCACCATGCGCTACGGCGTGCGCGCGCTGGCCGCGGTGTACCAGGCCACCACGCCGTGGTGCTCCGTGATCCTGCGCCGCGCCTATGGCGTGGCGGCGGCGGGGCACCAGCATATGGGCCGCTTCAACTTCCGCTACGCATGGCCGTCCGGCAACTGGGGCTCGCTGCCGATCGAGGGCGGGCTGGAGGTCGCCTACAAGGCCGAGATCGAAGGCGCCGATGACCCCGTGCAAAAGCGCGCCGAGATCGAGCAGCGCGTGCGCAGCCTGACGTCGCCGTTCCGCAGCGCCGAAGCCTTCGTGGTGGAAGACATCATCGACCCGCGCGATACGCGCTCGCTGCTGTGCGAGTTCGCCAACCTGGCGGCGCCGCTGCGCGAGCCGGGCGTGCGCAAGTTCGGCATCCGGCCCTGAGACGACAGGCCGTCAGGCAAATCAGACACAAGTAAAACAATGGAGACCGCCTTGCCCAATCACCGACCTATCCTTGCGCACCGCCCCACCCTCGATGCCATCGTTGCCGCCACGCTGTCCGTTGGCGCCGCACTGCTCCCCGCCACCGGCGCGCAGGCACAGGAGCACTGGCCGCAGAAGCCCGTCACCATCGTCGTGCCGTTTCCCGCCGGCGGCATGACCGACCTGCTGGCGCGCCGCATCGCGCGCGACATGCAGGCCGAGTGCAAGCAGCCGTTCGTGGTGGATAACCGCGCCGGCGCCAGCGGCCAGATCGGCACAGAGATCGTGGCGCGCGCCAACCCGGACGGCTACACGCTGCTGGTCAGCGCCACGCACCAGGTGATCAATCCCGCGGTGCGGCCCAAGCTGCCGTACAACGCCAGCAAGGACTTCACCCCGATCGCGCTGCTGGCGACCACGCCCAACGTGCTGGTGGTGAACAACAATGTGCCGGTGTCGAACCTGCAGGAATTCCTTGCGTACGCGAGCAAGCAAAAGGACGGCTTGTCGTTCGGCTCATCCAGCATCGGCGGCGCCACGCATATGTCGGGGGAGCTGCTGCGGCTGATGACCAACACGCCGCTCACGCATATTCCCTACAAGGGCGCGGCGCCGGCGCTGTCGGACCTGCTCGGCGGCCAGATCCCCGCGCTGTTCCATGACGTGATGACGATGGCGCCCTATGTGAAGGACGGCAAGGTCAAGGCCATCGGCGTGACCTCGGCCAAGCGCAGCGAGGCCTTGCCCAATGTGCCCACCATTGCCGAGCAGGGCGTGCCCGGCTACGAGGCCACCACGTGGATTGGCTTCTATGGTCCGGCCAACCTGCCCAAGCCGCTGGTGGAACGCCTGAACCGCGACGCCGTGAAGAGCATGAACACGGCGCAGTCCAAGGCTAACCTGGCGCAGAGCGGCACCACGCCCGGCACGCTGAATCCCGAGCAGTTCGGCGCGTTCGTACAGGCGGAACTGGTCAAGTGGAAGCGCGTGGCCACCGAAGCCAAGGTGAAGGTGGATTGAGATGAGCGACAACATTCTTGAACTGCTGGCCCCGCGTTCGGTTGCCATCCTTGGTGCCTCCGATAATCCGATCAAGGCCGGCGGCCGGCCGATCGATTACATGCGCCGCTACGGCTTTGCCGGGCATGTGTATCCGGTCAACCCCAAGCGCGCGCAGATCCAGGGCCTGCAGGCTTATCCCGAACTTGCCGCGTTGCCCGATGCGCCCGATGTCGTGGTGGTCAGTGTTGCGGGGCCGGAAGTCGAACAGGCCATCGACCAGTGCCTGGCGGTCAAAGCGCGCGCGGCGGTGATTTATTCATCGGGCTTTGCGGAGCTTGGCGAAGCCGGTGCGGCGCAGCAGCGCAGGCTGGTCGAGCGTGCGCGCGCGGGCGGTTTGCGCTTGTTCGGCCCCAATACGCAGGGCGTGGCCAACTTCCGCGATGGCGCCATCCTGCACTTCTCCACCATGATCAACGAGGAAGCCGGCCAGGACGGGCCGGTTGCCATCGTCAGCCAGAGCGGCGCGGGCTCTTCCATCGTCTACGGTGGCCTGCGCCGCAAGGGCATCGGCGTGCGCTATATGGTGGCGACCGGCAACGAGGCGGACATCACTGCCGCAGAGGTGCTGCGCGCGGTCGCGGCCGATCCGGACATCCGGGTGCTGCTGCTCTACATCGAATCGCTGAAAGACCCGGCTGTGCTGGCGCAGGCCGCGCGCGTCGCGCATCAGCGCGACATTCCCATCCTCACGGTCAAAGCTGGCCGCACGCAGGCCGGGCAACTCACCGCCAGCTCGCACACCGGAGCGCTGGCCGGTGAGGACACGCTAGCCGACGCCTTCCTGCGCCAGCACGGCATCCAGCGTGTGGCGGATTTCCGCGAGCTGGTCGAGTACAGCCAGGTGTTTATTGGCGGGCAGCGTCCGCGTGGACGCAAGGTGGTGGCAATCAGCAATTCCGGCGCTACATGCGTACTGGCGGCCGATGCCGCCGAGGACCAGGGTCTCGCGCTGTGCCAGTTCGAAGGCGATGGGCAAGCCGCGCTCAAGGCAGTGCTTCCATCGTTCGTGTCGGCGCGCAATCCGATCGACATGACCACCGCGCTGCTGGGCCAGCCGCATATCTACGGGCAGACGCTGGAAGTGGTGGCCGCGCAGCGCCAGGCCGACATGATCTGCGTGGGCTTTCCTATCGGCGGCGAGGGCTACGATTTTGCCGACTTCTCGGCGCAGACCGGCCGCTTTGCCTTGGCCAGCGGCGTGCCGGTGGCGGTCAGCGCCAACCAGGAGTGGGTGGCGCAGGCGTTCCGCGCGCAAGGCGTGCCGGTGTTCGACAGCGAGCGTGCCGCCATGCGCGCACTGGGCATGCTCGCGCGGCACGTGGACGTGAATGCCGCCGCGTTGGCCGAGCCCGCCGCGCTGCCGCCGGTGTTCGCCAAAGACGAGGCGGGTGACAGCGTATCGCTCGACGAAGTGGCAAGCCTGGCGGCGCTGGCGCAGGCCGGTCTGCCGGTTGTGCAACATCGCCTGTGCCGCAGCGCGGATGACGTGCGCCACGCGCTGCGCGAACTGGGCGCGCCAGTGGTCGCCAAGGGCGTTTCGTCCGATATCACGCACAAGTCCGAGCTCGGGCTGGTGCGCCTCGGCCTTGCCGACGAGGCGCAGGCACTGGCTGCCTTCCATGACCTGGACCGTGTGCTGCGAGGGCTGTCTGCCAGCCAGGGTATCCAGTATGGCGGCGTCTTGCTGGCACGCCAGCAACGCGGCGCTTTCGAGTTGGCGGTGGGCGCGCACATCGACGACGTCTACGGACCGGTGGTGATGGTGGGGCAGGGCGGCGTGCTGGTCGAAGCGATAGACGACGTGCAGTTTCTCGTCGCGCCCTTCAACGCCACGCAGGCGCGCGAGGCCATCGGCCGGCTGCGCATTGCGCGCGCCTTCGGCGCGCTGCGCGGCATGGAGGCGGTCGATGTGGATGCGCTGGCGCAAATGCTGGTGCGCCTGGGCGACTGGATGGTGCAGGCGCAGGGACAGGTACGCTCGGTGGACGCCAATCCGGTCATGGTAAGCCGCGCCGGCGTGGCGCCGGTGCTGGTCGACGCGGTGGTGATCCGCGCGGGAGAAACGTCATGAATGCCAAGACGAAAGCCGGCGAAACGTTACGTCCAGCACGTCCGGTACGCCGCGTGCTGGTCGCGAATCGCGGCGCGGTAGCGGCGCGCATCATCCGCGCGCTGCGCGGGCTGGGCCTGGAATCGGTCGCGGTGTACTCGGATGCCGACGCCGGCTTGCCCTACCTGCGCGAAGCCGATGCCGCGCTGCACCTGGGCGAAGCGCCGCCGCTGGCCAGCTACCTGGACCAGAACAAGCTGCTTGAAGCGGCGCGCGCCAGTGGCGCCGACGCGGTGCATCCCGGCTATGGCTTCCTGTCGGAAAACGCCGCTTTTGCCGAGCGCGTGGAAGCCGCCGGCCTGTGCTTTATCGGCCCGTCCCCGCACTGGATCCGGCGCCTTGGCCACAAGACCGAAGCGCGCGCTTTCATGGCCGCGCAAGGCATGCCGCTGGCGCCCAGCTCCGAGGTGCTGCCCGACGACATGGACACCGTTGCCGCCGCGGCGCAGGGTATCGGCTATCCGGTGCTGATCAAGCCCGCCGGCGGCGGCGGCGGCATCGGCATGGTGCCGGTGCGTGACGCGGCCGGCTTGGCCGCTGCCTGGCAGCAGGCGCGCTCGGTGGCGCAGCGCAGCTTTGGCCAGGCCGAGTTGTACCTGGAGAAGCTGGTCGAGCAGCCGCGCCATATCGAGTTCCAGGTGCTGGCCGACCGCCACGGCGGCGTGCGCATCCTGTGGGAGCGCGATTGCTCCGTGCAGCGCCGTCACCAGAAGGTCATCGAGGAAGCGCGCGCGCACGGGCTGGACCGTGCCGAGGTGCAAGCCATGGCGACCAAGCTCTCGGCATTGCTGTCCGGCATCGGTTACGACGTGATCGGCACGGTGGAAATGCTGCACACGCCGGCCACCGGATTTGTCTTCCTGGAAATGAACACGCGCCTGCAGGTGGAGCACGCCGTCACCGAGCAGATCACCGGCGTGGATATCGTGGCCGCGCAGATCCGGCTGGCGCGCGGCGAGCGCATCGATGATGTGCTGCCGGGCGGCCAGGTCCCCGCGCAAGGCCATGCCATCGAGGCGCGCGTGTATGCCGAGGACCCGGTGCGCTTCTTCCCGTCGCCTGGCCCGCTGCAGGTATTCCGTCCGCCGCAAGGCGCGGGCATCCGCGTGGAAACCGGCTACGCCGAAGGCGCCCGCGTCACGCCGTACTACGACCCCATGCTGGCCAAGGTGATTGCCACCGGCGCCGATCGCGGCGAGGCCATTGCCACGCTGCGCGCGGCGCTGCGGGATTTCGCCGTTGCCGGCGTCAAGACCAATATCCCCTTCATCCTGCGCGTGCTCGCGCATCCCGATTTCCTGGCCGGGCGCATCGATACCGCGCTCGTCCAGCGTGTGCTGGCCACGCCTGCCGCAGAGAACCCACAACCTACACAGAGAGCTGCCTGATGAACAAGATCGAAGCCGCGGTAAGCGGCCATGTCTGCGCCATCCACATCGAAGTTGGCGCTACCATTGCGGCCGGCGACGCCGTGATGATGATCGAGTCCATGAAAATGGAGATCCCGCTCGAATCCGAATATGCTGGCGTGGTCAGGGCCATCCTGGTGCAGCCTGGCGATGCCGTCGCCGAGGGCCAGGCGGTGGTGGAACTCGCATAACTCGCATAACGCGAATAAGGAAGAATTGTTTTGGAAAGTCCCGCTCAGATTGTCCCGGTAGCGCCGGGCACACCCGAGAAACCCTACTTTGGCATCGACGTGCCGCTGATGCGCCATCTCGGCCTGCAGCCCGTGCGGATGGAAGAGGGCCTGTGCCGCACGCGCCTGCCGGTCAGCCCGTTCCTGGTCAACAGCCGGGGCGACGTGCACGGCGGCACCTTGATGGCCACGCTGGATTTCACGCTCAGCGGCGCCGCGCGCTCGCATGCGCCGCTGGAAACCGGCGTGATCACCATCGATATGTCCACGCATTTCCTGGCTGCGGCACGCGGTGAACTGCACCTGGAAGCGCGCTGCATGCGGCGCGGCGCGCGCATTGCGTTTTGCGAGGGTGAAGTGAAGAACGCCGCTGGTGAAGTGGTTTGCGTGGCACGCGCGGCGTTCAAGCTGGTGCCGCTGAGCAGCGGCGGCGACTGACGCTTCAGGCGTTGCCGCTGGCCGCGCGGTAGACCTGGGCGAAGCGCGCCTGCTGGACGACGCCGTAGTCGTTCGGCGCGTATTGCATCAGCCAGTCGCCAGCCGCGCCATGCAGCACGTCGCCGCCGGCCGAGCGGGCGATGCTGAAATCCTGGTCCATGCGTTTGGCCAGCACCACGCCCGGGATGTTCTGGTAGGCGCCATCCTGGCCGTGTGTGCCGGCTTGCAGCGGTTCGTACTTGGGGTCGAAGCGTTCGCGCGAGACGACCCAGCGGTCGCCGGTGGAGCCGGTGATGATGGCGTCGCCGGGCTGGTAGCGGTTGGGCCCTTCGAGGCTGATGAGTTCGCCGGGTTCTTTGGCGAAGGCTACCTGGACTACTTCGTGTTTTTGGTAAGGGGCAGCAGCAGGGTCGGTGCGCAGGTCGATCTGGGTGAGGGTGGGCATGGCGTGGCGAATGTCAGGCTGGGGCGCAAATCATACCGCTGGTTCGCTCCCCGCTCCTTAGCCCAGTACTTAACCCAGTACTTAAGCCAATACCTAACCCAGCACCCGCGGCGCAAAGCCGTGATTGAGCGGCCCGTTGCCCGTCCCAAGCGCAAAGTCGGCACCCGCCACAATCGCATCGGCCACGAAATCCAGCGCCACTTCCACCGCGTCTTCCACCTTATCGCCCCTTGCCAACTGGGCAGCAATGGCTGCGGCCAGTGTGCAGCCGGTGCCATGCAGGTTGCGGGTGTCGACCCGCTGATGCCTGAACACACGTACAGTGCCGTCGGCACTCAACAGCAGGTCGTCCAGGCCGGCATCGGCTGGATCCAGGTGCCCGCCCTTGAGCAGCACCGCCGGGCAGCCCAGCGCGGCCAGGTCGCGTGCGGCTTGCTCCATCTCTTCGCGGCGGGTGATCTCTCGGCCCAGCAGGTAGGACGCTTCCGGCAGGTTGGGCGTGACCAGCACGGCGCGGGGGAACAGCAGGCGCACCATGGCCTGGGTGGTGGCGTCGTCCGCCAGGGTGGCGCCGGAGGTGGAGATCATGACCGGGTCCACCACCAGTTGGCGAATGCCATGGCGGTCCACAGCGGCAGCCACCGCCTCGACGATGGCGGCGGTGCCCAGCATGCCCGTCTTGGCCGCATCCACGCCGATATCGCTGGCAACCGCGTCGATCTGGGCCGCTACCATGTCGGCCGGGATGGCATGCACGCCGGTCACGCCGAGCGTGTTCTGCGCCGTGATGGCGGTGATGGCGCTCATGCCGAAGCAGCCCAGCGCGGCAAAGGTCTTGAGATCGGCCTGGATGCCGGCGCCGCCGCCCGAGTCGGAGCCGGCGATGGTCAGGGTGCGCGGGGGGCGGTGTGTCGTCAGGGTCATGTGCTGGGCCGGCGGTCAAGAAAAATTCACGGCGGTGGCGGTGCCAAGCGTGCCAGGGCAGGCTACAATACCGCCACTCCGAGGAGCGTTGCAACGAATGGGCCTTATTGTGCCATTCGCCAGGCTCGGACTGTCTTCAACGGCGCTCGCTGATCCGTGGCATACACACGGAGGCGAGTCGACCTATCCGCCCGTTATGCAAAGGCCTTGGTTTTCACCATCCCTGCATGGCGCGGCCGTATTCCCCGCACTCGTCCTTCGTCGCCACTCTTCATCGGAGTGAAACATGAACGCAGTGACTGACCTGAAGAACGATTACCTCGTGGCCGACCTGGGCCTCGCCGGCTGGGGCCGCAAGGAAATCGCCATCGCCGAAACCGAAATGCCCGGCCTGATGGCCATCCGCGACGAGTACGCCGCCGCCCAGCCCCTGAAGGGCGCGCGCATCGCCGGCTCGCTGCACATGACCATCCAGACCGCCGTGCTGATCGAGACGCTGGTGGCGCTTGGCGCCGACGTGCGCTGGGCATCGTGCAACATCTTCTCGACCCAGGACCACGCTGCCGCGGCCATCGCTGCTTCGGGCACGCCGGTGTTCGCCTTCAAGGGCGAATCGCTGAAGGAATACTGGGACTTCACCCACCGCATCTTCGACTGGAAGGATGGCGGCACCCCCAACATGATCCTGGACGACGGCGGCGATGCCACGCTGCTGCTGCACCTGGGCGCCCGCGCCGAGAAGGACGCATCGCTGATCGCCAACCCGGGCAGCGAGGAAGAAACCTTCCTGTTCGCCGCGATCAAGGAAAAGCTGGCCAAGGACCCGTCCTGGTACAGCCGTAACCTGGACGCCATCAAGGGCGTGACCGAGGAAACCACCACGGGCGTGCACCGCCTGTACCAGATGGCGCAAAAGGGCGAGCTCAAGTTCCCCGCCATCAACGTCAACGACTCGGTGACCAAGAGCAAGTTCGACAACCTGTATGGCTGCCGTGAATCGCTGGTGGACGGCATCAAGCGCGCCACCGACGTGATGATCGCCGGCAAGGTTGCGCTGGTGGCCGGCTACGGCGACGTGGGCAAGGGCAGCGCGCAGGCACTGCGCGCCCTGTCGGCCCAGGTGTGGGTGACCGAAGTCGACCCGATCTGCGCACTGCAGGCCGCGATGGAAGGCTACCGCGTGGTGACCATGGAATACGCTGCCGACAAGGCCGACATCTTCGTCACCTGCACCGGCAACTACCACGTCATCACCCATGACCACATGGCCAAGATGAAGGACCAGGCCATCGTCTGCAACATCGGCCACTTTGACAACGAGATCGACATCGCCTCGCTGGAAAAGTACGAGTGGGACGAGATCAAGCCGCAGGTCGACCACGTGGTGTTCCCCGCCGTGGGCGATCAACCCAGCAAGAAGATCATCATCCTGGCCAAGGGCCGCCTGGTGAACCTGGGCTGCGGCACGGGCCACCCGTCGTACGTGATGAGCAGCTCGTTCGCCAACCAGACCATCGCCCAGATCGAACTGTGGCAGGAACGCGAAAGCGGCAAGTACCCGGTCGGCGTCTACACGCTGCCCAAGCACCTGGACGAAAAGGTCGCGCGCCTGCAGCTGAAGAAGCTCAACGCGCAGCTGTCCGAGCTGACCGAGCAGCAAGCCGCCTACATCGGCGTGAGCAAGCAAGGCCCGTACAAGGCCGATCACTACCGTTATTGATCTGCCGGTGACCGGCGGCTGATCTGCGTTTGATCGACCGCCGCCTTGTCAACCCGCGGCGCCCACGCGCCGCGGGTGCCGTGCCCCGAATCCGCCCCGAATCCGTTTTACCCAAGCGAAGGAGTCGTCATGAGATTGCTGGCCGTCTGGATCATCAACGCCGCCGCGCTGTTCCTGGTGGGCAGCCTGATCGATGGGGTTCATCTTGGCAGCTTCGGCTCGGCCATGATCGCCGCGCTGGTGCTTGGCCTGGTGAATACCTTGATCCGCCCGATCCTGGTGATCCTGACCTTGCCGGTGACGCTGCTGACGCTTGGCCTGTTCATCTTCGTGATCAACGCACTGCTGTTCCTGTTCGTGGGCAAGCTGCTGGCTGGTTTCGTGGTCACCGGCTTTGGCGCGGCCCTGCTCGGCTCGATCCTCTACAGCGTGATTTCCTGGGCCCTGTCGAGCGTGCTGCTCGGCGAACGCCGCAGCGCCTGACGCCGTCCGGCGTCCCATGCCAATTTTTCAGCGCGCCGCGCCATAGGCGGCGCGCCACCATCATGCAAGACCGCTACTTCAGCTTTGAATTCTTCCCGCCCAAGACGGCGGAGGGCGCCGAGAAGCTGCGCAACACGCGTGCGCAGCTCGCTCCGCTGCAGCCCAAGTTCATCTCGGTGACCTTCGGTGCCGGCGGCACCACCCAGCAGGGCACGCTGGACGCCGTGCTGGAGATCCAGCGCGAAGGCATCGAGGCCGCGCCGCATTTGTCGTGCGTGGGTTCCTCGCGCGAGAGCATCCGCGATATCCTCAAGACCTACCGCGAAGGCGGCATCCGCCATATCGTCGCGCTGCGCGGCGACATGCCGTCGGGCATGGGCGAGATCGGCGAGTTCCGCTATGCCAACGAGCTGGTGGAGTTCATCCGCGCCGAGACCGGCGACTGGTTCAACATTGAGGTGGCGGCTTATCCCGAGTACCACCCGCAGGCCAAGTCGCCCCGCCACGA
This sequence comes from Cupriavidus basilensis, assembly GCF_000832305.1. Classification (NCBI taxonomy): domain Bacteria; kingdom Pseudomonadati; phylum Pseudomonadota; class Betaproteobacteria; order Burkholderiales; family Burkholderiaceae; genus Cupriavidus; species Cupriavidus basilensis. The sequence continues at coordinate 313,907 of NZ_CP010536.1, forward strand.
TCTCGAGAACTTCGTGCGCAAGGTCAAGGCTGGCGCCGACTCGGCCATCACCCAGTATTTCTTCAACGCCGATGCGTACTTCCGTTTCGTCGAGGACGTGCGCGCCATGGGTGTGGACGTACCGATCGTGCCGGGCATCATGCCGATCACCAATTCCTCGCAGCTGATGCGCTTCTCCGAAATGTGCGGTGCCGAAGTGCCGCGCTGGGTGGCCAAGCGGCTGGAAGGCTTCGGCGATGACCGCGAGTCGATCCGCGCCTTTGGCCTGGATGTGGTCACCGCGCTGTGCGAGCGCCTGCTCGCGGCCGGCGTGCCGGGGCTGCATTTCTATACGCTCAACACAGCCAGCGCGACCAAAGCCATCTGGCAGCGCCTGAAGCTCTAAGGCATCCGCCCGCGCCAGCGACATGCCAGCCCGCCGCCCCGACCCCTTCATCGACCATCTGCTCGAACTGCTGGGGCCGCTGGCGGCGCGCATTGGCCCGATCACCGCGCGCCGCATGTTTGGCGGCCACGCCCTGTACTACGACGGCCTGGTGTTCGCGCTGGTGCTGGGCGGGCGCTGCTACCTGAAAGTGGACGACCAGACGCGCGGGGGCTTCGAGGCCGAGGGCGGCGAGCCGTTCCGCTACAGCCGCAACGGACGCGAGATCTCCATGCAGCATTACCTGAGCGTTCCACCAGCCTGCCTGGAATCGGCCGAGGCCATGACGGCCTGGGCGCGGCTTTCCGTGGAATCCACGCTGCGGCTGGCCAACCAGGCGGGCTGAGGCGCCGCCGGGCGGTGGCATACTTTGGCCCATGGCCACCGACCCTGCCACCGTCACCGCCACGTTTCGTTTCTACGAGGAACTGAACGATTTCCTGCCGCGCGCGCAGCGCGGCCGGGATTGCGTGTGCGCCTGCGCGCGCGCCGCCACCGTCAAGCACATGATCGAAGCGCTGGGCGTGCCGCACACCGAGGTGGAGCTGATCCTGGTAAACGGCGAGTCATGCGGCTTCGAGCGGCTGCTTCAGGATGGCGACCGCGTCTCGGTCTATCCCCAGTTCGAAGCCTTCGACGTCACACCGCTGCTGCGCGTGCGTGCCGAGCCGCTGCGCGCGACCCGCTTTGTTGCCGATGCCCACCTGGGCGGGCTGGCCCACCTGCTGCGCCTGACCGGCTTTGACACGCTTTACGACAACCACTACGCCGATAGCGAGATCGAGGCCATTGCCATGCGCGAAGGCCGCATCGTGCTCACGCGGGACCGCGAGCTGCTCAAGCGGCGCGGGGTCACCCATGGCTGCTACGTGCGCGCCATCAAGGCCACGCCGCAATTGCGGGAGATCTTCGCGCGGCTCGACCTGGCCCGTAGCGCGCGGCCGTTCTCGCTGTGCCTGGACTGCAATGCGCCGCTGCGGGCGATCGACAAAACCGAGGTCGACGGCCGCGCGCCGCCGGGCGTGCTCGCGCGCCAGGCGCGGTTCGTGACTTGCGATTGCTGCCAGCGCGTGTTTTGGGAGGGATCGCATTGGCGGCATATGCGGGATCTGGTGGATGAGTTGGTGCCTGCGGGGCGGTTGTAGTGGGTGGCTTTGTTCAAATCCCTCAAAACACCCCCCTCTCACTAACCACCCAATCCATCGGCAGATCATGCTCCTGCGGCACCAACGCAATCCGGCAGGCCTCATGCCCGATGCCGATCGCAACCGGCGCGTTCGCGCTGGCAGCCAGCGCCGCCAGCGTGCGGTCGTAGAACCCGCCGCCATAGCCCAGGCGGAACTTATCCTCGCTAAAACCGACACATGGAATCAGCAGTACGTCCGGCAGCAAGGGCGGCGTGCCGTCGGGCACGGGAATGCCGTAATGCCCGGCAACCATTGGCGTCGCCGGTTCCCACTGGTGGAAATCCAGCGGCGCGCCCGGCCGGCTTACCACCGGCAGGGCCGCTTGCCGTCCGGGGGCGCCGGCAAGCCAGCGCGAGACCACGCCACGGGGGTCGAACTCCTGCTGGATCGGCCAGTAGAAGCCCAGGCGATGCACGGGCAGGCGCTCCAGCAGGGCGGCCAGCGCGGCTTCGATGCCGGCGTCGGCGGTGGGGCGCTGCGGCAATGCGCCGCGCAGCGCCAGCAACTGACGCCGCAGTGCCGCTCGCGGCACGCCGGAGTCGGGCTTTCCGGGCTCGCCGGAGGGGCTGCGAACGTCGTCGCTGAGCATGGCTGCGTGGGATAATGTCTGTTGTTGACCCAACATTGCACGGTCGGATGCGCGCCCTCGAAAGGGGTTGTCCGGCTGTCACAACAAGGAAGAAGAATGCCGAAGGGAGTATATCCGCAGCGTGTGGCCAAGGCCGCCCTGGCGGCGATCGCGTGCGCAGTGCTTGCCACGCCGGTATTTGCGCAGAAACGGCCCCAGCCGCAACCCCAATCGCAGTCGCCCGCCATCCCGGGCAACCCCGACGACGCTTTCGTGGCGCTGCGCGAAGCCGCGCGCAAGAACGACGTGGCGCGCACCGACGCCATCTCGGCCACGCTGGTGGACTACCCGATCTCGTCTTACGTCGAGTACTTCCGCATCAAGCCGCAGATGTTCGACGCCAGCGGCCTGGCCCGCATCGACGCCCCTGACGACCAGGTGCGTGCTTTCCTGCAGCGCTACAAGGGCGAGGCCATTGCCGACCGCATGCGCAATGACTGGCTGCTGGTGCTGGGCAAGAAGCGCGATTGGGCCAATTTCGACGCCGAGTACCCGCAGTTCGTGCTCAAGGACGATACGCAGGTCGAGTGCTACGCGTTGCTGTCGCGTGCGCTCAAGGGCCAGAACGTGGCGGCGGACGCACGCGCGGCGCTGAGCGATCCGCGCTACTACGGCGAAGGCTGTGTCGACCTGATCGGCTACCTGGCCCAAAGCAGGCAGATCGAGCCGAGCGACGTGGCCTTCCAGGCACGCCAGGCGCTGGAGCAGAACTATGTGACGCTGGCCGGGCGCATCGCCGCCGCCGCGCCGGACGCGCGCGGCGACAGCAACACGCTCGCCACCGTGGTCAAGATGGCGCGCAGCGATCCCTCCCAGGCCGCGGCCTACCTGAGCGCCAACGCCGGCAGCCTGTCGCGCGACGAGCAGGGCGCCGGCTGGGGCGTGGTCGGCCAGTACGCCGCCAAGAAACTTGCACCCGAGGCGGCCGGCTACTACCGCCGGCAGATGGACCTGGGCGGCAACCAGTGGCTGTCCGACGAAACGCAGGAGTGGCGCGTGCGCGCCGCGCTGCGCCAGGGCGACTGGAAGCAGGTGCGCCAGGCCGTGGAGCTGATGCGCCCCGAGCTGCGCGCCAAGGACCCGGCCTGGACGTACTGGTACGGGCGCGCGCTCAAGGCTGACAACCGCGGCGCCGAGGCCGAGAAGCAGTTCCAGTCGATCGCCGGCCAGTTCAACTTCTATGGCCAGCTGGCCAGCGAGGAACTGGGCAACCGCATCGTGCTGCCGGCACGCACGCAGGTCAGCGATGCCGAGGTCAATGCCATGCGCACCCGCCCGGGCTTCCTGCGCGCGCAGAAGTTCTACGACCTGAGCCTGCGCTTCGAAGGCAATCGCGAATGGAACTGGGAACTGCGCGGCATGACCGACCGCCAGCTGCTGGCCGCCGCCGACTACGCCCGCCGCATCGAGTTGCTGGACCGCGCCGTGAACACCGCGGACCGCACCCAGGCCGAGCATGACTTCTCGCTGCGCTTCCTGATGCCGTATCGCGACATCATGCAGCGCGCCACCGATGACGTGGGCCTGGATATGGCATGGGCCTATGGGCTGGTGCGCCAGGAGTCGCGCTTCATCATGAATGCGCGCTCGTCCGCCGGCGCTCATGGCCTGATGCAAGTGATGCCGGCGACTGCCAAGTGGGTTGCGCGCAAGATCGGCATGACGGACTTCTCACCCGCGATGATGAGCGATCCCAGTATCAATATCCAGCTCGGCACCAACTATATGAGTATGGTGCTGACTGACCTGGACAGCTCCTGGACGCTGGCTTCGGCCGCCTACAACGCCGGCCCGGGCCGTCCCAAGAACTGGCGCTCCAGCTTGCCGCGCCAGGTTGAGGGCGCGATCTTCGCCGAGACCATTCCGTTCTCGGAGACCCGGACCTACGTGAAGAATGTGCTGTCGAACGCCACGTACTATGCTGCATTGATGAGCGGCCGGCCGCAGTCGCTCAAGGATCGCCTGGGCGTGGTGTCGCCGTCGCAGATCACCACGACCAGCCTGCCTTGAGGTGTTAACGCCTTCGAGGCAGCACGGTCTGCAGGCCATGCGGTAGCCGGCGCATGCTCCAGCCCTGGAGCGTGCACCAGTCGTTCCTTGCCGCGGAGAGATCCATGCAGACCAGCAATGTCCTAGTGATCGGAGGGGCCGGCTTTGTCGGCAGCCACCTGGTAGCCCGCCTGGCAGGTGTTGCCACCGCGTCGGCCACGCTGCTGGAGCCGGGCACCGTCGTGGAGCCGCCTCTGGACCCCGAGCGCATCGTGGTTGCTACCCGCGACGCCGAGCATGCGCAGCACCTGCTGCTGCTGCCGCGCGTCGAGGTGATCGAGCTGGACGTGAGGAACGATGCCGCGCTCGACGCCGCCATTGGCACGCTGGGCACCGACGGCATCGTGGTGAACCTGATCGGCATTCTCCATGGCGAACGCGCCGAGCCCTACGGCGCGGCCTTTGCCGCCGCCCATGTGGACCTCACGCGGCGCATTGTCGAGTCTTGCCACCGTACCGGCGTGCGCAGGCTGTTGCACATGAGCGCGCTGGGCGCCGACAGCACCGGCCCGTCGATGTACCTGCGCAGCAAGGGCGACGGCGAGCGCGTGGTGCGCGAGAGCGCCCTGGACTGGACCATCTTCCGTCCGTCCGTGATCTTCGGCCCCGACGACCATTTCCTCAATCTGTTCGCCCACATGCAGCAACTGGCGCCCGTGGTGCCGCTCGCCTGCGCGCATGCCAGGTTCCAGCCGGTGTACGTGCAGGACGTGACGCAGGCCATGGTCAACGCCATGGCGACGCGGGACACCATCGGCCGCGCCTACGACCTGGCGGGGCCGCAGGTCTATACGCTGGAGGAACTGGTGCGTTTTGCGGGCCGCGCCAGCGGCCACCCGCGCCCGGTCCTTCACCTGCCCGACGCCCTGGCCCGCGTGCAGGCAGCCATCCTCGAACACATGCCGGGCGCGCCGGTGATGTCGCGCGACAACCTGGACTCCATGCGGCTCGACAATGTCATGCGGGGGCCGATCGCGCCCGAGCTTGGGCTGGGCCAGCCGGTGGGGCTGGAGGTGGTGATGACCGATGTGCTGGCGGGTCGCGGGCACGAGAGCCAAATGCTGGGACTGCGGCGCAGCGGGTATCGTTGAGCGGCAGGCTGCCCGGCCCGGCTTTGCCCTTCGCATGTGACCAGGATTCACATCGCTGCGAGCGTAATTCGCTTGGAGGCGCTTGGCGCGGCTGGCTACAATGGTTCGTTCGCCGCCGTGCGCTTGCGTGCGCACGCTTCGCGCTGCGGGATCGCCCCGGCCGCGCGCGCTCCCCCACGTTTTCCTGCAAGGATTTTGCGATGAAGCTTGTCATCGGCAACAAGAATTACTCTTCCTGGTCGCTGCGCCCCTGGCTGCTGATGCGGCAGGCTGACATTGCGTTCGAGGAGGTCAAGGTGCGCTTGTTCGTGGCCGGGTTTGAGCAAGCGATTGCGAAGCACTCGCCCACCGGCAAGGTACCGGTGCTGGTCGATGGCGATACCTCCGTGTGGGACTCGCTGTCGATTGCCGAATACCTGGCCGAGTCCTTTCCCGAGAAGCAGCTCTGGCCGGCCGACCGTGCCGAGCGTGCGCACGCGCGCTCGATCTGCGCGGAGATGCACTCGGGCTTTGGCAACCTGCGCAGCCAGTTGCCGATGAACGTCACCGCGGTGCTGCCCGGCATGGGCTGGAACGTAGCGGTGCAGCGCGATGTGGACCGCGTCGCCGCGATCTGGTCTGACCTGCGCGCGCGCCATGCGGCCACCGGCCCGTTCCTGTTCGGCGCGTTCACCATTGCCGACGCATTTTTCGCGCCGGTGGTCAGCCGCTTTGCCACGTATGGCATTCACCTGCCAGAGGCCGCCAAGCAATATGCGGACTTTATCCTGGCGCTGCCGGCCATGCAGGCGTGGATCGCCGACGCCCGTGAAGAGCGCGATTTCCTCGCCTCCGACGAGCCCTACCGCCTCACCCCCGATCGCGCCGACGCGATCGTGATCAACCATTGAGCTCGTCCATGCAGGTGTATGCCGTAGGCGGCGCCATTCGCGACGCCCTGCTCGGCTTGTCGAGCCAGGACCGCGACTACGTGGTGGTGGGCGCAACCCCGGCCGAGATGGAAGCCCAGGGCTATAAGCCGGTAGGCAAGGATTTCCCCGTTTTCCTCCATCCCCGGACCCGGGAGGAATACGCGCTGGCCCGCACCGAGCGCAAGACCGCGGCAGGATACAAGGGCTTTTCGTTCTATTGCGCGCCGGACGTGACGCTGGAAGACGACCTGGTGCGGCGCGACCTCACCATCAACGCCATGGCGCGGGCGGTGGACGATGACGGCGCGCTCGCGGGCCCCGTGATCGATCCCTACGGCGGGCAGCGCGACCTTCGCGCACGGCTGTTTCGCCATGTGTCGGACGCCTTCGCCGAAGACCCGGTGCGGATCCTGCGCGTGGCGCGCTTCGCCGCGCGTTTCCATGATTTCGCGGTAGCCCCCGAGACGCGGGTGCTGATGCGCCGCATGGTGGAAGCCGGCGAGGTCGACGCGCTGGTGGCCGAACGCGTCTGGCAGGAACTCGCGCGCGGCCTGATGGAGGCACGGCCTTCGCGCATGTTCGAGGTGCTGCGCGAATGCGGGGCGCTGGCGCGGCTGCTGCCCGAGCTGGACCGGCTATGGGGCGTGCCGCAGCGGGCCGACTACCACCCGGAGGTGGATACCGGCGTGCACGTGATGATGGTCGTGGATACCGCCGCCGCGATGGGCGCCTCGCTGCCGGTGCGCTTTGCCGCGCTGATGCACGACCTGGGCAAGGGCACCACGCCCGAGGATGTGCTGCCGCGTCATATCGGGCACGAGCAGCGCAGCGTGGCATTGCTTGAGGCGGTTTGCAAGCGGTTGCGCGTGCCGACTGACTGCCGTGACCTGGCTGTGGTGGTGGCGCGCGAGCATGGCAATATCCATCGCTCCGAGGCGTTTGGCGCCGCCGCGCTGACGCGTTTGCTGGAGCGGTGCGATGCATTGCGCAAGCCGGCGCGGTTTGCGCAAGCGCTGCAGGCATGCGAGGCGGATGCGCGGGGACGGCTTGGGTTTGAGGACCGGGAGTATCCGCAGACGGCGCGGTTGATGATGGCGCTGGAGGCAGCGGCTTCGGTGGACGCCGGGGCCGTGGCGCGGGAGTGTGCTGGGGATCCTGGGTTGATCAAGGATCGGGTGCATGTGGCGAGGGTGGCGGCAGTGGCGGTTAAGGTTGGGGGGTAGGGGGCTCTGGCAACTGCAACTGCAAATTCAGCTGCAACTGCTTAACTGCAAAGTCAAAGGCAGTTTCACCTCCCCTGCGGGGAGGCGACCTACTTTCTTGTCTCGCCAAGAAAGTAGGCAAAGAAGCGACCCGGATGGGGCGAAAGCCTCCTCGTCGCCGGACGAAAAGAGCGGCCGGAGGCCAAACTCGCATCGCCTTAAGGCGATACTCAAACATGGCCTCCTCGTTTCCGCTCTTTTCGCCCGGCGACGAGGCGCCCCATAACGGGAGATGAAAACCCCGACGGCTCGCTGCGCATCGCGGGCAGGTGATTGCCGCCTGGGGGCGGCAATCACGGCTACACCGAATCGAAGTTTGATCGCTCTGTGGCAAGCCGTGTTTCCCGCCTGGGGGCGGGAAACACCGGTGTGCGATGCGAAGCGAGCCGTGAAGGTTCACCCAGGCCGTATGGGGCGCCTCGGGATTTCACCAAAAGAGCGGAGAAGAGGGACCCATGTCTGAGTATCGCCTTAAGGCGATGCGAGTTTGGGTCCCGGCCGCTCTTTTGGTGAAATCCCGAGGGGGTGTCGCCCCATCCGGCGCGCCTTTTTTGCCTACTTTTTTGGCAAGACAAAAAAGTAGGTCGCCGCGCCGCAGGCGTGGTGAAACTGCCTTTGACTTTGCAGTTAAGCAGTTGCAGCTGAATTTGCAGTTGCAGTTGCAGCCAGCCTATCAACCTACGCCCCCCTAAAACAACTTCCCAATCACCAACGCCACCATCGACAACAAAATCGTCGAAGCAAACGGCAACACAAACTCCCTCCCAAACAACCGAAACCGCAAATCCCCCGGCAACCGCCCCAACCCCAGCTTCTGCAGCCAGGGCAGTGCCGCCGACAGCACGATGACGGCCAGGAAGATGGTGAAAGTCCAGCGCAGCATGTGTGGGTGTGCCTAGAGGGTGAGGTGAGATGCGCGGACTATAGCGCGTGGCTGCGATCGCCGCGCGCGAAGCCTGCCAGCGGCAGCGTTGCGTCAAAGTCGCGGGTCAGCGCGATCACCTTGAACAGTTCGCCCATCTCGGCCTCGGACAGCAGCTTTTGCACCGCGTTGGCGGCGGGCAGGAAGTTGCGCGTGTCGTTGGGGTCCAGCGCCATCAGCAGCTCGGTGATGCCGGCATTCATCAGGAAGCGCGCCTGCGAGGCGAAGCCGGCCACCGTCAGCCCGGCATCGGCGGCGGCGTGGGCGATGCCGCTGAAGTTGACGTGGGCGGTGATGTCCTGCAGGCCAGGGTAGAGGAAGGGGTCCGGGTGGGCGTGATGGCGGTAGTGGCACATCAGCGTGCCGCCGACACGCTGCGGATGGTAGTACTCGGCAGCGGGGAAACCGTAATCGATCAGGAACACCGCACCCCGCGTGAGCATCGTGCCCACTGCGCGCATGAAGCCTTCGGCCTCGGCGTGGGTTTCGGTGACGATGTCGTGGTCGCCGGCCACGGCGTGCAGTGCTTCAGGCAGGGCGTCGGCCGCCACGGGACGGTCCGAGAAGCCGAAGGCTGCGTCGGATGCGTCGGCATCGCTGTCACGGCGGGCTACGCCGCGCTCCAGCCAGCGGCCGTGGCTGCGGGCGAATAGCCGCACCGGCATGGCGTCCAGCACTTCGTTGCCGACCACGATCCCTTCGAAATGCTCGGGCAGGGTATCCAGCCAGGCGACGCGTGGGGCCAGATGCGGCGCGCGCGTGGCCAGCGTGGCCTGCTGGCGCGCGCGCAGCTCGCCGGAGAGCTCGACGATGGCGTAGCGCTCGGGCAACTGGCCTTCCTGCTCCAGGGCCAGCAGCAGGTCGGCGGCGAGCCGGCCGGTGCCGGCGCCGAATTCCAGGACCTGCGACAGGCCTTGCGCCAGCAGCGGCGCGAACTGGCGCGCGAGCGTACGGGCGAAATACGGGCTGAGTTCGGGGGCGGTGATGAAGTCGCTGCCATCGCGCGCGTCGCGGCCGAACTTGGCGGCGCCGCCGCTGTAGTAGCCCAGCCCGGGCGCATATAGCGCAAGCGCCATATAGCGGTCGAAACCGAGCCAGCCGCCCGCGTCGTCGATAGCCCGGCCGATGTGCGCGCTCAGCGCGGCGGACGCCGACAGTGCGTCGGCGGGGGGAAGGGGTAAACTAGCGCCTTTGTGCATATCGCGATTGTAGCAATGCCAGCCTCCGAATCCCCTGACTCCGCATCGCCTGCCGGCGCTACCGCCGCCGCAGCCTCCGCCACCCCCGCGCGCGGCATCGCGCTCGTCACCGGCGCCGCGCGCCGGCTCGGGCGTGTGATCGCGCTGGAACTGGCCCAGCGCGGCTGGGACGTGGCGGTGCATTGCCACCGCTCCGTGGCCGAGGCCGAGGCGCTGGCCGAACAGATCCGCGCCGGTGGCCAGCGTGCCGCCGTGCTGCAAGCCGACCTGGCCGACGAGGCGTCCACCGCCACGCTGATCAAGGCCTGCACCGATGCGCTGGGCGTGCCGACCTGCCTGGTCAACAATGCCTCGCTGTTCCAGTACGACGTGGCCACCAGCTTTTCCTATGCCTCGCTCGATACGCATATGCGTACCAATGTGGCCGCGCCGCTGCTGCTCGCGCGCGAAATGCACCGTGCCATGTCGGACACGCAGCGCGGCGTGGTCATCAACCTGCTCGACCAGAAGCTGGATAACCTGAATCCGGACTTCCTGTCGTACACGCTGTCCAAGGCGGCGCTGCAGACGGCTACCGTGCAGCTGGCCCAGGCGCTGGGACCCAAGCTGCGCGTGGTGGGCGTGGCGCCCGGCATCACCATGGTCTCGGGCGACCAGTCCAGCCCGGGCTTCCGGCGCGCCCACCGCATGACGCCGCTGGGGCAGTCGTCCACCCCGGAAGACATCGCGCAGGCGGTGGCCTACCTGGCCGAAGCGCGCGCCGTGACCGGCACCACGCTTTACGTCGACGGCGGCCAGCACCTGATGCCGCTGGCGCGCGACGTGATGTTCCTGACCGAATGACCGAATAACGTACCCGGCGCGCGCGCCAAGTCCGCGCGCGCCTTCTCCCTCTTTTTCCTCTCCCCCATCATGACCATGCTCGCCGCCCTCACACATCCCAGCCTGCAAGACTGCCGCCGCATGTTCTTGCGCAACTACGAAGTGCAGATCAACATCGGCGTGCACGAATTCGAGAAAAAGGGCGAACAGCGCGTGCTGATCAATATCGACCTGTTCGTGCCGCTGGCCCAGAGCACGCCCCAGGACGACAAGCTGCAGGAAGTGGTGGACTACGACTTCATGCGCAATACGGTTGCCGAGCGCATGGCGCAGGGCCACGTGCACCTGCAGGAAACCCTGTGCGACGACGTGGCGCGCGCCATGCTCAAGCACCCCAAGGTGCGCGCCGTGCGCGTATCGACCGAAAAGCCGGACGTGTACCCGGACTGCGATTCGGTCGGCGTCGAGGTGTTCCACATCAAGAGCGAGCAGGCTGGCCAGTAAGTGAGCCGCTCTGGCGGGTTGCCGGCGCAGGGTGGCAGCTCACGGTAAAATGCCGGGTTCTCCGGCCCCGGCAGCTTGCATGTGATGCAACTGCCGCATTGCGCGCCGCTTTGCCCTTGCTTTGCCGTACCCGATCGCCCCATCACCCCATCGCCATGACCGCCACCACGCATTCCAAGAACTTCTTCCGTCTGGAGACTTATCTCCAGTCGCAGACGGGCCGCGCCATCGGCGATTTCAAGATGATCGAGGATGGCGACACGGTGCTGGTGTGCCTCTCCGGCGGCAAGGACTCGTACACCATGCTGTCGGTGCTGATGGCGCTGCAAAAGCGCGCGCCGGTCAAGTTCAAGCTGATCGCGATGAACCTGGACCAGAAGCAGCCGGGCTTTCCCGCGCACATCCTGCCGGCCTATCTGAAATCGGTGGGGGTGGAGTATGTGATCGTCGACGCGGATACCTATTCCATCGTCAAGGAGAAGGTGCCTGAGGGCAAGACCACCTGCTCGCTTTGCTCGCGCCTGCGCCGCGGTGTGATCTACCGCACCGCCAAGGAACTCGGCGCCAACAAGATCGCGCTGGGCCACCATCGCGACGACATCATCCAGACCTTCTTCCTGAACCTGTTCTTCGGCGGCAAGATGAAGGCGATGCCGCCCAAGCTGGCCACCGACGACGGCCAGCACATCGTGATCCGCCCGCTGGCCTATTGCCCTGAAAAGGACATCGCGAGCTACGCGCGCGCGATGGAATACCCGATCATCCCGTGCAACCTGTGCGGCTCGCAGGAAAACCTGCAGCGCAAGAAGGTCAAGGAGATGGTGCTGGAGTGGGAGCGGACCAATCCGGGGCGCACCGACAATATCTTTGCCGCGCTGCGCAGCGTGGTGCCGTCGCATCTGGCCGATACCGATCTGTTCGATTTCAACGGGCTGGCAACCGGCCTGGCCAAGGTGGACGAGGCATCGCTGTTCGGCGAGACCACTTTCTCCCAGCAGCCGCTGGTCTTTGCAGGCGGCATGGAAGAGAACAAGCTGGAATTCGTGCGCTTCGAGAAGTCCGCGCCCGCCGGCCCGGCGCGGCCTGCCGCCGAATAGGCCACGGGCCTGCCTCCCGGCCCCTCGTCAGTTCTCGGAGCGCGTTGGCCGGGGCGCCGCCGCATTGGCGGTGCCATCGCGCATCAACGCGTTCGCGTCGTCGATCCATTTCTGGAAGCGATCCGCCGCGTGGGCTCTTTGCTCCGGTGTTGTCAGGTTGGCAATGGTGACGGTCAGCGCCAGCCCGGCCTCGTTGTTGGCATCGTACCGGGCATTGCGCTCACGCGTAGGCGGGTTCTGCCAGTGGTCGCCATAGCGCCTCAGCATTTCCACGACCTGGGCCTTGGGCGGATGCTCGGCCTGCACCTGGCGCACCAGCGCCAGCCATTCCTGCTGGCGCTTGACGCGTTCCGCGTAGCGCGCCTCGGCGCCTTGCACCACGGGCGCCATGGCGCGGCGGATAGTGGCCTCTTGGTCACTTGAAAAGCGCCCGTAGACCAGCCGCGCGTAGTCCATCACCTTGTCGAACCGGGCTTCCTCGTGGGCCGCCGGGTCGGGGCGCAGGTATTCCTTGCGGTATTTGGCGTTGGCGTCCGCGAACTTCTTCTCCATGCGGGCGATCTGCTCAGGGGTCAGCGTCAGCAGCAGGTCGGCCACGTCGGGCGTGGAGCGATCGAAGGCGACGCGTGCCAGGCGCTGGGCGTCTTCCTGGATCTTGCCCACCGCGGTGGCGGAGACCGGTTGCTGTACCTCGCTCTTGGCCTGGCGCAGCAGCCTGGCGATCTCGGGCAGCTGGTCCTTGCGATGCCAGGCAAAGAAGCGGGCGATGGCGTCGCGGGTGAGGGGTTCCTGGCTGGCCGAGACGTCCACGTAGTTGTCGATCCACCAGTAGGCGAGCCGGTCGCCCTGCTGGTAGCCTAGCTTTACGGCATTGCAGGCCGTCAGGGCGACCACGGCTGTGACCAGAAAGAGACGCCGGAGACGGTCCCCGCGCAGGAAGGGATAAGCGGTCAAACGGCGCAAAACCCCCATGATAGAATCCTTTTCCGCGCGTTTTGGCACCTGATCGCGCCCGCGATTCCCAACCGTTGCTGGCTTTGCCGCCGGTTTCGGGCTTCGGGCCAGGACCCTGGCCAACGCTGCTGGCCCCCGGGCTCGCCAAGGGGGTGATTCATACTGTTTGCTGGACACACTCACTTAGGACCCTCCTTGTGAATATCGTCATTCTCGCTGCAGGAATGGGCAAGCGGATGAACTCCGCACTGCCCAAGGTCCTGCATCCTCTCGCGGGCCGGCCGCTGCTTGCTCATGTGATTGAGACGGCACGAAAATTGTTGCCGACCCGGCTCGTCGTGGTGGTTGGGCATGGCGCCGAGCGCGTGCGCGAGGCGGTTGGCGCGCCAGACGTTGCCTTCGCCCTGCAGGCCGAGCAGCTTGGCACCGGCCATGCCGTGGCGCAGGCGCTCCCATTGCTCGACGACAGCCAGCCGACGCTGGTGCTGTACGGCGATGTGCCGCTGACCGAAGCTGCCACGCTGCAGCGCCTGGTGGCCGCTGCCGGCAGCGAGCGCTTGGGCATCCTGACGGTCGAAATGGATGACCCCACCGGCTATGGCCGCATCGTGCGCGAGGCGGGCAAGATCGTGCGCATCGTCGAGCAAAAGGATGCCAGCGAGCCGCAGCGCGCCATCCGTGAGATCAACACCGGCATCATCCTGGCGCCCACCGGCCCCCTGCGTCGCTGGCTGTCCACGCTGCGCAATGACAATGCCCAGGGCGAGTATTACCTGACCGACGCCGTCGAGCGCGCGGTGGCCGACGGCATGGAAGTGGTTTCCGCGCAGCCCGATGCGCTGTGGGAAACGCTGGGCGTGAACAGCAAGGTACAGCTCGCCGAGCTCGAGCGCATCCATCAGCGCAACCTGGCGCAGCGCCTGCTTGAAGCGGGCGTGACGCTGCTGGATCCGGCGCGCATCGATATCCGCGGCGAGCTTACCTGCGGGCGCGACGTCACCATCGACGTGAACTGCGTGTTCGAAGGCCGCGTGCATCTGGAGGACGGTGCGCATATCGGCGCCAACTGCGTGCTGCGCAACAGCACCGTGGGCGCTGGCGCGCGGGTGCAGCCGTTCTGCCATTTCGAGGATGCCAGCGTTGGCGCGGCCGGCCGCATCGGCCCGTACGCGCGCCTGCGTCCCGGCACGGTGTTGGGCGAGGATGTGCACATCGGCAACTTCGTCGAGGTCAAGAACAGCCAGATCGCCGCGCACAGCAAGGCCAACCACCTTGCCTACGTGGGCGACGCCACGGTCGGCTCGCGCGTCAACATCGGCGCGGGCACCATCACCTGCAACTACGATGGCGCGAACAAGTACCGCACCGTCATCGAGGATGATGTCTTTATCGGTTCCGATACGCAGCTGGTCGCGCCGGTGACCGTGCGCCGCGGCGCCACCATTGGCGCCGGCACGACGCTGACCAAGGAGGCGGCGGCCGACAAGCTGACGCTGTCGCGCTCCAAGCAGATGACGCTCGACGCGTGGCAGCGTCCGGTCAAGCAAGTCAAGAAATAAGCCCCGCCGCCGCCTGGCCGGGATACGGCCGGGCGGCAATGGCAACTCGCGGGAGACGGCAGCGCCGTCCTCGCGCCAATCATCCGGTGCGGCCGTGTCCGCGCCCTGTGGGAGAAGAATATGTGCGGCATCGTCGGCGGGGTTTCCTCGCGCAATATTGTTCCGGTCCTGATCGAAGGACTGCGTCGCCTCGAGTACCGTGGCTATGATTCCTGCGGCGTGGCGGTAGTGCGCGACAACGCGCTCGAGCGCGCCCGCACGGTCTCGCGCGTGGCCGACCTGGACGAGCAGACCCGCGCGTCCGGCCTGGCCGGCATGACCGGCGTGGCGCATACGCGCTGGGCCACGCACGGCAAGCCCGACACCACCAACGCCCACCCGCATTTCTCGGGTGAGTCCATCGCGCTGGTGCACAACGGCATCATCGAGAACTACGAGCCGCTGCGCGAGGAGCTGCGCGCCGCCGGCTATGGCTTCGAGTCGCAGACCGACACCGAAGTGGTGGCCCACCTGATCCACCAGGTCTACACCTACCCGAGCAGCGCCACGCGCGGCGACCTGTTCGCCTCGGTGCGTGCCGTGACCAAGCGCCTGCACGGCGCCTATGCCATCGCCGTGTTCTCCAAGGACCATCCGGAACGCGTGGTCGGCGCCCGCGCCGGCTCGCCGCTGGTGGTGGCGCTGGGCGACAACGAATCCTTCCTGGCTTCGGATGCGCTGGCCGTGGCGGGTACCGCCAACCGCATCGTCTACCTGGAAGAAGGCGACGTGGTGGAAATCACCCGCGAAGGCGCCACCATCCGCGACGCGCACGACCACCTGGTCGAGCGCGAAGTGCGCGTGGTCGAGACGCACGCCGCGGCGGTGGAGCTGGGCCCGTACCACCACTTCATGCAGAAGGAAATCTTCGAGCAGCCGCGCGCGCTCGGCGATACGCTGGAAGGCATCGACGCCATTACGCCCGAACTGTTCGGCGAGACAGCCCAGAGCGTGTTCAGCGAGATCGACAGCGTGCTGATCCTGGCTTGCGGCACCAGCTATTACTCGGGCTGCACCGCCAAGTACTGGCTCGAATCCGTGGCCAAGATCCCGACCCAGGTCGAGGTGGCGAGCGAGTACCGCTACCGCGAAACCGTGCCCAACCCGCGCGCGCTGGTGGTGGTGATCTCGCAGTCTGGCGAGACCGCCGATACCATGGCCGCCCTGCGCCACGCCAAGTCGCTGGGGCACTCGCATACCCTGGCTGTGTGCAATGTGTCCACCAGCGCCATGGTGCGCGAGACCGCGCTGCGCTTCCTGACGCGTGCCGGCACCGAGATCGGCGTCGCGTCGACCAAGGCCTTCACCACCCAGCTCGCCGCGCTGTACATGCTGACCCTGGCGCTGGCTAAGGTACGCGGCAGGCTCACGGCCGAGGCGGAAGCCGCGGCGCTGACCAACCTGCGCCACCTGCCCGTGGCCCTGCACGGCGTGCTGGCGCTGGAGCCGCAGATCATCTCCTGGTCCGAGGACTTTGCCCGCCGCGAGAATGCGCTGTTCCTGGGCCGTGGCCTGCATTACCCGATCGCCCTGGAAGGCGCGCTCAAGCTCAAGGAAATCTCGTACATCCACGCCGAGGCCTATCCGGCCGGCGAGCTCAAGCACGGCCCGCTGGCACTGGTGACCGAGGCCATGCCCGTGGTCACGGTGGCGCCCAACGACGCGCTGCTGGAAAAGCTGAAGTCCAATATCCAGGAAGTGCGCGCCCGCGGCGGCCGGCTGTATGTGTTCGCCGACAGCGACACCCACATCCATTCCACCGAAGGCATCCAGGTGATCCGCCTGCCCGAGCACTACGGCGACCTGTCGCCGATCCTGCACGTGGTGCCGCTGCAATTGCTGGCTTACCATACCGCCTGCGCGCGCGGCACCGACGTGGACAAGCCGCGTAACCTGGCCAAGTCGGTCACGGTGGAGTAACGCAAGCGATAGCTGCAAGCCGCGCCGCATGGCCAGGAACGCCTGGCTGGCCGGGCGGCATGGCCGGCATGAGCAAGCGTCTATTCATAAGCGTCCATTCATGCCAGTTACCGGTGGAGGGCGCGCGGCCAGGTGGCCAGCTGCGCGTCGATGCTGGTCTCAGGATGGCCTCTCGGCTCGCCACCCGCTATCGGTGAGTTGCCTACTTTGGTATCGGCCACCGCCGCCGGTTCGCCTCATTCGTTTGGCGGACTTGAACAATCCCGGCCAATAGCCAAGAATCTCGCACGGTTGTGTTTTCGCCGAAGACGTGCCCGGCACTGGGCCTCCTGCAGATCCAGATCACCAGATCAGCGGGAAGAAGACAAAAAGATAAGAAAATAAAACATCAAATACGATAATGCGGACCAGGTGCTCTGGGAGTCCCGCCGCACACCTTGCCTCGAGAATGACTGAAGATTGGCTTGCGGGGCGGCTCCTCTGCCGCCCAGGATTGCTGGCGTGCCCAGCTGGCGGAGTCACGCGCCTGCAGCCCAGCCATTCTCGTTGTCCCTGCATCCTGGCAGCGGACGGTCATGGTCACGGTCATGCGTCATGCAGCGCAGCAGGACCGGCCTTGTGATCCGGCCACCTGGTTTCGCCGCATGAGCGCCGCCGCCCCGCCCCGGCGCCATGGCGCTGGCGTCATGCTGGCCCGCCGCCTCCATGCGGCCGGTCTTGTCGGCATGCTGGCCTGGCTGCTGGTGGCGCGGGCCTGGGCCTCCGATGCCGGCCCGCTGCCCCTGCAAAGCCCCGACGTGTCCTGGTTGCGCGATCCGGGCGGGCGGCTCACGATCGCGCAGGTTGCCGCGCATGACAACGGATTCCAGCCATTGCGCGGCGGCCTGAGCGAGGGTTTTACCCATGACGTGGTCTGGCTCAAGGCAGTGCTGCCCGCGGCGGCCCAGGGTGGCGAGCGCTGGCTGGAGATCTGGCCGGGGGCGCTTGACGATGTGCGCCTGTACCAGGCAGCGGCGAACGGCGCCTGGGTGGAGCGCCGCAGCGGCTATGCGCTGCCCATCGAGGCCCGCGACGGCCCCGATGGGCGTAGCCGCAACCTGGCCTTCCGGCTTGCGCAGCCGCAGCCGGGCGATGTGCTCTACCTGCGCATCCGGACCACCGGCACGATGGCGGCCGCATTGCGGCTGTGGCATGGATCCGAGCTGCGCGCGGCAAGCGCGGCTGCCGACATCGGCTATGGCATGCACCTGGGTTTCGTGGCCACGGCGGTGCTGTTCTACCTGGCGGGCTGGCTGCTGACCCGCCGCGCGCTCTACGGCGCTTTTTCCCTGCTCATGGCCGTGGCTACCCTGCGCTGGCTTGCCGCTGACGGACTGGCCAGCCAGTTTCTCTTTCCGCGCGATGCCACCGTGCCGCTCCTGGCCGCCAAGGCCCTGGTGGGGCTTCAATGGGCGTGCGCCAGCCTGTTCGTGATCTGCCTGCTGCAGTTGCGCGAGCGCGCGCCGCGCCTGCTGCGCTATTACCAGGGCCTCATGCTGACGGGCCTGGCGGTCGCCTTGTCGTCCTCGAGCGACTCCTACGGTCCCGCGGTTTGCGTGCTCTATATCGGGGTGTTGCTGGGGCAATTGCTCTCGATACCCGTCTATCTTCGCCTGTGGCGCACCGGAGGCGCTTCCGGACGGCTGGTCGCAGCTTCGCTTTCACTGTATTGCCTCATCATCCTGCCTGGCTGCCTTGGCGCGTTCGGCCTGATGCCGCTGAGCCTCACCACGATCCAAGGCGCACACCTGCTCGACCTGCCGCTGATGCTGGTGCTGCACCTGACCATTGCGCTGCGCGTGCGCGAAGCGGAAAGCGAGCGCAAGAGCGAGCGGCAGCAGGCCTGCGAGGCCATGGCGTCTTCCCTGCGCGAGCGGCGTGCGTTCGAGGAGCAAAGCCGTTTGCTCGCGATGATGACGCATGAGGTCCGCACGCCGGTGGCGGTGATCGATGCCGCGGCCTATAGCCTGCGCCTGCTCGACGACATCGGCGGCGACCGCGCCCAGCGCGAGAGCCGCTACCAGAGCATCCAGCTGGCCGTGCGGCGGCTGAAGCTCCTGATGGAGCTGGCCGAGGCGCGCGAGCGGCTGGTGCCCGGCGAACAGCAGCTCGACACTGCGCCATTTGGCTTCGCCGAACTCAGCCGCGATGTGCTCGCGTCGCTCGAGCCGCACGCGGCGGCCCGTGTGTCCCTGGAGGCCGGGGCTGGGCTGCCCCAGCTCGATGGAGATATCCGCCTGCTGCACTTCGCCTTGCTCAACCTGCTCGACAACGCGCTCAAGTACGCCTACCCGGCAAGCCGCATCCTGATCGACATCGCCGCCGGCATGCGCGAAGGCGTGCGCGGCGTGGCCTGGCGCATTCGCGACCAGGGGCCCGGCGTGCCCTTGGGCAAGGAGGACGTGATCTTCGAGAAATTCCGCCGGCTCGGCGAGATTGCCGACCAGCCCGGCCTTGGGCTGGGCCTGCCGCTGGCGCGCAAGATCATGGAGCTGCATGGCGGGACCCTGTGCTGCGATCAGGGCTGGCGCGAGGGGGCCTGTTTCGTGGCGTGGCTGCCGCAGGCCGCATGACTGTCGTCGCCGCCCTTGCGGCTTCCGATGCCGCCCCGACGGGGATGCCCGAAGGGATGGCCAAAGGGGTTCCCATCGCGCTGGTCGAGGACAACGAGCGCCTGCGCACGGAGCTGGCCTTTCACTTGAGCCACGCCGGCTATGCTGTCGCGAGCCTGGCCGATGCAGCCGCGCTGGACGCGCACCTGGCCAGCCAGCCGTGCCGGCTGCTGATACTGGACCTGGGCCTGCCGGATGAGGATGGGCTGTCGATCTGCGAGCGCCTGCGCCGGACCCGGCCCGACTTGGGCATCGTCATGCTGACCGCGCGCGGCATGGCACACCACCGGCTCGCCGGGCTGCGCGGCGGCGCCGATGGCTATCTTGTCAAGCCGGCGCGCACGGAAGAGCTGCTGCTGGTGATCGCCAACCTGCTGCGCCGCCTCGGCCCCGTGACGCCTGACTTTCCTTTGCCGGCGCCGGCCTGGCGCCTCGATGCGCGCCGTCTCATGGCCATCACGCCGGCTGGCAACGCGCTCCTGCTCACGCGCATGGAAAGCCAGCTACTGCAGGCCTTGCGCCGCAGCGCGCCCGATGCGGCCGGCCGCCGCCAGTTGGTGGAGGCGCTGGGTGGCAACTACCTTGACTTCGACGAGCACCGGCTCGAGGTCGCCATCAGCCGGCTGCGCGGCAAGCTCGCGCGGGCTTGGCCGCATGGCCCGGCGATCCGCACGGTGCGTGGCGTTGGCTACCTGCTGGTGCAGCGCTGGCTGGGCCAGGCTGAGGGATAGCGCTGGGAGGCCGGCGGCGAGCGGTCTTGCGCTTGTTGCGCGCTTGCGAGCATTTGTGCGCATTTGTGAGTATTTGTGAGCTTTGCCGGCGCGGATTTTTGTATGCTCACCCCCCGTCACGGGGCTGGCCGGTTGGCTTGAAGGTGTCGTCCACCGCGCGGGAAACCTCGATGCCCGCCACACCCGGGAAGAAGCATCAGAAGCACAAGTAGCGTGGAGCAAGAATGAGGCAGAGCGAGCTATTGGGAAGAGTGGCCAACGGGGCGATCCTGCGCATCGCTCGCGATCCCTGGGGCAGGCTCTTGCCAAGCGTCGTGCTGGTGGACGCCGGGGCGCAAGGCAACGACGAGGTCATTCACCGCTGGCAGATCCGCAAGATGATGGATTCGGGCTTGCTACAGTACGACGGCAGCACGGCCGAGAACTCCAGCATGTACGTCCCGACCTGCGCCGGGCTTGCGATTGGCAATGCGTGGAACCGCGCGAAGGCGAGAGCCGCGGCGGCCGGGGCAGCTGCCGCCGGCCCGGTGCCGGGCTCGGACTAGATCAGTCCTGGCTTGCCACGCAGTTCCTGCCCGCGGCCTTGGCCCGGTAAAGGGCCTTGTCGGCCGCTGCCAGCACATCGTCCAGCGTGTCCCCGGCGCCAGGCATCGTGGCGCAACCCAGACTGACCGTGCAGCGGATGTCCACGCCATTGAAGTGGAACGCGTGCTGCTCCACCGCTTGCCGGATGCGCTGTGCCGTCGCCCTGGCGCCATGCGCATTGGTCGACGGCAGCAGCAGGGCAAACTCCTCCCCGCCCAGCCGGGCAATGATATCGATGGCGCGCAGCACGCCCTGGCAGCAGGCGACCAGTTCCTTGAGGACATGGTCGCCCGCCGCGTGGCCGAGGTTGTCGTTGATGGCCTTGAAATGGTCGGCATCCAGCATGACGACCGACAAGGGTTGCCGCAGGCGCCGGGCACGCACCACTTCTGCCTCGCCGACGTCGAAGAAATGCCCGCGGTTGGCGGCTCCCGTCAGGTGGTCCCTGGTGAGCAGCTCTTTGACCTTGTCGATGCTGAGCTTGCGTTCCGTGACATCGCGCAGCACGACCGAGTAGCCGGAAACCTTGCCGTCGATTTCCTCCAGCGCCGCCACCAGCAACTGGCCCCAGTAACGCCGACCGTCACGGGTGACGCACCATAGCTCTTCCACATGCCAGCCGCTTTCGCGCGTGAGCCGGAGCTGCTCGTCGGCCCGCGCGGTGAAGTCGCTGTCCGGATGGCAGAACAGGCGCAGCGTGGCGCCTTCCACGTCCTGCCGCTCGAAGCCGGTCTGGCGCTGGCCGGACTGGTTCCAGCTGTCGATCCGGCCGGTGGCGTCCAGCGAGAAGTACGCGAAATCATTCACCGCCGAATAGACCGCGGCGAGCCAGGATTCGGTCTGCTTGAGGCTGCGCTCCTGCGCTACCACCTTCGAGATGTCCGTGAGCACCACCATCGTGCAGTCCTGGGCGACGCGCAGCATGGAGCAGGACAGGACATTGGGCTCCTGCTGCTTGCGCGTGGGCAGGAAGATGCGATGGTTCTCGCAGATATAGCCGCGCTCATGCGCGAACGTGGCCGCCATGCTCCTTAGCTCGGGAGCCAGGTCCTCGAATACGGCAAAGAGATTGTCCAGGCTGCCCGTGCGCGAGATGGGCATCAACACCTGGGCTGCCTTGGGGTTCGCCATCGCCACGTTGCCGGCTGCGTCGATGCGCAGGATGCTTGCCGGAGACATATAGAGGAAGGTCAGCAATTCCTCGTTCTCGGCCGCGAGAGCGGCCAGGTCGCCCTGGCTCTCCCCGGGATGTGCCATTGCCATGGCGCGCCTATCGCTGGATCAGCACATAGCGCCGGTCGTGGCCGGGGCGCATGAGCAGGCGGAGCTTGACCGGCGTGGGGCGCATGCGCAGGGTGAGGACATAGTCGATGGTTTCGTCCAGCGAGCCGGCATCCTCGAAGCGCTGGGCCACCATGAAATTGTTCATGCAGATGGCCACCTCGGCAAAGAAATGCCGGCCGAGCACCCGCTCCTGGGACAATCCCGCGAGCCGCGATTCGGTGGCGTTGTAACGCTCGACGATGCCCGTCGACGCAAAGCCGATGGCGCCGAAGGGCAGTGCGTCGGCGTCCTGCGCCGAGAGGCTATCCAGCTGCTCCAGCGAAATCTCCGAAAAACTCATCCTCATCCTCATTTTCCAATCCGGGGTTCACAATGCCTGCGGCCGGCGCCGCGCCTACCTGTGCTCGGCAGACCTGAGGAAGCTCGCCGAGATCTCCCGCGTCAGCAGGCTGATGGCTTCCATCTCCCCATCGGACAGCCCGCCCGCGCAGGCCGTCGGGCCCCAGTCTCCGCAGATCATGGCGACGCAGCGATTCTTGATCATCACGGGCGCCAGCAGGATGGAACGGGCATCGGGCATCTGTTCCCGATACCAGCGGGGCACGCGGTGCGCCACCTCTTTGTCGAAGGAATCTTCGAACAGCAGTGGCTTGTTGCCGATGGCGGCGAAGTGAAAGATATCTGGGACGAAGCCCTCTTCGAAGGATAGCGCTTCCATCTTCTCGCGCATGCCCTCGCCAAATCCAACCCGTGCGCCAAAACGCTTCGCCATGGGATTGAGCAGCATGAGGAAGCAATGGGAGAAGTTCAGCGCCCGCATGGCCGATTCGAGCACCAGCGGCGCCAGCTCGGAGACCGGCAGCTCGCCGCCCTCGCGCCTTACTTCCTGCAGGCTTTGCTCAAGGCGCTTGAGGGCATCCTTCGGCTTGCCGGCATTCAGGGCGGGAGTCGCCTCGGCTGCCTCGGGTGACTCCGCGTTGGTCATGGAGACGTTCAGTGCCAGGGCCTGCCGGACTGCGCTTTCCACCGCACCTGCTTGCAGGCCCAGTGCCTCGGCGTGATCCAGCAGCAAGGACTGGACCTCTTCCTGCGGCGCGTCCCTCGCCACCAGCGTGGCGGCCCGGGAGGAGACGTTGGCAATTGCGCCCAGCCAGTCGGCATGGGATTCCAGCACAGAATCCGCGTCGAAGCGCTGGCAGCGCATCGATGTCGCGATCAGGCTGGGCAGCCGCCATTTGATCGCCGCAGCTGCCGCGACGTCTTCGAGGGTGACGCCCAGCACTTGCTGGCACGCTTCGCTTTCCTTCTCGGCATCGCCCTTGCACAGGGTCTGGATCTGTTCCCACTCCTCGGCAAAGTAGAAGACCAGAAGCAGGCGGCTCATGTGGTGCATCAACGTGCAGACCACGGCTTCTTCCGCCTGCCTGATGCCTTGGGCGTTGCTAAGCGCGCGCGTGAACTCGCCGGCGATCATGGCCTGCTTCAGTTCAGTGGAAGCCTGCGGCCGGTTGATGGCTACCCCGGAGAAATAGTCCAGCAACTGGACCCCGAGCGTGAGGTGGCTGATCGCTTCGACCCCCAGGACCAGGATGGCGCGCGACACCGTCGTGACTTCGCCCCCGAACGAGCGGTACATGGCGGAGTTGGCCAGGCGTATGACCTTCTGCGACAAGCTGAAATCGCAGAGCACGCCCGCGGCCATCTCGCCGACGCTGGTGTCGCTGTTGAGCGTCTTGAAGACGTTGTCGATGCAGAACTGCAGCGTGGGGAAATCCCCTTGCTGCGCCATGCGGCCCCATAGTGTCTCGAAGAGCGTCTTGTTTGACATGGTTGACATGGCGGCGTCTACTTCGAGAACACTTGGGCGCTGCCAAGCTGGAGCGTGCCGGCTTGTGCCTGGTCCACGAACTGGGCCGGGCTCATCGCCTTTGCATAGCGCCAGCCCTGCACCAGCTCGCAGCCTTGCTCGGCCAGCAACTGGCTTTGCTCGTCCGACTCCACGCCTTCGGCGATGGCCACCAGCCCGAGTTCCCGCGCGAGCGACAACACGGCAAACACGATGGTCCGCGCATGCGGGGAGTTCATCATGTCGGCCACGAAGCTCTGGTCGATCTTCAGCGCCGAGAGCGGGAAGCGGCGCAGGTACGACAAGCTGGAGTACCCCGTGCCGAAATCGTCGACAGCGAACCGCACGCCCAATGCGCGCAACTCCATCAGCAAGTCCTGCGCCGCCTCGGGGTCGGTCATCAACGCGCCTTCCGTGATCTCCAGGACCAGCCGGTGCGAGCTGACGCCGGCATCCTTGATGGCCCGCCTGACGCTGTCGGCGAAGCCGGGGTGCCTGAACTGGACCGGAGAGACATTGACCGATATGTATCCCACGTCCAGCCCGAGCGCGTCCCAGCTTGCCAGCTGCGCACAGGCGCAGCGCAGCGCCCACGCCCCGAGATGGTTGATGAGGCCGTTATGCTCCGCAACCGGGATGAACACGCCGGGCGGGACGGACCCCGTCGGGTGTTGCCACCGCATCAGCGCCTCGACCGCGCAGACCTTGCCGGAGCCGGACCACACGATCGGCTGGTAGTGAAGCAGGAACTCGCCGTTCTGGACGGCCTCGAACATGTTCTGTTCGATCCGGAACTGCTCGTCCAGCCGATGCTCCAGCTCCGGCGTGTAGACACAGTATCGATTCTTGCCCTGAGCCTTGGCGTCATACATGGCCAGGTCCGCACGCTTGAGCAATTGCGACTCGGACTGATGCGCCAGCGTGCCGAAGGTGAGCCCCAGGCTGGTGGTGACGCGGATCTGGCAACCGGCCAGGTGAAAAGGCTGCCGGCAGACATGGATCACCTTCTCCACGATGCCGATGGCGGCAGCTTCCGAGGCGATTCCGTCCAGCAGCAGCACGAATTCATCGCCGCCCAGCCGCGCGACCATGTCCGTCGGGCGAACCGCCCCGAGCAGCCGCACGCTGACTTGCTTGAGCAAGGCGTCGCCAAATTCATGGCCGAGCGAGTCGTTGACCTTCTTGAACCCGTCGAGGTCCATCAGGGCAAGCGCAAATGGCGCCTTTCCCGTGCCATCCCCGGCAAAGTACCCGGCAATGCGTTCGCGCACCATGGCGCGGTTGCCTACACCGGTGAGCGGATCGCGAAAGGACGCCTCGATGAGCCGCTCTTCATTGTCGACCCAGTCGGTCACGTCGTAGCCAAACAGCAGCAAGCTCGGGTTGCCGTCCTCGTCGGCGTGGCGGCACACGCGCAGGTCCAGCCAGCGGCTTTCGCCGACGCCGCCGGAGAAGCGGATGCGGCCGGTCCTGCAGGGCGCGTCCTGCTCGCAGGCACGCAGCAGCTCGGCAAGCTGCTCGCGCTGCTCGAACGAGACGACATCCAGGATCGAGGATTTAAGAAGGTATTCCCGGGGATAGGCAAGCAACTGCGCCGAGGCTTCGGTTGCCAGGATGATGTTGCCCGCGACATCGATCTGCAGGGCGAGCGCGCCCGAAGCCTCGAGCAATGCCCAGGCATCCCGCGCCGACCCCCCGGCTGATAACAGTGGGTTCCGGTCGGAGGATGGCCATTCAGGGGACTCCTCCGCCAGAACCGCGTCATATGTAAACGACGTCATGGAACTCTGGTTGAAACTCGGGCCGAATTGAGCGTCTTGTCATCGAACGCCGCCAGCGCCGCCGTGCCTGGCTGTCTCGCACATTAAAGTGATTTTGGGCGCATGTTACCCAAGCTGCGCATGCCAGTTTAACGCTTAACCGCGAGCTGCGATCACCGGAATGCGTTACCTGGCAGGAGTTTGTGGCGCCGTTGCACAGAGGGCCCCGGTACATCGATGGCCCAAGCGTGGCCGCCCCGGATTTACCGGGCAGGCGCCGCCCCGCGAACGTCCGCGGACTTACTGCCTTTAGAATGCAGCACAAACCAATCGGAGACCGTGCATGCTGTGGAAATCCCCCCCCTCCCTGAAAGACCTCCAGGCTCGCCACAAGGACACGGCTGTCGAGCAGCTGGGCATCGAGTTCACCGAGATCGGCGAGGCTTCGCTCAGTGCACGCATGCCGGTGGACCGCCGCACCGTGCAGCCGCATGGCATCCTGCACGGCGGCGCTTCGGTGCTGCTGGCGGAGACGCTGGGCAGTTGCGCCGCCAGCCTGTGCCTGGATAGCGAGACCCAATATTGTGTCGGGCTCGACATCAATGCCAACCATGTGCGCGCGGCGCGCACGGGCTTTGTCACCGGCACCGCCACGCCGGTGCATATCGGCCGCACCACCCACGTGTGGGCCATCGAGATCCGCAACGAAGAAGGCAAGATGGTGTGCGTCTCCCGGATCACCATGTCCATTCTCTCGCGCTGATCGCCGCGGCCCGAAGGCCGGCGTGGTGCAATGTCCCGTCCTTGGGCAAGCGCGCGGGCGCCGTTGTACGCCTCGTGCAGAGTTTTTCATTTCCGGCTAAACTGCGCCCCGCACTGCAAGCGGGCGCCAAAGTGCGGCGTCCCGGCAGCGGCGGGGTGGCAGAGTGGTTATGCGACGGCCTGCAAAGCCGTACACGGCGGTTCGATTCCGTTCCCCCGCCTCCAGTATTCCGGTCATGGCCAGGGCGATCGCGCCATGCAGCCTGGCTGCCGCGATGCATCGCGCTCCTTTCCATTTCCCTTCGTTCTTTCCCTTTCCCGTCAGGCTATTTTGACTTGGCCCCGCCGCATTCATTCGGTGGATAAGGCGTCGTTTATGCCGTTTTCCCCGCTGGAACAAGTCGCTCGAATCATGTAGTGTGAAGTCAGCGCAGTCCATCCATGACAACCTCCGCCATCGTGCGTGGCGGGGAGATAATTGCAATGACAAGAGATCTGCGTATCCGCGCCGCACAACCGGCCGATTGGCCGGCAATCGCGGAAGTCCTTGAAGCATGTGGCCTCGCCAGCGACGATCTCGATCCCTCGCTGGCGTTGTTCCATATTGCGGTGCTCGACGGCGGCATCGTCGGTTGCGCCGGCGCCGAAGGCTATGGCGACACCGTGGTCGTGCGCTCGGTCGCGGTATTGCCGCCTTATCGCGATCGCGGCATCGCCTCCCATATGGTTTCCGCCATGCTCATGCGCGCCCGCGCCAACGGCTGCACGCGCGCCGTGTTGCTGAGCGCCAGTTGCCCCAGCTACTTTGCCCGCTACGGCTTCTCGCTGATCTCGGCGGATCGCCTGCCGCCGGAGGTACGCGCGTCGCGCGAGTTCCGGCAGCAAGAAGGCGCGCTGCCGCTGTGCATGTGTTGCGAACTGAAATGATCTGCCCGACGTGCCGATGACCGTGACGAACCCGACGAACCAGGCGGACCCGACCCGGGCGGCGAGCGCTGTCCCCTTCGATTGCCTGGTCTATATCGGCCGTTTCGAACCCTTCCACAACGGCCACTTCGCCATGCTGCGCCAGGCGCTGGCGCTGGCCAGCACGGTGATCGTGGTGCTGGGTTCCGCTGGCGGCGCCCGCACCGTCAAGAATCCGTTTTCCGCGGATGAGCGCCGCCAGATGATCCAGGGCGCTGTCGCGGCATGGGACGCCGCGCGCGTTGCCGACCTGCGCTTTGTGGTGGTGCGCGACTATTACGAAAGCGCGCGCTGGACGGCGGCGGTGCGCGCCGTGGCGGGCGCGGCGATCGAGGCTTGCGCGCATGGGACGCCGCGCGTTGGCCTGTTCGGACATTTCAAGGATGCCTCTTCGGGCTACCTGAATGACTTTCCCGGCTGGGAACTGGTGCCGCAGCCCAGCTTCGGGCAGCTCAACGCCGCCGACGTGCGCCGGCAATGGTTTGAGCAGCAAGGCGGGCTGGAGGGGCTGCAGAGCGTGCTGCCGCAGCCGGTGGCCGCCTTCCTGCGCGAGTTCGCCGGGCGCGAAGCGTTTGCGACCTTGCTGGCCGAGTATCGCTTCTTGCAGGACCACAGCCGCCGCTGGGCCGCCGCGCCGTATGCGCCGGTCTTCGTGACCGTGGATGCGGTGGTGCGCTGCTGCGGCCAGGTGCTGCTGATTCGCCGCGGCGGACAGCCCGGCCGCGGAGCCTGGGCGCTGCCCGGTGGTTTCCTGGACCAGCATGAGCGCGTGGCCGACGCGGTGCTGCGCGAGCTCGACGAGGAGACGCGCTTCGGCTTGCCCAAGGCGGCGTTGCAGCAATCCTTGCGAGACCAGGCGCTGTTCGATCATCCCGAGCGCAGCCAGCGCGGGCGCACGTTGACCCACGCTTTTTTCTTCGACCTGCCGCTCGATGCGCTGCCTGCCGTGGCCGCCGCAGACGACGCGGCCGCGGTGCGCTGGGTGCCGCAACAGGCGTTGCTGGCGCTGGAAGGGCAGATGTTCGAGGATCACCTGCTGATCCTCGATCGCTTCCTGCACCTGTTCGACGGCGAGGCGCAGCCTGCGGGCTGAGCGGTTCGCCGCCAGGTTCAGTGTCCGCCCAGGTACGCCTGCGCCAGCGCGGCGAACAGCTCCGCGCTCACCTTGGGCGCCAGGCCCGTCGCCGGACACCATTCCCACATCGGCTCCCATGCAAGCTACGACCACCACGCCAGACGCGGCCGCCGCGCTGGCGCTGGAGTTCGTGCGCGGCATGGCCTGAACGGGCTACCAGCCACTATAGGGCGCGCCCGCCATCCGGTGGGCGGCGAAGTGCTCCGCCAAAAAGTCCACGAACGCGCGCACCTTGGCCGTGAGGTGGTCGCGCGTGAGGAATACGGCGAACACATCGGCTGGCGGCGTCTCCCAGTCTGGCAGCACCTGGCGCAGCCGCCCCGAGCGGAGCATCGGCGCCACCTCCCATTCCGAGCGCATCAATATGCCGTGACCCTGCAAGGCCCAGCCGAGGGCCACTTCGCCATCGTTGGTGCTGGCCGGCCCGCGCACCTTTACGGTTTCTTGGCGGCTGGCCGAGCGCAGGTGCCAGGTGCCGTAGGTGGCGTCGCTCTCCCGGATCACGATGCAGCGGTGCTGCTGCAGCTCGCGCGGCGATGCCGGCTCGCCGTGGCTGGCCAGGTAGCGCGGCGCGGCGCATAGCAGGCGGCGGTTGTGCGCGATGGGCCGGGCGGCGAGGCGCGCATCGGGCAGATCGCCCACGCGGATGCCGACATCGAAGCCCGCCTCGGCCAGGTTCAGCGGCCGGTCCGTGAGTTCCAGCTGCACCTCCACCTCCGGGCAGGCCAGCAGGAAGGCGCCCACCGCCGGCGCCACGTGGCGCCGGCCGAAGCCCAGCGTGGCGTTGACCCGCAGCAGCCCGCGTGGCGCCACCCGGCTGCCGCCAAGCCCTTGCTCCAGTTCCTCCAGCTCGGCCAGGATGCGCGCGCCCTGCGCCAGGTAGGCCTCACCCTCCTGCGTGACGCTCAGGCGGCGCGTGGTGCGGTTGAGCAGGCGCACGCCGAGCCGCGTTTCAAGCGCCGTCAGCCGCTTGCTGGCGGCCGACGGCGTGATGCCGAACTGTTGGGCTGCGCTGGCCAGGCTGCCGCGCTTGACCAGGGTGACGAAGAAGGCGAGGTCGGAGAAGTTGTCCACGATGCGGTCCGAGGCCTGATTGGTGAAATGGGCGACTGAATGAAAGTCTTTTGGTGAAATTATAGCGATGGGTTCAATGGTTAAACTGGCATCTCAATAAGCGCGGCGGCGTCGGGGGCGTTCCCTGGCAGCCAGCCTGCCACCCAGGAGACCCCACATGAACCGCTTTACCGCCATCGCCCGCCGGATCTGCCGGACGCCGCTCGCCATGAGTGCTGTTGCCTTGTCCGTTGCGCTCGCGCCGGCGGTGGCCTCGGCCCAGACGTTTCCCGCGCGCCCGATTCGCCTGATCGTGCCGTTCGCTCCGGGCGGCAGCGTCGACATCGCCGCGCGGCTGGTCACCGAAGCGTGGGGCCGGCAACTCGGCCAGCCCGTGGTGGCAGACAACCGTGCCGGCGCCTCGGGCAATATCGGCATGGACCAGGTGGCCAAGGCCAAGCCCGATGGCTACACGCTGGCCATCAACAACGTGGCGCTGGCGGTGAATCCTTCGCTCTTCGCCAGGCTGCCGTTCGACACCGAGCGCGACCTGACGTCGGTTGGCACCATGGGCACCTCGCAGCATGTGCTGGTGGTGACCAACGGCCTGCCGGCCAAGAATGTGAAGGAACTGATTGCGTTGGCCAAGAGCCGCCCCGGGCAGCTCAGCTTTGGCTCGGCGGGCACTGGCAGCACCTTCCACATGGCGGCGGAGCTGTTCAAGTCAGAGTCCGGCACGGCCATCCTGCACGTGCCATACAAGGGCGGCGGCCCGGCCATGGTCGATACCATCGCCGGCCAGGTGCAGCTCAGCTTCCCGGTGCTCTCCGCCGCGCTGCCGCAGGTGCAGGCCGGCAAGCTGCGCGCGCTGGCGGTGACCGGGCCCAAGCGCTCGCCGCTGCTGCCCGATGTGCCCACCATTGCCGAGGCGGGCCTGCCCAACTACGCCTTCGAGACCTGGTTCATCGTCAGTGCGCCGGCCGGCACGCCCAAGGCGGTGATCGCCAAGCTCAACCAGACGCTGAACCAGGCACTGGCCGCGCCGCAGATCAAGGCGCGCCTGCTCAAGGAAGGCTTCGAGCCGCTCACCATGAGCCCGTCCCAGGCCGACACCATGCTGCACAAGGAAATCAAGCGCTGGGCCGCGCAGATCAAGCAGGCCGGCATCACGCCGGAGTAAGCGCGGCGCTTTCTGCCGCGCATTTTTTCAACGCATATCAAGCAGGCTGTCCCATGTCAGGCCTTACCTACTATCGCAAGCTGGTGGATTCGCACACCGTGGCCGCGCTCGATGCCGACCACGTGCTGCTCTACGCGGATCTGCATCTGATGAACGAATACACCAGTCCGCAGGCCTTTGCCGGGCTGGCCGCGCAGGGCAGGGGCGTGCCGTCGCCGGGCCAGCAGGTGGCGGTGGTGGACCACATCATCCCCACCCACGCCGAAAGCCCGCGCCGCATCCAGGATCCCGCCTCGGCGCTGCAGGCGCGCAACCTCAAGCGCAACTGCGACCAGCACGGCATCCCGCTGTTCGATACCGATGACGCGCTGCAGGGCATCGAGCACGTGATCGCGCCTGAGCACGGCATGATCCGGCCGGGCATGGTGGTGCTGTGCGGCGACAGCCACACCACCACCTACGGCGCGCTGGGCGCGCTCGGCTTTGGCATCGGCACGTCCGAGGTGGAGCACGTGCTGGCCACGCAGACGCTGGTGTACCGCGTGGCGATGGACATGCGCATCCGCGTGGACGGCGTGCTGCCGTGCGGCGCTACCGCGAAGGACATGATCCTGCATATCATCAGCCGCATCAGCGCGCAGGGCGCGCGTGGCTATGTGGTGGAGTTCACCGGCAGCGCCATCGCCGCATTGTCGATCGAGGCGCGCATGACCTTGTGCAACATGACGGTGGAAGCCGGCGCGCGTGGCGCGCTGATCGCGCCGGATGCGGCGGCCATCGAATACGTGCTGGCCCGCGCCGCCGATATCGATGCCACGCTGCGCGAGCGCGCGCTGGCCTGCTGGCGGGCGCTGCATTCCGATGCGGATGCCAGGTTCGACAGCGAACTGGTGTTCGACGCCAGCAACGTGGCGCCGTATGTGAGCTGGGGCACCAGCCCCGACCAGGCGATCCCCATCGATGCGTGCGTGCCGCCGGTGGAGGATGCCATCGACGACACGGCGCGCAGCGCTGCCGCCAAGGCGCTGGACTATATCGGCCTGCAGGCGGGCGCCACGCTCGAAGGCCTGCCGGTGCAGCGCGTGTTCATTGGTTCCTGCACCAATGGGCGCATTGAAGACCTGCGCGCTGTGGCCGCCATCGTGCGCGGGCGCAAGGTGGCCGCAGGCGTGCGCGCGATGGTGGTGCCGGGCTCCGGCGCGGTGCGCCAGCAGGCCGAGGACGAAGGCATTGCGCAGGTGCTGCTGGACGCCGGCTTCGAATGGCGCAAGCCGGGTTGCTCGATGTGCCTGGCCATGAACGACGACGTACTCGCGCCGGGCGAGCGCTGCGCTTCCACCACTAACCGCAATTTCGAGGGACGCCAGGGGCGCGCCGGGCGCACCCACCTGATGAGTCCCGCCATGGCCGCCGCGGCGGCGCTGACCGGCTGCATCACCGATGTGCGCCGCCTGGAGCCAACCAATGCCTGATGCCATGCCTGACTACGATTCCGACCTGATCGCCGCGCTTGGCGCGCCGCTGCCCATCGGCAACCTCGACACCGACCAGATCATGCCTAAGCAGTTCCTGCGCATCATCGACAAGGCTGGGCTGGACCGTGGCCTGTTCTACGATATGCGCTTCGACGCGCAAGGCGTGCCGCGCCCGGCGTTCGCGCTCAACCAGGCGCGGTACCAGGGCGCGGGCGTGCTAGTGGCCGGCCCGAACTTTGGCTGCGGATCGAGCCGCGAGCATGCCGTCTGGGGGCTGCAGCAATACGGCATTCGCGCGGTGATCGCGCCCAGCTTTGGCGAGATTTTCTACTCGAACGCGATCAACAACCGGCTGCTGCTGGTGATGTTGCCGCAGGCAGAAGTGGATGCGCTGATGGCCGCGGTGTCGGGCAGCGCGCCCGCGCGGATCGAGATCGACCTCGCGGCGATGTCGGTGAGCGCCGGCGCGCTGCGCTTTGCCTTCACGCTGGCCGAGCGCCACCGCACCATGTTCCGCCAGGGACTGGACATGATCGGCGCAACGCTGGCACAGTCGTCGCAAATCGCCGCGTTCACGCGGCGCCATCACCAGTCGCAGCCCTGGCTGCAGGACGTCGCCGCCAAGACCATGGCGCGGCTGTCCGCCTGAAGGAGGACGGAACGTGTTCGAAGGATTCACGCAGCATCGCATTCCATGTGGCGACGTCGAGATCCACGCCGTCGTCGGCGGCCAGGGCCCGGCCTTGCTGCTGCTGCATGGCCATCCGCAAACGCATGTGATCTGGCATAAGGTGGCCGCCACGCTGGCGCGGCATTTCACCGTGGTTGCCACCGACCTGCGCGGCTACGGCGATAGTGGCAAGCCGGCCGGCCTGCCGGACCACGCCAACTACAGCAAGCGCAGCATGGCGCAGGACCAGGTCACGGCGATGCGCGCGCTGGGCTTCGAGCGCTTCCTGGTGATGGCGCATGACCGCGGCGCTCGCGTGGCGCACCGCATGGCGGTGGATCATCCGGATGCCGTGCAACGGCTGGTCACGCTGGATATTGCGCCCACGCTGGCGATGTACGAGCAGACCAGCCTGCAGTTCGCGCTGGCCTACTACCACTGGTTCTTCCTGATCCGGCCCGCGCCGTTTCCCGAGACGCTGATCGAGGCCGATCCGGCGCTCTACCTGCGCAGCACCATGGGCAGCCGCAGCGCCGGCCTGGCGCCGTTTACCGAGGCGGCCATGGCGGAGTACCTGCGTTGCCTTAGCCTGCCGGGCGCGGCGCACGGGCTGTGCGAGGACTATCGAGCCAGTGCGTCGATCGATCTCGAGCACGACCGCGCCGACCTGGCCGCCGGGCGCAAGGTCGAGTGCGGGATGCTGGCCCTGTGGGGCGAGCAGGGCGCGGTAGGCCGCTGCTTCGCGCCGCTGGAAGAGTGGCGCAAGGTGGCGCGCAACGTGAGCGGCAAGAGCCTGCCGTGCGGGCACTACATGGCCGAGGAAATGCCGGCGCTGCTGCTGGACGAGACACTGCCCTTCCTGTTGGGAGCAGCTCAAGGATAAGGATAGGGATAGGGATAAGGATAGGGATAAGGATAAGGATAAGGATAAGGATGCAACGGGCGAATGCGCTGCGAGCCGGGCTGGCTTACACTCGCTGTCTTCGCCCCTGTGCCTAACCGAACGCGTTCCCCAGCCCATGCCGCCCCGCAAGAATCCCGCCGCTGCCACCGAAACGCTCGATACACTCGCGCATGGCCGCGCTGCTAGCGACCAGGCCATCCAGCTGCTCGACGGCGCCGTCGACCACGTGCTGGAGCACGGCATCGGCGACTTGTCGCTGCGCCATATCGCCGAGGCGCTCGGCACCAGCCACCGCATGCTGATCTACTACTTCGGCTCGGCGGACCAGTTCTGGGAGGCGGTGCTGCGCCGCATCCGCCATGCCGAGCTGGATGCGCGCGCCAGCCTGGCCGCCAGCGAGTCCGATCCCGCGCGGGCGCTGGAGGTGGCCTGGGCGCGCTACTCGGCCGACAACTACCTGCCCATCATCCAGTTGCTGTTCGAGATCTACGGCCGCGCCATTCGCGATCGCGAACGCTTCCAGGTGTTCCTCGACGATGTGATAGGCAGCTGGACCGGCGCGCTGACCGAGCGCTTTCACAAGCAGCTTGGATTGAGCACGAGCGAGGCAAAGCTGCGGGCTCGCATCGAGGTCGCCACCGTGCGCGGCCTGTTGCTGGATCTCGTCACCACGGGCGATCGCAAGGGCACCACGGCCGCGCTGAAATACTTCGCGCGCATGCTGAATGCGCCTGGGGCCCCGGGCGCGAAATCCGCACCAGAAGCCTGATGCGTACGCGGCGCCGGCGTCGGCGCCGCGGTCCCGAAAAAATTTTTTCCTCTTCATGTACCACATGGTACAGTAAACCGGATGCACCTCGATGCGAGGGTGCCGATCAAGGGATGCGAGAGGAGATCGAAGTGAACAGACGCACACTGATACTAAGCGCCGCGCTCGCCGCGGCGGGCATGGCATGGGGCGCAGCCGGCTGGGCGCAGGACTGGCCGCAGCGCCCGGTCAGGCTGGTCGTGCCGCAGGCCGGCGGCACGGGCAACGACGTGCTCGCGCGCGCGCTGGCCGAAACGCTGGGCAAGCGCTGGGGACGCAGCGTCGTTGTGGAAAACAAGCCTGGCGCCAACGGCGTGCTGGCCATCAACTATGTGCTGCAGCAGCCGGCCGATGGCTACACCCTGTTCTTCGCGGGCGTGTCCAACCTGGCCTTCAATCCTTTCCTGTACCCCGCGTTGCCCTATGTGCCGCAACGCGACCTGACCGGCGTGGCGATGCTGGCCAACTCGCCGTTCGTGCTAGTGGTCGCGCCGGCGATGCATGCCACCAGCTTTGCCGAATTCGTGCGGCTTGCCAAGGCGCGGCCGGGCGGCATCAGCTACGCCTCCGGCGGCATCGGCAACTCCACGCACCTGGCCATGGAGCTGGTGGCCGAGCGCGCAGGTGTCAAGCTGCAGCATGTGCCGTTCAACGGCGCCGGCGGCTCGACCAGCCTGATGTCGGGCGAGACCCCGGCCATGATGAATGTGGTGGCGGGTGTGCAGCCCTATATCGCCGGCAAGAAGCTGGTGGCGCTGGCCGTGACCGGCGAGCGGCGCCTGGCCGCGCTGCCCGATGTGCCGACTTTCAAGGAGCTTGGCTACGACGTGGCGGTGCCGGGCTGGTACGCCATCGTCGCAAAGACCGGCACGCCGGCGGCGCTGGTGCGGAAGATCAACGCCGACATCAACGCGGCCATGGACGAGCCGGCATTCAAGGACAAGCTGGCCAACCAGTTCCTCGACCCGATCAAGGGCCCGCCGGCCGAAGTGGAGCGCCATATGCAGCGCGACGCGCAGGCCTGGGGCCCCATGATCCGCAAGCTCGGCATCGCCCTCTGATCCCGGCCGGGTGCGCCCGCGCCCGCCCGCACCCGCCCGCACCCATTACCAAGCAAGGAACCAAGGAGACTAGACATGCCCCACATCACGACCGCCGTGCGCGACTATCGCCTGGCAATGATGCACGCGCTGATGGACCGCATCCGCGTTGACGCGCTGGTGTTCAGCACGCCGGACTTCTTCCAGTTCGCCACCAATTTCCAGCTGGATGTCTGGCCGTGGGAGCGCCCCGTTTTTGTGTTCGTGCCGCGCAACGGCGAACCCTTCGCCGTGATGAACGAGCTGTCGACCAACCACATGCGCCTGTGCACGGAAAAGGAAAAGGTCTGGCTGCGCGATGTGACGTACTACGCCGAGCATCCGCGCGTGTCGCAGCGGCTGGCGCTGGCGCCGCAGTTGCCCGAGGTGGTGGCGTCGCTGCTGGCGTCGCACGGGCTGGGCGGCTCGCGCATTGCCGTGGACGTGGCCCACCCGATTCTCGCGGCGACGCAGCGCTACCTGCCGGAGCTCGCGCTGCGCCCGGCCAT
Organism: Cupriavidus basilensis; assembly: GCF_000832305.1. Classification (NCBI taxonomy): domain Bacteria; kingdom Pseudomonadati; phylum Pseudomonadota; class Betaproteobacteria; order Burkholderiales; family Burkholderiaceae; genus Cupriavidus; species Cupriavidus basilensis. The sequence goes on from NZ_CP010536.1 coordinate 349,873, forward strand.
GGCGGAGATGCGCGCCATGCGCTGGGTCAAGCATGCGGAAGAACTGCGGGTGATGCGCGAGCTTGGGAGCCTGACCGACTGGGTACAGGAGCGCTACCGCGAGAACATTCGGCCGGGGCGGCTGGTGCAGGAGCTGGACCATGCCATGTCGGCGCTGATGGTGGAGGAGGCTGCGCGCCGCTTTCCCGGCGAGGATTTCGATATCCTCAAATGCTGGACCCTGACGGGACCGGCCTCGGCCTCGCCGCATGGCGACGGCGCCGCGTGCGGCGCGCGCATCGCGGCCGGCGATACCATCGTCAACCTGATCCTGCCGCGCCTGAATGGCTACTACGTGGAGAACGAGCGCACGTGGTTCTGCGGCAAACCGGACGAGCGCCAGGCACGCTGCTACCAGGTTGCCGCCGAGGCCACCGACGCGGCGGTGGCAGCGGCGGTGACCGGCCGGCGTGTCTGCGACATGGACGCCGCCGCGCAGGCCGTGATCGAGCGCGCGGGGCTGGGCGAGTACATCTTCCACCGCACCGGCCACGCGGTCGGGCTGATGCTGCACGAGTATCCGGAAGACATGGCCTTCAACACGCGCGCGCTGCTGGACGGCGAGGTCTACTCGGCCGAGCCGGGCATCTATGTCTATGGGCTGGGCGGCTTCCGGCTCGACGATACGGTCGTGGTGGGCGAGCGCCCGGAGGTCATCGTGAAGACGCCAAAGACACTGGAGTACGCAACCGTGGCGTGACGCCAGCGGCAAGCGGGGAGAGCGCGGGGAGAGCGCGGGGATAGTGGGGGGATAGTGGGGGGAAGCCGTATGTGACCGGGGGACATCGTGGCGGGCATCGGCGCGCAATCCTTGGGCCAAAGGCACGTGCCGGCGCACCGGCGCGGGGCGTTCGAGGATAAAATGCGGCCGACGCCTGCCACCTGCCGCCTTGTCAACCGTGATGCATGCGGTGCTCGGACGCCTCCCCCTCGACATGGACGACTCTCCCCAGCGCGCGCCACTTTTGCCCTGTCATGCCAATCCCGCGAACACGCCGCCCGCTGGGGCGTTGCCCACGCATCTTGCCGCGATGCTCGATAGCGTCGCGGATGGTGTCATGTCGCTCGACCGCGAGTGGCGATTCGCCTACGTCAACCAGACCATGGAGCGCTTGCTCAAGCGCAGCCGTACGGATCTCGACGGGCGCGGCATCTGGGAGTGCTATCCGGACCTGATTGGCTCGGCGTATTACCGGACGTTTCATGAGGCCGCTGCCAGCGGCGCATCACGCACCTGCACCGCCTACTATGTCCCGCTGGCATGCTGGTTCGAAGCGCGCGCCTTTCCCGATGCCAACGGCCTTACCGTGCTCTTTCGCGACGTCAGCCGCGAACGGCAGCAGTCGGCACAGCTGGAATACCATGCCGACCACGACTACCTGACCGGCCTGGCGAACCGCCGGCGCTGCACGCAGGTGCTGGCGCGCGCGGTGGCGCAGGCGGCAGAGCAGGCTGCACAAGCCCAGGTTGCGGTGCTGCCGGCCGGCATGCAGGCGCAAGCGCCGCAAGCGGCCGGGGTGGTGGTGCTGTTCGTCGATCTCGACCGCTTCAAGGAAGTCAACGATGCCTTTGGCCATGCAGTGGGCGACACGTTGCTGTGCAAGGTCGCCGAACGCTTTCGCGCGCTGCTGGCGCCTTCGGCTTTTGTCGCGCGCGTCGGTGGCGACGAGTTCGTGTTCATCCTGCGCGACGCACGGCCGGGACAGGCCGAGCGCTTTGCCGGCACCATCCTGGCCGGCGTGTCGCAGCCATTCCAGGTGGACGGCCACACGCTGCTGCTGGGTGCCAGCGTAGGGATCGCGCAGTGGCCCGAGGCCGGCGACACCGCCGACACCCTGTTGAACCACGCCGATGCTGCCATGTATGCGGCCAAGGCTGCGGGGCGTTTCCAGTTCCGCGTCTTCCACCTGGACCTTGCCCAAGGCTTGCGGCAGCGCTTGCAGTTGCGCGCCGACCTGCATGCCGCGATGGCCGACGACCAGCTGGTGCTTCACTTCCAGCCGCAGTGGTCGCTGCCGGATGGCAGGCTGGCGGGCGCGGAGGCGTTGTTGCGCTGGCAGCACCCAACGCGCGGCCTGCTGCCTCCCGCCGCCTTTCTCGATGTGCTGCTGGAGTCGCCGCTGGAGCCGGCGGTGGGGCTGTGGGTCATGCGCGCCGTGTGCCGCCAGATAGCGGCCTGGCGGCGCGGCGGCCTGACGGTGCCCAGGATCTCGCTCAATCTGTCGGCGCGGCAGCTGGTCATGCCGGGGCTGGCGGGCTTGCTGGCGGACCTCGCGCGCGAGCATGAGGTGCCATGCGGGCTGCTGGACGTGGAAGTCACCGAGGACACGCTGATGACCGACCTCGACAGTGCTGCGGCGGCGCTCGACGAGCTCAGGCACTGCGGCATCAGCGCCTCGCTGGACGATTTCGGCTCCGGTTACTCGAGCCTGGCCTACCTGACGCGCCTGCCGGTTGTGACCCTCAAGATCGACAGATCATTCGTTGCAGTCCTCGGCAGCGCACCCGAGGCCCTGGCGGTCATTCGCGGGGTCATCGCGCTGGCGCGCTCGCTGGGCATGAGAACCCTGGCCGAAGGTGTGGAGACCCACGTCCAGCAACGCTTGCTGGCCGAAGAGGGCTGCGATGCGGCACAGGGCTACCTGCTTGGCCGGCCGATGCCGGCAGCGGATTTCGCCGTGGTCATGGGCCAAAGTGTCGTGGCGAGGGGGGATTGACGCGGCGCGGCAACAGCCCCCGCCGTGCCGCAAGCATGTGCCGTCCCGGAGGTGCATAATCGCTCACCGATACGTTGAGCCCTAGCCCGATTTCTCCGGCCTCAACATACATTCATGAGCGGATGTATAATTCCGTAATTATTCGCTTGTCCCTGAGCGATTGTTGCGGAAATTGACCATGACTTACCGATTTATTGCCGGGTGCATGAGCGCCTGGCTCGCGATCTGCGTGACCGCGGGCTGGGTAGTGGAACGCCTCTGGTCCTGAGTACGGGTGGTCGGCTTTGCCGCTGGGAGGTGGCAAGGTTTTCGCTAGGACTTGTCATTCTTTGCGGTAATTACCACCCATCATGCACATGACCATCGATAAGAAGAACGCCGGCCTTGCCCGTCGGATTGCAACACGTATCAAGGCGCTTGGCGCCATGGCTGCTCTCGGCGCATGCGCTGCCGCGCACGCTGATCCTGCGGTGCACGTGGCCTTTGGCCGCGATCCCGGCCACAACCTCGACAAGTACGAAGTTGGCGTGAACTGGGACTCCGGCTTTGCCTGGGGCAACCCGCAGGGCTGGCTGGCCAAGCTGCAGTGGGAGGCCGAACTGGCCGAATGGAACGCCCGCAGCGGTACCAATCACCAGAATGTGACCGAATTTGGCTTCTCGCCGATCCTGCGCGTGGAAAAGCGCGGCGGCTCGCTGGTGCCTTTCCTGGAAGCCTCCGTCGGCGTGCGCATGATGAGCCATAAGGCCACCTCCGACGAGCACCGCTCCGGCAGCCTGTTCCAGTTCTCCGACATGATCGGCGTGGGCATGGCCTTTGGCCCCAAGACCGCGTACGAAGCCGGCTTCCGCTACCAGCACGTCTCCAACGCCGGTATCAAGCAGCCCAATCCGGGCAGCGGTTTTTACACGGGTTACGTGCGTTATCGCTTCTGATCCTGCAAAAGTGGCTGGCTTGGCCTGAGGCCATGACGCTCAGGCCAGCCTGACCATGCCTGCGCGCGGGGCGCGCGTGCCGCGGGAAACGGATTCCGCTTCCGCCCCCGCCCCCGCGCCTTGCGTCTGCCTGCCGCGCAGCGCGTCAAAAAACCGCCACAGCGCGGGTTCATCGCTGGTTGCCACGTTGAACCGTATCCACGGCGAATCGCCTTCTTCCGGTTCAAAATAAGACCCCGGCGCCAGCCAGATGCCGTGCTCCAGCGCCAGCGTCGCCAGCCGGTTGCCCGATAGCGCGGCCTGCTCTGCGCCGTCTTCCGGCCGCATCCTTGCCCAGGCGAACATTCCGCCTTCCGGGCGCAGCATCACCTCCAGCCCGTGGGCTTCCATCTTCTCCGTGATCCGGTCCTGCTGGGCGCGCAGCCGTTCGGCCAGTGCCGCCACATGGCGGCCATAGTGGCCGCTGGTCAGCACCGAGTACACCAGCCGCTCGGTCACTTCCGATGACGTCAGCCCCACTGCCATCTTGGTGCGGGCCAGCGCCTTGGCCAACTCCGGGCTGGCCGCGAGGTAGCCGACCCGCAGCGATGGCGTGATGGTCTTGGAAAACCCGTTGACGTAGATCACGTGCGAGAGCCCGTCCATGGCAGCCAGCATGGGTGAGCCGGGCGGCGCCAGCTCGCGGTAGATATCGTCCTCCACCACCAGCAGCCGGTACTGCTCGGCCAGTTGCAGCACGCGGTGCGCGTTCATGCTGGTGAGCGTGCCGCCGGTGGGGTTCTGCAGCACCGTGTTGACGAACAGCGCGCGTGGCGCGTGGGTGCGGATGGCGTGGTCGAGCGCGTCGGTGTCGAGCCCGCTGGCGGTGCGGCGCACGCCAACCACCTGCAAGCCGGCAAGGCGCAAGATCTGCAGCAGATTGCAGTAGCAGGGGTCTTCCACCAGCACGGTGTCGCCTGGGCGCAACAGCGTGCGGACCACCAGGTCCAGCGCTTGCGTGGCGCCCTGGGTCAGCACCACTTGCTGGGCCTGCACCGGCATGCCGTACTGGCTGAGCCCGGCGGCGATATGCTCGCGCAGCGCGGCGAAGCCGTAAGGGTGGCCGTAGCCCGAGACTTGCGCGGCGGGCACCCGCGCCGCGGCGCGCATGGCCTGGTGCAGCCCTTCCTCGTTGAGCCAGTCGCCGGGCAACCAGCCCGCACCCGCCTTGATCGGCACCGAATGATCGGCGAACACATCCGACAGCAGCCACGCGGCGTTGAGCCCCGGCGCCTCCCAGCGTGCCGCCGGTGCCTGGCCGGCGGGGGCGTGGCGGTGTGCCACCGTGTAGCCCGAGCCCACCCGCGCGCTCAGGTAACCCAGCGCGGTCAGGCGGCCGTAGGCCTCGGCCACGGTGAAGGTGCTGACCCCATGCTGCTGGGCAAAGCGCCGCACCGACGGCAGCGCCACGCCGGCGCGCAGCACGCGCCGGTCCACCAGGCTGGCAATGCCCGCCACGATCTGCTCGGTGAGGGTGTCGCCGCTGCGCCGGCTGCGGACAAGTTCGAGGTGAAACATGCGTGACATGTAAGGATGGACCTGTACAGTTTAATGGCCGTACCGGTTCGGTGGGAAGCCTCATGGCGGCGCGGGGCTTTGCGGCGCTGCAACGTGAATTCGGCTGCTGGTGGGACTTTGACCGCTGTGGCGAGCGAAGCGGCTGGATCCGCGGGTGCGATCGCCCGGCTTGGGCGGCTCTTGATCTGTACAGTTGTCTCACTCTTAACTGTACGGTAAGGCGAGGTTCTGCCGACCGTATATTCTTTAAGCCGGGCAGGGCCGCTACAGTGGCCGCATTCACCAGAATCACCTGACAACCCGGGCGGCGCCAGCCGCCGCCCAAGCCAATGCCAATTGCTCCTGAGGAGGATGTATGGATGCCGCCAAGACTGTGATCCCCGATCTCGATGCCCTGTGGATGCCGTTTACCGCCAACCGGCAGTACAAGGCGGCCCCGCGCCTGCTCGACTCCGCCAGCGGCATGTACTACACCTCGCATGACGGCCGCCAGATCCTCGACGGTTGCGCCGGCCTGTGGTGCGTCGCTGCCGGGCATTGCCGCCAGGAGATCGCGGACGCGGTCGCCCGCCAGGTGCAGACCCTGGACTACGCGCCGCCGTTCCAGATGAGCCACCCGCTCACCTTCGAGGCTGCCACCAAGGTGGCAGCCATCATGCCGGCCGGGCTGGACCGCATCTTCTTCACCAACTCGGGCTCGGAATCGGTCGACACCGCGCTGAAGATCGCGCTAGCGTATCACCGCGCCCGTGGCGAAGGCCAGCGCACCCGCGTGATCGGGCGTGAGCGCGGCTATCACGGCGTTGGCTTCGGCGGCATGGCGGTGGGCGGCATCGGCCCCAACCGCAAGGCCTTCTCGGCCAACCTGATGCCCGGCACGGACCACCTGCCGGCCACGCTGAATATTGCCGAGGCGGCTTACTCCAAAGGCCAGCCGACCTGGGGCGCACACCTGGCCGACGACCTGGAACGCATCCTGGCGCTGCACGACCCGTCCAACGTGGCCGCCGTCATCGTCGAGCCGCTGGCCGGCTCGGCCGGCGTGCTGGTGCCGCCGGTTGGCTACCTGGAAAAGCTGCGCGAGATCACCAGCAAGCACGGCATCCTGCTGATCTTCGACGAGGTCATCACCGCCTTCGGCCGCCTGGGCGCGGCCACCGCCGCCGAGCGCTTCAATGTCACGCCGGACCTGATCACGATGGCCAAGGCCATCAACAACGCAGCCGTGCCGATGGGCGCGGTGGCGGTGCGGCGCGAAGTGCACGACACCGTGGTCAACGCCGCGGCGCCGGGCGCCATCGAGTTCCTGCACGGCTACACCTATTCCGGCCACCCGTTGGCCATGGCCGCGGCCATCGCCACGCTGGATATCTACAAGAACGAGAACCTGTTCGGCCGTGCCGCCGAGCTGGCGCCGAAGTTCGAAGCCGCGGTGCACGCCGTGCGCGGTGCGCCCCACGTGAAGGACATCCGCAACCTCGGCATGGTCGCCGGCATCGAGCTGGAACCGCGTCCCGGCCAGCCCGGCGCGCGTGGCTATGAGGCCTTCCTGAAATGCCTGGAGCGCGGCGTGCTGGTGCGCTACACCGGCGACATCCTGGCTTTCTCGCCGCCGCTGATCATCACCGAGGCGCAGATCGAAGAGATGTTCGACACCGTGAAGACAGTGCTGCAAGAACTGCAGTGATTGCAGCGAATGCCGTGGCCGCAAAGACAAGACAAGGAACACTGACGTGAACATCGCAGAGAACCGGCAGATCGCCGACATTGCGCACTACATTGGCGGGACCGTGCGCGCCGCCTCGTCGGACCGGTTTGCCGACGTCTTCAACCCGGCCACGGGCGCCGTTGCCGGGCGCGTGGCGCTCGGCTCGGCGCAGGACGTGGATGCCGCCGTGGCTGCGGCCCACGCCGCGTTCCCGGCCTGGTCCGAGACCGCGCCGCTCAAGCGCGCGCGCATCCTGTTCAAGTTCAAGGAACTGCTCGACCGCCACCATGACGACCTCGCCGCGCTGATCACGCGCGAGCACGGCAAGGTGTTCTCGGATGCCAAGGGCGAAGTCACCCGCGGCGTGGAGATCGTTGAGTTTGCCTGCGGCATTCCCAACCTGCTCAAGACCGACTTCACCGACAACATTGGCGGCGGCATCGACAACTGGAACCTGCGCCAGCCGCTGGGCGTGGTGGCCGGCATCACGCCGTTCAACTTCCCGGTGATGGTGCCGATGTGGATGTTCCCGGTGGCGCTGGCCTGCGGCAATACCTTCGTGCTCAAGCCGTCCGAGCGCGATCCCTCGCCCTCGCTGCTGATTGCCGACCTGCTCAAGCAGGCCGGCCTGCCGGATGGCGTGTTCAACGTGGTGCAAGGCGGCAAGGAAGCCGTCGACGCGCTGCTGGCGCACAAGGACGTGCAGGCGCTGTCCTTCGTCGGCTCCACGCCGATCGCTGAGTACATCTACACCGAAGGCACCAGGCGCGGCAAGCGTGTGCAGGCCCTGGGCGGTGCAAAGAACCACCTGGTGGTGATGCCTGACGCCGACCTCGACCAGGCCGTGGACGCGCTGATCGGTGCTGCCTATGGCTCGGCCGGCGAGCGCTGCATGGCCATCTCGGTGGCCGTGGCGGTGGGCGATGTCGCCGACAAGCTGGTGCCGCGCCTGGCCGAACGCGCGCGGTCGCTGAAGATCCGCAACGGCATGCAAGACGATGCCGAGATGGGCCCGCTGGTGACCGCCGCGCACAAGGCCAAGGTAGAAGGTTACATCGCCAAGGGCGTGGAAGAGGGCGCCAAGCTGGTGACCGATGGCCGCGGCCACAAGGTCGACGGGCACGAGAACGGCTTCTACGTGGGTGGCACGCTGTTCGACAACGTCACGCCGGACATGACCATCTACAAGGAAGAGATCTTCGGCCCTGTGCTGTCGGTGGTGCGCGTGCATGACCTTGCCGAAGCAGTGGACCTGATCAACGGCCACGAGTACGGCAACGGCGTGTCCTGCTACACCAGCGATGGCGGCGTGGCACGTGCGTTCTCGCGCCAGATCCAGGTGGGCATGGTGGGCATCAACGTGCCGATCCCGGTGCCGATGGCATGGCATTCGTTCGGCGGGTGGAAGCGCTCGTTGTTTGGCGATCATCATGCTTATGGCGAGGAAGGCATTCGCTTTTACACGCGGTACAAGAGCATCATGCAGCGCTGGCCGGACAGTATCGGGAAGGGGGCGGAATTTACGATGCCGGTGGCTAAGTGAGGGTTCTGGCGTTGAATGGATGATGGGGTGTTTTGGCTGTTGCCGCTCAAAGAAACAGCGAGCAACCCAAAAGTGACGAATCCGTCCGCCCCATCGCGCTAAAATACGCCGCTTTTCAAAGCCGCCCAGCGCGCCAGGGGTACCCACCGATGAGTCTGTTCCGCACCAAGAACATCGAGGCCATGCTGGCCGCCGCACGCGATGACGGGCTGAAAAAGGTGCTCGGCCCCGTCGACCTGATCCTGATGGGCATTGGCGCCATCATCGGCACCGGCATCTTCGTGCTGACGGGCACCGGCGCGCTCACGGCGGGCCCGGCGCTGACCGTCTCCTTCGTGATCGCCGCGCTCGCCTGCGGGTTTGCCGCGCTCTGCTACGCCGAGTTCGCGTCCGCGATCCCCGTCTCCGGCTCCATCTACACCTATAGCTACGCCACGCTTGGCGAGATCGTGGCGTGGATGATCGGCTGGGATCTGCTGCTTGAATATGGTCTTGCGACCTCGGCGGTGTCGGTGGGCTGGTCGGGCTATTTCCAGTCGCTGATGGCGGGCTTCGGCATTCACCTGCCGGCCATGCTTACCGCCGCACCCGGTGCCGTGCCGGGCGTGCAGACGCTGTTCAACCTGCCGGCTGCCGTGATCATGCTGCTGATCACCTGGGTCGTGTCCTATGGCGTGCGCGAGTCGGCGCGCCTGAACAACGTGATGGTGGCCGTCAAGATTGCCGTGGTGCTGCTCTTTATCGGGGTGGGCGTGTGGCACGTCAAGCCGGCCAACTGGCATCCGTTCGCGCCGTTCGGGCTGGACGGCGTCTTCAATGCGGCCGCGCTGGTGTTCTTCGCTTTTATCGGCTTCGACGCGGTGACATCGGCGGCCGAGGAAGTGCGCAACCCGCGCCGCGACCTGCCGATCGGCATCATCGGCTCGCTGGCGGTCTGCACCGTGCTGTACGTGACGGTGGCGGCCATCATGACCGGCATCGTGCCCTTCGCCAAGTTCGCGGGCATCGATCATCCGGTATCGCTGGCGCTGCAGTACGCGGGCGAGAACTGGGTGGCCGGATTCGTTGATCTCGGCGCCATCCTGGGCATGACCACGGTGATCCTGGTGATGACCTTCGGCCAGACCCGCATCATCTTTGCCATGTCGCGCGACGGGCTGCTGCCGGAGCGGCTCTCGACGGTGCACCCGGTGCATGCCACGCCGTTCTTCGCCACGTGGACGGTGGGCATCGTGTTTGCCTTCATCGCGGCTTTCGTGCCGCTCAATGTGCTGGCGGAGCTGATCAATATCGGCACGCTGTCTGCCTTCACGCTGATCTCGGTGGCGGTGCTGGTGCTGCGCAAGACGCGGCCTGACCTGCCGCGCGCCTTCCGCTGCCCGGGGGTGCCGGTGGTGCCGCTGCTGTCGGTGGGCTTTTGCCTGTTCCTGATGGCGCACCTGCAGGCCCTGACGTGGGTGGCGTTCCTGGCGTGGCTGGCGATTGGCCTGGCGATCTACTTCCTTTACGCGCGCCGCAACGCGGTGCTGCACGGCGGCGCCTGACGCCGCCTGCGCTTACCGTTCGCGCGCGCCGGCTTCCTGCAGGAAGGCCAGCGCGCGCGGCTCCTCGACAAAGGCGGAGTTGATGCGGATCCAGGCCGAATCCTCGCCGCCCGGCCGGAAGTAATTGCCGGGCGCCAGCGTCACCCCATGCTGCTCGGCCAGGGTCACCAGCTCGCGCGAATCCTCGATCCCGCGCGTACGAGCCCACAGGAAATTGCCGCCCGCCGGCTCGCAGTACACTTCCCAGCCGGCGTCGCCCAGGTGCCGCACCGCGCGTGCGGTGGCCTGGCGAACCCGCAGCCGCAGCCGCTCCATGTATTTGCGGTAGGCGCCGCGCTCCAGCAGCGCGGCCGTCACGCTCTCCGCGAAATGCGAGCCCGCGACGCTGGTTAGCACCTTCACATCCACCAGGTCCTTCACCAGCGCCTTGTCGGCCACCAGGTAGCCGACCCGCAGCGAGGCTGACACCGTCTTGGAAAAGCCGCCGATGTAGATCACGTGTTCGAGCTGGTCCAGCGTGGCCAGCCGGTCGGTGTAGTTGGTCTGGAAGTCCGAGAAGATATCGTCTTCGACAAAACGAAAGCCATGCCGGCGCGCCAGCTCCAGCAGGCGGAACGCCACCGGCGGTGAGAGGGTCGAGCCGGTCGGGTTCTGCAGCACGCTGTTGGTGAAGAACAGCTTGGGCTTGTGCTCGCGCAGCAGCGCTTCGGCGGCGTCCGGGTCGGGGCCGTTGCGGGTTTGCGGCACCCCCACCAGCCGCACCCCGTGCAGGCGCAGCAGGCCGAACAGGTTGTAGTAGCCAGGATCCTCCACGAACACCGTATCGCCCGGCTTGAGCAGGCGCCGCACCACCAGGTCCAGCGCCTGGCTGGCGCCCGTGGTGATCAGCACCTGCGGCAGCTCCGCTGCGATGCCGAGCTGCCGCACGCGGGTCAGCACATGCTGGCGCAGCTCCGGGCTGCCCATCGGCGTGGCGTAGTGGATCACGCTGTTGATGTCGTTGCGCGAGACCTGGCGGATGGCCTGGGTCAGCCCTTCCACGTCGCGCCAGCTCTCGGGCACGAAGCCGCCCGCCAGCTTGAGCGTGGCGCTGGGATGGTTGAACTGCTCCAGGATATGGTCCGACAAATCCTCCGCCAGACGCGGGTCCGACCAGCCTTGGGCGCCGCGCGCCAGCAGCGGGCTGTCCGCGACGAAGAAGCCCGACCCGTGGCGGGAATCGAGCAGGCCCTGCGATACCAGCCTGTCATAGGCTTCGATCACCGGAAAACGGCTGATGCCATGCTCCGCCGCGAGCTGCCGGATCGACGGCAGGCGCGCGCCGGGGCGCACCTCGCGCGCGCTGATCCAGGTCTTGACCTCGTTGACGATCTGGTCGGTCAGGGGCACGCCGGTGGCGGGAACGAGGGTCAGCTTCATCGGCAGGGTGCAGGGGAAAGTGTCAGGAAAAACTACTGAACAGTTCATGTCAAACTGTTCGCAACTGTTCATGGGATTGTAGTTTGCGCTGTGAATAATGGAAGGCATGCGGTGGAAGTGCCAGCACTGGCTGGGCCGGTGGGCACGGCAGACATGGCCGCCATGCAGAACAGGAGTGATGAAATGCGCGAACTAAGGATCTTCGAATTCGATGAACCGGGCCAGCCGGTGAGCTGGCGCGCCCGCGAAGGGCAGCGCGTGAAGGCGGTCGAAGGCCGCCTCTGGCTCACGGTGGAAGGCCACCACGCGGACATCTGGCTGCTGCCGGGGGCCGTCTTTGCGCTGCCTGCCGGCGCCCGGGTATGGTTGTCCGGCGAAAGCGAGGGCGCGCGCTTCACGCTGGCCGAGACGCCGGCCCCGTCGTCGTGGCGCTGGCTGGGCGGGCTGGCGAGTGCGCTGAAGCGCCGCTTTGGCGAGCGCCGTGCCTCCGGTGCCGGCCAGTGCCCGGAACCGGGCCTCTGAGAGGATCTCGGCCGGACCGCGCGCAGCGCGTGTCCGATCATCCCACTCCCATCCGTATTGGTAGAAGCCTGGCCAAGTGTCTGGTCGTGCGCTCTCCAGAATGCCGTTTGCCGGCATCGAACTCCCTCGATGCCTCGCTCCCTCCCTCCACATTGTCGCGCCAACTATGCGAGGATGTTCATATGGCTGGCCGCGCCGCGCGGCATTCAGCGCTGCCGTGGAGTGATTGCCGTTAACGTAAACGTCATATAATCAAGCCGTTGCGCCGGCACCAGCCAGACCGCTCGCGTGTCAGATCCGAGCCGCCTCCAGAGCGGCAGCCATGGATGTCATGCGACCAGCCAGAACACCGAACGTGGTGGAGACAATGACCGATCTTTCCGATGTGCAGAAGGGCGCTCAACCTGGCGCTCAACCTGGCGCTCCCCATCAGGCGCAGGGACCGAAAGGGCCCGTCAACAAGGTGCGCTTTGTCACCGCGGCCTCGCTGTTCGACGGTCACGACGCTTCCATCAACATCATGCGGCGCATCCTGCAGTCCTCGGGCTGCGAGGTGATCCATCTCGGGCATAACCGCTCGGTGGAAGAAGTGGTCAGCGCGGCCTTGCAGGAAGACGTGCAGGGCATCGCCATCTCCAGTTACCAGGGCGGCCACGTCGAGTATTTCAAGTACATGGTGGACCTGCTGCGCCGGCGCGGCGGCGAGCACATCCAGTTGTTCGGCGGCGGTGGCGGCGTGATCGTGGCGGACGAGATCCGCGAGCTGCAAGCCTACGGCGTGGCACGGATCTTCAGCCCGGAGGACGGCCAGCGCCTGGGCCTGGCGGGCATGATCGCCGACATGGTGCAGCGCTGCGATATCGACCTGGCGCGCTACGCCCCCGCCACGCTCGATGCGATGAAAGGCGGCGACCGCCGCGCGCTCGCGCAGCTGATCACGGCGCTGGAAAACGGCAAGGCGGATCCCGCGCTGGCCGACACCCTGCGCGCCGAGGCGGCCACGGTGAAGACGCCCGTGCTCGGCATCACCGGCACGGGCGGCGCGGGCAAATCCTCGCTGACCGATGAGCTGATCCGCCGCATCCGGCTGGACCAGCGCGATGCGTTGTCCATCGCGGTGATCTCGATCGACCCGTCGCGCCGCAAGTCCGGCGGTGCGCTGCTGGGCGACCGCATCCGCATGAACGCGATCAACCATCCGCACATCTTCATGCGCTCGATGGCCACGCGCGAGGCCGGCTCGGAGATCTCGCGGGCGCTGCCCGATGTGCTGGCGGCCTGCAAGGTGGCCGGCTTCGACCTGATCATCGTCGAGACCTCGGGCATCGGGCAGGGAGACGCCGCCATCGTTGCGCACGTGGACCTGTCGCTCTACGTGATGACGCCTGAGTTCGGCGCCGCCAGCCAGCTCGAGAAGATCGACATGCTGGACTTCGCCGATTTTGTCGCCATCAACAAGTTCGACCGCAAGGGCGCGCAGGACGCGTGGCGCGACGTGGCCAAGCAGGTGCAGCGCAACCGCGAGCAGTGGCATGCCAAGCCCGAGGAGATGCCGGTGTACGGCACCCAGGCGTCGCGCTTCAACGACGACGGCGTGACCATGCTCTACCAGGGCCTGCGCGAAGCGCTGTGCGCGCGCGGCATGCGTGCGCCGGCCGGTGTGCTGCCGCAGTTGAGCGGACGTGTCTCCACCGGCCAGAACGTGATCGTCCCGCCGGCGCGCAACCGCTACCTGGCGGAGATCGCCGACACGGTGCGCGCTTATCATCGCCGCGTGGATGCGCAGAGCCGGCTGGCGCGCGAGCGCCAGCAACTGCGCGAGGCGCGCCGCATGCTGCTGGCGGCCTCCGGTCAAGAAGACCAGGGCGAAGCGCTGCAGGCTCTGGCCACCGAGCGCGACGCCGCGCTCGGCGCGCAGGAGCGCAAGCTGCTGGCGATGTGGCCGCAGATGCGCAAGGCCTACAGCGGCGACGAATACGTGGTGAAGATCCGCGACAAGGAAATCCGCACCACGCTCACCACCACCACCTTGTCCGGCACCACGGTGCGCAAGGTGGTGCTGCCGCGCTTCGAGGACGACGGCGAAGTGCTCAAGTGGCTGCTGCGCGAGAACGTGCCTGGCAGCTTCCCCTACACCGCCGGCGTGTTCGCCTTCAAGCGCGAGAACGAAGACCCCACCCGCATGTTCGCCGGCGAGGGCGATGCCTTTCGCACCAATCGCCGCTTCAAGCTGGTTTCCGAGGGCATGGACGCCAAGCGCCTGTCCACCGCCTTCGATTCGGTCACGCTGTACGGCGAGGACCCGCACACCCGCCCGGACATCTACGGCAAGGTTGGCAACTCGGGCGTGTCGATCGCCACGCTCGACGACATGAAGGTGCTGTACGACGGCTTCGACCTCACCAGCCCGTCGACCTCGGTGTCGATGACCATCAACGGGCCCGCGCCCACTATCCTGGCGATGTTCATGAACACCGCCATCGACCAGCAGTTCGACAAGTTCCGCGCCGACAACGACCGCGAGCCCACCGTCGACGAGCAAGGCAAGATCCGCGCGTGGGTGCTGCAGAACGTGCGCGGCACGGTGCAGGCCGACATCCTCAAGGAAGACCAGGGCCAGAACACCTGCATCTTCTCGACCGAGTTCTCGCTCAAGGTGATGGGCGATATCCAGGCGTACTTTGTCCATCACCAGGTGCGCAATTTCTACTCGGTGTCGATCTCCGGCTATCACATCGCGGAGGCGGGAGCGAACCCGATCTCGCAACTGGCGTTCACGTTGTCCAACGGCTTCACCTATGTGGAGGCGTACCTGGCGCGCGGCATGCATATCGATGACTTCGCGCCCAACCTGTCGTTCTTCTTCTCCAACGGCATGGACCCGGAATACAGCGTGCTGGGCCGCGTGGCGCGCCGCATCTGGGCGGTGACGCTGCGCGACAAGTACGGCGCCAATGAACGCAGCCAGAAGCTCAAGTACCACATCCAGACTTCCGGGCGCTCGCTGCACGCGCAGGAGATCGACTTCAACGATATCCGCACCACGCTGCAAGCGCTGATCGCCATCTACGACAACTGCAACTCGCTGCACACCAACGCGTACGACGAAGCCATCACCACGCCCACCGGCGAGTCGGTGCGCCGTGCGCTGGCGATCCAGCTCATCATCAACCGCGAGTGGGGCGTGGCCAGATGCGAGAACCCCAACCAGGGCAGCTTCCTGATCGATGAGCTGACCGACCTGGTGGAAGACGCGGTGATGCAGGAGTTCGAGCGCATCGCCGAGCGCGGCGGCGTGCTCGGCGCGATGGAGACGGGATACCAGCGAGGCAAGATCCAGGACGAGTCGCTGTACTACGAGCAGCGCAAGCACGACGGCACGCTGCCCATCATCGGCGTCAATACGTTCCGCAATCCCGATGGCGACGCCGCGCCGCCATCGCTCGAACTGGCGCGTTCCAGCGAAGAGGAGAAGCAGGGGCAACTTGCGCGGCTGGCGGACTTCCACGCCCGTCATGCGGATGCGGCGCCGGCCATGCTGCAGCGGCTGCGCCAGGCTGTGATCGACAACGGCAATGTGTTTGCGGTGCTGATGGACGCGGTGCGCGTGTGCTCGCTCGGGCAGGTCACGCATGCATTGTTTGAGGTAGGAGGCCAGTACCGCCGCAATATGTGATCCGTCGGCCAGGGGCTGTCTCGTGCGAGGCCCCTGCGTTAAACTTGACGCTTGCGCCAGCCGCGTCGCCTTGCGGGCAGCGAGCGCCAGCGAAGATCAAGACCAAGACCAATCAGGAGTACCGTGTACGATCCCAACAATATCTTCGCCCGCATCCTGCGTGGCGAATTGCCTTGCAACAAGGTATATGAAGACGCCGACACCATGGCCTTCATGGACATCATGCCGCAGTCGGATGGCCACGTACTGGTCGTGACCAAGGAACCCGCCGCCGAGTTGTTCGACCTTTCCGATGCTGGCGCCGAAGCCGCCATCCGCACCACCAAGCGCGTCGCCCGCGCGGTGCGCGCCGCTTTCTCGCCGGACGGCATCTCGATCGGCCAGTTCAACGGCGCCGCCGCGGGCCAGACCGTGCCGCACGTGCATTTCCACATCGTGCCGCGCTACGCCGAGCGCACCCTGCGCGGCCACGGCAGCGACATGCAGGATCCGGAAATCCTCAGCCAGCATGCCGAGCGCATCGTCGCCGCGCTGCGCGAAGCCTGACCAGATACATCGGTGCGCCGTGACTGCAGCGCGCCACGCCAGAATCAAGCAACCAGCAACAAGGAAGACAAGATGGGAATCAGGACAGTGGGCATCGTAGGCGCCGGCACCATGGGCAACGGCATCGCGCAAGCGTGCGCCGTGGTGGGCCTGGACGTAGTGATGGTGGACATCAGCGACGCAGCGGTGAGCAAGGGCATCGCCACCGTGGGCAGCAGCCTGGATCGCCTGATCAAGAAAGACAAGATCAGCGAAGCCGACAAGGACGCTGCACTCGCGCGCATCAAGGGCTCCACATCCTATGACGCGCTCAAGGCCGCCGACATCGTGATCGAAGCCGCTACCGAGAACTTCGACCTCAAGGTCAAGATCCTCAAGCAGATCGACGGCGTCGTCGGCGATGACGTGATCGTTGCGTCCAACACCTCGTCGATCTCCATCACCAAGCTGGCCGCCGTCACCAGCCGGCCGGGCAACTTCATCGGCATGCACTTCTTCAACCCGGTGCCGATGATGGCCCTGGTGGAGCTGATCCGCGGCCTGCAGACCAGCGATGCCACGCACGCGCTGGTGGAAGAACTGTCGAAGAACCTCGGCAAGTACCCGATCACCGTGAAGAACAACCCGGGCTTCGTGGTCAACCGGATTCTCTGCCCGATGATCAATGAGGCGTTCTGCGTACTGGGCGAAGGCCTGGCGTCGCCGGAAGAAATCGATGAGGGCATGAAGCTGGGTTGCAACCACCCGATCGGCCCGCTGGCGCTGGCTGACATGATCGGCCTGGATACGATGCTGGCGGTGATGGAGGTGCTGTACACCGAATTTGCCGACCCGAAGTACCGCCCGGCCATGCTGATGCGCGAAATGGTGGCGGCGGGCTATCTCGGCCGCAAGACCGGCCGCGGTGTGTACGTCTACAGCAAGTGACATTGAAGCAGTAAAAGGCCGAAAGCCCCCTTCATCATCACAGACGGGGGGCACCAAGAAAGCTGGCAGCGGAGCGATCCGCCGCCAGCTTTTTTTCGTTTGTCGAACGCCCCGGCCTGCCGGGTTCTGCAGCGCTGTCGCGATCAATGAAATATGCCTTTTTCGGTTCCTGACTATTTGCTGCCTGCCTGAATTTTTCAAACATGAATCCCCATATCAATTTTCAGTTAATAGCACGATCGTACTGAAATTATGTCAAGCCTGTCGTGGCGAAAAAACCGATAAATACTGAGTGAAATCAATTTCGATCAAAGTAAAGCCAGATGAATGGCTTGATTCACTCCAGACCGCTAAAGCTTTGTAAAGACATTCCCGTAAACGCTGATATGCACTACGCGCCGCCGCAGTCGTGGCATTGCCTGTGCGCCGCGCGTGCTTTGGAAAACCGATGGGGAATCTTTATGCGCAACAACCAACCCGTCTCGCAGCGCGAATACGAACTGCCCGAGAACGCCACGCTGATGTCGACCACCGACACCGAGAGCCGCATTGCCTATGCCAATGCGGCCTTCGTCGATGTCAGTGGTTTCACACGCGAGGAAATCCGGGGCCAGCCCCACAATATCGTCCGGCACCCCGATATGCCGGCCGAGGCCTTCGCCGATATGTGGGCCACGCTCAAGAGCGGCGAGCCCTGGACGGCGCTGGTGAAGAACCGGCGCAAGGACGGCGACCATTACTGGGTACGCGCCAACGCCATGCCGCTAGTGCGCAACGGCAAGCCGGTGGGATACATGTCGGTGCGCACCAAGCCCTCGCGCGAGGAGATTGACGCCGCCGGGCGGCTCTACCAGGACTTCCACGAGGGTAGTGCGGGCCAACGGCGTTTTCACAAGGGCCTGATCATTCAGGGCGGCTGGAAGCGGTGGGCGTCGGCCTTCAAGACCATGCCGGTGCGCTGGCGCATCCGGGGTGCCCTGGCAACCTTGCTGCCGGCCTCGGTCATTGGTGCGGCGGCGCTTGGCATGAGCGGGATGCCGCTGGCTGGCCTGGGCGGCATCGTCGCCGTCATGTTGCTGCTGGTCTGCGGCTGGCTGGAGGCGCAGATCTCGCGGCCGTTGGAGCGGGTCATGGCGCAGGCCCTGCGCGTGGCGTCCGGCGAAAGCCAGCAGGTCGAGCATATGGACCGCGTGGACGAGATCGGCATGACGCTGCGCACGATCAGCCAGCTTGGCCTGATGTTTCGCTGGCTGATCGACGACGTGAGCGAGCAGGTGCTGAACGTGCAGGGCGCAAGCAGCGAGATCGCGCAGGGCAACAGCGACCTGAGCGTGCGTACCGAGCAGGCGGCATCCAACGTACAGGATACGGCGTCGTCGATGACGCAGATGACTGCCACGGTCAAGAGCAATGCCGAGACCGCGGCCCAGGCAAACGCGTTGTCCGGCTCCGCCAGTACCGAGGCGGCCAAGGGTGGCAAGGCGATGTCGCAGGTGGTGGCGACCATGGAGGAAATCAGCAGCAGCTCGAAGCGGATCGCCGACATCATCAGCGTGATCGACGGCATCGCCTTCCAGACCAATATCCTTGCGCTGAATGCGGCGGTGGAAGCCGCGCGGGCCGGGGAAGAGGGCAGGGGCTTCGCGGTGGTGGCCGGCGAGGTGCGCGGGCTCGCGCAGCGCAGCGCCAGCGCGGCCAAGGAGATCAAGGCGCTGATCGGCGCCAGCGTGGAAAAGGTCGACTCGGGGGCGCAACTGGTCAACGACGCCGGCCAGACCATGGACAATATCGTGGCCCAGGTCAGGCGCGTCTCCGACCTGATTGCCGAGATCAGCCTGGCTACGTCCGAGCAGAGCACGGGCATCAGCCAGGTTGGCGATGCCATCGGCGACCTCGACCGCATCACCCAGCAAAACGCGGCGCTGGTGGAGCAGAGCGCGGCCGCCGCACAGAGCCTGAAACAGCAGGCCAACCGGTTGGTGGAAGCGGTCGGCGTATTCCGTTGACTGCGCGCCACGCCCCCTCGGGCCAGGCCGCAAGGCGGCCACGAGGGGCGTGGCGGCCCTACTCGCCGTACTGCCGCAGCCCTTCCAGGTCCAATACCTCGATCACGCCATAGTCGACCTTCACCAGTCCCTGCTGCTCCAGCACCTTCAGCGCCTGGTTGGCCCGCTGCCGCGATATGCCCGCCAGCAGTCCGATTTCTTCCTGCGAGATTTCCAGCGTGGTCCCCAGGCCAGGGTACAGGTGCTCATTGAACAGCGACGACACCGCGCGCGCCACGCGCGAATCGATATCGAGCAGCCGCTCGTATTCCACGGCGGCAATGAATTGTCCAAGCCGCTCGTTGAACTGCGTCAGCAGGAACCGCGTGAACGGCAAGCTGGTATCCAGCAACCACTGAAAAGTCTCGCGCGGCAGGAATGCAATGCGCGAGCGCCGCAGCGCCATCACGTCGTACTTGCGGATTTCGCCCTTGAGCACGGCACCTTCGCCAAACCAGCCCCCCGTGGGCACGCCGGTGAATGTGACCGATTTGCCGGAGGGCGATACGGTAGTGATCTTGACGATCCCTTCCAGCACGCCCATCCAGTGTTCCGCCTTATCGCCTTTATGGCAGACATAGTCGCCCTGGCTATATTCGCGCACGCACATGGCGCGGCGGACGATATCGCGTTGTGCTTCGCTGAGGTCGGCTGCCCACACGCAGCGGTCGACGAAATCGTTGAGCATGACCTGGGAACCTTCCCGTAGGGATTAACCCGGAATTGTCATCGGCGTGACAACCGGGGGAAATGGCATGGACTATCTTACGATCACCACGAACCGCGAATGCGCGCCAGGACAGGCGCGGCGGGCTTGTTGCGTCGCGGCACGAACACCGCCGGGCAAAACAGGCCAAGTATAACCAGCGGCAGCAGGCTTGGCACCGGTGGCGGATCCCCGCGCCGGAGGGACAGGAGACATCCATGCAGGAACCGTCGGCGACGACCTTCCCGCGCTTGTTGCTCGCGCATGCGCAGCAGCGGCCGGAAAGCCCGGCTTACCGTGAGAAGGATCTCGGGATCTGGCAAACCTATAGCTGGGCGCAGACCGCGCAGGAGGTGCGCGCGCTCGCGTGCGGCCTGGCGGCCCTGGGCTTTGCCCGCGGCATGAACCTGGCGGTGGTCGGCGACAACCGGCCGCGCCTGTACTGGGCCATGAGCGCGGCGCAGGCCATGGGCGGCGTGCCGGTGCCGCTCTACCAGGATGCCATTGCCGGCGAGATGATCTATGTGCTGAACGATGCCGAGATCGACTTCGCCATCGTGGAGGACCAGGAGCAGGTGGACAAGCTGCTGGAGGTGGAGGAGCAGCTAGCCGCGCAGGGCCGCAAGGTGCGCCACATCATCTATGAAGACCCGCGCGGGCTGCGTGACTACGATCATCCTGCATTGATGTCTTACCAGCGCCTGCAGGAAATCGGCCGCGAGTTCGATCGTGCCAATCCAGGATACTTCGATGCGGCCGTTGCCGCGGGCGAGCCTGACGATACCGCCATCATCCTCTACACCTCCGGCACCACCGGCAAGCCCAAGGGTGTGTGCCACTCGCATCGCGGCCTGATCGGCGCTGCGCGCAACGGCTGCGCGTTCGATGGCCTGAGCGCAAGTGACGATGTGCTGTCCTACCTGCCGATGGCATGGGTGGGTGACAACCTGTTCTCGTACGCGCAGGCCATGGTGGCGGGCTTTACCGTGAACTGCCCGGAATCGCGCGAGACGGTGATGACCGACCTGCGCGAGATCGGCCCCACCTATTACTTCGCGCCACCGCGCATCTATGAAAACCTGCTCACGCAGGTGATGATCCGCATGGAAGATGCGGGCTGGATCAAGCGTAAGCTCTTTCACTGGGCCATGGGCGTGGCGCGCCGCTGCGGCACCGACATCCTCGACGGCAATCCGGTGCCGCTGGCCGAGCGCCTGCGCTACGCGGCAGGCGAGGCGCTGATCTTCGGGCCGCTGCGCAATGTGCTCGGCATGAGCCGCATCCGCGTGGGCTACACGGCGGGCGAGGCGATCGGCCCGGACCTGTTCCGCTTCTATCGCTCAATCGGCGTCAACCTCAAGCAGTTCTACGGCCAGACCGAAACCTGCGCCTATGTCTGCCTGCAGCCGGACGGCAAGGTCAAGTTCGATTCGGTAGGGCCTGCCGCGCCGGGCATGGAGATCCGCATTGCCGAGAACGGCGAAGTGCTGGTGCGTGGCGTGGGCTTGCTGAAGGCCTACTACAAGCGCGACGATGCCACCCGCGAGGCGATCAACGACCAAGGCTATTTCATGACCGGCGACGCCGGCGTGATCGACGCCGACGGCCACCTCAAGATCATCGATCGCGCGAAGGACGTGGGCAAGCTGTCCGACGGCGCCATGTTCGCGCCCAAGTACATCGAGAACAAGCTCAAGTTCTTTCCCTATATCAAGGAGGCGGTGGCGTTCGGCACCGGCCGCGACAGCGTCTGCGCGTTCATCAACATCGATTTCGATGCCGTGGGCAACTGGGCCGAGCGGCGCCACCTGGCCTATGCGGGCTACATCGACCTGGCGGCGCAGCCAGAGGTGATCGCCATGATCGGCGAATGCGTCGAGCAAGTGAATGCCGACCTTTGCGTCGATGCCATGCTGGCTGGCTCGCAGGTGTCGCGCTTCCTGATCCTGCACAAGGAACTCGATCCGGACGACGATGAGCTCACCCGCACGCGCAAGGTGCGCCGTGGCTATATCGCCGAGAAATACGCGTCGCTGGTCGAAGCGCTGTACGCCGGCAAGCCGGAGCAGTTCATCGAGACGCGCGTGAAGTTCGAGGACGGGCGTGAAGGCAGCGTTTCGGCCACGTTGAAGCTGGTCGATGTAAAGCGCTTCCCCCCGGCCACCGCCGGCGCGAAGCGCGCAGCATGAGCAGGGGCGAGAGGATGACGCAAATGGCATGGCAAGGCGTGGGGCGCGGCGGCGATGGCCAGCCAGCGTGGAGCGGCGCGAGCGCGGGGGCAGGGGCAACAGCACAAGCGCTCGGCGGGGTTCAGATGGAGCATGCGCAGGTGCGGCAGGCCGGCGACGTGATACTCGACCTGCAGAATATTTCGTTGGCCTTCGGCGGCGTGAAGGCGCTGACCGATATCTCGTTTGACGTGCGCGAGCATGAGATCCGCGCCATCATCGGCCCCAACGGCGCGGGCAAGAGCTCGATGCTCAATGTGATCAACGGGGTCTACCACCCGCAGCAAGGGCGCATCGTGTTTCGTGGCGAGGAACGGCGCAAGATGCATCCCACCGCCGCGGCGCGCCAGGGCATCGCGCGCACTTTCCAGAATATCGCGCTGTTCAAGGGCATGACCGTGCTCGACAACATCATGACCGGGCGCAACACCAGGTTCCGCAGCGGCCTGCTGGCCAACGCGCTGTGGTGGGGCCCGGCGCGCAACGAGGAAATGCAGCACCGGCGCAAGGTCGAGGAGGTGATCGATTTCCTCGAGATCCAGGCGATCCGCAAGACGCCGGTGGGGCGCCTGCCGTACGGCTTGCAAAAGCGCGTGGAGCTGGCACGCGCGCTGGCGGCCGAGCCTTCGATGCTGCTGCTCGACGAGCCGATGGCCGGCATGAACGTGGAAGAGAAGCAGGACATGTGCCGCTTCATCCTGGACGTGAACCATCAGTTCGGCACCACCATCGTGCTGATCGAGCACGACATGGGCGTGGTGATGGACATCTCCGACCGCGTGGTGGTGCTGGACTACGGCAAGAAGATCGGCGACGGCACGCCGGAAGCGGTGAAGGCCAACCCGGATGTGATTCGCGCCTATCTGGGCGCTGGTCACTGATGCAGCTGCAAGACAAGGACAACCATGACGTTCTTCTTTGAAATCCTGATCGGCGGCTTATTGTCGGGGTTGATGTACTCGCTGGTGGCACTGGGGTTCGTGCTGATCTACAAGGCATCGGGCGTGTTCAACTTCGCGCAGGGCGCGATGGTGTACTTTGCCGCGCTGGCGGTGGTGGGGCTGATGGACAAGGGCCTGCCAATGTGGGCGGCCGTGATCGGCGCGTTTGGCGTGATGGTGGTGGTCGGCATCAGCACCGAACGGCTGGTGCTGCGCAAGCTGGTGAACCAGCCACCCATCACGCTGTTCATGGCCACCATCGGGCTGTCTTTCTTCCTCGAGGGGCTGGGGCCGTTGTTGTTCGGCAATGAAGTGCGCCCGATCAACCTTGGCATCGTCGACGAGCCCATCGAAGCCATTCTGACGCGCTTCAATATCGTGGTATCCAGGTTCGACCTGGCGGCGGCGGGCATCGCCGGCATCCTGGTGGGCACGCTGGCGCTGTTCTTCCAGTACACCAAGGTGGGCCGTGCATTGCGCGCGGTGGCGGACGATCACCAGGCGGCGCTGTCGCTGGGGATTCCGCTGCAGCATATCTGGGCCATTGTCTGGGGCGTGGCGGGCTTCGTGGCGCTGGTGGCGGGCATGCTGTGGGGCTCGCGCAATGGCGTGCAGTTTGCGCTGACGCTGACCGCGTTGAAGGCGTTGCCGGTGCTGATCCTGGGCGGCTTTACCTCGGTGCCCGGCGCCATCGTCGGCGGGCTGATCATCGGGGCTTCGGAGAAGCTGGCCGAGATCTATATCCCGCCCGTGTTCCAGTCCGCGTTTGGCGGCAACTTCGGCGGCATCGAAGGCTGGTTCCCCTATGTGTTTGCGTTGTTGTTCCTGCTGGTGCGGCCCGAGGGGCTGTTCGGTGAGAAACACATCGATCGTGTCTGACCGGCCCGCGCCTCAGGAGAGAAAACATGTTCTACCGTGAATCCGGCCAGTTCAAGACCACCTACGTTGCCGACAGCCAGATCTTCCCCATCCGCCAGGACCGCATCGGCTTTGCGGTGCTGATGGCGGTGGCCTTCGTGGCGATCCCGCTGCTGGGTTCGGAGTACTGGTTCTCGGCCATCCTGATCCCGTTCCTGATCTTCGCGCTGGCCGCGCTCGGGCTCAATATCCTGACGGGCTACGCGGGGCAGCTCTCGCTCGGCACCGCGGCGTTCATGGCGGTGGGCGCTTACGCGGCCTACAACTTCCAGCTGCGCATCGAGGGCCTGCCGGTGCTGCTGACCTTTATCCTCGCCGGCTTGTCGGCGGCGATGGTGGGCGTGGCGTTCGGCCTGCCGTCGCTGCGCATCAAGGGCTTCTATCTTGCGGTGGCGACGCTGGCAGCGCAGTTCTTCGTGGTGTGGGCGCTGACCAAGTTTCCCTGGTTCTCCAACAACAGCTCATCGGGCGTGATCACCGCGCAGCAGTTGAACCTGTTCGGCATCGCCATCGATACGCCGGTGAAGAAGTACCTCTTCGTGCTGATGCTGGTGACGGTGCTGGCCATCGTGGCCAAGAACCTGGTGCGCTCTTCCACCGGGCGCGCCTGGATGTCGGTGCGCGACATGGACGTGGCGGCGGAGGTGATCGGCATCCCGCTGATGCGCACCAAGCTGCTGGCCTTTGCCGTGAGCTCGTTCTACTGCGGCGTGGCGGGCGCGCTCTATGCGTTCTGCTACCTGGGCTCGGTCGAGCCGGACGGTTTTTCGCTCGACCTTTCCTTCCGTGTGCTGTTCATGATCATCATCGGCGGCGTGGGCAGCATCCTCGGCTCGTTCCTGGGTGCGGCCTTCATCCTGCTGCTGCCGATCTTCCTGGACATCGCGCTGCCACCGCTGGCTGCGCTGCTGCACCTGCCCTTTACCAACGCCGCTGTGTCGCATATCCAGTTGATGGTGTTCGGCGGGCTGATCATCTTCTTCCTGGTGGTGGAGCCGCATGGCCTGGCGCGGATGTGGCAGATCGCGAAGGAGAAGCTGCGGCTCTGGCCATTCCCCCATTGAGTCTCATCGCATTGACGTTTTTTGGTTCGGCACAAGAGAAACGGGTATTCCATAACAAACACACCTGCCAAGGTGAAGGAGACTGTCATGACCATCCTGATTCGCAATCTGCAGCGCATAGCCCTGGCGATGGGGGCGTCGGCCGCACTGCTGGCGCCGCTGGCGGTGCAGGCGCAAAGCGGCGAGCAGTTCGTCGCGCTGCCAAGCTATCGCGTCGGCCCTTATGGCGCCAACGGACAGTCCTTTTATGGCGGCTTCGTCGACTACCTGAACTACGTCAACCTCAAGGACGGGGGCGTGAACGGCGTCAAGCTGTCGTGGGAAGAGTGCGAGACGGAGTACAACAACGCCAAGGGCGTGGAGTGCTACGAGCGGCTCAAGGGCAAGAGCCCCATGAGCAAGGGCACCGCGTACCACACCATGTCGACCGGCATCTCCTACGCGCTGGTGGACAAGACCGCGGGCGACAAGGTGCCGCTGGTGATGATGGGATATGGCCGCACCGATGCGGTCGACGGTTCGGTCTTCCCCTATGCCTTCCCGCTGGTCACCACCTACCAGATGCAGGTCTCGGCCATCGTCAAGTTCCTGGCGGGCAAGAACGGCGGCTCGCTGGCAGGCAAGAAGATCGTCTACCTGTATCACGACTCCGCTTATGGCAAGGAGCCGATCGTGGCGCTGGAAGCCGAAGCCAAGCTCGGCAAGTTCAATCTGGTCGAGATCCCGGTGGCGCACCCCGGCAACGAGCAGGGCGCGCAGTGGCTGAAGATCCGCCAGGAGAATCCTGACTACGTGATCTTCTGGGGCTGGGGCGTGATGAACCAGACCGCGCTCAAGGCGGCGCAAAAGGTGGGCTTCGCGCGCGACAAGATGATTGGCTCATGGTGGGCAGGTTCGGAAGAAGACACCGTGCCCGCCGGCGATGCGGCCAAGGGCTATATGAGCGCAACCTGGAACGTGGCGGGCAGGGGCGTGTCGCTGATCGCCGATATCGACAAGGTGGTCTACGGCGCCGGCAAGGGCAATATGCAGGACCGCAACAAGGTTGGCTCGGTGCTCTACAACCGTGGCGTGTCCGCGGCCGTGGTGACGGTGGAAGCGATCCGCGTGGCGCAGGCCAGGTATGGCAAGGGCAAGGTCATGAGCGGCGAAGACATGCGCTGGGCATTCGAGAACCTGAACGTGAACAATGCGCGCCTGCAGCAGCTGGGCGCCACGGGCTTGCTGCCGGAGATCAAGACCAGCTGCGACAACCACGAAGGCTCGGGCAAGGTGAAGATCCAGCAGTGGGATGGCACCAAGTGGGTCGTCGTGTCGGACTGGATCGAAGGCAACAAGAACCTGATCCATCCGCTGTTCAAGGCGAGTGCCGCGCAGTTCGCGAAAGAGAAGGGCATCTCGCCTGCCTGCATGAAGTCTTGATCCGGGCGCTGCAAGGCGTTTGTTGATTGTTGTCGTCTGCGCTCGCCCGCATGCGGGCGAGCGCAGATGAAGCCAGCCAGGAACCACCAACCGAGCCGCACCATGAGCCTGTTGTCCGTCAACAATATCGAAGTCATCTACGACCACGTCATCCTGGTGCTCAAGGGCGTTTCCCTCGAGGTGCCCGAGGGGCGGATCGTGGCGCTGCTGGGCGCCAACGGCGCGGGCAAGACCACCACGCTCAAGGCCATCTCCAACCTGCTGCACGCCGAGCGCGGCGATGTCACCAAGGGCTCGATCGAGTACCGCGGCAACCGGGTCGACCGGCTCACGCCCAACGAGCTGGTCAAGCGCGGGGTGATCCAGGTGATGGAGGGCCGGCATTGCTTCGCCCACCTGACGCTGGAGGAAAACCTGCTGACCGGCGCCTATACGCGCGGCTTGTCGCGCAGCGAAACACGCGATGCGCTGGAGCGCATCTACGACTACTTCCCACGCCTGAAGACGCGCCGCAAGTCGCAGGCGGGCTACACCTCGGGCGGCGAGCAGCAGATGTGCGCGATCGGCCGGGCCATGATGGCCAAGCCCAGCATGATCCTGCTCGATGAGCCATCGATGGGGCTGGCGCCGCAGATCGTGGAGGAGATCTTCGAGATCGTGCGCGACCTGAACCAGCGCGAGAAGGTCAGCTTCCTGCTGGCCGAGCAGAACACCATGGTGGCGCTGCGCTATGCGGACTACGGCTACATCCTGGAGAACGGCCGCGTGGTGATGGATGGCGCGGCCGAGGCGCTGCGCACGAATGAGGATGTGAAGGAGTTCTACCTGGGCGTCGCCGCGAATGATGCAGAGGGCGGCGGGAGAAGCTCCTTCCGCGACGTGAAGAGCTATCGCCGGCGCAAGCGCTGGCTCGCCTGAGAAGCGCGCAAGCCTGCCGCGCGAACCGTGCTCGACGGCGCTCCTCAACGCTGCCTCGGGTCGCTCGCAACGGCTTCTTCGCGCCTCTCGATGCGCATCCGGCGCATCCGACATTAAACAGTACGGTTCATCACGCGACCACCTACGCGAACTACGCACCATGCCTGAATACTTCGATTCGCTTGAAACGCGCGCCCCGGCCGCCCGCTTGCAGGCCTTGCTGGACGCGTTGTCGCGCCAGGTTGCGCATGCCAAGGCGCATGCGCCTTACTTCGCGCAGGTGCTGCGCGACGTGGATCCGCGCGCGCTGGACTCACGCGCTGCGTTGGCGGCGCTGCCGGTGACGCGCAAGTCCGAGATGACGGCGCGGCAAAAGACCATGCCGCCGCTGGGCGGGCTGAATGCGACGCCGCTGGGCGGCCTGCGCCACATCTTCCAGTCGCCCGGACCGATCCACGAGCCCGACGGGCATGGTGCCGACTGGTGGCGGATCGCGCGCGCGATGTTCGCCGCGGGCTTCCGCTCGGGCGATCTCGTCTACAACACCTTCTCCTACCACTTCACGCCGGCCGGCATGATGATGGAAACCGGCGCGCATCGGCTGGGTTGCTGTGTGTTTCCGGCGGGCGTGGGACAGACCGAATCGCAGGTGCAGGCGATGGCGAGCCTGCAGCCGGCGGCCTACGCGGGCACGCCATCCTTTCTCAAGCTGCTGCTGGAGAAGGGCGACGAGCTCGGCTTGCCCTGCCAGGGCCTGACGAAGGCGCTGGTGTCTGGCGAGGCATTGCCGCCATCACTGCGCGCCTGGTTCACCGAGCGCGGCATCCGCGTGCAGCAGATGTACGGCAGCGCCGACGTGGGCCTGATCGCCTACGAGACGCAGGGCGGCGACGGCTGGGTGGTGGACGAGAATGTGCTGGTGGAGATCGTCGAGCCAGGCGGCACGCAGCCCATGCCTGACGGCGAGACCGGCGAGGTGGTGGTCACGGTGCTGGGCAACGGCGACTATCCGCTGATTCGCTTCGGCACTGGGGACCTGTCGGCGTTCGTGGCCGGCTCGGACGAGCGCGCCAGCCCGTGCGGGCGCACCAACCAGCGGCTCAAGGGCTGGCTGGGACGCGCCGACCAGACCACCAAGGTCAAGGGCATGTTCGTGCATCCCGGGCAGGTGGGCGAGGTGGTGCGGCGCCATCCCGAGGTGCGCGCCGCGCGCCTGGTGGTGACGGGCAGCGTGGGTGCCGACGTGATGACGCTGCATTGCGACGCCGCGCGCGACGACGCGGCGCTGGCACAGGCCATTGGCGAATCGCTGCGCGAGGTGATGCGCCTGCGCGGCGAGGTGCGCTTCGTTGCGGCGGGCTCGCTGCTGCAGGATGGCAAGGTGATCGAGGACGCGCGGCGCTACGACTGAGCGCGATCGCGGCCGGGGGGCGGAGCAGCATGGCCGCCGGCGGGCCGCGTCGGCAGCCACACCAGCCACGCGCTGACGGCCGCGGCGATGGCGACCAGTGTCAGCGAGGCCAGCGGACGTTCGCGCATCAGCCATGCGGTGGTGCCCATCGACAGCGACATCATGCCAACGGCCAACTGCTTGGCGCGCAGGGGAATGCTGCGATGGGCCTGCCAGTCACGCACCAGCGGGCCGAAGCGCGGATGCGCAATCAGTCGCGCATGGAAGCGCTCCGAGCCGCGCGCGAAACACGCGGCGGCCAGCAAGACGAAAGGCGTGGTCGGCAGCACAGGCAGGAAGATGCCGACGATGCCCAGCAGCAGGCTGAGCACGCCGAGCGCCACCCACAGCCCGCGCAGCGCGCGTTGCCTGCGGCTGTGCGCGGCGGGCGGGGCGGGACGGATGGGCGTAGCGGCTGGCAACGCGCTCAGACCGCGAGCCCCAGGCGGGCGCGTGCGTCGTTGTACTCGGTCTTCATGCGCGCCACGATTTCGCCGGCGGTGGGGATGTCGTGGATCTGGCCCACGCCCTGGCCGGCGCCCCAGACGTCCTTCCATGCCTTGGCCTTGGAGGCGCCGCTGGAAAAGTCCATCTTGGTCTTGTCCGCCTGCGGCAGGTTGGCGGGATCCAGCCCCGAGGCCTCGATGCTCTCGCGGATGTAGTTGCCGTGCACGCCGGTAAACAGGTTTGTGTAGATGATGTCGGCCGCGGCGGAGGTGGTGATCGACTGCTTGTAGGACTCGCTGGCATGGGCTTCCTGCGAGGCAATGAAGCGGGTGCCGACGTAAGCGAAGTCCGCGCCCATGGCCTGCGCGGCCAGCACGGATTCGCCGGTGGCAATCGAGCCCGACAGCGCGATCACGCCGTCGAAGATCTTGCGCACTTCGCCCACCAGCGCGAACGGCGACAGCGTGCCGGCATGGCCGCCGGCGCCAGCCGCCACCAGGATCAGCCCGTCCACGCCGGCCTCGATCGCCTTCTCGGCGTGGCGGATGCTGATCACATCGTGCAGAACGATGCCGCCATAGCTGTGCACGGCGTCGATCATCTCCTTGGGCGGCGCGCGCAGCGAGGTGATGAAGATGGGTACCTTGTGGTCCACGCACACCTTGATGTCATGCTCCAGCCGCACATTGGAGGTGTGCACGATCTGGTTGACGGCGATCGGCCCGACCGGCTTGCCCGGGTTGGCGGCGCGGAAGGCGGCGAGATCGTCTTCCATCTGCGTGAGCCAGTCGCCCAGCATCTCGGCGGGGCGCGCGTTCAGCGCGGGGAAGGAACCGACGATGCCGGCCTTGCACTGCGCCAGCACCAGCTCGGGGTAGCTGACGATGAACATCGGCGAGGAAATCACTGGCAGCGCCAGGTTTTGCAGGACCTGGGGCAATTGTTTGGCGGCGGGCATGGCGTCTCCTGGACCACGAACGGGCGCCGGTGGCGCCCTGGATATGAACGATCGTTCGATTATAGGGAGTTTCGGCTGGCGGGCGTTAGACGGGCGTTAGAAGGGGCTGTCTACCGTGGCCATCCATCGGGACAAGCTGCGGGGGCAGTCTTTGTGACCCACACCGTTCTCCGCGCCATCTCAACGCCGTTGCCGGCTGGCGCGAAGCGCCGTTCTTTTCCGATGACGAGATCGCCGAGCCTGGCTTTGCCATCGTCACGATCAACGCGTGGAACCTGCTCAACGTGAGTTTTCGCAACCCGATCCCGGAAAAGGCGTAACGCGAAAAAAGGCATGACGCCAGCCCGAAGCAGCGAACAAAAAAAACCCCGCTACGCCGCGGGGCAACTACCACGAAGACTGATAGGAAGAGGCGGGAGGGCACCTGCCAATGCCGCATCCGCACAGCGGACTATAGGCGGCGTTTGTGACGGACTGAAGGCGCTCGCGTGAAGACGGGATGACGGCCGCGCGCGCGGCATGCCCATGGAAAAACGGCGCCCGGGGGCGCCGTCTCTTCCTGGACTGTCGCTTCGGGTTCAGGCCCGTTTCAGATCTTTTCCAGCAACAGGCCCTTGAGGTACTCGCCTTCGGGGAAGGCAGCCAGCATCGGGTGATCGGTGCCGGCCGAGAGGCGCCGCAGGATGCGCGCATCGGCGCGGGCATCGGTCGCCGCGCCCGCCACGATCTTCTGGAACAGCTCCATGCTGATCGCGCCGGAGCATGAGTAGGTAAACAGAAGGCCACCCGGGCGCAGCAACTGCAGGCCGACCAGGTTGATCTCCTTGTAGGCGCGCGCGGCACGGTCGATGTGCTGGGCCGACGGCGCGAACTTGGGCGGGTCCAGCACGATCAGGTCGAACTGGCGGCCGTCGGCGCGGAACTGGCGCAGCGACTTGAACACATCGGCGTCGAGCCAGGTCGCGCGCTCGGGGTCGAAGCCGTTGAGGGTGACGTTGCCCGCGGCGGTCTTGAGCGCCTCGCCGGAGGAGTCGATCGAGGTCACCGAGGTGGCGCCGCCGCGCAGCGCCGCCAGCGAGAAGCCACCGGTGTAGCAGAAGCAGTTGAGCACTTCGCGGCCATTGGCCAGATCGCCTACCAGCTTGCGGTTGTCGCGCTGGTCGACATAAAAGCCGGTCTTGTGGCCGCTCTTCACGTCCACGTAGTAGCGCACGCCGTGCTCGGTCACGTTGAGCTCGGGATCGGGCTCGGCGCCGGCCAGCACGCCGGTCACCAGCGGCAGGCCTTCGCGCTCGCGCACGGCGGCATCGGAGCGCTCGTACACGTTCGGGCAGCCGGTTTCCTTGACCAGCGCCTGCACCAGCGCGTCCTTCCAGGCTTCGACCCCGGCCGCGTTGAACTGGCACACCAGCTGGCCGTTGGCGCCGCTGCCGTAGTAGTCGACGATCAGGCCCGGCAGGCGGTCGGATTCACCGAAGATCAGGCGCACGGCGTCGCTGTCTTTCACCCACTGCTTGCGATGCGCGAGGGCGGAGGATACGCGCCGCTTGAACATGGCGTGATCGACCGGCTCGTTCTCGTCGAAGCTCCACACCCGCACGCGAATCTGGGAAGAGGGGCTGTACGCCCCGCGCGCCAGAAAGCGGCCGTCGGCGGCGCGCACGATCACGGTGCTGCCAGGCTCGCAGCGGCCTTCGACGGTATCCACGCCGGTGGCGTAGACCCAGGGGTGGCGGCGCAGCAAGGATTTTTCCTTGCCGGGCTTGAGGGTGATGGTGTTCATGATTTCTTGTTTTAGGCGCCAGACGAAGCCGGGCAGACAGGCCAACCCGGTCCGAAGCGCCTGATTGTTGTTACGCCTTCTCCCCTCGGGCGCGGAGGGGAGAGGGGAGCCGCGCAGTGCAGGCGGAGGATGACGGCAAGCTCGCCGGCCCGCTACACCGCTTAACCGGCTACAGCACCACCTTCACCATGGGGTGCGACGTCAGCGCGCGATACAGCTCGTCGAGCTGTTCGCGACTGGTGACCCATACCGTGACGGTCAGGCCGAGGTAGTTGCCCTTGGCTGAAGGACGCATCTCCATCTTGCCGGCGTGGAAGTCGGGATCGAAGCCTTGCACCAGCGTCACGATGGCCTCGGCAAAGCCATCCTGCATGCCGCCCATCACCTTGATGGGGAAATGGCTGGGGTACTCGATCAGCGATTCGGCCGGCGGGATGTCGCCCGGCTTGCCCTGGTCGGAATTGTCGGCGCTCATTTCAATGCCCTCCTTACTTGCGCTTGAACCACAAGCGGATGGTATCCCACAGGCGGCCGAAGAAGCCGGCCTCGGGCACGTCTTCCAGCGCCACCACCGGGAACTCGGCGACCTTGGTGGCGCCGTCCATCAGCTTGACCGTGCCGACCTGCTGGCCGGCGGCAAGCGGCGCCACCAGCAGTTCCTGGCGCTCCAGCACCGGCTTGATGCGCCCGCCCGTGCCCTTGGGCACGGTGATGTAGGTCTCGTCCTTGACGCCGATCTTGACGGTCGATGCCTTGCCCTTGTAGATGTCGGGCGTGGCCAGCACCTGGCCGCGGTCGTACAGGCGCAGCGTGTCGAAAAACTGGAAGCCGTAGTTCAGGATCTTCAGGCTTTCCTGCGTGCGGACCGCTTCGGTGGTGGTGCCGATCACGATCGAGACCAGGCGGCGCGAGCCGTTAGGCACATTGGCCAGCGGACGCTTGGCCGAGGAGATCAGGCAATAGCCGGCCGACTTGGTGTGGCCGGTCTTGAGGCCGTCCACGGTGGGGTCGATGTAGAGCAGGCGGTTGCGGTTGGGCTGGCGAATCTTGTTGTAGGTGAATTCCTTTTGCGAGTACATGCTGTAGTACTCGGGGAAGTCCTTGATGATCCGCGTGGTCAGCGTGGCCAGGTCCATGGCCGTGGTGTAGTGGTTCGGATCGGGGATGCCGTCGGTGTTGCTGAAGTGGGTGTTCTTCATGCCCATGCGCTGGGCCTCGCGATTCATCATCGCCACGAAGCCCTCTTCCGAGCCGCCCACGGCTTCGGCCAGCGCCAGCGCCGCGTCGTTGCCCGATTGCACGATCAGGCCCAGCAGCAGGTCCTGCACGCTGACCGGCTTGTTGGCTTCCAGGAACATGCGGGATTCGTCGCTCTTGACCTTTTGCACGATCGTGGTCGGCACCACGGTCTGGTCCAGCGTGAGGCGCTTTTCCTTGAGTGCCGCGAAGGCCAGGTAGGCGGTCATCAGCTTGGTCAGCGAAGCCGGCTCGATGCGCACATCGGCGTTCTGCGAAGCCAGGGCCTGGCCGCTGGTGACGTCAAACAGCATCCAGGACTTGGCCGCCACCTGCGGCATCGGCACGCCCTGGGCGTGCACGGGAGCCGGAGCAAGCACCACGGCGGCGCCGACGACGGCTGCCGTGACCAGGGCGGATGTGTTGGCGGACGCGAAAAGCGGCGTGGCTCTATTCAACATGTTTCAGTTTCCGGCAAAAAAAAGGGGCGTGGAGTGCATCCGGTGACATGGCGGGGCGGCGCGCCGCCCCCGTCACTGGTCCCACGCATTGACGACGAGCTGCTTGATCAGGTGCAGCTTGCGGTGAAAGAAGTGGTCGGCGCCGGGGATCACGATCACCGGCAGTTCCTGCGGGCGGGCCCAGTCGAACACGCTCGCCAGCGGCACGGTATCGTCCTGCTCGCCGTGGATGACGATGGTGTCGGCCGGCACGTTGGCGACTTCCCAGCGGCTGGCGGCGGTGCCCACCATGGCCAGCCGCTGCGCCGGCGTGCCTGCCTCGGCCAGGCGCCTGGCGACGTGGCTGGCGACGAAGCTGCCGAACGAGAAGCCGGCCAGCGCCAGCGGCAGCGTGGCGGCATCGGGCGACCACTGGGACTGGGTGCGCATCCAGCCGATGACAGCCAGCAGGTCGTCCTGCTCGCCCACGCCGTTGTCATGGCTGCCGGCGGTGCCGCCGACGCCACGGAAGTTCGGGCGCACGGTGGCGTAGCCAAGCTGCACGAAACTGCGTGCCAGTGTCTGCGCTACCTTGTTGTCCTTGGTGCCGCCGAACAGCGGATGCGGGTGGGCCACCAGCGCGAGTCCGCGCGGGGCGCCGGCCTGGGGCAGGTCGACTGAAACGTCGATGGCGCCGACGGGGCCGGCGACGGTAAGTACCTGGGTATGCGCGTTCATGGAAACAGGAAGCAGGAAGCAGGGTGGCTGGCTCTGGCGCCGTGGCGCCTGGGTTTCAGTGATTCAGCGTTTCAGCCGGGGCCGGGGCTGAGGTCATTCAGTGATCGACCATCAGGCGTTCGACCGGCTTGCCGCCTACCAGGTGGCTCTCGATGATCTCGTCGATGTCCTGCTCGTCGACGAAGGTGTACCAGACGGCCTCGGGATAGACCACCAGCACCGGCCCGAGTTCACAGCGGTTCAGGCAGCCAGCCTTGTTGATGCGCACGCGGCCTTCGCCGCCGGAGATGCCCAGTGCCTTGCAGCGCTTCTTGGCATATTCCTGCATGGCCTGCGCGTTATGCGCGCCGCAGCAGGCGCCGCCGTCCTCGCGCTGGTTGAGGCAGAAGAAAACGTGGTGCTGGTAGTGGCTGCTCATGCGTGGTGGGCGTATCGGCGGCGGCAACGCAGCAGGCAAAGAGTGCCCGGGGCGCGCCGGCCGCCAAGAATAGGTGGAAGGGCTGAATTATACGGCGTCATGGGGGGCGGTTCGACGCTTTGGGAGCCTGCTTCGATGCCGCGCGTGCCGCGCCGCGGCGACGGGTGGCGTAGCGCGCACCCACACCGGCCGCGTCGTCCGAATCTCCGGACGGCTGATTTCCGGAATTCCGGAAAATCGGAGTGAGGCGTCGTCCGCTTTTCCAGCTTCCTTTTGAAATCAGTCACTTGGCGACACCGGCTGGTCTGGCACGGCGGTTGCAATGCTTAAGGCAGACGCGTTCCATTTGCAGGGCGCGCGAACCTGCCGCTGTGCGGCGGCGGGCACGGTCAAATACCGAGGACGACATCATGAGGAAACCCTTTTACAAGATCCTGTACGTGCAGGTGCTGTTCGCCATCGCGGTGGGCATCGTGCTCGGGCATTTCTGGCCCGCTACGGGCGTAGCCATGAAGCCGCTGGGCGATGGCTTCATCAAGCTGATCAAGATGATCATCGGTCCGATCATCTTCTGTACCGTGGTGTCGGGTATCGCCGGCATGCGCGACATGAAGAAGGTGGGCCGTGTCGGCGGCAAGGCGCTGCTGTACTTCGAGGTGATCTCCACCTTCGCGCTGCTGATCGGCCTGCTGTCCGCGCACCTGCTCAAGCCGGGCGTGGGCTTCAACATCGATCCGGCCACGCTCGACACCAAGGCGATCTCGCAGTACGTGACGCAGGCGCATGGCCAGAGCACGGTCGAGTTCTTCATGCACATCATCCCGGACACGATGGTCAGCGCGTTCGCCAACGGCGACATCCTGCAGATCCTGCTGATATCCCTGTTCTTCGGCTCGGCGCTGGCGGCCATGGGTGACCGCTCGAAGATCGTGTTCGACTTCGTCGAGCAGGTCTCCAAGGTGTTCTTCCACATCGTTCACGTGATTACCAAGGTGGCCCCGCTGGGCGCGTTCGGCGCGATGGCCTTCACCATCGGCAAGTACGGC
Organism: Cupriavidus basilensis; assembly: GCF_000832305.1. NCBI lineage: Bacteria > Pseudomonadati > Pseudomonadota > Betaproteobacteria > Burkholderiales > Burkholderiaceae > Cupriavidus > Cupriavidus basilensis. The sequence continues at coordinate 385,764 of NZ_CP010536.1, forward strand.
CTGGGCTCGCTGGTGCCGCTGCTCAAGCTGATCGGCACCTTTTACTTCACCGCGATCGTCTTCGTGGTGGTGGTGCTGGGTACGGTGGCACGCCTGACGGGCTTCAACATCTTCCGCTTCATTTCCTACATCAAGGAGGAACTGCTGATCGTGCTGGGCACCAGCTCGTCGGAAGCCGCGCTGCCGCACCTGATGGAAAAGCTGGAAAACCTCGGCTGCTCCAAATCGGTGGTGGGGCTGGTGGTGCCCACGGGTTACTCCTTCAACCTGGATGGCACCAACATCTACATGACCATGGCGGTGCTCTTCATCGCCCAGGCGACCGGCATCGAGCTCACGCTGCTGCAGCAGCTCACCGTCCTGGGCGTGGCGATGATCACCTCCAAGGGCGCCAGCGGCGTGACCGGCTCCGGCTTCATCACGCTGGCCGCCACGCTGGCGGTGGTGCCGGATATTCCGGTGGCGGGCATGGTGCTGATCCTGGGCATCGACCGCTTCATGAGCGAATGCCGCGCGCTGACCAACATCATCGGCAATGGCGTGGCGACGGTGGTCATGTCGGCGTGGGAGCATGAACTTGACCGCGTGCAGCTTGACCGCATGCTGCGCCGTGGCGGCGATGAAACGGCCGAACTTGCCGAAGCCGGCCCCGGCGTCCGCTGAGGTCCCGGCCTCCAGAGCGGCGGCGCCAGCCGGCGCCGCCCGCCAGCGGGTATCATCGGCGCGTGTCCCAACGCATGCGCCGATGCCACATTCCGACGATTTCCTCGCCGTGCATGATCCTGCTTCTGACCGCCTGGTGCATGCGCCAGGTGATGGCGGCGGAACCTGGCGGGGCTTTGCCGCCGCGCTCGCCGTCGGCCTGGTCGTCCTGTGCTCGCTGACCTGGCTGGTATCGATGCAGCGCGGCATCGACGGGCTGCAGCAAGCCACGGCGACCCGCGCCGATCGTTACGCGGCCACGCTGGAAAGCACGCTCGACCGCTACGAGTTCCTCCCCGCGCTGGTCTCGCTCCATCCCTTTGTCCATGACCTGCTGGCCGCGCCAGGCGATCCCGTGCGCGTGGCGGCGGCCAACCGCTACCTGTCCGAAGTCAACCGCCGCGCGCGGGCTTCGGCCACCTATGTCATTGCCGCCAGTGGCCTCGCGCTGGCCGCCAGCAACCATGACGAGCCGGGCAGCTTTGTCGGCACCGACTATCGCTTCCGCCCTTACTTCCAGAGCGCATCGCGCGGGGAGATCGGGCGCTTCTACGCCATCGGCATTACCAGCGATGAGCCCGGCTACTACATTGCGCAACCCGTGAAGGTGGGCGCGCGCGTGGTGGGCGTGACCGTGGTCAAGCTCAACCTGGAGTGGTTCCAGCGCGCTGGCGCCGGCGGCGCAGAGCCGGTGATGGTGAGCGACGAGCATGGCGTGATCTTCCTTTCCTCGGTGCCGGCCTGGCAGTACCGCACCTTGCAGCCGCTGCCAAGCGAGCTGCAAACCGAGCTGGACCGCACGCGCCAGTACCATGACCGGGAGGTCAGGCCGCTGCCGCTGGAGGCGCTGCGATCGCCCGTGACGCAATGGCTCGGCCGGACAGTGCTGGGCGAGGGCGCGCGGCTGGTGCGTATCGGTACCGGCAGCAACGCCGAGCGCTACCTCGAGATCAGCCGCAAGGTGGGCCCGGCCGACTGGACCATGCAGGTGATGGCGGCGCTGGACCCGGTGCTGGCCAGCGCGCGCAATGCCACCATCGGGGCGGCGCTGGCCTATGCGTGCATGTGCCTGCTGCTGTTCAACTGGCGCCAGCGCCGGCAGCGCGCGCGCGATATCGAATACGGCAGGCGCCTGCTCGAAGCCGCCTACGACGAGCTGGAGCGACGGGTGGAGGCGCGCACCGCCGACCTGATGGCCATCAACGAGCAGCTGGAAGCCGAGGTGGCGGAGCGCACCCGCGCCGAGAGCGAGCTGCGCGCGGCGCAGGATGAACTGGTGCAGGCCAGCAAGCTGGCGGCGCTGGGCCAGATGGCAGCGGGCATCACGCATGAGCTGAACCAGCCGCTGGCAGCCTTGCGCACGTTCTCCGACAACACCCGCGTGTTGCTCGAGCGCGGGCAGCTCGATGCTGCCGCCGGCAACCTTGTCGCCATCGCCGACCTCACCACCCGCATGGGCAAGATTACCGGGCAGCTCAAGCTGTTCGCCGGCAAGGCGCGCCAGCGACGGCATGCGGTGCATGTGCGCGCCGCGCTGGACCACGTGCTGGCGCTGATGGCCCCGCGCCTGGCCCATGTCACGCTGAAGGTGGAGGGCTTGTCCCAGCCGCCCGGGCCGGCGGTGTGGGCCGATGAGCTCAAGCTCGAGCAGGTGCTGCTCAACCTGATCGGCAACGCCCTCGATGCGCTGGCTACCGCGGCGCCACACGCGCCCTGCGTGGAAGTGGCGGTGAGCGAGCACGGCGGCACCGTCAGCATCGCGGTGCGCGACAATGGCACCGGTATCGCCGCCGACGCCTTGCCGCGATTGTTCGAACCCTTCTTCACCACCAAGGAGATCGGCCAGGGACTCGGCCTGGGGCTGGCCATTTCGTCGTCCATCGTGCGCGAGTTCGGCGGGCAACTGAGCGCGGCCGACCGGCCCGGCGGCGGCGCGCAGTTCGTGGTGATGCTACGGCGCGCGCCCGCGCCCGAAGGCGCCGCGCCCCGCGACGGCGCCACTTCCATCTCTCCCACCCATACTGAGTGAGCATTGCCATGCAAGACGGATTGCGTGTCCTGTTCGTCGAAGACGAACCCCTGGTACGCCAGGCCACCGCGCAGAGCCTGGAGCTGGCTGGCTTCTCCGTGCTGGCGCTGCCCTCGGCCGAGGCCGCCATGCCGCACCTGTCGCCGGAGTTTCCCGGCGTGCTGGTGACCGACGTGCGCCTCACCGGCGCCAGCGGGCTGGACCTGCTGCAGCACTGCCGCAATGCGGCGCCGGGCGTGCCGGTGATCCTGGTCACCGGCCACGGCGATATCACCATGGCGGTACAGGCCATGCGCGAAGGCGCCTACGACTTTATCGAGAAGCCCTTTGGCGCCGACCGCCTGACCGAAACCGTGCGCCGTGCGCTGGAGCGGCGCGCGCTGGAGCTGGAGAACCGCGCGTTGCGGCGCGAGCTGGCCGGCCCGGCCGCGGGCACGCGCATCATCGGGCGCTCGCCGGCCATCGAGCAGGTGCGCACGCTGGTGGCCAACGTGGCCGCCACGGATGTCCCCGTGATGATCAACGGCGAGACCGGCACTGGCAAGGAGCTGGTGGCGCGCAGCCTGCATGCTTTGTCGCCGCGCCACCAAGCGCCCTTTGTCGCGCTGAACTGCGGTGCGGTGCCCGAGGCCATCTTCGAGAGCGAGATGTTTGGCCACGAGGCCGGCGCGTTTACTGGCGCCGGCAAGCGCCGCGTGGGCAAGCTCGAGCACGCCTCGGGCGGCACGCTGTTCCTCGACGAGATCGAGAGCATGCCGCTGGCGCTGCAGGTCAAGCTGCTGCGCGTGCTGCAGGAGGGCACGCTGGAGCGGCTCGGCTCCAATGCCTCCATCGCCATCGACGTGCGCATCGTGGCCGCGGCCAAGGGCGATATGGAGACGCTGGTGGCGCAAGGCACGTTCCGCGAGGATTTGTACTACCGGCTCAACGTGGTCACCATCCCGTTGCCCCCGCTGCGCGAGCGGCGCGAGGACATCGTTGCGCTGTTCGAGCATTTCATGCTGGTGGCGGCGGTGCGCTACCAGCGTCCCGTGCCCATCCTCTCCGAGCTGCAGCGCCAGGCGCTGATGCAGCGCGCATGGCCCGGCAACGTGCGCGAGCTGCGCAACGCCGCCGACCGCCTGGTGCTGGGCGTGCCGGAGGGCGGCACGCGCGCCGATGCGCTCGACGACTCCACGCCGCTCAAGGAGCGCATGGAGCACTACGAGCGTGCCGTCATCGCCGATACGCTGGCGCGCACCGGCGGCGCGGTCAGCCAGGCGGCGGATCTGCTGCAGGTGGGCAAGGCGACGCTGTACGACAAGATCAAGCGCTACGGGCTGTAGCGCTTCCTGCGCTTCCGGCATTTCCGGGTGAACCGGCCGCTGGGCGCCTCGGGTCAACATCTCTTGATACACTCGCGGGCCCGAACAGCTCATCCGGAACACGCAATGAACGAGGTATCCAGCCAGCACGCATCCAGCCGCCTGGGCGGCACGGCCGTCGAGGTCGATGGCCAGCAACTCACCGCCGCCGCGTTGGCGCAGGTGGCGCAAGGTCGTCGCCCGGCCAGCCTGGACCAGGCTGCGCGTGCCCATGTGGCGGATGCGCGTGCGCGTTTCGAGGAACTTGCCTCGTCCAATATCCCCATCTACGGCGTGTCCACCGGCTTTGGCGAGCTGGTGCATAACTGGGTGGATATCGAGCATGCCGGCGCCCTGCAGGAAAACCTGTTGCGCAGCCACTGCGCCGGCGTGGGCCCGCTGTTCGGGCGCGAAGAGGTGCGCGCGATGATGGTTGCGCGCGCCAATGCGCTGGCGCGGGGCTATTCGGCGGTACGCCCGCTGGTGATCGAGCAATTGCTGCGTTATGTCGAGGCGGGCATCACGCCCGCCGTGCCGCAGGTGGGCTCGCTCGGCGCCAGCGGTGACCTCGCGCCGCTGTCGCATATCGCCATCACGCTGATTGGCGAAGGCAAGGTGCTGCTGGCCGACGGCACTACCGCGCCCACCGGGCAGGTATTGCGCGAGCATGGCATCGAGCCGATCAAGCTGTCCCACAAGGAAGGGCTGGCCCTGATCAACGGCACCTCGGCCATGACCGGCATGGCGTGCCTGTTGTTGGAAACCATGCGCGCCCAGGTGACGCAGGCCGAGATCATCGCGGCGCTGGCGCTCGAAGGGCTGAACGCCTCGGCCGATGCCTTCATGACCCACGGCCACGACATCGCCAAGCCGCATCCGGGCCAGGTGCAATCGGCGGCCAACCTGCGCGCGCTGCTGGCGGGTTCCACGCGCCTCTCAGGGCATGGCCAGCTGGCGGGCGAAATGAAGACCCGCGCCGGCGACGAGAAGAACACCGGCACCGGCGTGTTTATCCAAAAGGCCTACACGCTGCGCTGCATTCCGCAGGTGCTGGGCGCGGTGCGCGACACGCTGGGGCACTGCGCCACCGTGGTCGAGCGCGAGCTGAATTCGTCCAACGACAATCCGCTGTTCTTCGACGACGGCGAACTGTTCCACGGCGGCAATTTCCATGGCCAGCAAGTCGCGTTTGCCATGGACTTCCTCGCCATCGCGGCCACGCAGCTCGGCGTGGTGTCGGAGCGTCGCCTCAACCGCCTGCTCAGCCCGCACCTGAATAACGGCTTGCCGGCTTTCCTGGCGGCCGCCAACGAGGGGCTGAGCTGCGGGTTTGCCGGCGCGCAGTATCCGGCCACCGCGCTGATCGCCGAGAACCGCACCATCTGCAGCCCGGCCAGCATCCAGAGCGTGCCGTCCAACGGCGACAACCAGGACGTGGTGAGCATGGGCCTGATCGGCGCGCGCAATGCACGCCGCATCATCGACAACAACCAGTACATCCTCGCCGTGGAGCTGCTCGCAGCCTGCCAGGCTGCCGAGCTGGCCGGCGCGGTGGAAAGCCTGTCGCCGGCGGGCCGCGCGGTCTTTGCCTTTGTGCGCGAACGCGTGCCGTTCCTGGCGATGGATCGCTACATGACCGACGACATCGAAGCCATTGCCGCGCAACTGCGCGCCGGCGCGCTGGTGGGGGTGGTGCGCGCGGCTGGCGCGGCGGTCAACTGACACGCGGGCTCATTTCCACATATCGCGCATGCGCCCGGCCAGGTCCAGCCTGGGCAGCGGCGCCTTGGCCGGCGCGTCCGCCACCGGCGGGGGCGGCGGCCAGGACCGGCTGTGGAACAGCGGCATCACGCGGTTGGGCAGAAAGCGCGTGCGCGAGGCGTAGACGTGGCGATCGCCATAGGCGGTCTGCTGGTGCACATAGAACCGCTGTGGCACCACGATGTCGAGGTGGTCGCGGGCGCGGGTCATGGCGACGTATAGCAGCCGGCGCTCTTCCTCGATTTCCTCGGTGGTGCCGGTGGCCAGGTCCGAAGGCATGCAGCCGTCGACGGCATTGAGCACATAGACGGCCTTCCATTCCTGGCCCTTGGCCGAGTGGATGGTGGACAGGATCAGGTAGTCCTCATCGCGCAGCGGCACGCCGGATTCGTCGCTCGATGCGTCCGGCGGGTCCAGCGTGAGTTCCGTCAGGAAGCGCTCGCGCGACGCGTAGGTGGCGGCGATACGCTCCAGCTGCTGCAGGTCGGCGGCGCGCGCGGGCGCGTCGTCGTGCAGGCGCTCGAGGTGCGGCTGGTACCACGCCACCACCTGCTCGAAGGCTGATGGCCACGGCGCGGCCGGGGCCATCAGGCTGCGTGCCAGCGCCAGCAGGTCGGGCCAGGCCTCGGCGGCGGCTGGCGGCGCCTCAAAGGACTCCAGGGCAAATAGCGGCTCGGTGGCGATTTCCACCGCATCGAGCACGCGAGCGGCAGTCTTGGGTCCCACGCCCGGCAATAGCTGCAGGCTGCGAAAGCCTGCCATGCGGTCGCGCGGATTTTCCAGCCAGCGCACCACCGCCAGCACATCCTTCACGTGCGTGGATTCCAGGAACTTCAAGCCGCCGAACTTCACGAACGGGATATTGCGCCGGACCAGCTCGATCTCCAGTTGCGCGCTGTGGTCGGCGGCGCGGAACAGCACCGCCTGCGACAGCAGCGCCAGTCCGGCCTCGCGCCGCGAGAGGATCTGCTCGACCACATAGCGGGCCTGGTCCGCCTCGTCGTTGACCACCACGATTTCCGGCTTCTCGGCCGAGCCGCGCTCCGACCACAGGTCCTTGGTATAGCGCTCGGCCGCCAGCCCGATCACCGCGTTGGCGGCGGCCAGGATGGGTTGGGTGGAGCGGTAGTTGCGCGACAGCGTGACCATGTCCGCGGCCGGCGTGAACTGGGTGGGGAAATCGAGGATATTGCGCACCGTGGCGCCACGGAAGGCGTAGATCGACTGGGCATCGTCGCCCACCACCGTCAGGCCGCGCCCGTCGGGCTTGAGCGCGAGCAGGATGGCAGCCTGCAGCGCATTGGTGTCCTGGTATTCGTCCACCAGCACGTGGTCGAAGCGCGCGCCCATGTCCTGCGCCAGCGCGGGCTCGGCCAGTGCCTGCGCCCAGTAGAGCAGCAGGTCGTCGTAGTCGAGCACCTGCTGCTTTTGCTTGGCTTGCACATAGCCGGCAAATAGTCCGCGCAGCGCATCCGTCCACATGGCATAGCGCGGGAACCAGTGCTTGAGCACGTCTTCGAGCGGCGCCTGCGTGTTGACCACGCGCGAGTAGATCGACAGGCAGGTTTCCTTGCGCGGGAACCGCGAAGCCTGGGCCGACAGGCCCAGGTCGTGCCGCACCACGTTCATCAGGTCGGCGGCGTCGCCGCGATCGCAGATGGTGAAGCTGGGCGACAGGCCAAGCGTTTCCGCGTACTCGCGCAGCAGGCGCGCGCCGATGGCGTGGAAGGTGCCGGACCATGTGAGAGCCGCGCGTCCCGCCCCGCAGGCTTGCATGCCCAGCGCCTGGTCGACGATGCGCTCGACCCGCCGCCCCATCTCCGACGCCGCGCGGCGCGAGAACGTCAGCAGCAGGATGCGGCGCGGGTCTGCGCCGCCCAGCACCAGATGGGCAACGCGGTGCGCCAGCGTGTTGGTCTTGCCCGAGCCGGCACCGGCGATGATCAGCAGCGGCGCGGCGGGCTCGTGCGTCACGGCCGCGCGTTGCTCCGGGTTCAGGGTGGACAGGTAGGCCGGCGTATCGGGGGCGGCGGCATCCACGGTATCGGGTTGCTTGACGGCGGGTGCATCGCAAAGCACGGCGCTGGGATCGGGATCGAGTAACACGGGGCGGGGGCCTTAGGGGATGCCGCGCGCAAGTGCGCTGGCCAGCATGGGCGGAGAAAGCTGCTGGCAACTGTATATCCATACAGCCGGGCTGCGCAAGCCGGGCGTTGCGCGACGGCGCCCGGCAATAAAAAAAGGTGCCATGGAAGGCACCTTTCCGGACGGAGGCGGCGGGCCAGGCAGTGGCTCAGGCCGCCTTGGCGAGCGCGCCGTCGAGCAGCTTGTGCAGCGCGTCCCACTCGGGCTCGCCCACATAGCGCTTGAGGATGCGGCCGTCCTTGTCGATCACGAAGGTGGTCGGGGTCAGCTGCACTTCGCCGAATGCCTTGGCGGCCGCGCCGTCGGAATCCATCGCCACCTTGAACGGCAGCTTGCGCGTTTGCGCATAATTCATCACGTACATGGGCGGGTCGTAGCTCATTGCCACGGCGACGAACTCCAGGCCCTTGCCCTTGAACTTGTCATAGGTGCGGACCATGTCCGGCATTTCCTTGACGCAGGTGACGCAGCTGGTGGCCCAGAAGTTGACCAGGTAGACCTTGCCCTTGAGATCGGCGGTGCTGACTTTTTCTCCCGACAGCAGCGTGAACGTGGCGGGCGGCGCCGCATTGGCGGGGGCGATGGCGCGATAGCCGAACCAGCCCAGCACTGCAACCAGCAGCACGGCGGCGATCACAGGCCACAGCTTGCGCGAGGCGGTGCTTGCCGGGGTGGGTGCGGTGGGGGAAGCGGAGGTCGTCATGATGCTCGCCGACAGGTCAGACAAGCCACTATTCTACTGCCGCTGCCGGGACGCTGCCGGCTGCATTCACCGAGCCGCCGCGGATGCGACGATTGGCCGCAGCTGCGTGCGCCTTCGTGCGCCTCAATGCGTCTTGCTTGCCAAGGCAGAGCGGGCCTGGTCCAGCGCCTGCTCAAGGTAGGCGCCATAGAAATCGGGCTGCATGCCGCGCAGCGGCGTGGCCAGGGAGCGGCCGCGCGCGTCGAGGAAGAGCACCGTGGGCGCTACCGCCACATTGCGGCTGCGGGCCCATTCCCGTGCGGTGGTCATGCTGCCATCGGCGTTGCGCAGCGGCGTGTCGGCGGTCATGTCCAGCTCGCGCGCCTCGATTTCGCCCGCCGCGGCTTGCGGGCCGAGATAGTTGCGGCGCACCGTTTCACAGTACACGCAGCCGGGCAATGTCACCAGCACCACCAGGGGCTCGCCCCGGCTGGCCGCAGCGGCGGCCTGGATGGCGAGATCGTTGACGGGGGGCAGGTGGGGCGTGGCGGCCAGGGCGCTCGTGCTTGCCGCGACCAGCAAAGCGCCGAGCACCGCCGCGCCGGTACGGCGTGCGGTGCCAAAGACACTCCGGGGGGATGGCTGCATTGGCTGGATCGATGGCTGGATCGATGGCTGGATCGATGGCTGGGTGTGCATTGGCGGGCAATGTAGATGAGCGCTGGCACGCGGGTTCTACGATAATAGCGGCTTATTTCCGCATTCGCCGCCCTGATGCCCCACGCTTGGTTTCCACGGTTCTTCCGCTTGCCGCAGTCCCTGCTTGCCAACGCCATCGTCCTGGGCGCGCTCGGCGCCGGGCTGATCGCCTGTTCGCCCCGCTATGACTGGCGCACCATCCAGTCCAACGAAGGCGCCTACGCGGCGCTCTATCCCGGCAAGCCTTCCGGTGCCGCGCGCGAGGTGGCGATTGCCGGGCGCAAGCTGCCCATGACGATGGACGCGGCCCGGGTCGACGAGACCTTGTTCGCCGTGGGCGTGGTGACCTTGCCCGCCGATGACGCCGAGTTGCGCAAGGCGGCGCTGGATTCCATGCAAAAGGGCTTGCTCGACAACCTCGGGCCGCATCCCGCCGAAGCGGTCAGGACCCGCAAGGTAACCGTGATGTCGGCCGCATCGCCGGCCGTGGCGCTCGAGGGCGTGGAGGTGCAGGTGGCAGCGGTATCGCCGCAGGACCAGTCGCCACGCAGGCTGACGGCGCGGCTGGTAGCGTCGGGCGTGCACGTCTACCAAGCGGTCGTGCTGGAGGCGGGAGAGGCCGCGCGCGACCAGCGCCAGGCGGAACAGATAGACCAGTTCCTGACGGGTTTCCATCCGTTCTGACCTGGGCGCCCCAGGCTTCCAGGCAGATTCAAGACAGTTGATTTTCAAGGAGTAACGCAATGCGTTGGGATGTTTGGCTGGCCTATTTCGCGGCCTGTTGGGTGATTGCTGTGTCGCCGGGTGCCGGCGCGGTGCTGTCGATGAGCCATGGCCTGTCTTACGGCCTGCGCAAGACCACCACCACGATCTTTGGCTTGCAGACCGGGCTGGTCATCATCCTGCTGGTGGCTGGCGGCGGCCTGGGCGCGTTGCTGGTGGCCTCCGAGCATGCCTTTGCCGTGGTCAAGACGATTGGCGCGCTCTACCTGATCTATATCGGCGTGCAGCAATGGCGCGCGCGGGTGGACGGCGGCGCTCAGGACGATGCCGCGCGGGGCACGGAAGCGCCGCGCGTGGCCGCGCTGAGTCCGCGCCGGCGTTTTGCCACGGGCTTGCTGACCAATGTGACCAACCCCAAGGGCATCATCTTCATGGTGGCGGTGTTGCCGCAGTTCATCGATCCGGCCCATGCGTTGGGACCCCAGCTTGCCATCCTGGCCGCGACGATGTGCGGCGTGGACCTGGTGGTGATGCACGGCTACGCGCTGCTGGCCTCGCGCATGCGCGGCTTGTTCCGCAATGCGCGCGCGGTGCGCTGGCAGAACCGGATCTTCGGCAGCGTGCTGGTGGCCGTGGGCGCGGCGTTGTTCTTCGTCAGGCGCCATCCGGCTTGAGGACCCGGGGCCGGCGTCGCGCCGGCCCGATCCATCCATATGTCTATCTATCGCTGGCTTCCCACGAGTGCGTTTGCTTCAATAAGGTAAGACGAAGACGACCCAAGCGGAGGCAAGCAATGCGAAGCTCTTCCCCCCAGCAGGCTTCATTGCAAGCGCGGCCCGCCCACACGGTGCCGCCGGCCGAAGATCCGCTGCCGCCGGGCGTGCCGCCCGACCTCCCTCCGATCGAGGAGCCCCCGCCGCCGTCGGAGCCCCCTGTGGCCGTGCCGCCGCGCCGGGCCTGAATGGCTACGGTGTCCGCAACGCGCGCCGGTACTGGATAGCCTCGCCCACATGGCTCGGCTGCAATGGCTCGGCGCCTGCCAGGTCGGCAATGGTGCGGGCGATCTTCAATACGCGGAAATAGGCGCGCGCCGACCAGGCTAGTTTGGCCATGGCGCCGCGCAGCAATGCCTGCGCCTCGGGCGCGAGCGGGCAGTGCTCGTCGATCTCGCGACCGGACAGGGCGGCATTGGGCTTGCCTTGCCGGGCCTGCTGCACGGCCCGGGCGGCCAGCACGCGCTGGCGCACGTCTGCACTGGGCTCTCCGGGCGGGCCGTCGAGCATTTCCTGATGATCCTGCGCCGGCACTTCCACTTGCAGGTCGATCCGGTCGAGCAAAGGTCCCGACAGCCTGGACTGGTAGCGCAGCACCTGGTCAGGCGTGCATCGGCAAGGACGGGACGGGTGCCCCTGATAGCCGCAAGGACAGGGGTTCATCGCGGCGATGAACTGGAAGCGCGCCGGGAAGTCGGCTTGCCGCATGGCGCGCGAGATGGTGACGCGGCCGGATTCCAGCGGTTCGCGCAGCACTTCCAGCACCTTGCGGTCAAATTCAGGCAACTCATCCAGGAACAACACCCCTTGGTGGGCCAGCGAGATCTCGCCCGGTCGGGGATTGCTGCCGCCGCCCACCAGCGCCGCCGCCGACGCGGTGTGGTGCGGCGAGCGGTAGGGCCGCTCACGCCAGCGGGCGGGATGGAAACCGGCGGCGGTCAGGCTCTGCACCGCGGCGGATTCCAGCGCTTCGTCCAGCGTCATGGGCGGCAGCAGGCCGGCGAAGCGCTGGGCCAGCATGGACTTGCCGGTGCCGGGCGGACCGACGAGCAGTGCCGAATGCTGGCCCGCCGCCGCGATCTCCATGGCGCGGCGCGCTTGCGCCTGGCCCCGCACGTCACGCATGTCCGGGCCGGCCGGGTCGCCTCCGGCGATCTCCACCAGCGGCTGCGCGCGTGCCAGGCGGTCCGCGGGCAGGGGGCCAAGGTGAGCACAGACTTCCAGCAGGGAGCGCGCTGCATATACCGTGACGCCGTCGATCAGGGCCGCCTCGGGCGCGTTTTCCGCCGCCACCACGAAGCTGCGCGCCGGGCCTTCGCCAGCGGCTTGCCGTGCCGCGTTGTCGCGCCCCAGGCCCATGGCCATGGCCAGTGCCCCGCGCACGGGGCGCAATTCGCCGGACAGCGACAGCTCGCCGGCGAACTCGCTGGCATCCAGGCCATCCAGCGGGACTTGCCCGCTTGCGGCCAGGATGCCAAGCGCGATCGGCAGGTCGAAGCGCCCGGACTCCTTGGGCAGGTCGGCCGGCGCCAGATTCACCGTAATGCGCCGGCTGGGAAACTCGAGCTGGCTGTTGAGGATCGCCGCGCGCACCCGCTCGCGGCTCTCGCGCACTTCGGTATCGGCCAACCCGACGATATTGAAGGCGGGCAGGCCGTTGGCCAGGTGCACCTCGACCGACACCAGCGGTGCCTCGAGTCCGGTCAGCGCCCGGCTACGCAGGAGGGCGAGGCTCATCTCACTCCGAAAAGCATCAAGGAAGTGTTAACGAAAATGGCCGCCGGAATACGGCGGCCATTCTGGCGGTCAGGGGCTGCGCCCGGGGTCATCGAACCCCTGGGGCAAACACGGGACGCGGCAAGGGTTTCAGCCCGAAACAGGCGTGTCGGAGCCGCCTGCCGAGCGGCTTTCCAGCGCCTGCACGCGGGCTTCCAGTTCTTCCAGGCGCGCGCGGGTGCGCGCCAGCACCTGCGACTGGACGTCGAATTCCTCGCGGGTGACCAGGTCGAGCTTGGAAAACCCCTGCGTCATCATGCTGCGGACGTTTTTTTCGATGTCCTTGGCCGGCGAATTGCGCAGGGCTTCGCTGATCTTGGCCTGGAAATCGTTGAAGAGATCGGTGGGTTTCATACGGCTTCTCCTTTTGCACTGTCTTGGTGCGGATAACTGGGTGGGCGGGATTCGGCATGCTGCATCACGGTGCACCGGAACAGGTTGCGGGCAAACGCGGTGCGTGCACGGCACTTGCCGCCGGCATGGGCCGATTATCACGCTTCAAGCGTCCCCGGGAAAGCGCCAGCGCGGGCTGGTAACACCTTTTAACGTCAGTCAGTTCGCTGGGAGACAGTCGGCAACGTCAATTTTGATGTCTTTTTGCGCACAAAATGACGTTCTCATGCCACGGTTCCATCCTGGCACGGCAGTTGCAGTAATGGAGACAGGAGCCTCGTTTAACAAACTACTTTCAAACACACGAGTACCGAGCCAGAGGAAAAGGAGAACAAACCCATGAAGAAGTTGGCCCTTGCAGTCAGCGCCAGTGCAGTTGTGCTTTGCGGGCTCGCCCCCGCCGCCTTCGCCCAGAGCAGTGCGCAGGAGGGCGGTGCGCCCACCGACGCCACTGCCGCCGCCGAGGCTTCGCCGCACACCTTCACCGCCAACGTGACCCTGGCCAGTGAGTATCGCTATCGCGGCTTGATGCAGACCAACCGCCGCCCGGCCATCCAGGGCGGGTTCGACTACTCGCATTCGAGCGGCTTCTACGTGGGTAACTGGAACTCGAGCATTAGCTGGCTCGGCGACAGCAATCCGAAAGTCTCGGCACCGATCGAGATGGACTTCTATGGCGGCTTCAAGAACACGGTGACGCTGGCCGGCCTGGAGTGGAACTATGACGCAGGCGTGCTGCAGTACTACTACCCGGGCGATTACCCGAACGGCTTCACCCGCCCGTACACCACGGAGCTGTATGTCGGCGCCGGCGCTGGCCCGGTGTTCTTCAAGTACTCGCAGGCGCTGACCAACCTGTTCGGCTTCGCTGACAGCAAGTACAGCTACTACGCCGACCTGTCGGCCAATGTGCCGCTGAACTTCTGGGACCTGACGCTCAATGCCCACGTCGGCTACCAGAACGTGAAGCACGTCAACAGCGCCTCCTACACCGACTGGAAGCTCGGGCTGACCAAGGACCTGGGCAAGGGCTTCGCGCTGGCGATCGCTTATATCGACACCAATGCGCACAAATCGGCCTATACCAATGTACCGGGCCGCTACGTCGGCAAGGCTACCGCCTGGGCTTCGATCACCAAGACTTTCTAAACACACATCAGGTCGAGCGGGCGCCGGACGCGAGGCCGGGCCGTCCCGCTCAGAGGAGAAATCGGATGAAACTGATCATCGCCGTCATCAAGCCGTTCAAGCTCGACGAGGTGCGCGAAGCGCTCTCGGACGTGGGCGTGTCCGGCATCACCGTGACTGAAGTCAAGGGCTTCGGCCGCCAGAAGGGCCATACCGAGTTGTACCGGGGCGCGGAATACATCGTGGATTTCCTGCCCAAGGTGAAGATCGAAGTGGCCGTCCCGGACGACGTGGTCGACCGGGCCATCGAGGCGATCGAGAAATCGGCGCGCACCGGCAAGATTGGCGACGGCAAGATTTTTGTCGCACCGATCGAGCAGGTCATCCGCATCCGCACGGGCGAGACCGGCGGCGACGCGCTGTGACGCACAGCCCAACGACAAGAGGTTAATCACAATGAAATCCTGGTTCAAGCGCATCCTGACAACCGGCGCCATGGCGCTGGCCTTGGGCACGGCCGGCATCGGCCTGTCCACCCATGCCGTGGCGCAGGACAAGCCCGCGGCCGAAGCCTCCGCGCCGGCCGCTGCCGCCGCCGCCGCACCTGCAACTGCCTCCGCTCCCGCGGCAGCGGCAGCTGCGCCTGCAGAGGCTGCCGCCCCTGCCGCAGCGCCCGCGCCGGTGCCCAACAAGGGTGATACCGCCTGGCTGCTGGTCTCCACGGCCTTCGTGATCCTGATGACGCTGCCAGGCCTGGCGCTGTTCTACGGCGGCCTGGTCCGCTCGAAGAACATGTTGTCGGTGCTGATGCAGTGCCTGGTGATCTTCTCGCTGGTGTCGCTGCTGTGGGCCATCTACGGCTACAGCTTCGCCTTCACCGAGGGTAACGCCTTCTTTGGCGGCACCGACCGGCTCTTCATGAAGGGGCTCAACGTCGATGCCGTGGCTGCCACCTTCTCCAAGGGCGTGGTGGTGCCGGAACTGGCTTACTTCGCCTTCCAGTGCGCCTTCGCAGCCATTACCTGCGGGCTGATCATCGGCGCTTTCGCCGAACGCGCCAAGTTCTCGGCGGTGCTGGTCTTCGTGGTGCTGTGGTTCACCTTCTCGTACATCCCGATGGCCCACATGGTCTGGTTCTGGCCTGGTCCTGACCTTTACACCGACGCGGCTGCCGGCGCGGCTGCCACTGCCAAGAGCGGCTGGCTGTTCCAGAAGGGCGCGCTCGACTTCGCTGGCGGCACGGTGGTGCACATCAACGCAGCCGTAGCCGGCCTGGTGGGTGCCTTCATGTTCGGCAAGCGAATCGGCTTTGGCCGTGAGGCCCTGCGTCCGCACAGCCTGACCTTCACCATGGTGGGCGCCTCGCTGCTGTGGTTCGGCTGGTTCGGCTTCAACGCCGGCTCGGCGCTGGAAGCCAACGGCTCGGCCGCACTGGCCTTCGTCAACACCCTGCTGGCAACCTGCGCCGCGGTGCTGTCCTGGACCTTCGGCGAATGGATCAGCAAGGGCAAGCCCTCGATGCTGGGCGGCGCTTCGGGCGCAGTCGCTGGCCTGGTTGCCATTACCCCGGCGGCCGGCTTCGTCGGCCCGATGGGTTCGATCGTGATCGGCATCGCCGCTGGCCTGCTGTGCCTGTGGGGCGTAACCGGCCTGAAGAAGCTGCTGGGCATGGACGACTCGCTCGACGTCTTCGGCGTGCACGGCGTGGGCGGCATCCTGGGTGCGCTGCTGACCGGCGTGTTCGCCGCGCCGAGCCTGGGCGGCACGGGTATCTATGACTACGTGGCCAACAAGGTCTCGGACGATTATTCGATCGTGGGCCAGGTGTGGATCCAGTTCGAAGGCGTGCTCACTACCATCGTGTGGTCGAGCGTGGTGGCCTTCGTCGCCTTCAAGCTGGTGGATATGCTGATCGGCCTGCGGGTGCCGGAAGAAGAAGAACGCGAGGGCCTGGACATCACCTCGCACGGCGAGACCGCGTATGAAGCCTGATCGTCAAGGTGTTGTGCTGGAGAGCTGATTGGGAATCTTCTCTCAGGAGTTTCGCCCGGCCTTGTGCCGGGCTTTTTTCATTTCAGTGACCCGTCCTGACTAAGGTTGACACTTTTCCCGCAGCAATGAGGAGAGTGTCTTGGATATAGATCGGAAACGAACCCAACGCGACTACACGCTGGCTTTTAAGCTGGCGGTCGTTGAGGAAGTGGAAAAAGGCGAACTGACGTACAAGCAGGCGCAACACAAGTACGGAATCCAGGGGAGGTCCACGGTGCTGGTATGGTTACGCAAGCACGGACTACAGGACTGGAGCGGCTCGTTGCCACAGGGCGCCCGGTACGCGACGATGGAAAAGCAAGGTAAAGCCAAGCCCCGCACGCCGGAGCAGCGCATCAAGGAACTGGAAGTCCAGTTGCGCGAGGCGCAGGAGAAGGCGCGACTGTTCGAAGCAGTGATCGACGTGATTCAGAAGGAGCACGGGGTACGCGTCGTAAAAAAGCCTTCGGGCAAGTCCTCGCGCAAGAGCTCGTCCAAGGGCTAAGCGTTAGCAGGGCTTGCCGTTACTTTGGCATCAGTCGCCAGGCGTACTACAAGCGCCGCCACAGCGAGCTTCGACAAACGGCCCGAGACGCCAGGATCTGCGCATTGGTCACCGAAGTGCGGCTGCGCCAACCCCGTTTGGGCACGCGAAAACTGCAGCGGGTTCTGCAGGCGCCGCTGGCGAAGGCAGATATCCGGGTGGGCCGAGACCGGCTATTTGATGTTCTGCGCGCAGCCAGGCTGCTCGTGAAACCGCATCGGGCGTATCACAAGACCACTAACAGCCATCACCGTTTCCGGTGCCATCCCAATCTTCTCAAGGAGGGGCCGCAGAAGGTAGTGCCCACGGCGGCCGAGCAGGTCTGGGTCGCTGACATTACGTACCTTCCCACCACCCAGCAGACCGTCTATCTGAGTCTTGTTACGGATGCCTGGTCGCGCAAGATCGTGGGCTACCATGTCCATGACAGCCTGCAGACCGAGCAGGTGAGCCAGGCGCTGAAAATGGCACTACGCTCGCGCCGGACCCGGCAGACGCTGGTACATCATTCGGATCGAGGAATTCAATACTGCGCGACCTACTACCAGGCCATCCATCAGCGGCACGGTTTGACCTGTTCCATGACCGACGGCTACGACTGCTACCAGAACGCCATGGCCGAGCGCATCAACGGCATCCTCAAGAGCGAATTCCTGCTGAACCGACCAACTGACCTGCAGCAAGCGGCTCGCATGGTGAAGGAGTCCGTACAGATCTATAACCGTGAACGCCCCCATCAAGCCCTGAAATACAAAACGCCCGATGAGGTTCATCGGGCGTCTATTACCTTGGAACGCTAGGCGCCCACGGCGCCACAAAACCTGTCAACCTATGTCAGGACTTGACACAGGCGTCCGCCGCTGGCGACCGGGCCAGGCGGAAAGCGGATGCGGCGGCTTTTTCGCAAAGTGCTTAAATCCGATCTTAAAAAGCTTCAATTGTTTTTGAGGGGGGGCGCACATACAGTGCCAGTGAGGCAGTTTCCTCCACCTGCAGAACGCTCCCCGTATCTGTCAGGCCATTTGAAAGCGCGGCTCCGGCCGCGCTTTTTTTTCCTCCCGGCCTTGCTGGCAGGCCGCCCGGAAGTGCTTCGGATTCCTCTTAGGGCCCCCCCTTTTATTCCGGGCCCCCATCCCCATATCCGTATCCCTTATCCCTTATGCCGGCGCTCGCATATGCTTAATCAGGCGGCGCCAGCAGCCAATTGGCCGTTCCTCTACAATCTGGGCGAACGATAAAGACGATCAATAGGATGTTTATGGTCCCGCATCTCATCACCGCGCTGAACGGTCCGCTGCTCGAGCTGGAAAAAAAGATCCTGGATGCGACGCCGTCCATCGAGCGCTGGTTCAGGCTGGAATGGCAGGAACATACGCCTCCGTTCTACTGTTCGGTCGACCTGCGCAACGCCGGCTTCAAGCTGGCCCCGGTCGATACCAACCTGTTCCCGGGCGGGTTCAACAACCTGGCGCCTGAAATGCTGCCGCTGGCAGTCCAGGCGGCGATGGCGGCGATCGAGAAGATCTGCCCCGACGCCAAGAACCTGCTGCTGATCCCCGAGCGCCACACCCGCAACATGTTCTACCTGCAGAACGTGGCGCGGCTGTCGCTGATCATGCGCCAGGCCGGCCTCAACGTGCGCCTGGGCTCGCTGTCCGAAGACATCACCGAACCCACGCCAATCGAGCTTCCCGATGGCCAGACGCTGGTGGTGGAGCCGCTGGCGCGCCTTGGCGCGCGTGGCCGCCGCCTGGGCCTGAAGGACTTCGATCCCTGCTCGATCCTGCTCAACAACGATCTCTCCGCCGGCATTCCCCCGATCCTGGAGAACATCAACGAGCAATACCTGCTGCCGCCGCTGCACGCGGGCTGGTCCACGCGCCGCAAGTCGAGCCATTTCTCGGCCTACGACGAAGTCGCCAAGAAGTTCGCCAAGCTGATCGACGTTGATCCGTGGATGGTCAACCCGTACTTCGCCAAGTGCGGGGGCATCGATTTCCATGAGCGCATTGGCGAGGAGGCGCTGGCCGACTCGGTCGAAGCCGTGCTCAAGAAGATCGCCAAGAAATACCGCGAGTACGGCATCAAGGAAACGCCGTATGTCGTGGTCAAGGCCGATGCCGGCACCTATGGCATGGGCATCATGACCATCAAGGATCCGTCCGAGATCAAGGGGCTGAACCGCAAGGAACGCAACAAGATGAGCGTCGTCAAGGAGGGCCTTGAGGTCAACGACGTCATCATCCAGGAAGGCGTGCACACCTTCGAGAAGGTCAACGAGGCGGTGGCCGAGCCGGTGGTGTACATGATCGACCGCTATGTGGTCGGTGGCTTCTACCGCGTCCATACCGGGCGCGGCAACGACGAGAACCTGAATGCGCCGGGCGCGCATTTCGTGCCGCTGGCGTTCGCGCCCAACGGCATTCCGGACAGCCATGCCAAACCGGGCGCGGCCGTGCCTAACCGCTTCTATATGTATGGTGTGGTGGCGCGGCTGGCTTTGCTGGCGGCGTCGCTGGAACTCGAGAAGACCGACCCCAATCCGATTCTCTGAGACAAACGCTGCGACCGGGACGAGCCAACATGCGCATTCTGTTTATTACCGACCCGCTGGACACCTTCAAGACCTACAAGGACTCGACCTACGCCATGATGGTGGAGGCGGTCGAGCGCGGCCATGAGCTCTTTGCCTGCCTGCAGTCGCAACTGTCGCTGTCGGCCCATCAGGTCGAGGCGGTGGTGCGCCCGCTGCAACTAACGGGCGACGCCCATGACTGGTACCGCGCGGGCGAGCCCGGCCTGCAGCCGCTGACCGGCTTCGATGCGGTCGTGATGCGCAAGGATCCACCCTTCGACATGGAGTACGTGACCAGCACCTGGTTGCTGGAGCTGGCCGAGTCGCAGGGCGCCAATGTGTTCAACAAGCCGCAGGCGATCCGCGACCATTCCGAAAAGCTGGCGATTGCCCGCTATCCCGAATACATCACGCCGACCCTGGTCACCCGTGACGCGGATCGTATTCGCGCGTTCCACGCGGAGCATCGTGATGTGATTTTAAAGCCGCTTGATGGCATGGGCGGGATGGGGATCTTCCGGGTCGGTGCGGAAGGCCTGAATCTTGGCGCCATCATCGAGACGCTGGGGGAGAACGGTGCGCGCACCCTGATGGTGCAACGTTATATTCCTGAGATCAAGGACGGCGACAAGCGCATCCTGCTGATCGGCGGCGTGCCCGTGCCGTACTCGCTGGCGCGTATTCCCAAGGATGGCGAAGTGCGCGGCAACCTGGCGGCGGGCGGGACCGGCCGTGCCCAGGAACTCTCGGCGCGCGATCGCGAGATCGCCGAGGCGCTGGCCCCGGGCCTGTGGGAACAAGGCCTGCTGCTGGTTGGGCTGGATGTGATCGGCGACTACCTGACCGAGGTCAATGTGACCAGCCCGACGTGCTTCCAGGAAATCACGCAGCAGACCGGGTTCCAGGTGGCTGCCATGTTCATCGACGCCCTCGAGCACGCGGTACAGGCGCGTTCGCGCTGAATCACGGGCGGGCTGCCTGCTACAATCGCGTCAATCCAACGGATTCACCACCATGGCAGGCATCCTGATCATCGCGCACGCCCCGCTGGCTTCGGCATTGCGCGAGTGCGCCGCCCACGTCTACTGCGGCCAGCCCCAACGGCTCGAGGCGCTCGACGTCATGCCGGACGCTGAGCCCGCCGCCGTGCTGGCCGAGGCCCGGCGCCGCCTGGCCGAAGTCTGCGAAGACAACGGCGCACTGGTGTTGACCGATATCTTCGGCGCCACGCCGGCCAACATTGCGGCCCGCCTCGCCGAGCCAGGCCGCGTCAAGGTGCTTGCCGGCGTCAACCTTCCCATGCTGGTGCGCGCCATCTGCTACCGTGCCGAGAAACTCGACCAGCTCGCCCTCAAGGCGCTGGCAGGGGGCTCGCAGGGTGTGCTGCAGGTAGGCTCCACCACCGTCCAGAACCAAATCGCAAATCATCCCGACAAATATGCTGCAGAGGGACACCAACATAATCAATAAGCTTGGGCTGCATGCCCGTGCTTCCGCCAAGCTGACGCAACTGGCGGGCAACTTCGTCAGTCAGGTCAAGATGTCGCGCAATGGTCGTCAGGTCGACGCCAAAAGCATCATGGGCGTGATGATGCTGGCCGCCGGCATCGGCTCCACCGTGACCATCGAGACCGACGGGCCCGATGAGCAGGAGGCCATGGACGCCTTGCTGGCGCTCATCGCCAATCGCTTCGGCGAAGGGGAGTAGGAGGCCGGGTACGGCATGAAAGGCGGCAGTACCGAGCGTGGCGGCAGGCCTGGCCGGGGCCGCTTCGCCGCATCCTGAAGCCGTTTCCAAGGTGGCTGGCCCTTGCCAGATTTTTTAAACGTTCCTGACGGAGCGGTACATGCCATTTGCCCTGCACGGCATCCCGGTTTCGCGCGGCGTGGCCATCGGGCGCGCGCATTTGCTGGCGCCTGCCGCGCTTGATGTCTCCCATTACCTGGTCGACGAAGACCGGCTTGATGCCGAGGTCGAGCGCCTGCGTTCGGCGCGCGCGGCGGTGCGGGCCGAGCTGGTTACGCTCAAGCGGGATCTGCCGCGCGAGGCGCCGGAAGAACTGGGCGCCTTCCTCGACGTGCATGCCATGATCCTCGATGACGAGGCGCTGGCACGCGAGCCGGAAGCGCTGATCCGCAACCGGCGCTACAACGCCGAATGGGCGCTGACCACGCGGCTCGAAGAGCTGATGCGCCAGTTCGACGAAATTGAGGACGAATACCTGCGCGAACGCAAGGCGGACATCCGTCAGGTGGTCGAGCGCATCCTCAAGGTGCTGGCCGGCGCGGCCGTACTGGCCCCGGCCCCGGTGCCGCCTTCCTCCCTGGCTCCTGACGGCGAGCCCGCGCCCGGCGTGATCGTGGTCGCCCACGACATCTCGCCGGCCGACATGCTGCAGTTCCGCCACACCGTGTTCCACGGTTTCGTGACCGACCTTGGCGGACGCACTTCCCATACCGCCATCGTGGCGCGCAGCCTCGACATCCCCGCCGCCGTGGGCGTGCAGAGCGCCAGCGAGCTGATCCGCCAGGACGATTGGGTCATCATCGACGGCGATGCGGGCCTGGTCATCGTGGATCCGTCCGCGATCATTCTCGAGGAGTACCGCCACCGGCAGAGCGAGCGCGCGCTGGAAAAGAAGCGCCTGCAGCGCCTGCGCCATACGCCCGCGGTGACGCTGGACGGGCTCGAGATCGACCTGCTGGCCAACATCGAGATGGCGGAGGATGCCACCGCGGCGCTGACCGCGGGTGCGGTTGGCGTGGGCCTGTTCCGCTCCGAATTCCTATTCATGAACCGGCGTGGCGAGCTGCCCGACGAGGAGGAGCAATTCGAGGCGTACCGCGGCGCGGTGGACGCCATGCACGGGCTGCCCGTCACGATCCGCACCATCGACATCGGTGCCGACAAGCCACTGGATGGCCGCGACGGCCGGGATGGCCGCGGCGACGATTTCGAGACGGCCCTCAATCCGGCGCTGGGCTTGCGCGCGATCCGCTGGTCACTGTCCGAGCCGGCCATGTTCCTGACCCAGTTGCGCGCGCTGCTGCGTGCCTCGGCCTTTGGCCCGGTGCGGCTCCTGATCCCGATGCTGGCGCATGCCCGCGAGATCGACCAGACCCTGGACCTGATCGCGCAGGCCAAGCGCCAGCTCGACGCGCGCGGCCAGGCGTTCGACCCCAACATCAAGGTCGGGGCAATGATCGAGATCCCGGCCGCCGTGCTGATGCTGCCGCTGTTCCTGCGGCGCATGGATTTTCTCTCCATCGGCACCAACGACCTGATCCAGTACACGCTGGCCATCGACCGTGCCGACAATGCCGTGGCGCATCTCTACGACCCGCTGCACCCGGCGGTGCTGCAACTGATCGCCCGCACCATCCGCGAGGCTAACCGCGCCGGCGTGCCGGTGGCGGTGTGTGGCGAGATGGCTGGGGACCCCGCCATGACGCGCCTGCTGCTGGGCATGGGGCTGCGCGAGTTCTCGATGCATCCCTCGCAATTGCTGCGGGTCAAGCAGGAAGTCCTGCATGCCGATTGCGAGCGGCTGGAGCGGCTGGTTGAGCAGGTGCTGAGTGCTTACGAGCCGGAGGAGCTCGCTTGCGCGTTGAAACTGCTTTGACAACCCTGATTTCGTTAAGGTCTTTACGAAAATCCAACGCCGTGTAGATAGGGTTCGGATCACTTTTCTGCCGGTTGTGACGTTCCCTGTCTCTGCAATCTCCGGGCTAAGTGCCGCGTTCTTGGCATGTACCCTTTGTGGTTTAATGGGAATTGTTATCATTTTCGATCTCTGATATTCTGACGTACATCGCGGGTGACATGCCGGTGTCACCCCTCTCCCAAGGAGGGATTTGTGTACGTTTGCATCTGCAATCAGGTTACCGACCGAGAAATTCACGGTGCTGCGCATCTAGGCGTGTCCACGCTCGACGAGCTGGCCGAAACGCTAGGTGTTGGCACCTGCTGTGGCCGCTGCCGCGAATGCGCCCAACAGGTGCTTTGCGAAGGCGTCGCGGCGGTACGCAACGTCAAGGTTTCCACCATCCAGGTCGTGCCCATTTCTTCCTGTTCGTCGTCAGGCCCACGTGCCATAATGGACACTCGGGACCCGGCAGTCGCGAACGACCAGCGCACTGAGCTGGTTGCTTAAACTCGCCCGCACCTTTCAGGTTACGGCGCATGTTCGCTTGTTTTGACTGCCTGCGGCGCGCCTTGCGCCGCTTCGCGTTTTTGCGGGGGCCCGTTGCAACAAGGAGCCTCCAATGAAAGGTGACAAGAAGGTCATCCAGCATCTGAACGCGCAGCTGAAGAACGAGCTGACCGCGATCAACCAATACTTCCTGCACGCTCGCATGTACCGCCACTGGGGCCTGAAGAAGCTCGGCGATATCGAGTACAAGGAATCCATTGGCGAGATGAAGCATGCCGATCGCCTGATCGATCGCATCCTGATGCTTGACGGCCTGCCCAATCTGCAGGATCTCAACAAGTTGCTGCTGGGCGAAGACACCCCGGAAATGCTCAAGTGCGACCTGAAGCTCGAGCAAGGCGCGCATGCCACCGTCAAGGAAGGCATTACGTATTGCGAATCGGTGGGCGACTACGTCAGCCGCGAGATCCTGGTCGAGATCCTGACCGATACCGAAGAGCACATCGAGTTCCTCGAGACGCAGCTCGACCTGATCGACAAGGTCGGCCTGCCGAACTATCTGCAGTCGCAGATGGAGCCGGGCGAGCAATAAGCCGCCCAGCAGCCGGCCGCGAGTTCGCAAGAACCCAGTGGCCGCGACCGCGCGGCGCCACTCGGTGCTGACGGTTCCGCCCGCATCCAGGCGGTAACCCTTATCATTCAGATTCCCATTCTTCTCCCCTTCGGCCTCGCCGCCCTTGCCAGGGCCGGTGTTCGCGCTCAACTTGAGCGCGATCCGCCTATGCTGCGGAGAGGGGAGCCGAATCGGCATCGCACAACGCAACACACCACACCAAACCAAACCAAACGACAGGAGCCAGCATCATGGCAGACCCGATCCGCCTGACGCAGTACAGCCATGGTGCCGGCTGCGGATGCAAGATTTCGCCGCAGGTGCTCGACGTGATCCTTGCCGGCAGCGGCAACCAGCATCTCGATCCGCGCCTGTGGGTCGGCAATGCCTCGCGCGACGATGCGGCGGTCTATGCGCTGGATGGGCTGGAGGAGGGCCGCGGCGTGGTCTCCACCACCGATTTCTTCATGCCGATCGTCGATGACCCGTTCGACTTCGGACGCATCGCTGCCACCAACGCCATCAGCGACATCTATGCGATGGGGGGCGATCCGCTGCTGGCCATCGCCATCCTCGGCTGGCCGGTCAAGCTGCTGCCGCCCGAGGTGGCGCGCGAAGTGGTGGCCGGTGGGCGCCGTGCCTGCGAGGAAGCGGGCATCCCGCTTGCCGGCGGGCATTCCATTGATGCACCCGAACCCATCTTCGGGCTTGCGGTGACTGGCGTGGTCGACCGCGCGCACCTGAAACGCAACGACACGGCGACTGCCGGCTGCCGTCTGTACCTGACCAAGCCGCTGGGCATCGGCGTGCTGACCACCGCCGAGAAGCAGGGCAAGCTGCGCACCGAGGATATCCACCTGGCGCGCGACTGGATGTGCGTGCTCAATCGTCCCGGCAGCCGCTTCGGCAAGCTGGCCGGCGTGCGGGCCATGACGGATGTGACCGGCTTTGGCCTGCTGGGGCACCTTGTCGAGATGGCAGACGGCAGCCGACTCACAGCGCGTCTTGACCACGCCGCCGTGCCGTTGCTGCCGGAAGTGCTGCGCTACGTCGAGGCCGGCTGCGTGCCTGGCGGCACCCAGCGCAACTTCGATAGCTACGGCGCGCGGATCGGCGCCGGAATCAACAACCGGGGCGGCGCGTTGAGCGAGGTGCAGCGCGCCTTGCTGTGCGATCCGCAGACCAGCGGAGGCTTGCTGGTGGCGGTCGAGCCTGCCGGCGAGGCCGGTTTCCATGCCGCCTGCGCGGAGTTTGGCCTGGCACTGGCGCCGGTCGGCGAATTCGTCGAGCAGGGCCGGTACGCCGTCGAGGTGATCTGATGCGCGAGGATACGGCCGACTTTCGCCAGCTCTTTCTTTCCGGCGCGCCGCTGCTCGATGCGCGCGCGCCGGTGGAGTTCGCGCGCGGCGCGTTTCCAGGCGCGGTCAACCTGCCGCTGATGGACGATGCCGAGCGGCACCAGGTTGGCTTGTGCTATGAGGAGCAAGGGCCGCAGGCCGCGCTCGCGCTAGGCCACCAGTTGGTGAACGGCGAGATCCGCGCGACGCGAACCGCGGGCTGGGCGGCGTTTGCGCGGGCGCATCCCGACGGCTACCTGTATTGCTTCCGTGGCGGCCTGCGCTCGCAGATCGTGCAGCAATGGCTGCGCGAGGATGCCGGCATCGCTTATCCGCGTGTGACGGGCGGCTACAAGGCGATGCGTAGCTTCCTGATCGAGACCCTGGATGCGGCCGCCGCCGAATGCAGCCTGCTGGTGCTGGGCGGCATGACCGGGAGCGGCAAGACCGAGCTGATTGCCGACCTGGTCACGGGTCAGGGCGGCAGCCGGGACGCCGCCATCGACCTGGAGGGCCAGGCTCGCCACCGCGGGTCCAGCTTCGGCCGGCGCACGGTGGCGCAGCCCACGCAGATCGATTTCGAGAATGGCCTGGCGATTTCGCTGCTGCGCCATCGCGCGGCCGGGTTGCCGGCGCTGGTAGTCGAGGACGAGGGGCGCTTCATCGGCGCGCGCAACCTGCCGCAGGCCTTCTACCAGGCGATTCAGGTGGCACCGCTGGTCTGGCTGGAGGAATCCTTCGAGGCGCGCGTGCACCGCGTGCTGGGAGACTACGTGCTTGGCTTGTCGGCGGAATTCATGGCGGCACTGGGTGAGCAGGCGGGTTTCGCCGCTTACGCGGCGCGCCTGCGCGATGCCATGGCGGCCATCGCCAAGCGGCTCGGCGGCACGCGCTACGAGCGGCTCTCGGATTTGCTGGACCAAGCGCTGGCGCGCCAGGAGGAAACGGGCGAGACCGACCTGCATCTGGGCTGGATCGCCTTGCTGCTGCAGCAATACTACGACCCGATGTACGCCTACCAGCGCGAACAGCGCGAGGCCAGGATCGTGTTCCGCGGCGAGCGCGCCGCGGTGCTGGCTTTCCTGCGTGAGCGCACCCGCGCCTGAACGCGCGCAGCCCGCCTAGGGGGCGGCTTGCGCGTGCGCGCCACCGCAGACTTCGCAATCGGCCACGCGCGCGAGGCGCATCGTGGTCCATTCCATGCCAAGCGCATCGACCATCAACAGGCGGCCGGCCAGCGTGGTGCCGACGCCCATCAGCAGCTTGAGGGCCTCGGCCGCCTGCACCGTGCCCACCATTCCCACCAGCGGCGCGAACACGCCCATGGTGGCGCAAGCCACTTCCTGCGCCGGCTGCGAGGGCGGGAACAGGCAGGCATAGCAGGGCGCGCCTGGCTGGCGGTGGTCGAACACGCTGATCTGCCCGTCGAAGCGCAGGGCCGCGCCGGACACCAGAGGCACGCTGTGCTGCACGCAGGCGCGGTTGACGGCCTGGCGCGTGTCGAAGTTGTCGCAGCAATCGAGCACGACGTCGGCATCGGCCACCAGGTGCGCCAGCTCCGCGGCGCCCACGCGTGCCTGCACCAGGCGCACGTCGATGCCCGGGTTGATGCGCAGCATGCCCTCCCGCGCCGACTCCACCTTGGGGCGTCCGACATTGGCGGTGGTGTGGATCACCTGGCGCTGCAGGTTGGTCAGGTCGACCACGTCGTCATCGACCACGGTGATGGTGCCCACGCCGGCCGAGGCCAGGTAGGGCAGGGCGGCGGCGCCCAGGCCGCCCGCGCCGATCACCAGCGCGTGGCTGGCGAGCAACCGGCTCTGGCCCTCGATGCCGAGTTCGTCGAGCAGGATATGCCGCGAATAGCGCAGCAGTTGATCGTCGTTCATGCGTCGTTCATGGCGAGCAATGCAAAAGCGGCCCCGCAGGGCCGCTGTTACGCATCAGGATTTCAGGGAGCCTTGCCGGTCGGCGTGCCCAGCGGCGTTCCAATCGGGGCGCTGGCCGGCGGCGCGGCGGCCGGTGCCTTGGTGGCCGGCTTGGCCGGGGTAGCCGCCTTGGCCGCCGCGGGCTTGGACGGCTTGTCCGACGTGGCCACGGCTTCGAGCTTGGACTTGGAGCGCTTGACCGGCTGGCCTTCGAGCTGGGCGATGGCTTGCTGCAGCATGAAGTCCTCGGCCGAGCCGAACTCGATCGGCTTCTTCTTGCGTTCCTTGTCGCGCTCTTCCGGCGTCTTCTTGGCGTTTTCTTCCTCAAGACGGCGCAGTTCCTCGACGCGGCGCTGCTCGCGCTCGTTCATCTCGGGCTCTTCCGATTCCTGCTTGTTGTGCAGGTGGCGCTCGGTGTCGATCTCGCGGGTGATCAGCGCGTCGTCGGGATCGCCTTCCGGGTTCTGGTCGACCGGGATGTCCGGGCGGATGCCCTTGGCCTGGATCGACTTGCCCGTCGGCGTGTAGTAGTACGCGATGGTCAGCTTGATGCCGGTGTCGTTGGTGAGCGGGCGCACGGTCTGCACGGAGCCCTTGCCGAACGTGGTCTTGCCCATGATCAGCGCGCGCTTGTGGTCTTGCAGCGCGCCGGCAACGATTTCGGAGGCCGACGCCGAGTAGGCGTTGGTCAACACCACCATCGGGATCTTTTTATACAGCGCCGGCAGGTCCTTGAGCGGATCGTCCTCGAGCGAGGACAGCCGGTAGTTGTTGAACGTGGTCTTGTAGACGCGCTTGGCATCCGGCACCTGGCCGTTGGTCGAGACCACGGTCACGTCGTCGGGCAAGAAGGCTGCCGCCACGCCGACCGCGCCCTGCAGCACGCCGCCGCCGTTGTTGCGCAGGTCCAGGATCACGCCCTTCAGGTTGGGGTTCTTCTGGGCCAGTTCGTCCAGTTTCTTGCCCAGGTCGGCCACCGTGCGTTCCTGGAAGCTGGTCAGGCGGACCCAGGCGAGGCGGTCATTGTCGATCAGCTTGGCCTTGACCGACTGCACGCGGATCTCCGCACGCGTGATCGACACCGGGAAGGTGCGTTCGTCGCTCTTGCGATAGATGGTCAGCGTGACCTTGGTGCCCGGTTCGCCGCGCATGCGCTTGACCGCCTGCTCCAGCGGCAGGCCGCGCACGGGCTTGTCGTCGATGCGGGTGATCAGGTCGCCGGGCTGGATGCCGGCGCGGAAGGCGGGGGTGTCTTCGATCGGGTTGATCACCTTGACCAGACCTTCTTCCTGCGAGATTTCGATCCCCAGGCCGGCGAAGCGTCCGCGCGTGCCTTCCTGCAGTTCCTTGAAGTCCTTCTCGTCCAGATAGGCCGAATGCGGATCCAGGCTGGCGACCATGCCTTTGATGGCTTCGGTCAGCAGCTTCTTGTCATCCACCGGCTCGACATATTCGCGCTTGATCTGGCCGAAGATGTCGGCCATCAAGCGCAACTGCTCCAGCGGCAGCGGCCCCGGCGAATTCTGCGCCGTGGCCGATAGTTGCAGCGTGGCGAGCACGCCGGCAACGAGTCCGGCAGTAACAAGACTGATGTTCTTGAGCGTCTTACGCATGAGGGCTGCCTGAACGTGTGAGGATTGTGCTGTGTCGGAGCCGGCCTGGCGCATCGCACCGGCCGGATTTGTCCGACAGTATAAGAGGGAGCAGCAAAAAAGGCCTGGCCCACTGCCTGAGGCGGCCGGGCGAGCCTCGCGGCGCTCGCCCGGGCCGGGCCTCAGTTTGCCTTGCCTTGGTTCGCCACGGCGGCCAGGGAGGCTGCGATCGCTTCCTGGTCGCCCAGGTAGTAATGACGCAGCGGGCGCAGGTCGGCGTCCAGCTCGTACACGAGCGGGGTGCCATTGGGGATGTTGATGCCAACGATGTCGTCATCCGAGATCTGGTCGAGGTATTTCACCAGCGCGCGGATGCTGTTGCCATGGGCGGCGATTACCACGCGCTTCCCCGCTTTGATGTCGGGGGCGATGGATTCGTTCCATAGCGGCAGCACGCGTTCGACCGTGTCCTTCAGGCATTCGGTCAGCGGAATCTGCTCGCGCGGCACTTGAGCGTAGCGCGGATCGTCGTAAGCCGCACGCGGATCGTTCGCTTCGAGCGCCGGCGGCGGGGTGTCGTAGCTGCGGCGCCATACCAGTACCTGCTCGTTGCCGAACCTGGCGGCGGTCTCGGCCTTGTTCAGGCCGGACAGCGAACCATAGTGGCGTTCGTTCAGGCGCCATTCGTTCCGGACCGGAATCCACATCAGGTCCATTTCGTCCTGCACATGCCACAGCGTGCGGATGGCACGCTTCAACACCGAGGTGTAGGCTACATCGAAGGCCAGCCCTGCCTCGCGCAGCAGCTTGCCGCCCAGCTTGGCCTGGGCCACGCCGGTGTCGGTGAGGTCGACGTCGACCCAGCCGGTGAAGCGGTTTTCGAGATTCCACGTGGATTCGCCGTGGCGGATGAGAACGAGTTTGTACATGCTGCTTCCAAAGCGTGAGAAACCTGTGTGCGCCCTGCCACATACCGCCGCACATGTGTCAACTAGGAGACAATAGCGGGTCGCGGGCGCCAAACCGTCTATTTTATAATGCCGCCGACTCAACCCACCGGAATGCCAACGTGAATTTCTTCGCCGACTACAACAACCTTGCCTTGATCGCCCTCGCCGTCGTGTCGGGCGGCCTGCTGGCGTGGCCCACCATCTCGCGCGGAACCTCCGGCAAGACCGTCAACCCGGCCGCCGCTACCCAGCTGATCAACAAGCGCAATGCCGTGGTCGTGGATATCCGGGAAGCCACCGAATACGCCAAGGGCCACCTGCCGCAAGCCAAGAGCGCGCCACTTGCCGACCTGGCAAGCCGTGCCGCCAGCCTTGCAAAGGACAAGTCCGTCCCCATCATCGTCGTGTGCCAGACCGGCCAGCGCTCGGGCAAGGGTCAAGCAGCCCTGAAGGAAGCCGGTTACAGTGAGATCTATTCGCTCGAAGGTGGCCTTGCCGCCTGGCAGCAAGCCGGTCTGCCCGTCGTCAAGTAAGCGGCGCAGGCAAGCGACACAGGCAAGCGGCGCCGGGGGCACGTCTTCCGTTGCCGCCGCTGTCCTGGCTTGCGAGCACCCGACCAACCTCCGGATTCCGTTTTTCAAGGAGATGCGCATGGCCCGCGTTGTAATGTACAGCACGGTAGTTTGTCCGTATTGCCAGATGGCCGAGCGCCTTCTGAAGGCCAAGGGCGTGGAGGCGATCGAGAAGATCCTGATCGACCGCGAGCCCGGCAAGCGCGAGGAAATGATGAGCCGCACCGGTCGCCGTACCGTGCCGCAGATCTACATCGACGAGACCCATGTCGGTGGCTTCGACGACCTCTCGGCGCTCGATCGCCAGGGTGGCCTGGTGCCGCTGCTGGCAGCCTGAAGCGCCGCCTGCCCCGCTGCGGGTGAATTCGCCACCCGCGTCATGTACCATATACGTTTTCCAACCGGGTGCCGACCCGGGCCATGACCCTGGGCCAATCCCGCCCGGGATGCCAATGTCCCGCACGCCTGGCCCCCCAACGCCCATTTTTCCGGAAGCCTTTCATGAGCGACCAGCAGAACAATCAGCAGGAAGACCAGCCGTTCTTCAACATCCAGCGCGTGTACCTGAAGGACATGTCGCTCGAGCAGCCGAATTCGCCCGGCATCTTCCTCGAGACCGAAGCGCCGGCCGTGGAAGTGCAGGTGAACGTGGGTGCCTCGCAACTCCAGGAAGGCATCTTCGAAGTCGTGGTGACCGGTACCGTGACCACCAAGGTGCAGGACAAGGTTGCCTTCCTGGTGGAAGCCCACCAGGCCGGCATCTTCGATATCCGCAACGTGCCGGTGGAGCAGCTCGACCCGCTGCTGGGCATTGCCTGCCCGACCATTCTCTACCCGTACCTGCGTAGCAATATCGCCGACGTGATCACCCGCGCCGGATTCCAGGCTATTCATCTGTCGGAAATCAACTTCCAGGCCCTGTACGAACAGCGCCTGCAAGCCGCGATGGAAGAAGCGGAAACCGCGCAAGGTGGCAACAGCGGCATCGTGATGCCCGACGGCAGCCAGGCTCGTCACTGATCCTGCTGCAGGATGTCGCAAAGACGGGGCTTCGGCCCCGTTTTGTCTTTCCGGTTCGCGTCATTCGTGGCGCGCAAGGCTTAAGGCTTCGAGGCCGAACAAGCGAGGCAACCCGCCATGAAAATCACTGTCTTCGGTGCAGGTGCCTGGGGCACCGCGCTCGCCAGCCATGCCGCCGCGGCCCACGATGTGGTGCTGTGGGGGCGTGATGCCGCCCAGCTGGCCGCTATCGGCGCCGACCGCGTCAATGCTACCTACCTGCCCGGCGTGCCGCTGTCCGGGCGGCTTGTGGTGGAACCCGATTTCGAGCGGGCCGCGGCGCATGCCGATGTCGAACCCGATGGCCTGGTGATCGTCGCCACGCCGGTCTCGGGCCTGCGCGAAATGACGCGCAGGCTGGCCGCGAGCCAGGCCGGGGGCTTGCGCATGCTCTGGCTGTGCAAGGGTTTTGAAGCTGGCACCAATGCGTTGCCGCACCAGATGGTGCGGGAAGAGCTCACCGCCGCCGGCCGTCTTGCCGACACCAGCTACGGTGTGCTGACCGGCCCCAGTTTTGCCCGTGAAGTGGCGCTGGGCCTGCCCTGCGCGCTGACCGTGGCGGGCACTTCGCCGGCGCTGTCCGAGCTGGCTCAGCAGGCTTTCCATCACCATGCCATGCGCATCTACGGCAGCGATGACCTGGTCGGCGCCGAGGTGGGGGGGGCAGTCAAGAACGTGCTGGCGATTGCCACCGGCGCCAGCGATGGCCTGGGCCTTGGCCTGAACGCGCGCGCCGCGCTGGTGACGCGCGGCCTGGCCGAGATGACCCGGCTCGGCATGGCATTGGGAGGACGCGTCGAAACCTTCATGGGCCTGGCCGGTATGGGCGACCTGATCCTGACCGCCACGGGCGACCTCTCGCGCAATCGCAAGGTCGGCCAGCAACTGGCGCAGGGCAAGACGCTGGCGCAGATTCTGGCCGAGCTTGGCCACGTTGCCGAAGGCGTGCGCTGCGCGCAGGCCGTGGCGGCGCTGGCCGCGGCCAAGGGCGTCGATATGCCGATCACGCGCGCGGTATGTGCCGTGCTCTTCGAGGGGCTGCCCGCCGCCGACGCGGTGGCGCGGCTGCTCCAGCGCGATGCACGCGATGAGTGAGCGCGCGATGGAAGATCGTCGCCGCCTCCTGAAGGCCCTTGCCGCCTGCGCCATGCCCGGCGTGGCTGGCACTGCGCTGGCCACGCCCGCATCCGCCCAGCCCTGGCCGGTAAAGCCGATCCGCATGGTGGTGCCGTTCCCGGCAGGGTCCTCGCCCGACCTGATCGCGCGCCTGCTGACCGAGAAGCTGGCTGCAGCGCTCGGACAAGCGGTCGTGGTGGAGAACCGCCCGGGCGCCGGCGGCAATATCGGTACCGGCATGGTGGCCAGGGCCGCCCCGGACGGCTATACCTTGCTGCTCACCATCAACGGGCCGCTGGTCACCGCGCCCACCTTGTCGCGCCATCTCGGCTACGACCCGGTGCGCCAGCTCGCCCCCGTGTCGCTGGTGGCGACTTCGCCCAATGTGCTGGTGGTGGATGCCCGCCTGCCGGTGCATGACGTGCGGGAGTTCGTGGCCCTGGCCCGCTCCCGGCCGGGTGTGCTGAACTACGGGTCGGTCGGCAACGGCAGCGCCGCCCACCTGGCCATGGAGCAGCTCAAGGCGGCCGCCGGCATCGACCTGCAGCACATCCCCTATCCGGGGTTTGCGCAGATCACCACCGCCATGGTCGGCGGCCAGGTGCAGGCCGGCTTCATGGTGCCGGTCATCGCCATGCCGCTGGTGACCGCCGGCAAGCTGCGCATCATCGCGGTCACCACCAGCGGGCGCACCAGCTTGCTGCCCGCGGTGCCAACCGTGGCGGAATCCGGCTATCCCGGCTTCGAGGCGATCTCATGGCAAGCGGTGCTGGCCCCGGCGGGCACGCCCGCGCCGGTGATCGACCGGCTCTATCGCGAATTGGTGGCCATTATCGGCAGCGAGGACGTGCGCGCCAAGATGCGCGCCCAGTATTTCGTGCCGGCCGGCACCGCGCCGCAATCGCTGCGCCAGACCATGGCGAGCGAGAAGGTGCGGTGGGACAAGGTGATCCGTGCGGCGGGCGTGCAGCCGGAATAGGGAAGGGCGCGGGCGGCGGCCTCAGGCGCCGCCGGCAAAGCCGTTCTGGCGCCAGGCTTCGAACACCACGACCGCGACGGTATTGGAGAGGTTGAGGCTGCGGTTGTCCGGGCGCATCGGCAGCCGGATGCGCTGCGCGGTGGGAAACCATTCGCGCCGCTCCGGCGCCAGGCCGCGCGTTTCCGAGCCGAACACAAACCAGTCCCCGGGCTGGAAGCTCACCTGGCCGAAGGGCGTCGAGCCATGCGTGGTCAGCGCGAACATGCGGGCCGGGTCGGGTCGCTCGCTTTCCATCAGCGCGTCCCAGTTCTCGTGCACGCGCATGCTGGCGTACTCGTGATAGTCCAGGCCGGCGCGGCGCATGCGCGCGTCTTCCAGCGGAAAGCCGAGCGGCTTGACAAGGTGCAGGCGCGCACCGGTGTTGGCGCACAGCCGTATCACATTGCCGGTGTTCGGCGGGATCTCGGGTTCGACCAGGACGACATTGAACATGGGGGAGGGGCGGGCCAGGGGCGCCGCAGCCGTGAAACGCTGGGCAGCTTACCCTGCCGGGCGCCGGCTGTCACGCCGGGCCCGGCGTGCGCAAGGCGACCACCAGCGTCACGCGCGCCGCGCCGTTGGCCTTCAGGACCCGTGCCGCTTCGCCCAAGGTGGCGCCGCTGGTCATCACATCGTCGACCAGGCCGACATGCTGGCCTGCAACGTCATGGCTGGCCCCGAGGCCGAAGGCATCCTGCAGGTTGGCCTGCCGCGCGGGCAGGTCCAGCGTGGCTTGGGCCGGGGTGTCGCGCAACCTCGCCAGCAGCGTTGGCGCGGCGCGCACGCCCAGCCGGCGCGCCAGCGGCCGGGCGATTTCCCAGGACTGGTTGAAGCCGCGCTCGGCAAGGCGCTGCGCGGACAGCGGGATCGGCGCCAGCACATCGGGCAGGGCCAGGCCGGATCTGCCGGACTCGGCCTGCCAGCGGCGCGCCAGTTCGCCCCCAAGCCAGTCCGCCAGCGGCAGCACGCCGCCGAACTTCAAGGCCAGCACCAGGCCGTCCTGCGGGCGGGCGTAGTCGCCCAGCACCAGCGCGTCGTCGAAAGGCGGCGGCTCGTAGCGGCACTGGGCACAGAGCGAGGCTGCGCCTGGCCCGGCGGAGCGCCCGAGCGGCCGGGCGCAGCAGCGGCAACGCGGCAGCGGCGCCAGCAACTCCAGCGCGCAACCTGCGCAGACGGTTTCGTCCTGCACGGTGCCGCAAAGTGCGCAAGCCGCTGGCAGGAGCGTGCGCAGCAAGCGCCGCGCGTGATGGCGCAGCGCGCTTTCGCCCGGGCGCGCCTGCGGGCACGGCACGGGCGCAACTGCCGCATGCGGCACGTCGGGGCCGTCGGCGGCAGGCCCGGCGGTGGGCGCGTATACTTGCGATCCTGTTGCGGCGCCCGCCGGCGCGCGCACCGCATGCCCGACGGCCGCTTCACGCCGGCCGTCATCCTCATTCTTAGTTTCTTGTTGCCTGGTTTGACCGTGTCCCTGCATGACGCCGACTCCCCCGATGCCTATTTGCCGCCCACGCGGCTGACCCGCCTCGCCTTCGACCGGCGCAGCGCCGGATTCGGCCAGCTGGACTTCCTGCTGGGCGAGATCGGCCAGCGCATGCAGGAACGCATGCAGATGATCCGGCTGGCGCCGGCGCGCGCGCTCGATATCGGCTGCGGCCACGGGCGCGGCCTGGCCGCGCTGCGCGCCCAGTACCCGGATGCGCAGATCGCCGGGATGGATATTTCCGGCGCCATGCTGCGCGAGGCCGCCCAGCGCGATCCCCAGCGCCAGTCCGGATGGCTGGGGCGCCTGCTTGGCAAGCGCCCGACTTTCGACCTGGTGCAGGGCGATCTTGCCACATTGCCTTTCGCCCCGGCCAGCTTCGACCTGTTGTGGTCCAACCTGGCGCTGCACTGGCACCCCGAGCCGCACCGGGTGTTCCCGGAGTGGCACCGGGTCACCCGCGACGAAGGCCTGGTGCTGTTCTCGCTGTTCGGGCCCGATACGCTGGCGCAACTGCGCGCCGCCTTTGCCGAAGTGGATGGCGACGCCCACACGTTGCGCTTCGTCGACATGCATGATATCGGGGACATGCTGGTGCACAGCGGCTGGTCCACGCCCGTGATGGACATGGAGACCCTGACGATCACCTATGAGTCGCCGCGCACGCTGCTGCGCGAAGTGCAGGCCTTCGGCGGGCTGCGCCTGCCGGCTGGCGCGAGCCAGGGAGGGCTGCGCGGGCGCCGCTGGCTTGCGGCGCTGCTGGCTGCGCTGGAGCGCCAGCGCAATGCCGAGGGGCTGATCCCGCTTACGTTCGAGATCGTCTACGGGCATGCGTGGAAGCTGGCGCCGCGCGGCAAGCAGGCTGTCGATGAGCTCGGCCACGCTGTGGTTCCGCTCGACAAGATCGGGCGCGCGCGGCAGCGCAAGTAACGTCCGCGGCGCTGCTGCACGCATCGGCGGCGCAGTCAAGCGGCCTGTGGCTGGCACCGTGCCGATGCACAAAAACTTGTCGCGCGCTAGCCCCTTGGTCAAGTAGCGGCCTTGTCCGAGTAGGCGAAGCGCCCTATAATGCGCCAGTTTGTCGCAGTGGTCTCCCTGGCACAATTTGCCCGAAATCGCACTTCAATGGTGCGTCCCAGGCGCAATCGTCCAGGCGTGCATCCAGCGCAGAGTAGTTGGCGATGCAAGGTTGGCGATGCAAGACTTGGGTATCGCACTCCAGACGGCGCAAGACAAATCCGGCGGCAGTTCCGACGGATTTGGCCCGCCGGACAAAGACTGGCTGATGAAGCGGAATTGTTCGCTGTCTCCGCGCCAGGTTGGCTGGTTTTACCTCTCAATCGTCAGTGTTTCGCTCGCCATCGCTTTGTTCTTCGCGTGGCGAGGGTCATGGCTCGTGCTTCCCTTTGCCGGGCTGGAACTGCTGGGGCTTGGCATCGCCCTGCTGGTGCACGGGCGGCATGCGTCGGACTACGAGCGCATCAGCCTCGTCGACGGCAGGCTGGTAGTGGTTTCGGTCAGTGCAGGGCAGCTGACACGGCATGAATTCAACCCGCTATGGGTGCGGGTTGAACCGGGTGAATCATTACGGGCGCTGGTGTTGCTGCGCTCGGGCAAGAGCGCTGTGCGGGTGGGGTGTTTTCTGGACCCGTACAAGCGGCGAAAGTTCGCGCAGGAGCTCGCATCGGCTTTGCGTTGCCTCTGAGAGGCAGCGGGGGCGGGCGGGTCACAGATTTGAATCTGTAAAATGGGTAGATAACAAATGAAAATGTGGAAGAAGGCATCCGCAGCGTGTCTGGTGGGGGCGTCCCTGCTCACCGGCCATGCAGCCCTGGCAGTGGAAGACATGCCAGGTGGCCCCGCCGTGCGACAGCTCAATCTGACCGAGCCGGTCACCAAGATCGCCGAGCAGATTCACTGGCTGAACTGGATGATGCTGATCATGTGCACCGTGATCTTCATCGGCGTGTTCGCGGTGATGTTCTACTCCGTGTTCACGCACCGCAAGTCCAAGGGCGCGAAGTCGGCCTCCTTCCACGAAAGCATCACCGTCGAGGTGATCTGGACCATCATCCCCTTCCTGATCGTCATCGGCATGGCCCTGCCCGCCACCAAGACGGTCGTGGCGATGAAGGACACCACCAACGCCGACCTCACCATCAAGGCCACTGGCTACCAGTGGAAGTGGGGCTACGACTACCTGAAGGGCGACGGCGAGGGGATTTCCTTCGTGTCCACCCTGACCACCCCGCGCGAGCAGATCAACAACGAGGCCCCCAAGTCGAACACCTACCTGATGGAGGTGGACAACGAGATGGTGGTGCCCGTGAACAAGAAGGTCCGCATGGTGCTGACGGCCAATGACGTCATCCATGCCTGGATGATCCCGGCCTTCGGCGTCAAGCAGGATGCCATCCCCGGCTTCGTGCGCGACACCTGGTTCAAGGCCGAGAAGGTTGGCGTGTACCGTGGCCAGTGCGCAGAGCTGTGCGGCAAGGAACACGCCTTCATGCCGATCGTCGTGCGCGTCGTCTCCGACGCCGACTACGCCAAGTGGGTCGACGGCAAGAAGAAGGAGCTCGCCGCCAAGGCGGACGATCCCAACAAGACCTGGACCCTGGACGAGCTCAAGGCCCGTGGCGAGAAGGTCTACACCGCCAACTGCGCGGTCTGCCACCAGCCTAACGGCAAGGGCGGCGGCGCCTTCCCGGCTCTCGACGGCTCCAAGATCGTCAATGGCCCGGACGCAGGCCAGATGCATATCCTGCTGGAAGGCAAGGGTGCCATGCCGGTGTGGAAGCACCTCTCCGATACCGAGCTCGCTGCCGTCATGACCTACACCCGCAACAACTGGGGTAACAAGACGGGTGAAGTGATTCAACCGAGCGATTTCGTGAATGCGCGTGCCGGCAAGTTCCGCGAAGGCGGCGGCGCACCTGGCGCGAGCGGCGACGCCGCGCCCAAGACGGAAGACAAGCCCGCTGCCAAGCAGGCCAGCGCCGCGGGCGACCGCGCCGCAGGTTGAACAGGATTTCAGGAGTTTTCGCGATGAGTACTGCTACCCCGGACGCGCTCGCCCACCCGCACGACCACGCGCATGACGATCACCACGATCAACCGCATGGCTGGCGCCGTTGGCTGTTTGCCACCAACCACAAGGACATCGGCACGCTGTACCTGCTGTTCTCGTTCACCATGCTGCTGTCTGGCGGCGTGCTGGCACTGCTGATCCGTCTCGAGCTGTTCGAGCCGGGCTTGCAGTTCTTCCGCCCGGAACTGTTCAACCAGTTCACCACCATGCACGGCCTGATCATGGTGTTCGGCGCGATCATGCCGGCCTTCGTCGGCTTTGCCAACTGGATGATCCCGCTGCAGATCGGCGCATCCGACATGGCGTTCGCGCGGATGAACAACTTCAGCTTCTGGCTGATGCCCCCGGCAGCATTGCTGCTGGTGCTCTCGTTCTTCGCACCGGGCGGCGCCACCGCCGCCGGCTGGACCCTGTACGCGCCGCTGTCGGTGCAGATGGGCCCCGGCATGGACATGGCAATTTTCGCCATGCACATCATGGGCGCGTCGTCGATCATGGGCTCGATCAACATCATCGTCACGGTGCTCAACATGCGCGCGCCCGGCATGACGCTGATGAAGATGCCGATGTTCTGCTGGACCTGGCTGATCACCGCCTACCTGCTGATCGCCGTGATGCCGGTGCTGGCTGGCGCCATCACCATGGTGCTGACCGACCGTCACTTCGGCACGAGCTTCTTCTCGGCTGCCGGCGGCGGCGACCCGGTGATGTACCAGCACATCTTCTGGTTCTTCGGCCACCCCGAGGTCTACATCATGATCTTGCCGGCGTTCGGGATCGTCTCGCACGTCGTGCCGACCTTCGCCCGCAAGCGCCTGTTCGGCTATAGCTCGATGGTCTACGCGACCGCTTCGATCGCCATCCTGTCGTTCATCGTGTGGGCTCACCACATGTTCACGACCGGCATGCCCGTGACCGGCCAGTTGTTCTTCATGTACGCCACCATGCTGATCGCGGTGCCGACGGCTGTGAAGATCTTCAACTGGATCGCCACCATGTGGCGTGGCTCGATGACCTTCGAGACCCCGATGCTGTTCGCGATTGGCTTCATCTTCGTGTTCACCATCGGTGGCTTCACCGGCCTGATGCCGGCGGTGGCCCCGATCGACATCCAGTTGCAGGACACCTACTTCATCGTTGCCCACTTCCACTACGTGCTGGTGGCGGGCTCGCTGTTCGCGATGTTCTCGGGCTTCTACTACTGGGGTCCGAAGTGGAGCGGTTTCATGTACAACGAAACCCGCGGCCAGATCCACTTCTGGGGCTCGATGATTTTCTTCAACATCACCTTCTTCCCGATGCACTTCCTGGGCCTGGCCGGCATGCCGCGTCGCTATGCCGACTACCCGACCCAGTTCGCGGATTTCAACGCGATCGCATCGATCGGCGCACTGGGCTTCGGCCTGATGCAGGTGTATTTCTTCTTCTTCGTGGTGCTGCCGTCCTACCGTGGCGGCAAGGCAGCCGGGGACAAGCCTTGGGATGGCGCCGAGGGCCTGGAATGGACCGTGCCGTCGCCGGCCCCGTTCCACACCTTTGAAGTGCCGCCGCAAGTCAAGTAAGCCGCAGTCAGGCAAGCCGCAATAAGCACGGAAGGATGGGCACTGCCCGTCCTTCCGCGCCACGCAAGCAAGGTGTTATGCAGGATCCAAACAAAAGTCCATCGCAGGCAGACCGCAAGGCCGCCAATCGTCGTCTCGGCCTGATCCTCTTCTCGATCGTGATGGTTTTCTTTTTGGGTTTCTTCGCCAAGATGATCTTTCTCGGCTGAAGCTGCAGGGTATTGAGATGAGCGCGAACCAGCAGTCAAGCAATGCCACCGACAAGAAGTTCAACCGCGGGATGATGCTGCGGCTGTTGGTGGTGGTGGCGTTGATGTTCTCGTTTGGCTATGCGCTGGTGCCGCTGTACAAGAAGATCTGCGAGATCACCGGCCTGAACGTGGTGACCACGCGCGACCTGTACGGTGGCCAGGTCAAGAACACGCAGGTGGACAAAACCCGCACGATCACGGTCGAGTTCGACTCCAATGCGCGCGGGCCCTTTGCCTTCCGTCCGGTCAAGCGCAGCATGGAAGTGCACCCGGGCGAGATGACCACCATCGTCTACGAAGTGGCGAACGGCCAGGCACGCGATATCTCGGCGCAGGCCATCCCGAGCTACCTGCCCAAGCTGGCCACGCAGTATTTCAAGAAGATCGAGTGCTTCTGCTTCAAGGAGCAGACGCTGAAGGCGAAGGAAGCACGCGAGATGCCGGTTGTGTTCGTGATCGATCCGGACCTGCCGAAAGACGTGAAGAACATTACGCTGTCCTATACCTTCTTCGAGATCGGGACGCCTGTGGCGCAAGCGCCGCAAGGCCCCCTCGACGCGCAGCCGGCAGGCGCAGGCAAGGGCATTTGAGTTTGCAGGCGAGGCAGGTTGCAGGGGAAAAGCCGTGGATGAGATGAAGGACGCGGTCAAGCGCAAGATGTCATTCGCGCAGACGCTGCGCGCGGTGTTCTGGTCGTTTATCGGCCTGCGCAAGGGCAGCGAGCATGAGCGCGACATGGCACAACTCAACCCGGTCCATGTGATCATTGCCGGCCTGATCGGGGTAGCCATCCTGATCGCGGTGCTGATCACGGTCGTGCGTGTGGTGGTAGGGTGAGGCCATGCAGCGCAAAGCACGGGCAGGGCAGGAGTAAGTAAAAAGAGCAGGGCAAAAGCATGCCGCCGGCCTTGTCAGGGCTGGATGTGCGGATAACGATTACTGAATCAGAGACTCTGAGCTGGAGAAAAAAGAATGAGTGCGAACCGCGCAAACGCTCCGTACTACTTCGTACCGGGCCCCTCGCGCCATCCGATCACGGCTAGCTTTGGCTTGCTGCTGACGGCTGGGGGTGCTGCTGGCTGGGTAAACGGGCAGACCTGGGGGCCTTACCTGTGCGGCCTGGGCCTGCTGTGGTTCCTGTTCGTGCTCAAGAGCTGGTTCGGCGAGGCGATCAACGAATCCGAGACGGGCAAGTACGGCAAGAACATCGACCTGTCCTTCCGCTGGTCGATGGGCTGGTTCATCTTCTCCGAGGTGATGTTCTTCGCGGCGTTCTTCGGCGCGCTGTTCTACGCCCGCAACATCGCCATGCCGTGGCTCGGCGACCTGAACAACAAGATCCTGTGGCCCGACTTCGCCGCCGTATGGCCGAACCTCGGACCGGCCGGCGTCGTGGAAAGCTTCCAGACCATGGGCCCGTGGCCGATCCCCACGATCAACACCGCTCTGCTGCTGATGTCCGGCGTGACGCTGACCTGGGCGCACCATGCGCTGCTGGCCAACAAGCGTAGCCAGCTGATTCAGGGCCTGGTGCTGACCATCCTGCTGGGCGCGGTCTTCATGTGCTTCCAGGTGTACGAATACCACCACGCGTATTCGGAGCTGAACCTCAAGCTGACCTCGGGCATCTACGGTTCCACCTTCTTCCTGCTGACCGGCTTCCACGGTTTCCACGTGACGCTCGGCGCGATCATGCTGACGGTGGTGCTGGTGCGCGTGCTCAAGGGCCAGTTGACGCCCGATCATCACTTCGCATTCGAAGGCGCCGCCTGGTACTGGCACTTCGTCGACGTGGTGTGGCTGTTCCTCTACATCGTGGTGTACTGGCTGTAAGACACCCGATTGCAGTGCCCGCCGGCCACGCCGGCGGCATCGCGGGGGAGGTTCTCCTCCTTCGCGAGGAACAACAAAAAACAAGCGCCGCAGGGGAAGTAGCCAGCCTGCGGCGCTTGTTTTTTGTGGTTTGAACCTGGCGCAGCCGGGCCGCGCCGGTTTCAGGGCGCCAGCTTCAGGGCGCCATGCGGATGCCCGTGCTCTGTATCCATCCCATCCAGTGCGAGAACAGGATGAAGACGAACAGGGCCACCGAGAAGCCGACCCGGAACATCAGCGAGCGCATCATGTTTGGCGTCCCGCCGCGGTCGCGCATCATGAAGAACAGGGCGGAGGCCAGGCTACCGATGATGAGGAAGAACGCGATGAGGATGACGATGCGCATGGAGGGCCCGCAAGCGCGGGGTCTGCTAGGGATAGAGTGCCATTATCGCATCGGAGCGCGTGGCAACGCCCTCGGGAAATGCCAGGGAGGCCGCACGTGAAGCTGTGGCGCGCACTGAGCCCGCTGCCCACCGTTGCCGCGCTGGTGGTGATCGCAGTCACCTGTGCCTTGGGCAACTGGCAACTGAATCGGGCCCACGAAAAAGTGGCGCGGGCCGCGCGCCTTGAGGCGCTGGCCGCCCAGCCGTCGCTGGAGATCGGGCGCAGCCTGTTGGGGGGCGCGACGGCGGAGCGGCGCGTGCACGTGCGCGGGCGCTTCGATGCAGCGCATACGGTTTTGCTGGACAATCGCCCCCACGGCAACGGCACCGACAGCCGTGCCGGATTCATGGTGCTGACGCCGCTGCGGGTTGCCGGGGGCGATGCGGCTGCGCCGGCCGTGCTGGTGCTGCGCGGCTGGCTGCCGCGCGATGCGCAGGATCGCACCCATATTGCGCCGTTCCCGACGCCGCAAGGCGAGGTGGAACTGGACGGCACCGCGCTGGCGACCGTGCCCAGGGTCTTCAGCCTGGGCCGGGGCGCGAATGCCGAGGCCGGCCAGAAGATTCGCCAGAATGTCGATCTCGCCGCTTATGCATCGGAGCTTGGCGTGCCTCTGCAACCCTTTGTGCTGGAACAGCGCAACGACAACGGCGACGGGCTGGCGCGCGACTGGGCGCCAGCGGACATCGGCGCGGATCGCCACTATGGTTATGCCTTTCAGTGGTTCGGGCTGGCGGCGCTGACTCTGGTGCTGCTGGTGGCGTTGAGCTGGCGGCGCGCTGCCAGCATGACGGCTTGAGCATTCTCGGGGGTGGCACCCGCATCACCCACGAACCACAGCGGCGCGTTGCGGTCAGAAGAGCGCAACCGCCCCTAACGACAGACAGACGACAGACAGACGAAACACTATGCAACAGCCAGATCCCGCTTCGGCCCAGGCCGCCCGCGCCGCGCCGCAAGACTCGCGCATCGACGCCCGCACCCGTCGCGGCCGCATCCAGATGCTGCTGCTTCTGCTGGTGTGCGCTTCACCTGTCATCGCTTCCTACCTGACGTACTACGTGTTCAAGCCGGCGGGCGGTTCCACCAACTACGGCACGTTGATAGAGCCGCAGCGCCCCATGCCCGCGATACAGATCGGCAACGAGCGTGCCGAGTCCGTGCCGCTGGATAGTTTCAAGGGCAAGTGGCTGCTGGTGATGGCGGATGGCGCGGCGTGCGACGAAGCCTGCGCCAGGAAACTGTTCACCATCCGCCAGATCCGCGCGGGGCAGGGCCAGGACCGCGAGCGCATCGTGCCGGTGTGGTTGATCAGTGACGAAGGCCCGATCGATTCCCGCCTGTCGGCTGCCTACAACGAGCCCTATGCCGGCGTGCGCTTCCTGCGTGCCAACCGGGAGGCCATGCAGAAATGGCTGCCGGCGGAACCGGGTGCCCGGATCGAGGACAGCCTGTTCCTGATCGACCCGCTGGGCAACCTGATGATGCGCTTCCCCAAGGAGCCGGACCCCAAGAAGATGAGTTCCGACCTGAAGAAGCTGCTCAAGTACTCTCACATCGGGTGAGGCGCGCATGCTGCTCCAACTCGCCATCATCGGCGTCCTGATCGCGCTGTTCCCCTTGAGCTACGTGCTGGTCAAAGGGGATCGCAACAAGTACCGCAAGCTGGTCTGGATCACCGCCTTCCTGACGCTGGACCTGATCATGTTCGGCAGCTTCACGCGGCTGACGGACTCCGGCCTGGGCTGCCCTGACTGGCCGGGTTGCTATGGCCACTCCAACCCGCACGCGGCGCAGGAGCCGATCCGCGCCGCCGAGACGGCCTTGCCTAGCGGGCCCGTGACCATCACCAAGGCGTGGATCGAGATGGTCCACCGGTACTTCGCCATGGCGGTCGGCGTGCTGATCATCACACTGATGGTGCTGGCCTGGGTCAAGCGGCGCGAGCTCAAGCAGTCGCCCTGGTTCGCCACCGGGGTGCTTTTGCTGGTGTGCGTGCAGGGCGCGTTCGGGGCCTTTACGGTCACGCTCAAGCTGCAGCCCATCATTGTGGTCACGCACCTGATGCTTGGCATGA
Source organism: Cupriavidus basilensis (assembly GCF_000832305.1). Taxonomy (NCBI): domain Bacteria; kingdom Pseudomonadati; phylum Pseudomonadota; class Betaproteobacteria; order Burkholderiales; family Burkholderiaceae; genus Cupriavidus; species Cupriavidus basilensis. Next base: position 430,127 of record NZ_CP010536.1, read on the forward strand.
GCCTGCTGGCGGCGTTGATCTGGCTGGGCTCGCGCAACGATCCACCCTTGCGGGTAGCGCCGCAGGCGGCCGGGCTGCGCTGGCCGGCGCGCATCGCGCTGGCCTTGCTGGTGCTGCAGATCTTCCTGGGCGGCTGGGTGAGCACTAACTATGCCGTGCTGGCGTGTACCGACTTTCCGCTATGCAACGGTCAGCTCGTGCCGGACATGGACTTCCACCACGGCTTCACGTTGTGGCGCCAGCTTGGCATGACCGCCGACGGCGACTACATCCCGCACTCGGCCCTGGTGGCGATCCATTGGGTGCATCGCGGTTTTGCCTTCGTTGTGCTGGCTTTCCTGGCCTGGTTCGGGCTGCAGGCACGCCGCCATGGCGGCCTTGCGCGCAGCGCGGGCTGGTTGCTGGGCTTTCTCGCGCTGCAACTGGCCACCGGCCTGTCGAACATCGTGTTCGACTGGCCGCTGGGCGCCGCGGTGGCGCATAACGGCGGCGCGGCGGTCTTGCTGCTGCTCCTGGTTCGCCTCAACTACAATATAGGGCTCGCGGCCCGGTCCGCTGACATTGCTACCGACGTGCCGGCCGCCGCGCGCGCCACATGAAAGACAAGAACTCCCCAGTGGTTACAGCTACCCACACACATCCCCTCGGACGGGTTCGCCACCTGGTCCGCCAGTACGCCGCCCTGACCAAGCCACGGGTGACGCAGCTTGCCGTCTTCTGCGCCATCATCGGCATGTTCCTCGCCACGCCCGGCATGGTGCCGTGGCCGGTGCTGATCGGCGGTGCCGCCGGCATCTGGCTGTTGGCGGGTGCCGCTTTCGCCATCAACTGCCTGGTGGAGCAGAAGGTTGATGCGCTGATGCGCCGCACCGCGTGGCGCCCGTCGGCCACCGGCGAGATCACCACCATCCAGACGCTGGTGTTCTCCGCCGTGCTGGGCGGGGCAGGGATGTGGCTGCTGCACGTCTACACCAACGACCTGACCATGTGGCTGACCGTGGCCACCTTCGTTGGCTACGCCGTGGTGTACACCATCCTGCTCAAGCCGGCCACGCCGCAGAACATCGTCATCGGCGGCCTGTCCGGCGCCATGCCGCCGGCGCTTGGCTGGGCAGCGGTTGCGGGCGACCTGCCGGCGGAAGCCTGGTTCCTGGTGCTGATCATCTTCACGTGGACGCCGCCGCACTTCTGGGCCCTGGCCCTGTATCGCCGCGCCGACTACGCCAAGTCCGGCCTGCCGATGCTGCCGGTGACGCACGGCGAGCGCTTCACGCTGCTGCATATCCTGCTGTACACGCTTATCATGATCGCGGCCACGCTGCTGCCATTCGTGTACGGTATGTGCGGCTACATCTACCTGGCGGCCGCGCTGATCCTGGGTGGCGGGTTCCTGGCCTACTCGTGGAAGATGTATCGCAACTACTCGGATGCGCTGGCGCAACGCACCTTCCGCTTCTCGATCCTGTATCTCTCGCTGCTGTTCGCCGCGCTGCTGGTCGATCACTACTTCAAGTTCCTGCCGCAGGCCTGAGCGGTGCATGCAGGCTTGCGGCATCTTGTCGCGGCCTGCGCGCGTGGCGGCCGCGATCGGCGATACTGCGTGTCATCTGTTAATGTGACCTTGTCGCGCCTAGCCGCCTGCCGGGCGGCGCCGGCTCGCCAACACCACCCGAACTCGCATGCCCAACCACTTCCCTTCAGGCTCCCTCCCCACCTTCGCGGCCTTCCGCCGGTTTTGCCTGCTGGCCCTGTGCGCGCTGCTGCTGGCGGCATGCGGCCAGCAGAAGGCTTCCTTCAAGAACGTCGATATCACCGGCGGCAGTGAGTTCGGCAAGGACTTCGTCCTTACCGACCACAATGGCAAGGTGCGCTCCATTGGCGACTTCAAGGGCAAGGCGGTAGTGATGTTCTTCGGCTATACGCATTGCCCTGACGTGTGCCCGACCACCATGGCCGAGCTCAAGGCGGTGATGGAACAACTGGGGCCGGACGCCGACAAGGTGCAGGTGCTGTTCGTTACGGTGGATCCGGAGCGTGATACGCAGGCGCTGCTGGCGCAGTATGTGCCGGCCTTCGATCCGCGCTTCCTGGGCATGCGCCCGGCCGACGACGCCGCGCTGCAGAAGGTTGCGAAGGACTTCAAGGTCTTCTATGCCAAGGTGCCGGGTACCTCCCCGAACAACTACACCATGGATCACTCGGCGGGCAGCTATGTGTTCGACCCGAGCGGCAAGCTGCGCCTGTTTATCCGCCACGGCCAGGGGCCGGAGCCGATCGTGCATGACCTCAAGCAACTGCTGTCCTGATGCGGTCATGAGGCGGGCAGCCGGCGCGAAGCCGGCAGGCAAAATAAAACAGGGCCGGTCGCGAGACCGGCCCTGTTCTACTTCTGGCGCACTTAAGCCTCAGGCAAAGGCCTGCAGCGCACCCTTCATCTTCTTCATCGCCGCGGTTTCGATCTGGCGGATGCGTTCGGCGGAGACGCCGAATTCGTCAGCCAGTTCGTGCAGCGTGGAGCCGCCCGAGCCGTCGTCGTTGACCTGCAGCCAGCGCGCCTCGATGATGCGGCGGCTACGCTCGTCGAGCTTGGACAGTGCTTCTTCCAGGCCTTGCACCTGCAGGCGGTCGTGGCGCTGCGCCTCGATCACGCGGGTAGGCTCGTTGTGGTTGTCGGCCAGGTAGGCAATGGGCGCGAAGTCCTCTTCGCCATCGTCGATCTGCCCTTCGAGCGCCAGGTCGCCGCCCGACAGGCGGGTTTCCATCTCCATCACTTCTTCCGGCTTGACGTTCAGTTCGCGCGCAACCGCGTCGATCTGTTCCGGCGTGAAGGTATGGGCACCCTGCTTGTGGCTGCGCAGGTTGAAGAACAGCTTGCGCTGAGCCTTGGTGGTAGCCACCTTGACCATGCGCCAGTTCTTCAGCACGTATTCGTGGATCTCGGCCTTGATCCAGTGCATCGCATACGACACCAGCCGCACGCCCTGATCCGGGTCGAAGCGCTTCACGGCCTTCATCAGGCCGATATTGCCTTCCTGAATCAGGTCTGCGTGGGGCAGGCCATAGCCGAGGTACTGGCGCGCAATGGAGACGACCAGGCGCAGGTGCGACAGCACCATGCGGCGCGCCGCATCGACCGAGTCGTGCTCGCGCAACTCGCGCGCGAGCCGCTGCTCTTCCTCGGGGGTAAGCAGGGGAATACGGTGGACAGCCTGGATATAGCTGTCGATATTTCCCAGTGTTCCGGGAAAAGTCAGCGCAAACGTCCCGGCGCCCTGTGGCACCGCAGGCAGACGGTTGGTCATTTGGGTCTGGTCAGCAGATAGGACTGCGTTCACTCGATTGCTCCTTTCGCATCCGGCGGGTGGGTTGCCCGCGTGTGCGGCCCTTTTGGGGGTCTCGCACTGCATTGCAACACATATTAGCACTCAAGCCGGGGGACTGCTAACTTGGAGTGTCAATAGGGTTGATAGTTCCTGGTAATCGAATGGTTCTTCTACATAGTATTTTAATCCGACATCTTGCGGGATGTGACGAGGCCACTATCTCACGCGGGTGCGCGAACGATCCGACAATGATTAGAGGGCCGCTGCCCCTGCCGGTTCTGTCGCCAGTTGAGATGCTGTGTTTCGCTAGCAGCTACACTCTTTTCATTTGTCTCAGTGGCGCTGAGCGCCAGCATTGACCAAACCGGGGAATATCATGTCTGTCATCGAGCACTTGTTAAAGCCGCATACCCGTGACCTCGGCGACTTTGCCGTGAGCCGTCTGCTGCCCGCCGCGGCAACCCAGACTGTCGGCCCATTCATCTTCTTCGACCACATGGGCCCGGTCGCCATGCCGCCAGGGGAGGGCGCCGATGTGCGCCCACACCCCCACATCGGCCTGGCCACGGTCACCTACCTGTTCGAGGGCGAGATCCTTCACCACGACAGCCTGGGCAGCAAACAGGTCATCAAGCCGGGTGACGTGAACTGGATGACGGCTGGCAAAGGCATCGCGCACTCGGAGCGCTCGCCCCAGTCCGCCCGCGATGCCGGGCCGCGCCTGCACGGCATCCAGACCTGGGTGGCGTTGCCCAAGGAGCACGAGAACGTCGAGCCGTCCTTTCATCACCATCCGGCCGCGACGCTGCCCAAGCTGGAGCGCCCCGGCGTACGCATGACGGTGATTGCGGGCGATGCGTTTGGCGCCGAGGCGCCGGTGAAGGTGTTCAGCCGCACGCTCTACGTAGCCATTGAGCTCGAGGCGGGCGCCAGCCTCGAGATTCCGGCGGAGCACGCCGAGCGCGGCGTCTACCCGGTGGATGGCACCATCGCCCTGGACGGCGAAGTGTTGCCCGAACGGCACCTGGCGGTGCTGGTGCCGGGCCAGCCTGTGACGTTGACGGCGCAGGTGGCGTCGCGCGTGATGCTGCTTGGCGGCGACCCGACCGACGGTCATCGCTTTATTTTCTGGAATTTCGTTGCCAGCACCAAGGAAGCGATCGAAGCAGCCTCCCAGCGCTGGGAGGATGACCAGTTCCCGCGCGTGCCGGGCGAGACCGATCGCATTCCGCTGCCACAGCGCAAGCGCTAAAGGCGTCTGTCCGCCGGGCCACGCTCAGACCGGGCTGGCCCAAGCCACGCGCGTGCCTTGCTGCAGGCAGTCGCGGATGGCGTCGATCTGCGTGGCGATCGGGGCAGGCACAGGCGCCTTGCCGTCCAGCACGAGGCGGATCCAGGCCGCAGTCTGGTCCACGTCATTGCCGGGCGGCAATTCCGGCACATCAACGATGGAGCCCGATGTCGGGTCGACCAAGGTGCGTTGATGCCCGTCGTGCAGCCAGTCGATGCGACTGTTGCGCCGGGCGTCCGCCACTACCTCGCCCTCGGTGCCTCGCGCCAGCAGCACATTGGCGGGCTCGTGCGAGAAATAATCGGTCAGGGTTTCGCGGTACTCGGGGTGGGTGTAGCTATAGAGCCGCAGCGCCTCGGCCGGGCCGTGCGCGCCCACCGGCTGCAACATCTTGACCACCGTATGCGCAGAGTTGCGCAAGCCGATCTGCATGCGCCTGTCCAGCATCCGGGCCAGCGCCGGCGACAGCACGTCGATCGGCAGCACGGCCAGCGGGCCGGGCTGGCCATCCTTGCTGCGCAACTGGGATTCGGCCTGCGCCACGGAGCTGCAAGGCGCGATGCCCAGTGCCTCGAACAGCGAGATGCTGGTGACGCGCCCGTTGAACTGGCGGGAGCCGTGCACCAGCACCGGAATGCCCTCGCGCGCCAGAAGCAGCGCCAGCAACGGCACCAGGTTGGGCTGTTTGCGCGCGCCGTTGTAGCTGGGGATCGACACCACGACGCGGTCCGCCGGGCCGGCCAGCGGCAGGCAATGCGCATGCGCGGCATCGAGCATCCCGGCCAGCTCGTGCGGGGCCTCGCCCTTGATGCGATAGGCCATCAGCACCGCGCCCAGCTCGATATCGGCCACGCGGCCTGCCAGCATGGCATCGAACAGCGCCTGGGCATCTTCGCGCGGCAGCGCGCGCGCGCCGTTGACGCCCCGGCCGATTTCCTTGATGTACTTCGCGGCAGCGAAGGCCGGGGCGGCAGGGGCAGCGGGGGAGGTGGGCGTGGTGGGCGTGGTGGTCATGGCAGGTTGGGACTCTGTTGTTTGAAGTCCATGATAGCGGAGCGGGCCGGCCGTGCCCATGACAGGCGCGATGCCGGCTCGGCTTCGCCCCTGGCGCGGCAGTGGCGGGCCCGTCATCGCCCCGCTCAGGCGGCTTCCTTCAGGGCGGGATTGCGCTGCTTGCGGTACAGGAAGTCCAGCACTGCCGTGCGGCATGCGTGGTAATCCTTGTCCTCGGCCAGCGCCATGCGCTCGCGTGGCCGCGGCAGGTCCACCTTCAGCACTTCGCCGATGGTGGCCGCGGGGCCGTTGGTCATCATGACGATGCGGTCGGCCAGCAGCACCGCTTCATCCACGTCGTGGGTCACCATCACCACCGTGCTGCGCGTCTTCGCCACGATCTTGATCAGTTCGTCCTGCAGGTGCGCGCGGGTGAGCGCGTCCAGCGCGCCAAAGGGCTCGTCCATCAGCAGCACCTTGGGCTCCATGGCCAGCGCCCGGGCGATGCCCACGCGCTGCTTCATGCCGCCCGAGATCTCTTGCGGATACTTGGCTTCGGCATGCGTCAGGCCAACCAAGGCCAGCGTGTCGTGCGTGCGGGCTTTCAGTTGCGCCTTGCTCTCGGCGGCGCCGAACACGCGCTCCACGCCAAGATAGACATTGTCGAAACAGGTCAGCCAGGGCAGCAGCGAATGGTTCTGGAACACCACCGCCCGATCCGGGCCGGGGCCTGCGATTTCGCGCTCCGCGCAGATCAGCGCGCCGGCGCTGGGCCGGTCCAGCCCGGCCAGCAGGTTGAGCAAGGTGGACTTGCCACAGCCCGAGTGGCCGATCAGCGTAATGAACTCGCCGCTGGCGATGGTCAGGTTGACATCGCGCAGGGCCACGAACGGCCCCTTCTTGGTTTTGAAGGTCTGCCCGACATTCTCGATACGGACGAACTTTTCCATTGCCTTCTCCTTAGCGTCTTAGTTGCCGTAGCTGAAGCGCTTGGCCAGGCTGAGCAGCGCGTATTCGAGCAGCAGCCCGACCATGCCGATGATGAAGATCGCGATGACGATGTGTTCCACCTTCAGGTTGTTCCACTCGTCCCACAGCCAGAAGCCGATGCCGGTGCCGCCAGTGAGCATTTCCGCGGCCACGATCACCAGCCAGGCGGTACCGATGGACAGCCGCACGCCGGTGAGCATGTACGGCAGCACGGCGGGCAGCAGCACGCGGGTAAAGACCTTCCATTCGGAAAGGTCGAGCACGCGCGCCACATTCAGGTAGTCCTGCGGCACACGGGTCACGCCCACCGCGGTATTGATCACCATCGGCCAGATCGAGCAGATGAAGATAGCCCAGATCGCCGCCGGGTTTGCCGACTTGAACAGCAGCAGGCCAATGGGCAGCCAAGCCAGCGGCGAGACCGGGCGCAGCAGGCTGATGATGGGCGCCATCATCGCGTTGAGAAAGGCGAAGCGGCCCAGCGCGAAGCCGGCCGGGATGCCAATCAATGCGGCCAGCCCGAAGCCCGCCGCCACGCGCGCCAGCGATGCCAGCACGTTCCAGCCGATGCCCTGGTCATTGGGGCCGTTGCGGTAGAAAGGGTCGGCGAACAGTGGTACGGCGGCATGCCAGGTGGCGGCCGGCGTGGGGATGGCGGGGATCATGGTGGCGATGCCGTGCCACATCAGCAGGAACAGCGCAAAGCCTGCTACCGGCGGCATCACCTTGAGCACCACGGCGGTGATGGCGTCGCGCCGCGCCGCGCGGCGGGCCTCGGCTTGCGCGGCGAGCGCGCGGCGCTCGGCGCGTTCATGGGCTTGCTGGTCGCCAACCACGGCAACCTCGGCATTGGTGCCGGCATCGGCAGGGGCGGCTTGGCTGGCGGCATGCGGGGCCGGTTGGGCTAGTGCATTCACGTCTGGCTCCTTCGGTGGCCGGCGTGTCGCCACGCCGGCATTCAAGCGGCAATCAAAATCGGAATCACGCCGGGGCGCGTGCGCTTCAGGCCTTGATCTTGAAACCGTCGGCATAGGCCTTGGGGTCCTTGCCGGCATCCCACACCACGCCGTCGACCAGCTTCGCGGTACGGAAGTCGCTCTTGGGCAGCGGCACCTGCGCGGCCGCGGCGGCCTGTTTGTAGATGTCGATGCGATTGACCTTCTTCGCCACCTCCAGGTAGTCAGGGTGGTCCTTGAGCAAGCCCCAGCGCTTTTGCTGCGTGAGGAACCACATGCCGTCGGAGAGGAAGGGATAGTTGGCGGCGCCGTCCTGGTAGAACTTCATCGAGTCCGGGTCATCCCAGGTCTTGCCCAGGCCGTTGTTATAGCGGCCCAGCATGCGATCCAGGATGATGTCCATGTCGGTGTTGACGTAGGACTTGGCGGCGATGGTCTCGGCGGTCTTGCGGCGGTTGGAGGCCGATGCGTCGATGTACTTCGAGGCGTCGAGCACGGCGGCCACCATCGCGCGCGCCGTGTTGGGATATTTCTGCACGAACTCCGCCGTGGTGCCCAGGGTCTTTTCCGGGTGATCCTTCCAGATCGCCTGTGTGGTTTCTGCGGTAAAGCCGATCTTGTCGGCGATGGCGCGCGCGCCCCAGGGCTCGCCCACGCAGAAGCCGTCCATGTTGCCCACGCGCATGTTGGCCACCATCTGCGGCGGCGGCACGGTGATGGCCTTGGCGTCCTGCATCGGGTTGATGCCGTTGGCGGCCAGCCAGTAGTACAGCCACATGGCATGGGTGCCGGTGGGGAAGGTCTGGGCAAAGGTGTACTCGCGCTTTTCCTTCATCATCAGCGCCTTCAGGCTGGCGCCGTCCTTGACGCCTTTCTCCGCCAGCTTGGATGACAGCGTGATGGCCTGGCCGTTGTGGTTCAGGCTCATCAGCACCGCCATGTCTTTCTTGGGGCCGCCAATGCCAAGCTGCACGCCATAGATCAGCCCGTACAGCACATGCGCCGCATCGAGTTCGCCATTGACCAGCTTGTCGCGCACGCCGGCCCAGGAGGCTTCCTTGGTGGGTGTGATCTTGATGCCGTACTTCTTGTCGAAGCCGAGTGTGCCGGCCATCACGACCGAGGCGCAGTCCGTCAGCGGGATGAAGCCGATCCGCACCTCCGGTTTTTCCGGCGCGTCGGAGCCTGCTGCCCATGCGCCAGCGCGTACCAGGGGATCGACCAGGGTGACCACGCTGGCGCTGGCGATGGTGGCCAGGGCGCGGCGCCGTCCGTTGCTGGCGGGCACCGCATCGGCTCCCGTGGTGCTGGCATCGGTGGCAACTGCTGCATGCAGCGACTTGGCAATCTTCAGGCGAGAGGGCATTGACACGGCTCCAAATGAAAAGCGTCCTGAACTGCGCCGCAGTTCTCCAGAAATGCGGGGGGCAGGTCAGGACGCCGTTGTCCCGTGATGCGGCGCGGCCGTCGTTGGCGGCGCACATCGGTATGTGATCGGCCGTCGTTGGCCGATGCTTCGTTTACGCAAGCCGCGTGCCAAGGGGTGGGGGGGCTGTTGCCGGGGTCCGATGGACCGGCGAGCGTGGGCAAGGAGCCAGAAGCGGACGCGCCGAAGCGGCGCGCGTGCGCTGCCGGTGCGCGAAAGGTGATGCGGTCGCGCCATCCTTGTGCATTGCACCAAGCGCGTGCGGGGCGCATCGCGGCGCCCGATCATGGTTTGTCCGGGGCTTAGCTCATCACATCGATGACCCGCCGCGCCGCCTCGACGAGCTTGATGCCGCGCTCCATCGCCATGCTGCGCAGCCGCTTGTAAGCCTCGTCCTCGGTCATGCCGCGCTCCTTCATCAGCAGGCCCTTGGCACGCTCCACTTCCTTGCGCTCGGCCAGCTGCAGCCGCGTGGCATCAAGCTCAGCGCGCAGTTCCTGGTCCAGTTCGAAGCGCGCATAGGCCACATCCAGCACGGTCTTGACGCGATCGGCACGCAGGCCGTCAACGATGTAGGCGGTGATCCCCGCGCTCAGCGCGGCCTTGATGCGCTGAGCGTCGTCGTTGTCCGTGAAGAGCACGATGGGGCGCGGCGCATGCTGGGTCGACACGCACACATGTTCGACCGTATCGCGCGCGGCCGACTCCGAGGCGATGATGATCAGGTCCGGCTGCCGCGCGGCGATTGCGTCGGGCAGCCGCAGGTCGGCGTCCACCGTTTCGATGTCCGTGAAGCCCGCAGAGACAAGCCCGGCACGGATCGTCTCGATATTGAGAGGATCCTCGTCATGCGGATCGCGCACCAGCAAAATGCGCAGCGCGCGTGAACCCGACGCGGCGGGCGCGGGGCTGGCAGGACTCGTCGGGCGGGAGGGGGCTGGGGGGCGTTTGTTCATGGCGTCACTTGGATTGTCTCTTGCCATGCAAGATTCGCGCCGAGATGCTTTTCATTGTATTGCGGGGTTTCCCGGATTCAATGGCTGCCGGCGTACGCGGCCAGAACCGCCGGTGTATGCTATTGCCCTGCTGCGCGGCAGGGCGTCTACTGGCGACGCCGGCATGCTGGCGCGTAGTCTAAAACACAGAATATGCTTGGAGAGATGGATGACCGAATTCGTATTTGCCCCGCCGGCGCCCAATGGCGTGCCCGTGCGCGGCAGCAGCGCTCAGTTCCCGGTGCGCCGGGTCTACTGCGTGGGCCGCAATTATGCCGCCCATGCCCGTGAAATGGGTTCGGATCCCGACCGCGAGCCGCCGTTCTTCTTCTGCAAGCCCGCCGACGCCGTGAGCTATGTGGCCGACGGCACCGAAGGCGCCTTCCCCTATCCGCAGGGCACCAGCAATTGCCACTATGAAGTGGAGCTGGTCGTTGCCATCGGCAAGGGCGGCAAGGACATCGCCGAGGCGGATGCCGCGAGCCACGTGTTTGGCTACGCGCTCGGCCTCGACATGACGCGCCGCGACCTGCAGAACGAATCGAAGAAGACCGGCCGCCCCTGGGAAACCGGCAAGGCCTTCGACAAGTCCGCCCCGATCGGGCCGATCGTGCCGGTGTCCGCCATCGGCCATCCGGAGAAGGGCGCGGTCACGCTGTCCGTCAACGGCGTGGAGAAGCAGCGCGGCGACCTGTCGGACCTGATCTGGTCGGTGCCCGAGATGGTGTCCTATCTCTCCAAGCTGTTCGAGCTGCAACCCGGCGACCTGATCTACAGCGGCACGCCTGAAGGCGTGGGCCCGGTGGTCAAGGGCGATGTCATGCTGTGCAAGATCGAAGGCGTGGGCGAGCTCACCGTCAAGGTAGTCTGAGTCCATGTTGAAGCTTTACAGCTACTTTCGCAGCTCCGCCTCGTACCGGGTGCGCATTGCCCTGCAGTTGAAGGGCCTGCCTTACGAGTACATGCCGGTGCATCTGTTGCGCGACGGCGGCCAGCAACTGCTGCCGGCCTACAGGGCGCTGAACCCCGATGCGCTGGTGCCGACCCTGCTGGATGACGATCACGTATTGATCCAGTCCGTGGCGATGGTCGAGTACCTCGACGAGACGCATCCCGAGCCGCCCCTGCTGCCGGGCAGCGCGCTCGACCGCGCCTACATCCGCGCGCTGGCGCTGGAGGTCGCGTGCGAGATCCATCCGCTGAACAACCTGCGCGTGCTGAAGTACATCAAGCACACGCTGGGCGTAACGGAGGAGGCCAAGGACGCGTGGTATCGCCACTGGGTCGAGCTGGGTTTCGAGTCGGTCAATACCAACCTCGTGCGCTCGGGCAAGGCAGGGCGTTTCTGCTTTGGCGATACGCCGACGCTGGCGGACATCTGCCTGGTGCCGCAGGTGTTCAACGCGCAGCGCTTCAATATCGACGTGGCCCGCTACCCGGCCATTGCCAAGGTGTTCGACGCCTGCATGGCGCTGCCCGCGTTCCAGCAGGCCGAGCCCAAGGCGCAGCCGGACGCCGAATAAGTTGCCACGCCAGGTTCGGCAGGCCGCAAAAAGTAAAAAGCCCCGCAAGCGATTGCGGGGCTTTTTTACTGGCGAGCCGGGTGGGCTGCTCAGCCGAGCACTGCGTCGGCGAATTCCTCGGCCTTGAAGGGCTGCAGGTCTTCGACCTTCTCGCCCACGCCGATAAAGTAGACCGGCACCGGGCGCTGGCGCGCGATCGCGGCCAGGATGCCGCCCTTGGCGGTGCCGTCGAGCTTGGTCACGATCAGCCCGGTCAGGCCCAGCGCGTCGTCGAACGCCTTGACCTGGGACAGCGCGTTCTGCCCGGTGTTGGCGTCGATCACCAGCAGCGATTCGTGTGGCGCGTTCGGCATCGCCTTGGCGATGACACGCTTGACCTTTTTCAGCTCTTCCATCAGGTGCAGCTGCGTGGGCAGGCGGCCCGCGGTATCGGCCATCACGATATCGATGCCGCGTGCGCGTGCGGCGTTGACCGCGTCGAAGATCACTGCCGCCGGGTCGCCGCTTTCCTGCGAGACCACGGTGACATTGTTGCGCTCGCCCCAGATGGTCAGCTGCTCGCGCGCGGCGGCGCGGAAGGTGTCGCCCGCGGCCAGCAGCACGGACTGGTCATAGCTCTGGAAGTGCTTGCACAGCTTGCCGATGCTGGTGGTCTTGCCGGCGCCGTTTACGCCCGAAATCATCATCACCAGCGGCTGCTCGCGGCCCAGGGACATGGTCTTCTCGAGCGGGCGCAGCAGGTCGGTCAGCAGCTCGCGCAGCGCGGCCTTGACGCCTTCGGCGGTTTCGATGCGCTCGGTCTTGACGCGGCGGCGCAGCGCGCTCAGCAGGTGCTGGGTAGCCTCGACGCCGGCGTCGGCCATGATCAGGGCCGTTTCCAGATCCTCGAACAGGTCTTCGTCGACCTTGACGCCAACAAACAGCGTGCCCAGATTGCGGCTGGTCTTGGACAGGCCGGTGCGCAAACGCTGCATCCAGCCGCGCTTGGCCTCGGCGGAGGCGGCCGGCGGCGGCGTCAGGACCAGTTCCTCGGCAGCGGCCGGGGTCGCGCTGCGGACTGGCTGGGAGGCGGTTGGCGTGACGGGAACGACGGTGGCCGGGGCAGGCGCGGCCGCGGGAATGGGGGGTGGCACGCTGGCGGGCGCCGCGGCCGGAGTGGCGGCGGGCGCCGGGCTTTGCACCTCGGGCGGCGCACTGGCCGGCTCAGCCTTGCGCTTCTTCCAGAAACTAAACATTGGGAAAGGGGTCAATACCCCGGTAGAATCAATCGCCAAAATTCTAGCAGACGGGGTCGCATGAACCATTGTGCTGTCAGGTCCAGGTCGGGCGCTGCCCGTACCGCTTCGCTTCTTGCCGGCGCCGGCGCTGTTCGCCCGGCCGCTTTCTCCCGGCGCCTCGTTCCCACCCTTTTGTTGATCGCGATGCCCTGGTTCGGCGCTGCCTATGCGCAGACCGCCGTGGTGGCGCCGCCGTTGCCGACTGGCCAGGCCACCGCCGCGCAAACCGCCGCGGCCCAGGCCGATACCACCGAGTTCACGCTGTCCAACGGCATGCGGGTCATCGTCAAGGAAGACCATCGCGCGCCCACCGTAGCCCACCAGATCTGGTATCGCGTGGGCGGCATGGACGAGGTCAGCGGTACCACTGGCGTGGCGCACATGCTTGAACACATGATGTTCAAGGGTACACCAAAGGTCGGGCCGGGCGAGTTTTCCAAGCAGATCGCCGCATTGGGCGGGCGCGAGAACGCCATGACCAACCGCGACTTCACGCTCTATTACCAGCAGATCAGCAAGCAGTACCTGCCGAAGATGATGGAGCTGGAAGCCGACCGCATGGCCAACCTCATCATCAAGAAGGATGAGTTCGAGCGGGAAATGAAGGTCGTGATGGAAGAGCGGCGCCTGCGCACGGACGACTCCGCGCGCGGCACCGTCTACGAGCAGTTGCTGGCTACCGTCTACACCGCCGGCCCCTACCGGCATCCCGTGATCGGCTGGCCGGCCGACCTGGTCAACATGCGCGTGGAAGACGTGCAGGCCTGGTACAAGAACTGGTACGTGCCCGACAACGCGCTGCTGGTGGTAACGGGCGATGTCACGGCGGCCGAGGTCAAGGCGCTGGCGGAGCGCACCTACGGCAAGCTCAAGGCCCGCCCGCTGCCGCTGCGCAAGGACCAGCAGGAGCCGGCGCAGAAGGGCATCAAGCGGATCTGGGTCAAGGCCCCGGCCGAGAACCCTTACGTGGTCTTGGCGTACAAGGTGCCGCGCCTGCACGATGTCGAGAAGGACGTCGATCCCTACGCCCTGGAGGTCCTCTCTGCCGTGCTCAATGGCTATGACAACGCCCGCCTGACGCGCGACCTGGTGCGCGAGCGCCGCATCGCCGACGACGTCAACGTGGGCTACGACAGCATCAACCGCGGCGAGTCCCTGATGGTGCTCGACGGTACGCCGGCCACCGGCCATACCACCGAGGAGATCGAGCGCGCGTTGCGCGACGAGATCGCCCGCATTGCGCGCGAAGGCGTCTCGCCCGCAGAGCTCAAGCGGGTCAAGGCGCAGGTGGTGGCGGCGCAGATCTACAAGCGCGACTCGGTGTTCGGGCAGGGCATGGAGATCGGCGTGGCCGAGATCGCCGGCATTTCCTGGCGCCAGCTCGATCGCATGCTCGACAAGATCAAGGCCGTCACGCCGGAACAGGTGCAGGCAGTGGCGGGCAAATACTTCAACGACGATAACCTGACCGTGGCGACCCTGCTGCCGCAGCCGATCGACCCGAACAAGGCGAAGGCTCCGGCCGCCGCCGACTCGCTCCGCTGAGCTTTCTAGAGGACAGGACCCAAGATGCCTCTCTTTGCCCCCACGATCCCGTCGCCACGCCTGCTGCGCCGCCTGGCAGGCGCGGCTTGCGGTGCGCTTGCCCTGATCGCCTCGCAGGCCGCGCTGGCTGCGATCCCGATCGAGCAGTGGACCACCTCCACCGGCGCCCGCGTGTATTTCGTGCGCAGCCCGTCCATTCCCATGCTCGACGTCAATATGGATTTCGACGCCGGCAGCCGCTACGACCCGGCCGGCAAGGCCGGCCTTGCCACGCTCGCCTCGGCCCTGCTCGACAAGGGCGCGGCCGCGCAGGATGGCCAGCCGGCCCGCAATGAAGCGCAGGTGGCTGATGCCTTCGCCGACACTGGCGCCGACTTCGGCGGCGCCGCCAGCAGCGATCGCGGCGGCATCGGCCTGCGCACGCTGACCTCCGAGCCGGAACTCAGCCAGTCGCTCGCGCTGGCCGGGCAACTGATCAAGGCGCCGTCCTACCCGGATGCCGTGGTGGCACGCGAGAAGCAACGCCTGATCACCGCCATCCGCGAGGCTGACACCAAGCCCGGCGTGATCGCCGACAAGATGGTGTCGCGTGCGATCTATCCGTCGCACCCGTACGGCGTGTCGCCGACCGAGGCCAGCGTCGAATCGATCACGCGAGCCGACATCGAGCGCTTCTGGCGGGACAATTTCACGGCGTCGCGCGCCGTCTTGACGCTGATCGGCGCCATCGACCGCAAGCAGGCCGAGACCATTGCCGAGCAGTTGACGCGCGGCCTGCCGGCTGGCGCCACGCCGCCTGCGATGCCCCCCGTGCAACTCAAGATCCCGGCTAGCGAGCAGCGCGTGCCGCATCCGGCGCAGCAGGCTACGGTAGCCATCAGTCAGCCCGCCATCGCGCGGGGTGATCCCGACTACTTTGCCCTGCTGGTAGGCAACTACGTGCTCGGCGGCGGCGGCTTCAGCTCGCGCCTGACCGACGAGGTGCGGGAAAAGCGCGGCCTCACCTACGGCGTCGACAGCTACTTCGCACCCGCCAAGCAGGCAGGACCCTTCGGCATCGGCTTGCAGACCAAGAAGGCACAGACCAACGAAGCGCTGGCGCTGGTGCGCAAGGTGCTGGCGCAGTACGTGGCGCAAGGCCCCACCGACACTGAACTGAAGGCCGCGAAGGACAATCTGGTCAACGGCTTCCCGCTGCGCATCGACAGCAATCGCAAGCTGCTGACCAATGTGGCCAATATCGGCTGGTATGGGCTGCCGCTGGACTACCTTGACACCTGGACCGCCCAGATCGGCAAGGTCACCCGTACCCAGGTCCGCGAAGCCTTCCAGCGCCACGTGTTCCCGGACGCCATGGCGACCGTCATCGTGGGTGGACCGGAGTAACGCTGTGACAGGTGCGGGCGCCGGGAGGCGTTTCCGGCGCTTGCGCTTTTCCGCGCCGCAGGCTCTACAATCACGGCATGAATTCGCGTACCCGATCTCCCTCGCCCGCTGCCAGCGGGCGACCCCCATCCCCCTCGCCGCGGCAGTCTCCTGCCCAGGTCCGCATCATTGGCGGCAAGTGGAAGCGCACGCCGCTGCCCGTTCTCGATGCCGAAGGCCTGCGTCCCACCCCTGACCGCGTGCGTGAGACCCTGTTCAACTGGCTTGGGCAGGACATGTCCGGGCTGGCTTGCCTCGACCTGTTCGCCGGCTCTGGCGCACTGGGTTTCGAGGCTGCCTCCCGGGGCGCCCGGCAGGTCACCATGGTCGAAGCCAATCCGCGCGTGGCCAAGCAGCTGCGCGACAACCAGTACCGGCTCGACGCGCAGCAGATCCGGGTGGTGCAAGGTGATGCATTCGCGACCGCGGCGCAGATGCCGTCGGCCAGCTTCGACGTGGTGTTCCTCGATCCGCCCTTTGCCGAAGACTGGCTTGGCCCCGCGCTCGAGCATGCGGCGCGCCTGTCACGTCCAGGCGGTGCCGTGTATGTGGAAACGGATCGCGCCCTGATCGGCCCCGACGCGCCTGTGCCGGCGGCGCTGGAGATCGTGCGGCATGCGCGGGCTGGCGCGGTGCACTTCCATTTGCTGCAGCACAGGAACCTTTGAAGGGCAGGTGGACGCGAGCATTGTGACGGGCTACCTGCACACAAGATGCGGCGGCGCGGCAAAACCGTGATGTGGCGGCTTGCAAGTGCCGCGTTTAGAGTTACACTACGCCGCTGTCGCCAACGCTCGTCACGCAGCCTTGGCTCCAGCCCTCACCATAGTGGGCGGGGTCGATCGGTCCATCCAGGACCGGCGGCGGGCAGAATAAGGAGGAAGCATGGTCGTCGCGGTCTATCCCGGCACTTTCGACCCAATGACCCGGGGCCACGAGGATCTGGTGCGCAGAGCATCCAATATCTTCGATGAGCTCGTGGTCGGCGTGGCGCATAGCCCCAACAAGCGCCCGTTCTTTTCGCTGGAAGAGCGCATAGGCATCGCCCGTGAAGTCCTGGGACACTATCCCAATGTGCGCGTCGAAGGTTTCTCCGGCCTGCTCAAGGATTTTGTCCGCAAGAACAATGCGCGCGTGATCGTGCGGGGTTTGCGCGCGGTTTCCGACTTCGAGTACGAGTTCCAGATGGCGGGCATGAACCGCTACCTGCTGCCGGACGTGGAAACCATGTTCCTGACCCCGTCCGACCAGTACCAGTTCATCTCCGGCACCTTCGTGCGCGAGATCGCGGTGCTTGGCGGCGATGTCAGCAAGTTTGTGTTCCCTTCGGTGGAACGCTGGCTTGCGGAAAAGATCAGCAGCAAAACGGAATAAAATACAGTCTTGCAACATGCCGGCCGCGGCCAGTCGGGCGCGGGGCATGCTGGGTTCAAAGGAAACACCATGGCACTATTGATCACCGACGACTGCATCAATTGCGACGTTTGTGAGCCGGAGTGCCCAAACGAAGCCATTTCGATGGGGCCCGAGATCTATGAGATCGACCCCAACAAATGTACCGAATGCGTCGGGCACTTTGACGAGCCGCAATGCCAGCAGGTTTGTCCTGTGGCCTGCATCCCGCACGACCCCAACCGCATTGAGACGCGCGAGATCCTGATGGATCGCTACCGTCTCCTTACGGCGGCCAAACGGGTAGCCTGAGCTACCACTACGGCTTGCGGCACGAAGTTCGCAGCACGAAAAGCCCCATGACCTTCGCGGTGATGGGGCTTTTTGTTTAGGCGCGCGCGTTCAGCGGTTTCAGCGGTTCGTATGCAGTTCCAGCATGGCGCGCTCGGACTCGCCTTTGGCCAGCAACCCAAGCGGCGCGATGCTGCGATCTATGGCTTCGTCGATGGCCTGCTGCTCCTCGCGGCGCGGTGGCTTCAGCACAAAATTGATCACATCCTCGCGCTCGCCGCCGCCACCGGCCGAATTGCGCGGATGGCCGACACCAATGCGCAGGCGCCAATAGTCCTGGGTGGTCAGGTGTGCGGAAATATCCTTGAGGCCATTGTGGCCGCCCGCGCCGCCGCCACGCTTGAGCTTGACGGTGCCCGAGGGCAGGTCCATCTCGTCATGGGCCACCGCGATTTCGTCCGGCAGGATCTTGTAGAAGCGCGCGAGCGATACCACCGACAGCCCGGAGCGGTTCATGAAGGTGGACGGCTTGAGCAGCCAGATCTCCTGGTCCCACAACCGGGCGCGCGCTGCCAGCCCGTGAAAGCGGCCTTCCACGCGCAGGGTGACGCCGCCCATGCGGGCCAGTTGGTCGACCAGCCAGAAGCCGGCATTGTGGCGCGTGGCTTCGTATTCCGCCCCGGGGTTTCCGAGGCCGACGATGAGTTTGATCATGCGTTGTACTTCTTGGTTGATGGGGCTCGACGCACGAGGCGTGGGGCGGCTGGCAACTGCTTGGCTGCAACTACAACTGCAAAGTCAAAATCAACTGCAGTTTCACCACCCCTGCGGGGCGGCGACCTACTTTTTTGTCTTGCCAAAAAAGTAGGCAAAAAAGGCGCGCCGGATGGGGCGACACCCCCTCGGGATTTCACCAAAAGAGCGGCCGGGACCCAAACTCGCATCGCCTTAAGGCGATACTCAGACATGGGTCCCTCTTTTCCGCTCTCTTCGCGAAATCCCGAGGCGCCCCATACGGCCTTGGCACACCTCCACGGCTCGCTTCGCATCGCGAATGGGTGTGCTGCCAGAAGCCAAGCATACGCGAACCTCGGGACGAAAAAAAACCGCCGGACGCGCCGGCGGTTTTTTCTTGCGGCTGCGAGAGCCGTCCCGTTGCACGGCCCGAAGGCCGCGTTCAGGGTACTCAGGCAGCAGGCGTTTCGCCTTCGGCAGCTTCCGACACGCCGCCGGCCGGCAGCGAGATGCTGGCGATAGCGGGGTTTTCGTCACCGTGGGTGATGGCGCTCACGCCCTTCGGCAGCTTCACGTCGGACAGGTGCAGGGTCTGGCCCAGTTCCGCATTGCTCAGGTCCACTTCGATGAACTCAGGCAGGTCGGCCGGCAGGCACGACACTTCCAGTTCGTTCAGGATGTGGTTGACGATGCCATGGCCCAGCTTCACGCCCGGGGCGTTTTCCTGGTTCATGAAGTGCAGCGGCACCTTGACGTGGATCTTGTCGGTGGCCGACACGCGTTGGAAGTCAACGTGCAGGACCAGCGGCTTGAACGGGTGCATCTGGAAAGCGCGCAGCAGGGCCTTTTCAGCCTTGCCTTCCACTTCGATGTCGAGAATCGACGAGTGGAATGCTTCTTTCTTCAGCGCGTGGAACAGTGCGTTGTGATCGAGTTCGATCATCTTGGGCTCGGCTGCGCCGCCATAGATGATGCCGGGGGTCTTGCCGGCGTTGCGCAGGCGGCGGCTCGCACCCGTTCCCTGTACGCTACGCTCGAAGGCTACTACTTTCATGATGACTCCAAATGTAAGAGGGCTGTCCGCGACCAGACAGCCCGATGAACCTCGTCACGTGCCGTAACCGGGGTCTTACCCCCGAAAAACAGCCGCAAACGCGGTAAAGCCTTGAATTCTATCAGGAATCGGCAAACAGCGACATGATCGAGTCGCCCTTGACGATCCGGGTAAAGGTCTCTGCCAGCAGCGATGCGGTCGATAGCTGGCGAATCTTGCCGGACTGGATGGCATCGTCGCGCAGCGGAATCGTGTCGCACACCACCACTTCATCCAGTTCCGAGTCGGCGATGCGGGCAGCCGCGCCGCCCGACAGGACCGGGTGGGTACAGTAAGCGAATACCTTCAGCGCGCCGCGTTCCTTGAGCACCTGGGCCGCCTTGCACAGGGTGCCGCCGGTGTCGATCATGTCATCCATGATCACGCAGTTGCGGCCGTCGACTTCACCGATGATGTTCATCACCTCGGCCACGTTGGCCTTGGGGCGACGCTTGTCGATGATGGCCAGGTCGCAGTTCAACTGCTTGGCCAGCGCACGGGCGCGCACCACGCCGCCGACGTCGGGCGAGACCACCAGCAGATTGCCGTAGTTCTTCTCGCGCAGGTCGCCCAGCAGAACCGGGGAGGCGTAGATGTTATCAACCGGGATATCGAAGAAGCCCTGGATCTGGTCGGCGTGGAGGTCCATGGTCAGGACCCGCTCGACGCCGGCGACTTCCAGCATGTTGGCTACCACCTTGGCCGAGATCGCGACGCGCGCCGAACGCGGGCGGCGGTCCTGGCGGGCATAGCCGAAGTAGGGCATGGCGGCAGTGATGCTGCGTGCCGAAGCGCGCTTGAGCGCATCGACCATCACCATCAGTTCCATCAGGTTGTCGTTGGTCGGCGCGCAGGTGGACTGCAGCACGATGACGTGCTTGCCGCGAACATTTTCCTGGATTTCAACTTGGACTTCGCCGTCGGAGAACCGACCGACCTGGGCTTTCCCGAGCGGGATGCCGAGGTGCTGAACGACAGCCTCCGCGAGTTTGGGGTTGGCGTTGCCGGTAAAAACCATCAAGCCTTCGCTGCTCATTCGGTGCACCTGTCTTGCTACTGGAGGGGGGAACGATTGCTGCCGGCTAGTGCCGGCAGCTTTTCGTGCAGGTCCGTAAGGACACTGTAGGATGTAATGGCAGGGGAAGAAGGATTCGAACCTTCGAATGCCGGAATCAAAATCCGGTGCCTTGACCAACTTGGCGACTCCCCTACACAACCGGGTACGTCCATCGTCACATTCAACTGCCTGCGACGCCGAACGAAAAACTTTTATGCGAGCGTTGCGAGTGGGTGTTGCGATAAACTCTTCGCACACCTGCCATCCCATTCGGGAGGCAACCGGTCTAGTACCTGCTGCGCAGTTTGCTCGTCGTTGAATCGTGCAAACACGCAGGCTCCGGAACCGGTCATCCTTGCATGTGGACTGTACTGTCTCAACCATTCAAGGGCTCGGGCAACTTCGCCGAACTTCACTGTTGCTATCGCTTCCAGGTCGTTGCGACCGAAACCGAACTTGTTTGTGCATCCAGTGAAGTCCGCTATTATGGTGATCGCCGTATCCCTTGTCAAGCGCTTGTCCGAAAAAATTGCTGCGGTCGGAACATGCTGCCGCGGATGGATGATCACGAACCAGCTTTCAGGCAATTCGACCGTCGTCAGTTCCTCGCCGATCCCTTGCGCGAACGCGTTTTCTCCATGCACGAAGAACGGCACGTCGGCACCTAATGAAAGGCCGATGCGCTTGAGTTCTTCGCGTCCCAGGCCCAGCCCCCACAGATGATTCAGAGCCAGCAGCGTGGTCGCCGCGTCCGATGAGCCGCCGCCGATGCCGCCGCCCATCGGCAGCCGCTTGGCAATGGCGATGTCCGCGCCAAAGCGGGTGCCGCCAGCTTGCTGCAAGGCCTGCGCGGCGCGCACGATCAGGTCGCTCTGCGCCGGTACGCCCGGCACGTCGCTGATGCGCTCGATGCGGCCATCGTCGCGGCGGAAAAAATCGAGCGTATCGCACCAGTCCACCAATTGGAAAACCGTCTGCAGCGTGTGGTAGCCGTCCGCGCGGCGTCCGGTCACATGCAGGAAGAGATTCAGCTTGGCGGGCGCCGCGCAGTCGCGCAGCTCAGGCGCAGGCAAGGGGCGGGCCGTGCTCATTGTGCTTGCTCCGGATTGATGACCAGGCGTACCGAGAGCGGGTTGGCCGCGCCGTCGCGCGCGAGGTCGATGCGGCGCGGGCTCGCCACGGCCGGCGTGGATGGTGTTGTCGGCGCGGTTTCCTGCCATGCCACGTAGCGCACGGTCCAGCCGTTCTGCGCCAGGGTAGCCAGCCGTCCGCTGTCGTCACGCGTGGTGCGCGCCGGGCTGTCTGGCGCGGGGCGGGCGTGCAGCCAGTCGCGCAGCCCTGCCACCGGCAGCGAAAATCCAAGCGCTTCCTCCAGCAAGGTATCGACTTCGGGCGCGTTGCGCGGCGGCTGGTTGGGCAGGTCGAGCGTGGCGCCCGAAGGCGTGGAGGTGACCACCGCCAGGGTCTGGCCCAGCGGCGAGATCAGGTCCAGGCGCACATTGCGGCCTTGCTCATGCCACTGGAAGCTGCCCTGCACGCCCTCATCGCGGCCGTAGCGCACGTAGCTGGCGGCGAAGCGGCCGCTGAGGTCGCGAGCCTGGGCGGTCTCGCCGGCGTCGAACTGCCGCGTGGGCGTGATGCTGGCGCAGGCAGCCAGCCATAAGGGGGCGCTCAGGCAGAGCAGGGCAAGGCGTCGGGATGTGGGCATGGCGTTTGGCGTGCGCGCCGGCGCCGCCGGGCGCCGGGCTGCCGGCCCGGCGCGAGGGCCGGGCGGCGGATGATTGCGGGTGATCGGCGTGCCGCGTGACGGCTGCTGACGGCGGGATGCTACTTGGACAGTGCGGAGAGCGGGACGTTATAGCGGCGCAGGGTGTCGATCAGGATGACATTGTCCGGCTCTATCTTGGCGGCTTCGGTCCAGGTCTTGCGGGCCTCGTCCTGCTGGCCGAGCTGCCACAGCACCTCGCCGAGGTGGGCGCCGATTTCGGCCTCGGGCGCCTTGGCGTAGGCGTTGCGCAGCAGTTCGGCGGCCGGCTGCAACTGGCCCAGGCGGAACTTGACCCAGGCCAGGCTATCCATGATGTAGGGATCGTCCGGGCCCAGCGCCGAGGCTTTTTCCAGCAGCGTGAGGGCTTCGGGCAGGCGCACGTTGCGATCCGCAAGCGAATAGCCCAGCGCGTTATAGCCCTGCTTGGCTTCCGGCTGCATGGCGATCACGCGGCGCAGCAGCTTTTCCATGCTGTCGTAGCGCTTCTCGCGCTCATCGAGCATGGCGAGTTCATAGACCCAGTCCGAGTTGTCGGGCTCCGCCGCAGCGCGTTCATCCAGCACCTTGCGGGCGCGGTCGTAGGACTTGGCGTCGATCAGCATGCCGACTTCGGCCTGGCGGATCGCGGTCATGCGCTGCGCGCGCTGGTCGGGCTCGGGTATATCCTCGGCATCGGCCAGCATGTCGTTGAATACCGCCTGGGCGTCGTCGAGCTTGCCCATGCGTCCCAGCAACTGCGCGCGCTTGACGGCCGCGGCCGGCGCGAGGCGGGCGTCGTCGATGCGGTCGAGCCAGGCTACGGCCGCCGGGTAATCCTTCTTTTCCTCGGCGATCTGCGCCAGGTACTGGTAGGCGATATCCGGGCTGGCCGCCGGCACTTGCTCGGCGAGTTGGAGGTATTCCTTCAGGTACAGCTCGGCTTCGTCGTAGCGCTTGGACTGCAGGCTGGTGAGGCCGAGGGCGAGCGGCACGCGCGGATCCTTCGGCGCAATCTTGCGCAGCGTCTCGAACTCCGAGCGCGCGGCTTGCAGGTCGTTTTGCTGCAGGTAGAGGCGGGCCAGCGTGATGTGCCCGTTGACCGAGGCCGGGGCCTTGTTGACGAACGCCTTGAGCCCGGCAATGGCCTGGTCCGGCGCGCCGTCGGCGCGCAACTCGGCGGCCATCAGCGCGGCGCCTTCGAAGTCGGGACGGATCTTCTGGGCCTCGTCGAGCTCGGCCAGGGCGCCGGGAATATCGTTGGCGGCTTCCTTGGCGCGCGCGAGGGCAAGGTGAGTCTCGGCCGACTTCAGGTCGCTCGCCACCAGGCGCTGCAGCAGCGCGGCCGCGCCGGCGGGATCGCTGGTGCGCGAAAGCTGCTGCTGCATCTGCAGGATGGCCTCCGGCCGCTGGCTCGGCGGCACGCCATTGAGCTGCAGGACCAGCAGGGGTTCGGCTTCGTCCCATCGGCCGCTAAGGACCAGCAGGGTCGACAGCACCTGCCGCGCGCCGGCCGAGGTGGGCGCAAGCTCGGTCCACAGCCGCGCGGCGTCAAGCGCTTGCTGGGCGCTGCGGGCATTGAACGCGATCTCGGTGGCGCGTTGGGCAAAGCGCGGGTCGCGCGTATTGCGCGCCAGTTCCAGGTACGTCTGGTAAGCGGGGCCGACTACGCCGCGCTGGGCGGAGATTTCCGCGGCCAGCACCCGGTAGAGGATGTCAGCGGTCAGCGGCACCGTTGGCAGGGGCATCTTCGGCGGCAGCGGGTTCGAGCGGATTGGCGTGGTGGCCTGCGCGGCGACCTTCATCGCGGGCTTGCCGTCCGCGGGCGCGGCGTGGCTGGTGAGCGGCGCCAGGGCGCAGACTGCCAACGCGGCCGCAGCCGTGACCGCGAGCCTGTGACGCAGCGGCCGCCGGGGGATGAGAAGTTGAGCGGTGGTCATCGGGGTACGGTCCAGGCGGTCCGACATGTGGGTGGGTGCTCCAGCACTCAAAGGCGATGGGGAAGGTAAAGGCATTGTAGCCTGCCGCTACAATGCTTTGCTTATCCGCAGGCACCGGCACGGCTGGGGTCTCTGGCGGTTTGAGTGGCACAAAAGGGAGAGGTTCGATGCCTGAGTTGCCTGAGGTCGAAGTGACCCGGCGCGGCTTGCTGCCGCATGTGGTTGGGCGGCGCATTGCCGAAGTGGTGGTGCGCCATCGCGGCCTGCGCTGGCCGGTCGAGCCGGATCTGGAGTCGCAGCTGGCCGGGCGGGTGATCGCGCGCATCGAGCGGCGCGGCAAATACCTGCTGCTGGAGTGCGTGCGCCCTGACGGCGAGGCTCCCGGATGGCTGCTGATCCACCTTGGCATGACCGGCACGCTGCGTGTGTTGCCGCAGGCGCCGCCGCCGGGCACACACGATCACCTTGACCTGGTCCTTGCCGAGCCCGAGGGCGCCGGCGATGCGCTGCCCGGCGCGGCCACCAGCCTGGTGCTGCGCTTTCGCGATCCGAGGCGCTTTGGCGCGGTGCTGTGGAGCCTGCTCGACGAGTCGAAATTGCCGACCCATCCGCTGCTGAGCAAGCTCGGCATCGAGCCTTTCGACCCACGCTTCGACGGGGCCTGGCTCTATCGCCTGGGACGCGGGCGCAGCGCGGCCATCAAGACCGTGCTTCTTGCGGGCGACATCGTGGTGGGCGTGGGCAATATCTATGCATCGGAAAGTCTGTTTGCCGCTGGCATCCGCCCCACCACGCCGGCCGGGCGCTTGTCTCTGGCGCGTTGCGAACGCCTGGCCGAGGCCGTGCGCGACACGCTGGCCCGCGCGATCGAGCGCGGCGGCAGCACTTTGCGCGACTTTGTCGGCAGCGATGGCAGCAGTGGTTATTTCCAGCTGGATTGCGCCGTGTACGACCGCGCCGGCCATCCATGCCGGGTCTGCGGCACCACCATCCGGCAGATTGTTCAGGGGCAGCGCTCCACGTTCTACTGCCCGAGCTGCCAACGTTGAGCGCGGCGGCGCCGCGACTGCGGCTCTCGTTGCACGGGCCCTACGAGAGTGATGATTGCCTATCTTCTTGCGAATGTGGCGCCAACCCGATGGCCCGGCGCAACAGGGAAGGCGGCAGGCGACTCGAATTTCACAAAAATCCGCCGTAAACCTGTATCTTGAAGAACGTAAAAAAGTGTTACAAAGACACCATGTCACCGCCCGGGTGCCGGCCATCGGACATCGAGATGTCAGGCCTGCAGCGCCGTCGCGGGGGCTTTTCGCCAAGCCGATCCCAGTGCCAATGACAACCCTCGCCCTTCAATTCGAACAATACGGCGCCTGGAGAGCCGGGGTACTCCACTCCCTGGCCGAATTCCGCTCCTGGCTGCAGCAGCACGATCTCTACGACGCCCAGGCCGACGAACGCGTCCAGCGTATCCAGGGCGTGCTCAAGAGCGACCGGCTCAAGGTGGCGTTCATCGCGGAGTTCTCGCGGGGCAAGAGCGAGCTGATCAACGCGATTTTCTTTGCCGACTACGGCCGTCGCATCCTGCCGTCTTCCGCCGGGCGCACTACGATGTGCCCGACAGAGCTGCGCTACGACGAAGCCGAGGCACCGTGCATCCGGCTGTTGCCGATCGAGACGCGCCTGCAGGAAGCTTCCACCGCCGATTTCCTTGACGTCGATGCGCACTGGCATAACGTGCCGCTCGACCCCTCGTCGCCCGACGGCATGCTGGATGCGTTCCGCCACGTGGTCGAGACCAACCGTGTCACGCGCGAGATGGCCGAGTCGCTTGGCCTGTACAACGAGAACGATCCCGACGCCGCCTACGCGCTCGATGCCGACGGCATGGTCGAGATTTCCCGCTGGCGCCACGCGGTCATCAACTTCCCGCATCCGCTGTTGCGCCAGGGCCTGGTCATCCTCGACACGCCCGGCCTCAACGCGATCGGCACCGAGCCCGAGCTGACGCTGCGCCTGATCCCGGACGCGCATGTCGTGGTGTTCATGCTGGCGGCCGACGCCGGCGTGACCAAGAGCGACCTTGACCTCTGGCGCAGCCATGTGAGCGCAGGCCACCGCAAGGGGTGCCTGGCGGTGCTCAACAAGATCGATGGCCTGTGGGACCCGCTCAAGTCGCCGGCAGAGACCGCGGCCGAGATCACGCGCCAGGTCACCACCAGCGCTCACGTGCTGGGCATCGACGAGTCACGCGTCTACCCGGTGTCGGCGCAGAAGGGCCTGGTGGCCAAGGTCACCAACGACGATGACTTGCTGGCGCGCAGCGGCTTGCCGCAGTTCGAGCACGTGCTGTCCGACCAGTTGATCCCGCAGCGGCGCGAGATCGTCGCCGACCAGGTGCAGCGCTCGGTCGAGGAGATGGCGCGCGGCGCGCAGCAACTGCTGCAAAGCCGCCGCCGCAGCATCGTCGAGCAGTTGTTCGAGTTGCGCGGGCTGCGCGGCAAGAACCACGCGATGGTCAAGCACATGCTGATGCGCGTGCAGTCGGAGAAAGAAGAGTTCGAGCAGAGCATCGCCAAGTTCCAGGCGCTGCGGCTGGTGTTCGGGCGCCATAGCGCGGACATCATCAAGAGCCTGCAGCTGCGCGACGTGCGCCGCACCATGCGCGAGCGCCGCGAGCAGATGAAGGAGCGTTTCTTCTCGCGCGGCATGCGCGAAGACATGGACGCCTTGTTCGCGCGGCTTGGCGAGCTGGTCAGCGAGGCCGACCAGAAGATCGCCCAGCTCCACCAGCTCACCGACAGCATGTACCGCCGCTTCAATGCCGAGCATGGCTTTACGCTGCCCGCACCGATCCAGTTCGTCACCGCGCGCTACGTCAGCGAATTGCAGCAGACGCTTGCGTTGGCCCACGCGCACTTCGGCGCCATGAACATGCTTACGCGCTCGCGCCCGCAACTGGTGCAGAGCGCGTTTTCCACCATCGCTACCCGCGTGCTGGAAACCTTCCGGGATCTGAACCGCGATATCGAGATCTGGCTCAAGTCGGTGATGACGCCGCTGGAGGCGCAGGTGCGCGAGCACCAGAAACAGTTGCGCCGCCGGGTCGATTCGATCGAGCGCATCCACGAGGCCACCGACACGCTCGAGAGCCGCATCGCGCAGCTCGAGGAAGTACTAAACGGCCTGGACGATCGCAGCGGGCGCATCGAGTCTTTCTCCAGGCGGATCCTGCAGCCGGACGCCGACGAGGGGCAGCTCAGGGCGTTCGCGGCCTGAAGCGCGGCCGGCGGCGAGTGCAGGTGGCGGCGAGGCGGTATCATGACGCGCCGCCGCTTCCGGCGCTGTTGCTGTGTTGCCTTACCCGTCACGTACCCGATGCCCCGCATGCCCGCTGCCTCTGCTGCTGTTTCATCCGATCTTTCCCCCGCCGTGGTGCCTGCCGATTTCGCCGCGCGCGTGGTGGGCTGGCAGCGCGTGCACGGGCGCCATGACCTGCCGTGGCAGAACACCCGCGATCCTTACAGGATCTGGTTGTCCGAGATCATGCTGCAGCAGACCCAGGTCAGCGCGGTGATCGAGTATTTCCAGCGGTTCATCGGCCGGCTGCCAACCGTGGCAGCATTGGCCGAGGCCAGCGCGGATGAGGTGATGGCGCTGTGGGCCGGGCTTGGCTATTACTCGCGCGCGCGCAACCTGCACCGCTGCGCCAAGGCCGTGATGAGCGAGCATGGCGGCGTGTTCCCGACCGACCCCGAGGTGCTGGTGACGCTGCCTGGCATCGGCCGCTCCACCGCTGCAGCCGTGGCCGCGTTCAGCGCCGGCGTGCGCTCGCCGATCCTGGACGGCAACGTCAAGCGCGTCTTTGCCAGGTTCTTTGGCATTCATGGCCATCCCGGCGTCAAGGCGGTGGAGAACCGCATGTGGCAACTTGCCGATGCTGTCCTGCCCGCCAAGGGACCGGCGCAAGCCGAGGACATGGTGTCCTACACCCAGGGCGTGATGGACCTTGGCGCCACTGTCTGTTCGCGCGGCAAGCCAGCCTGCCTTGCCGCCGCGGCGTCGTGCCCGCTGGCCAGCGACTGCGTGGCGCGCCGCGAGGGGCTGACCGGCGTGCTGCCCACGCCGAAGCCACGTGCTGCCATTCCCGAGCGCAGCACCGTGATGCTGCTGGTCCGCCGCGGCCGCGAGGTCCTGCTCGCACTGCGCCCGGACAGCGGCATCTGGGGCGGGCTGTGGAGCTTGCCCGAAATGCCGGTCGATACCGTGCCCTTCGATGCGGAACTGGCCGAGGACGCCGCGCTGGAACGCGCCCGCGAATTCGGCAATCCCAGCACGGCCAATATGGTCGGCGAGCTCACCCACGTCTTCACTCACTTCCGCCTGCTGATCCGCGCCATTCGCGTCGACGTCGCCGGCCTCACCGCGCGCGATGCCGCCAATGGCCCCGCGCTACGCTGGCTGTCACTGGACGATCTGGATGCGGTAGGCACGCCCGCGCCGGTGCGCAAGCTGCTGGAGGCGCAGGCCCAAGGCGGATTGTTTTAACGTTGCTCAGAGGATGTGGTGCTGGTGCATGTATTTATGCACGATCTCGATCCGCATGCCCGCGTCCGGCAGCGCCATCAGCATCTGCTTGGCCTTGAGCGGCACCGGCAACAACTCACACAGCCGATTGGCGACCCAGCTGGGGTCATCCCACAGGAACGGCTCGCAAAAAGGCAGCTCGCCCGGATGCTCGGCATGGAGCGATGCAACGATACGCCGCAGCACGGCCAGGCATTCGCCCAGCAGTTCGAGCTTGCAGTCGATGATGTCGGGCGGCAGCAATTCCGCCTGGCCGACCAGCAAGCCGTCCGGGTTCACGCTGTGGCCCAGCAACCGGAAGCGCTGGCGGCCGCGCGCGCTGATCAGCAGCACGCCCAGTTGCTCCATATTGCAGTCGATGATGTCGGCCAGGCAGCCGATCGTCTCGGGCATGGTGGGCTCGTCCGGGCGGGCGACCTCATTGCCGCTGGCGATCAGGCAGACCCCAAAGGGGGTGCGATCGCGCATGCAGGCGCGCACCATGTCCACGTAGCGCGCTTCGAACACGCGCAGTGGCAGCAGCCCATCGGGAAAGAGTACGGTATGCAGCGGAAACAGCGGCAGGCTATCCAGCGTAGGCCCCGCCGACGTGCTGTGCGAGGCGGCGAACGATGCGGATGAGCCGGGCGTGGCGGGTGAGGACATGCTGAGCCAGCAAAGGTTTCGGGCGAAGATTGCCGAGCCTGACCACGAAACCTGGCGGGGCGGCGATTAGCCGCCCGGTGCGAGCTCGCGGTGTCTCACCAGCACATTACCATGGGCGCGAAAATAGTTGGCAAGTCTTTCCGCGATGTACACGGAGCGATGCTGCCCGCCAGTGCAACCGATTGCGACGGTCAGGTAGCTGCGATTGTCAGCGATGAAACTTGGCAGCCACTTTTCCACATAGGCGCGTATGTCTTCGGCCATGGCCAGCACCATTGGCTGGCTTTGCAGGAAATCGATCACGGGCTCGTCGCGGCCGGTCAGCGGGCGCAGCGCCAGGTCGTAGTAGGGGTTGGGCAGCGAGCGCACGTCGAACACCAGGTCAGCGTCGCTGGGCACGCCGTGCTTGAAGCCGAACGACTCGAACAGCAATGTGAGCTTGAGGTCATCGCCGTGCACGAACTCCTTGATCCACGCGCGCAATGTATTGGTGCGCACATTGCTGGTGTCGATGCGGTGCGCAGCCTCCGCCAACGGGCTGAGGAGCTCGCGCTCCATCTCGATGGCCTCGATCAGCGAGGTGTCGTTGAATGCGGCCTCGGCGGCACTGTCGCCCGGATTCTCGTTCTTGGGATTGGCCGAGAGGCCAGCCATGGCCGCGCGCATCGACAGCGGATGTCGCCGCCTCGTCTCGGAATAGCGCTGCACCAGCGCATCGGTATTTGCGGTCAGGAAGACCACCCGGACCTGATGTTCGGAGGCGAGGTCGCGAAGCGTGCCGGGCAGCTCGTCCAGCGACTCCCGGCTACGGATATCGGTGGCGACGCCCAGGTGGGTGTAGCCCTGCGCCGCGAGGTAATGGGCCAACTCCGGGATAAACTGCGCCGGCAGGTTGTCGACGCAGTAGTAGCCCGCGTCTTCCAATACGTTCAAGGCAACGGATTTGCCGGAGCCGGAGATCCCGGTGATAAGTATGATGCGCATAGCACGACAAGCATAACATCAGGTGATGACGCCGTCATGACGGCGCGGCGCCAGTAAAAATGGCGAACCGAAGGGGTTCGCCATTTTTACACGTCCGCGCCGCAAATGATGGCGCTAGCTTACTTGGACAAGCAGTCGCTCATGAAGGCCTTGCGTTCGTCGCCCTTCTTGCCGGTGGCCTGGGCATTGCAGGTCTTCATCTTTTCCTGCTGGCTGTTCTTGGCGGGTGCGGCCGCGGGCTTATTGGACAGGCAATCGCTCATGAAGGCCTTGCGTTCATCACCCTTCTTGCCGGTGGCCTGCGTGTTGCAAGCCTTCATCTTGTTCTGCTGGGTGTTGGCTGCCGCCGGTGCCGCGGGTGCAGCGGCCGGTGCATTCTGGGCGAAGGCACCGGTGGCAAAAAGCGGGGCTACCAGCACGCACATCGCGATCAATTTTTTCATGCTTGCTCTCCTGGCTGTGGAAACCTTCATGGCTGCTGGCCTGTCGGCTCGGCAACTCGGGGCTGGGCCCAATGCCCATTACTGCACAAAACGGCCTATGCCCCAATCGCGTTGACCGTCGAAGCGCGGCCGGATGTAAGCAATTGAAAACGGCCCCGTCGTGGTCGCACGACTTGGGCCTGTCAAACCACCTAGAGTAGCCGGCCCTGGCCCCGCGATGCGACGTCGGCCTGCATCGCGGCGCGCTGGCGGTCCATGAAGTCGCGCAGCGTGTCGATGCCGCGCAGGCGCAGGATGGTGTTGCGCACGGCGGCCTCGACCAGCACGGCGAGATTTCGGCCGGCCGCCACCTGGATCTTGACCATGTGGATGGGCAGGCCGAGCACGTCGAGATACTGGGAGTCCAGCGGCAGGCGCTCGAATTCGCCATCGTTGCGGCGTACCAGCTGCACCACTAGCTTGAGCTTCATCTTGCGGCGTACCGCAGTCTCGCCAAAGATGGTCTTGATGTCGAGCAGGCCCAGGCCGCGCACTTCCAGCAGGTTCTGCAGCAGGGGCGGGCAGCGGCCCTCGATGAAGTCCGGTCCGAGGCGCACGAAATCCACGGCATCGTCCGCCACCAGCCCATGTCCGCGCGAGATCAGCTCCAGGCCGAGCTCGCTCTTGCCAAGGCCGGATTCGCCCATCACCAGCACGCCCATGCCGAGGATGTCGAGGAACACGCCGTGCATGGTCACGCGCGGCGCGGAAATGCGCGACAGATAGAGGCGCAGGTGGTCGATCACCGCCGCCGAAGACACCGGCGTGGTGAACAGCGGGGTGGACGAGCGCGTGCAGCGCAGTTCCAGGTCGGGCGGCGGCTCCATGCCGTCGGCGATCACCAGGAACGGCGGCTCCAGCAGGATCAGCTCGCCCATCTGGCGCTTGCGCATCTCGTCATCGAGGCGCTGGTAATACGTGATTTCGGGCTTGCCCAGCACCTGGATCCGGTTCGGGTGGATCAGGTTCAAGTGGCCGACGAGATCGGCCGCGGATGTGGCTTCACGCGCAAACTCGACATCGAAGGCCCGGTCCGCGCCCTCCAGTCCTGCTACCCAGGAGAGTTTGATATCGGCTGCGTTGTCGTCGAAGATCGACTGCGAGGTGACGCCAGTGAGTTCCATTCGGGTGCTTTCAGGGACGGGCTTTCAGTGCCGGATCAAGGGTGCCATTGCGTCAGCAACTGGTGCACGTCGTCGGGGGTGGGCAGGGTAGCCAGTCCTTCGCGCATCTCGCGGTCGGACAGCAACTGGGCGATCTCGGAGAGAATTTCCAGATGCTGCTGGGTGGCCTGTTCGGGCACCAGCAGGAAGATCAGCAGCGCGACCGGCTTGCCGTCGGGCGATTCGAAAGGGATCGGCTCGGCCAGGCGCATGAAGGCGGCCAGTGGCTGCTTCAGTCCCTTGATGCGGCCGTGGGGGATCGCAACCCCCGCGCCCAGGCCGGTGGACCCGAGCGACTCGCGGGCGAACAGGTTGTCGGTCACGGTCGCGCGCGCTACGCCATGGTTGTTCTCGAAGAGGAGCCCGGCCTGTTCGAACACGCGCTTCTTGCTGGTGACGCTGACGTCGAGGTTGATGTTGCCGGGTGGCAGCAATTTAGCCAAACGATTCATGTGGAATGCGCAGGGTTTTCTAGTAAGCAGGCCCGGGGCCAGGAGGCGTCCCGCCGGGCGGAAAGAGGATAAAAAAACCAAGGCCCGAGGTTTCCACCGGGTGTCCCCCATGCCGGTGTCGGGCGTCTGGCCATTATAGAGCAGGCCCGCTTCCGCTTTGTGCATTGCAATAGTCGATGCGCTCAAGCGGTGCCGCATGCACCGGAATGGCTAGGCCAGTCAACTATGTATTGCACAGCATACACTGCTACATATGCGTTGCGGAATCCCCTGCGTGGTTCGATCAGGTAGGCTGCAACGAAAAAGCCGCGCTCTGGGCGCGGCTTGATTCCGTTTTTCAAGGGACTGACACCGACGGCCCGGTATGTGGGCCGCCAGGCACGGTCATTGCTGCATCTGCGATGCGGCCATCTGATACTTGACCGCTTCACGGTCGTGGCTCTGCACGCGATCCTTGTGGCGAATCACCTGCCGGTCGAGCTTGTCGACCAGTGCGTCGATAGCGGCATACAGGTCTTCATGATGCGCTTCGACAAAGATGTCCTTGCCCTTGAGATGTAGATTGATTTCCGCGTACTGCCGCCGGTCCTTTTCTTTTGTATTGTCGACAGAGAGCAGCACACTTACGCCAATGACTTGATCGAAATGCCTGACGATACGCTCCAGTTTCGTTTCCACGTACTCACGCAGAGGGGGCGTGATGTCCAAGTGGTGTCCACTGATCTTGAAGTTCATAGCGTTTCTCCTTCTGAAAGAGCTGCATCAGGCAGGCGATGCAGCTCGGCTACAAAGTCTTACGGAGATTTACCGCTGGAATCTTGAGCGCTTCGCGGTATTTGGCAACGGTACGCCGTGCCACCACAAAGCCCTGCTCGCCGAGCAATTCGGCAATCCGGCTGTCGGACAAGGGGTTCCTAGCGTCTTCGGCTCCTATCAATTGCTTGATCAACGCACGGATTGCCGTTGATGAGGCCGCGCCGCCGGTTTCTGTGGATACGTGAGAGCCGAAAAAATACTTCAACTCGAAAGTCCCCATCGGCGTTGCCATGTATTTATTGGTAGTCACCCGAGAGATGGTGGACTCGTGTAAACCCAGTGTATCGGCAATCTCCCGCAAAACCAAGGGGCGCATCGCAATTTCACCGTGGGTGAAGAAGTTCTTTTGACGTTCGACAATGGCTTGTGCGACGCGCAATATCGTGTCGAACCTTTGCTGGATATTCTTGATCAACCAGCGTGCTTCTTGCAGTTTTTGCTGCAGTCCGGCCGCGCCAGCGTCGCCTTTTGCACCGCGCAAAATCTGCGCGTACATGTCGTTGATGCGTAGCCGCGGCATCACATCCGGGTTGAGGTGGGCGATCCATCCGCCGCTCAACTTTCGAACAAAAACATCGGGCACCACGAAGTCCGCTTCTGGCCGGCTGTAGGCATGGCCGGGATAGGGCGCGAGCGAGCGGATCAATTCATGCGCCGCCTTGAGTTCAGGTTCGTCCACCTGCAGCGCTTTTTTCAGGCGCGTGTAATCCCGCACCGCCAGCAGCTCGAGGTGGTTGGTGACGATGCTCAGCGCCAGTTCGCGCTGCGGATGCTTGAGCCTGCGCAATTGCAGCGCCAGGCACTCGGCGGCATTGCGCGCCCCGACGCCCGGCGGATCGAAGCTCTGCAGCAGCGTGAGCACAGCCTGGATCTCGTCGACCTCGAACTCGAGCTCCTCCGGCAGCTCGCTGCAGATTTCCTCGAGCGTGGTGCTCAGGTAGCCGTCATCGTCCAGGGATTCGACCAGGAAGATAGCCAGCCCTTTGTCGCGCAGGGAAATCTTGAGCGGTGCCAGCTGCTCCATGAGGTGTTCACGCAGCGTGGGCTCGGCGTCGCGCAGCTGCATCGGGGTTTTTTCGTCGTCTTCGCCTTGCGGGCGGCGGGCGAAGTCGTCCAGGCTCCAGTCGCTGCCGTAATCCTCATTGCTGTCAGAGTAGCTGTCGTCGGCTTCGGGGGCGCCATCGGGGCGGTTCTCGCTGGTGCCCTGGCCGTCAGCTGGCGCCGGCGCGGGCGCGCTCTGCAGGTTCACCGAGCCGTCCGAAGACACGCGCAGCGGGCTGTCCAGCCAGTCGTTCTCACGCTCGAGCAAGGGGTTCTCGGTCAGCGCCTGTTCCACTTCCTGCTGCAGTTCAAGCGTGGACAGTTGCAGCAGCCGGATCGACTGCTGGAGTTGCGGCGTAAGCGCGAGATGCTGCGAGAGGCGGAGCTGTAGCGACGGTTTCATGCGACCTATTTTATGCTCAACTTCCGTACTGGTGGAACGGAAATTGCTATCGCTGGTGTCGCTATGATCGTTTGAAGGATAAAAAGGCGACACTGAAGCCGCCGGGACGGGGGGATGCGCGGCGGGCGCCGCGCGCCCTTACATGCGGAAGTTCTCGCCCAGGTAGACCTTGCGCACCGACTCGTTGGCGATGATGTCTTCAGGCTGCCCGGACGCCAGCACCGCGCCTTCGCTGATGATGTAGGCGTGGTCGCAGATGCCCAGCGTCTCGCGCACGTTGTGGTCGGTGATCAGCACGCCGATGTTGCGTGCCTTGAGGAAGCTGACGATGCGCTGGATTTCGCCTACCGCGATCGGGTCGACGCCGGCGAAGGGCTCGTCGAGCAGGATGAAGCGCGGCGCGGAGGCTAGCGCGCGCGCGATTTCCACGCGGCGGCGCTCGCCGCCGGACAGCGACAGCGCCGGGTTGTCGCGCAGGTGGGCAATCTGCAGGTCATCCAGCAGGGTGTCCAGCCGGCGCTCGATCTCGGCCTTGCTCAGGGGTTTGCCATCGTTGAGCTGCAGCTCCAGCACTGCGCGGATGTTCTCCTGCACATTGAGCTTGCGGAACACGGAGGCTTCCTGCGGCAGGTAGGACAGGCCCATGCGCGCGCGCTCATGGATGGCCAGGCCGCTGATGTGCTTGTCGTCGAGCACGATATCGCCCTCGTCCAGCGCCACCAGCCCCACGATCATGTAGAACGACGTGGTCTTGCCCGCGCCGTTGGGGCCAAGCAAGCCGACCACCTCGCCGCTCTTCACGTCGAGCGACACGTCCTTGACCACGGTGCGCGAGCCGTAGCGCTTCTTCAGGTGGCGCACGACCAGCGTGCTGCTGTCCTTCAGGGTGGCGGGCTGGGACGGTGCGGTTTGGGTAGCGGTCATGAAGGAGAAGTCAGAGTCCGTGGGTCAGGGGTTGACGGGGGCGGTTGCCGGCTTGAGCTGCAGCGGGCTGGCTGCGGCACCGCTGGCGGGCTGCTCCTGGCGCGGCGACAGCACGGCGCGCACGCGGCCCGACGGGCTGCCCGCGGTTGCGTTCTCGGCGCCACCGCTGGCCGTGTAGAACTCGTTGCGGCTGTCATAGGTGATCACCGCGCCGCGGATCTCGTCGACCAGCTTGGCGCCGGCCAGGCGAGCCATGCGGGCGCGCCCGATCAGCTTGGACAACTCCTGCTTGCCGTCATACTCGATGCGGTCGCCCCAGCCGTCGATGTACTCGTCGACGTTGTCGCGCTTCTGGCGGATGTAGGCTTGCTTGCCGCCCTTGGAGGTCGCGACCGCGTACTGGTAGCCCTCGGGATCGGTACGGACTTCGGCCGCGTCGGATTTGAGCACCATGGTGCCCTTGGTCAGCACCACGTTGCCGGTCAGTACATAGACCTGCTTGACGTCATCGTAGCTGGCATTGTCGGCCTCCAGGACCAGCGGCTTTTCGCGGTCGGCCTTTTCGGCGCTGGCGGGCGCGGCCAGCGTGAGGCCAAGGACGGCGGCCAGCGTCAGCAAAGCGGCCGTGCTGCGGCGCAGACAGGACGAAGTCGTCGGGAATGGATTCATGTTGGCGTGATGGCGGTTGACGCGGGCGGCTGGTGCCCGCGGGCGGCTTCAGGGCTACTTCGCGGAACTCGCCGGCGGCGGCCCCGTGATGATGGTGCCGCGTACGTTACCCAGCAATTGTACTTCGCGAGTGACATTGTTGAAGACCAGGCCGTTGGCGGTCATCACCGACGGGCCGCGGGTCAGCTTGACAGCCTTGTCGGTCTTGACGATGTCGTCGTTCACGAGCACCTGGAAATACTCCGAGGCGGCTGTCATCTGTGGATCCTTGGCGGGGTCGGGACCCTGGGCGCGCACGATGAAGGCGTTGCCGAACAGGTCGATGACCGAGCCTTCCGCGTTCATCGTGCCGCGATCGGAGTGGCCGGTGACGGGCGGACGGTCGATTTCGTAGGAGCGCATGGCCGGGCGCGTCACTTCGTAGGTCTGGTCGTCCTCGAAGTGGATCATCTTGTCGCCGGTGAAGCGCAGCTTGGTGTTGCCGTCCTCGGCAAGCTCGGTCGCGGAGAAACGGATCATGTAGTAATCCGGTTCATGCTTCTTGCCTACCGGCCCGGTGTCCGCTGCTTTCGGGGAGTTGACCTGCACCAGCCAGAAGGTGCTGCCCGCCACCAGTGCCATCAGCAGCAGGGGCAGGGCTCGCATGGCAAGCCGGCTCAGGGAGGACAGGATTTCCCGCATAGGCATGGGCTGGCCTCAGATGACCTTGGCGCGGGTCAGGTCATGGATGTGGAGCGCGCCGACCAGGTGCTGCTCTGCGTCGACCACCAGCATCTGGTTGATGCGGTTCGCCTCCATGACCTGCACGGCTTCGACGGCCAGCTGGTCCGGTCCGACGGTATGCGGTGTGCGGTGCATGACCTCGCTGATGGGTACGGTCTTCCAGTCGTGCGAGGTTTCGAGCAGGCGGCGCAGGTCGCCATCGGTGAAGACGCCGATCAGGCGGTCGTCCGGGTCCACCACCGCGGTCATTGCCATGCCTTTGCGGGTGATTTCCATCAGGGCCTGTGCCAGCGGCGTGCTCGCGCGCACCTTGGGCACCGCGTTGCCGCTGCGCATGACGTCGCGCACGTGGGTCAGCAGCTTGCGCCCGAGCGCGCCGCCCGGATGCGAGCGGGCAAAGTCTTCCTCGCCGAAGCCGCGGGCATCCAGCACCGCCACCGCGAGCGCGTCGCCCATCGCGAGTGCGGCGGTGGTGCTGGCGGTCGGGGCCAGGTTGAGCGTGCAGGCTTCTTTTTCCACGCCGGCATTGAGGTGCGCGTCGGCCAGTTTGGCCAGCGTGGACGCGGGGTTGCCGGTCACGGAGATGAGCTTGGCGCCGATGCGCTTGACGATTGGGACGATCGAAAGCAACTCGGCGGTCTCTCCGGAGTTGGAAAAGGCGATCAGCACGTCGTCGCGCGTGACCATGCCCAGGTCGCCGTGGCTGGCTTCGGCCGGATGCACGAAAAACGCGGGCGTGCCGGTCGAGGCCAGCGTGGCCGCGACCTTGCGGCCGATGTGGCCCGACTTGCCGATGCCGGACACGACGACGCGTCCGCTGCAATTGAGCGTCAGTTGCACGGCCTGCACAAATTCGTCGTCCAGGCGGCCTGCGAGGGCGGCGACGGCGTCGGCTTCGATCTGGAGGGTCTCGCGAGCGAGCCTAAGTGCTCGATCCGCATTGAAATTAGCTATCATGGCGACGAAGTATACCAACGAATGCGATGGCGCTTGGGCTGTTCCTGGGATTGGGCGGCCGGGGCGGCCATCGCGCTTGCCGTAATCCGCCGGCAGGGCCGCCCGCACCGGGCCGGCCCGGTGCCCGGCGCGGCGTACCCTGACCCTGTCGATGCACTCTCCGCTGGACCTTACCCTTGTCCTGCTGGCCGCCGCCGTGTTTGGCGTGGTCGCGTTTCGCATGTTGCAGTTGCCGCCGATGCTGGGGTACCTGGTCGTGGGCATCCTGATCGGGCCGCACGCGCTCGGCCTGGCCAGCGATACCGCGCAAACCAAATACCTGGCCGAGTTCGGGGTGGTCTTCCTGATGTTCTCGATCGGCCTGGAGTTCAGTCTGAGCAAGCTCAAGGCGATGAAACGGCAGGTGTTCGGCCTGGGCGGCTCGCAGGTGGTGCTGTCGCTGCTGGCCGTGATTCCGGCGAGCTGGGCGTTCAACTGGCTGTTTCCGCTGTCCTGGCAGGCCTCGGTGGCGCTGGGCGGGGCGCTGGCCATGTCATCCACCGCCATCGTGTCCAAGATGCTGTCGGAGCGGCTGGAGCTTGAGAGCGAGCATGGGCGCAACATCATCAGCATCCTGCTGTTCCAGGATCTCGCCGTGGTGCCGCTGCTGATCGTGATCCCGGCGCTCTCGCGCGATCCTGGCGACCTGATGATGGCGCTGGGCCTGGCCACGGTGAAGATCGTGGCGGCCCTGAGCCTGATCTTCTTCGTCGGCCAGCGTCTCGTGAGCCGCTGGCTCCACATCGTGGCGGCGCGCCGCTCGCAAGAGCTGTTCATGCTCAACCTGCTGCTGGTCACGCTGGGCATGGCCGCGCTGACCGAGCGGCTCGGCCTGTCGATGGCGCTGGGCGCTTTCATGGCCGGCATGCTGATCTCCGAGACGCCCTATCGCCATCAGGTGGAGGAGGACATCAAGCCCTTCCGCGACGTGCTGCTGGGGCTGTTCTTCGTCACCATCGGCATGCTGCTCAACATCCATGTTGTGCTCGATCACTTGTGGCTGGTGCTGGCGCTGCTGGTGGTGCCCATTGTCTTCAAGCTGGTGCTGATCTCCGGCCTGGCCCGCTTGTTCGGTTCACGCCAGGGGGTGGCGATCCGTACCGGCCTGGGCCTGGCGCAGGCCGGCGAGTTCGGCTTCGTGCTGCTTAACCAGATCGACGGCCTGAACCTGGTCGACCCGGTGCTGATCCAGGTCATCCTGGCCTCCATGCTGTTGTCGATGCTGGCAGCACCGTTCCTGATCCAGTACAGCGACGCCATCGTGCTGCGCTTTACCGCCAACGAATGGCTGATGCAGTCGCTCAACATGACGCGCATCGCGGTGCAGAGCCTGCAGACCGAGAAGCACGCCATCATCTGCGGGTTTGGCCGCAGCGGCCAGAACCTGGCGCACATGCTGGAGCGCGAGGGCATTACCTACGTGGCGCTGGACCTCGACCCGGACCGGGTGCGCGAAGCCGCCGGCGCGGGCGATACGGTGGTGTACGGCGATGCCGGCCGGCGCGAGGCGCTGATCGCGGCGGGCCTGCATCGCGCGGCAGCCTTGGTCATCACTTACAACAACACGCCCTCGGCCCTCAAGGTGCTGCACCATGTGCAGGAACTGCAGCCGGCGCTGCCCGTGATCGTGCGCACCATGGACGACTCGGAGCTCGATATCCTGCAAAAGGCGGGCGCCACCGAGGTGGTGCCGGAAAGCATCGAGGGCAGCCTGATGCTGGCCTCGCACGCGCTGGTGCTGCTGGGCGTGCCGATGCGGCGCGTGGTGCGTGGGGTGCAGGAGGCGCGCGATGCGCGCTACAGCCTGCTGCGCGGCTACTTCCACGGCCGCGACGACGAGGAAGACATGGTGGAGCGAGAGTCCGTGCGGCTGCACTCCATTTCGCTCGGCCCGGAGGCCACGTCGGTGGGGCGGCGCCTCGGCGCGCTCGGGCTGGACCGTATCGGGGTGGAGGTGACGGCGGTGCGCCGGCGTGGCATCCGCGCGTTCGATCCAGAGCCCGATACCGTACTGGAGCCGGGCGATATCGTGGTCTTGCGCGGCCAGCCAGAGGCGCTGGAAGCGGCCGAGGCGCGCATGCTGGCCGGTTGAGCCTGCGCTATGCGCTCAGTGGCGCCGCAAGTTCGGGTTCATGCCGCCACGCGGCTGCCGGCGTGCGCCTCTTCCGCCCACGATGGCGGCAGGCCCTCCAGCACGGAGCGCGCATCGAGCGAGCCGATCGGGATGCGCGGGTCGGCGGGAATGCGGCCTTCGCCTTGCAGCATCAGGTAGCGCAGGCAGCATACGCGCAGGAAGGACGTGAAGTTCGCCGCTTCGCCCCGATAGGCCACCAGTTCGTCGTGCAGCCGGGTGATGAGCTGGCCCACGCTCATGCCGTCGCGGCGCGCCAGCGTTTCGAGCACTTCCCAGAACAGGCTTTCCAGCCGGATGCTGGTGGCTACGCCATGCAGCCGGAGCGAGCGGGACTGGCCCTGGTACGACTGCGGGGTGGCCCGGATGAAGATTTCACACATACAAGAACTCCCGTGCTTGACGGCCCGCGATCGCCCTGGGCAGGCTCGCGGGCCGCGTTCGGAAGCCTCTAATGTACGATCTTGGTGCCCAGGACGGCAAGGAACTGCGCCAGCCATGCCGGGTGCGCGGGCCAGGCCGGTGCGCTTACCAGGTTGCCATCGGTGTAGGCCTGATCGACCGGAATGTCGGCATACTTTCCGCCCGCCAGGCGCACTTCGGGCGCGCAGGCCGGATAGGCCGAGCAGGTCCGGCCTTCCAGCACGCCGGCCGCGGCTAGCAGCTGGGCGCCGTGGCACACCGCGGCGATCGGCTTATTGGTGCTGGCAAAGTGCCGCACGATCTCCAGCACCCGCTCGTTCAGGCGCAGGTATTCCGGGGCGCGCCCGCCCGGAATGACCAGCCCGTCGTAGGCCGCCGGATCCACATCGGCAAAGCTCGCGTTCAGCGCGAAGTTGTGGCCGCGCTTTTCGCTATAGGTCTGGTCGCCCTCGAAATCATGGATGGCGGTTGGGCAGCTGGCGCCGGCCGCCTTGTCCGGACACACCGCATGGACCGTATGGCCCACCATCTGGAGTGCCTGGAAAGGCACCATGGTTTCATAGTCTTCGGCGTAGTCGCCGACCAGCATCAAGATCTTTTTCGCCATCGCTGTCTCCTGTATGGTTACGGGTGTCCCGGTGGGGGCGCGCCGCAAAGCGTGCCGTCCGCCCAGGCGTTGCCCATTGTGTTGCCGTTTGCGGCAGCCCGGGTGGTAACCCATTACCGCATCCAGCTTGCCGATTTGGCGGGCTGTCCGAACGAGTCCCCATGCCCAATACCACGATCCAGTCGTCCGCCCTTGGCGACGTTACCCACTACCTGCGCGAACGCATCCGTACCGTGCCGGACTGGCCGCAGCCCGGCGTGATGTTTCGCGACATCACGCCGTTGCTGCAGGATCCCAAGTCCCTGCGCGTGCTGATCGATGTTTTTGTGCACCGCTACATGGACGCCAAGCTCGACGTGGTGGCCGGCATCGACGCACGCGGCTTTATCCTGGGCGCCATCGTGGCGTACGAGCTGAACCTGGGCTTCGTGCCGATCCGCAAGAAGGGCAAGCTGCCGTTCGAGACCGTGGCCGAG
Source organism: Cupriavidus basilensis (assembly GCF_000832305.1). Taxonomy (NCBI): domain Bacteria; kingdom Pseudomonadati; phylum Pseudomonadota; class Betaproteobacteria; order Burkholderiales; family Burkholderiaceae; genus Cupriavidus; species Cupriavidus basilensis. Next base: position 471,642 of record NZ_CP010536.1, read on the forward strand.
GAATATGAGCTGGAGTACGGCAGCGCCACGGTGGAGATCCACGCCGATGCCTGCAAGCCGGGCGAGCGCGTGCTGCTGGTGGACGACCTGATCGCCACGGGCGGCACGATGATGGCTGGCCGCAAGCTGCTCGAGCGGCTGGGCGCCACCGTGGTGGAAGGCGCCGCCATCGTCGACCTGCCCGAGCTCGGCGGCTCGCGCCACCTGCTGGATAGCGGCCTGCCGCTGTTCACGGTTTGCCGCTTTGACGGGCATTGACACGCATTGACGGCCGATCGCCGAGCGGCGCGGGCACCGCGCCTGGCGCTCGCGCTGCCGAGGCCGTGGCGGCATCGCCGCACAGCACTTGCCACGTCCGGCGCGAGCGGCCTGCGCATTGGGCTTGCGGCCATTTCCACCGCGTGGACATGGCGTTGCCCACACATGCCCGCGGGCGCATAATGCCCCATTGACAACGATACGATGGCCGGGCGAAATCTTGCGATCCGCAATGGAGGCACCGGTCACATAAGGGCATAAGGGCGCAGCATGGGCGTACTACTTCATTTGCTTTCCGGCGTGGCGCTGCTGGTGTGGGGCACCAACATCGTCAAGGTCGGCATCCTGCGCGTGTATGGCGCCAACCTGCGCCACGTGCTTTCGTCCAGCATTTCCAACCGGTTCACGGCCTTTGCCGCCGGCCTTGGCGTGACCGGCCTGGTCCAGAGCAGCAACGCGACCGCCGTCATCGTCAGTTCCTTCGTCGGCCAGGGCCTGATTGCCGTGGCCCCGGCGCTGGCCATCATGCTGGGCGCCAACGTCGGCACCGCCATCATGGTGCAGGTATTCTCGCTGGACCTGTCCTGGCTGTCGCCGCTGCTGATCTTCGTTGGCGTGATCCTGCATCTGTCCTGGAAGGGCAACAAGCCTGGCCACGTGGGCCGCGTGCTGATCGGCCTGGGGCTGATCACGCTGGCGCTGGAACTGATCTCCATTGCCACCCGCCCCGTGGTGGAAGCGGCCGGCGTCAAGGTGTTGTTCGGCACGCTCACCGGAGACCCAACGCTGGACATGCTGATTGGCGCCTTGCTGACCATCCTTTGCTATTCGAGCCTGGCGGTGGTGCTGTTCTGCGGGGCGCTGGCCTCGGCCGGGGTGGTGTCCCTGCATGTGGCGATGGCGCTGGTGCTGGGCGCCAACCTGGGCTCGGGTATCTCCGCGTTGCTGACCACCTCGGGCAACAACCAGCCCGGCAAGCGCGTCACGCTGGGCAATCTGTTATCGCGCCTGCTCGGCTGCGTGATCGCGCTGCCTTTGCTGGGGCAGGCCGAACACCTGCTGGCGCTGGTCGATGCCGATCCGCAGCGGCTGGTCGTGAATTTCCACCTGCTCTTCAATGTGGCGCTGGCGGTGCTGCTGCTGGGCGCCACCGGTCCGCTGGCGCGCCTGTGCGAGGCGGTGCTGCCCGGGCGCAACACCGGCGACAGCCAGGTCACCCCGCGTCACCTCGATCCCGCCGCGCTGCCCACGCCGGCGCTGGCGCTGTCCAATGCCGCGCGCGAGGTGCTGCGCATCGGCGACCGCATCGAGCAGATGCTGGACAACATGCTGCGCGTGTTGCGCACCAACGATGCCAAGCTCGCTACCGCCACCTGCCGCATCGACGACGAGGTGGACGATCTCTACACCGCGATCAAGCTCTACCTGACCCGGATCAGCCTGGAGGCGCTGGATGAGCGCGACGGCCGGCGCTGGACGGAGATCATCTCGCTCACCATCAACCTCGAGCACGCCGGCGACATCATCGAGCGCATCCTGCAGGACGCGCGCGAAAAGAAGATCGCACACAACCTGGCCTTCTCGGAAGCGGGCATGCAGGAGATCTCGCAGATGCACGCGCGCGTGGTGGCCAACCTGCGGCTCGGGCTGTCGGTCTTTCTCTCCGGCGACCTGAAAAGCGCGCAGCAGCTGATGGCGGAGAAGGCAACCTTCCGCGAGATGGAGCGCCAGTACGCGCGTACCCACCTGCAGCGCATTGCCGTGCAGACCGCCGAGAGCATCGAGACCAGCTCGCTGCACCTTGACGTGATCAGCGATCTCAAGCGCCTGAACTCATTGTTCTGCGCCACCGCGTACACGGTGCTGGAAGAGGCTGGCGTGCTTAACCGCAGCCGCATGAAGGAAGACGATGGCGAGCCCCCGGCCAGGGCGGTGCCGTCTGCGCAGGCGCACTGAGAAGCCACTAGTGAGCCACTAGGGAGGGCTATAGCTTGTAGCCGATCTCCCGCAGCAGGTTTCGCCGCGAGGCAATGTCAGCCTCGGTTTCCAGCCCGAGCGGCGAAGCGCCATCCACCACGCCAAGCACCGCGCGCCCCTGCGCGGTCTGTGCTACCACCACCTCGGTCGGGTTTGCCGTGGCGCAATAGATGCGGCATACCTCCGGCACCGCGCGCACGGTCGCGAGCACATTGACCGGATAGAAGCCGTCGCCAAGGAACAGCAGGAAGCAGTGGCCGGCGCCGATTGCCAGCGCGTTCTGGCACGCCAGGTCGATCATCGCCTCGTCGGTGCCGGACCAGCGCACCAGGCGCTTGCCCGAGGCCTCGCAGAACGCTAGTCCAAAGCGGATGCCCGGCACCGCGCTGGCCAGCGCCTCGTGGATGTCGTCCACGGTCTTGATGAAGTGCGATTGCCCGAAAATGAAGTTGGTCGCCTCGGGCTTGGCGATCGGCACTACGGTGAGTTCCATGGCCGTGCTCCTGCATTGGCCTGTGCCAGCCCCGGAAAGGGCTTCAAGAGGCGCGGCCTTCCGCAGTCTATGGTAGGCCGGGCAAGGTCGAATGCAAGGCGCCGCGCAGGCCTACTTCGAGCAAGGCGGGCGGCGTCTGCGGCGCGCGCGCTGCAGCATCGCGGCGATGGCCACAAGCACGGCCGCGACGCCCAGCGTCAGCGCCAGATTGCCGGATACAGCGCCGCTCGCCTTGGCAGGTATCTGGGCAGCGCTGGCGGCGGCGCTGGCCTCCCGGGCCGCTTGCGCGGGCGGGGCGGATGCCGCTGGCGCTGCAGGTTCATCGAGCGCTCGTGCCGCCGGCGCGGCCAGGTCGATCGGCGTGACGGTGGCCTGCGCCACGGCCGGGCCGGCAACGGCGGCGCAGCCGAGCAGCAGCGCGCATTGCCAGGCGCAAAGGATGGGGCGGAAGCGCTTGCGCACCGTGGTCAGCTGCGCTCTAGCAGCGGCGCCAGGTACTTGCCGGTGAAGCTCGCGCGGCTTGCCGCCACCGTTTCCGGCGTGCCCTTGGCGATTACCTGGCCACCGCCCGCGCCGCCCTCCGGGCCCATGTCGAGCAGCCAGTCCGCGGTCTTGATCACGTCCAGGTTGTGCTCGATGATGACCACGGTGTTGCCCTGGTCGCGCAGCTTGTGGATGACCTTGAGCAGCAGCTCGATATCGTGGAAGTGCAGGCCCGTGGTGGGCTCGTCCAGGATGTAGAGCGTGCGCCCGGTGTCGCGCTTGGACAGCTCCAGCGACAGCTTGACGCGCTGCGCCTCGCCGCCCGAGAGCGTGGTGGCGGACTGGCCCAGCCGGATATAGCCAAGGCCCACGTCCAGCAGCGTCTTGAGCTTGCGCCGCACGACAGGGACCGCCAGGAAGAACTCGTGCGCGTGCTCTACCGTCATGTCGAGCACTTCGTGGATGTTCTTGCCCTTGTAGAGCACCTCCAGCGTTTCGCGGTTGTAGCGCTTGCCGTGGCAGACGTCGCAAGGCACGTACACGTCCGGCAGGAAATGCATCTCGACCTTGATCACGCCATCGCCCTGGCAGGCCTCGCAGCGCCCGCCCTTGACGTTGAACGAGAAGCGGCCCGGATCGTAGCCACGCTCCTTGGCGGAGGGCACGCCCGCGAACAGCTCGCGGATCGGCGTGAACAGGCCGGTGTACGTAGCAGGGTTGGAGCGCGGGGTACGGCCGATCGGGCTCTGGTCGACGTTGATGACCTTGTCGAAATGCTCCAGCCCGTCGATGCGGTCGTGCGCGGCCGGCTCCGCCGTGGAGCCATACAGGTGGCGCGCCACCGCGTGGTAGAGCGTGTCGTTGATCAGCGTCGACTTGCCCGAGCCGGACACGCCGGTCACGCAGGTGAGCAGGCCCACCGGGATCTCGGCGCTGACGTTGCGCAGGTTGTTGCCGGTTGCGTTGATGATGCGCAGCAGCTTTTCCTCGTCGGGCGCGGCGCGCTCTTTCGGCACCTCGATGCGGCGCGCGCCGGACATGTACTGCCCGGTGAGCGAATTGGCCGACTGCTCGATCTGCTGCGGCGTGCCTTCGGCCACGATCATGCCGCCGTGCACGCCGGCGCCCGGGCCGATGTCGACCACGTAGTCGCAGGCGCGGATCATGTCTTCGTCGTGCTCCACCACCAGCACGGAGTTGCCGATGTCGCGCAGGTGCTTGAGCGTGCCGATCAGGCGGTCGTTGTCGCGCTGGTGCAGGCCGATGGAAGGTTCGTCCAGCACGTACATCACGCCGGTCAGGCCGGAGCCGATCTGCGACGCCAGCCGGATACGCTGCGCCTCGCCGCCCGACAGCGTGTCGGCGCTGCGCTCGAGCGACAGGTAATCCAGGCCCACGTTGTTGAGGAAGTTCAGGCGCGCGCTGATTTCCTTGACGATCTTGTCGGCGATCTCGCGCTTGGCGCCGTGCATGTCCAGCGTCAGGAAATAGGTGAGCGCGTCGCGCAGCGGCCAGCCGTTGATTTCGTAGATGGCGCGCGCCTGGTCGTTTTCGCCCAGCTTGACGTGGCGCGCCTCGGTGCGCAGGCGGGTACCGTGGCAGGCGGGGCAGGCCTGGTTGTTCTGGTACTTGGCGAGCTCCTCGCGCACCGCGATGGAGTCGGTCTCGCGGTAGCGGCGCTCCAGGTTGGGAATGATGCCCTCGAAGGCATGCTCGCGCACCGTGGTGCGGCCACGTTCGTTCATGTAGGTGAACGGGATCTCCACGTCGCCCGAGCCGTGCAGCACGACTTCCTGCACCTCGGCCGGCAGGTCCTCGAAGGCCGTATCGAGCTCGAAGCCGTAGTAGGCCGCCAGGCTTTGCAGCATCTGGAAGTAAAACTGGTTGCGGCGGTCCCAGCCCTTGATGGCGCCCGAGGCCAGCGACAGGTTAGGGAAGGCCACCACCCGCTTGGGGTCGAAGAAGGTGATCTGGCCCAGGCCGTCGCAGCTCGGGCAGGCGCCCATCGGGTTGTTGAACGAGAACAGCCGCGGCTCCAGTTCCTGCAGCGAGTACGAGCAGATCGGGCAGGCAAATTTGGAGCTGAACCCGTGCTCCTGGCTGGTGTCGATCTCCAGCGCGATGGCGCGGCCGTCGGCCAGGCGCAGCGCGGTCTCAAACGATTCCGCCAGTCGTTGCTTGATGTCCGGGCGCACCTTGACGCGATCCACCACCACGTCGATGGAATGCTTCTCGGTTTTTTTCAGCTTGGGCAGCGCATCCACCTCGTAGACCACCGCCGGTGCCTCATGCGTGGTGCCGCCGCCGGAGCGGATGCGAAAGCGCACGAAACCCTGCGCCTGCATGGTGTCGAACAGGTCGGAGTGTTCGCCCTTGCGGTTGGCCACCACCGGCGCCAGGATCATCAGCTTGGTGTCTTCCGGCAGCGCCAGCGCGGCGTCGACCATCTGCGAGACGCTTTGCGCCTGCAACGCCAGGTTGTGGTCGGGGCAGTAAGGCGTGCCGGCGCGCGCGAACAGCAGCCGCAGGTAGTCGTGGATCTCGGTGACCGTGCCCACGGTTGAGCGCGGGTTGTGGCTGGTTGCCTTCTGTTCGATGGCGATCGCGGGCGATAGCCCCTCGATCAGGTCGACGTCCGGCTTTTCCATCAGCTGCAGGAACTGGCGCGCGTAGGCCGACAGCGACTCCACGTAGCGGCGCTGGCCCTCCGCGTACAGGGTATCGAAGGCGAGCGAGGACTTGCCCGATCCGGACAGCCCGGTAATCACGATCAGCTTGTTGCGCGGCAGATCGAGATTGATGTTCTTCAGGTTGTGGGTACGGGCACCACGGATTCTAATTTCTTCCATATACCGATTGTCTTCGCCAGGCGGGGCCGCCGGTCGGGTCGACAGGCCGGGTCTCACGGAATTTCAAGAAAAAATGCATGCCAGCAGAGCTGCGACCGGCTTCAGCCAGTCACAGGCCGGCTTTTGCCGGCCCGTGCCGGGGCTCGCGGTGTCCTGCAGTGTCCGATTTGGAGCCGAAAGCGCAGCGGAGCAAACCTGTTAATATACCGAACTTCGGTTTCCGGGGGTTGCTTGGGCCATTAGACTGCGCCCTGCAGCAACGGTGGCAGAAGCGCCGCAACTTCCGCTCCGGCCATGGATCGAAGTTGTCGCCGCCCCGTCAGCATTGGGGTGATGCGGTGCGTGCGCGGTGCACGACCCGGCAATCCGTCATAGAAATTCCCCACGATCGCAATGCCGTCGATCCATAGCTCCTCCCAAGATGCGGCCAAGGCCGACGATTCCAAGGTTCAGCCCGCTGCCGGGCGCGACCGCATGACCGGCATGGAAGTGCGGGCCAGCATTTCGCTCGCCAGTATTTTTGCGCTGCGCATGCTGGGCCTGTTCCTGATCCTGCCCGTGTTCGCCGAGTACGCGCATGGCCTGCCCGATGGGCACGACGCCCAGCGCGTGGGCCTGGCCATGGGCATCTACGGCCTGATGCAAGCTTTCCTGCACATTCCTCTGGGCTGGCTGTCCGACCGCGTCGGCCGCAAGCCGGTGATGGTGGCGGGCCTGCTGCTGTTTGTCGCCGGCGGGCTGGTGGCGGCCAACTCCGACACGCTGTCCGGCATCATCATCGGCCGCTCGCTGCAAGGCATGGGCGCGATCTCCGCTGCCATCACGGCCTGCATCGCCGACCTGACCCGCGAGCAGCATCGCACCAAGGCCATGGCCATGGTGGGCGGCAGCATCGGCCTGACCTTCGCGCTGTCGCTGGTGATTGCCTCGCCGCTGCTGCACAGCATCGGCATGCCCGGGATCTTCACGCTGATGTCGCTGCTGGGCGTGGTCGCCATCCTGGTGACCCTGTTCCTGGTGCCCACCCCGCCGCCGCCGCATCCCGTGCGGCTGCCGTTTCGCAGCGTGCTGCTCAACCCCGACCTGATCCGCCTGAACGTGGGCGTGCTGGCACTGCACGCGTCGCAGGTGGCCATGTTCATGGTGGTGCCGGCCATGCTCAGCGATGCCGGCATGCCGCTGGACCAGCACTGGAAGGTCTACCTGCCGGTGGTGCTGGTGTCCTTCGTGCTGATGCTCGGGCCGATGATGGCCGCCGAGCGTTATGGCAAGGTACGCCCCGTGCTGCTCGGCGCGGTCGGCCTGATGACCGCGGTGCAGCTGCTGTTTGCCGCCGTGCACGGCCTGTGGGGCATCGTGGGCGTGCTGCTGTTGTTTTTCGTGGCCTTCAACGTGCTCGAAGCCATGCAGCCCTCGCTGGTATCGCGCTACGCCGCCGCCGCGCGCGGGGCGGCGCTTGGCATCTACAACACCACGCAGGCGATGGGCCTGTTCCTGGGGGGCGCCGTGGGCGGCTGGCTGCTCAAGCACGAAGGCCGCAGCGCGGTCTTCATCGGCTGCGCCGTGGTGCTCCTCCTCTGGCTTATAATCGCCTGGAACATGAAGTCGCCGCCGGCCCGGAAAAGCAGTGCCCAGGCCGTCGCTGCCTGAAGTTGGCAGCCCGCGGTCATCGGTCCGTAAGGGCTGCTCGCATCACTTCGTATAGCTTTTTGCCGTAATTAGGCACTAGCATGACCGCGCGCCCGACTTCTTGGCCGGGGGCGCGTTATTCGTTTACGCATCAGTCAACAGTCAAGGCATCGCCACGCCGCTTGCAGCAGAGGGCGTGGCCCTGGGAGAACATTCACATGGCATCGATCAACAAAGTCATCCTCGTCGGCAACCTGGGCGCGGATCCGGAAACCCGCTACCTGCCCAGCGGCGACGCCGTGAGCAACATCCGCCTGGCGACCACCGATCGTTACAAGGACAAGACCAGCGGCGAGATGAAGGAAGCCACCGAGTGGCACCGCATCGCCTTCTTTGGCAAGCTGGCCGAGATCGCCGGCCAGTACCTGCGCAAGGGCTCGCAGGTCTATATCGAAGGGCGCATCCGCACCCGCAAGTGGACCGACCAGTCCGGCGCGGAAAAGTACAGCACCGAGATCGTGGCTGAGCAAATGCAGATGCTGGGCTCGCGCCAGGGCATGGGCGGCGGCGGTGGCGGTGGCGACGACATGGGCGGTGGCGGCGGTGGCTACGGTGGTGGCCGCGAATCGTCGGGCGGCGGTGGTTACGGCGGCGGTGCGCGCAGTGGTGGCGGCCAGGCTGCCGGTGGCCAGCAGGGTGCCGGTGGCGCGCGTCGCCAGCAGCAGGCTCCGTCGAATGGCTTTGAAGACATGGACGACGATATTCCGTTCTAACCGTTCTGGAGCATCCTAGCCATCCCAGGCCGACACAATCGGTACGGCCTGCACCGGCACAAAAAAACCCGGGAATCAATGATTTCCGGGTTTTTTTTGTTCGTTGGCCCCTCGAAGGCCCCCGCGCTTCACTCCGCGGTCGCCCCCGAGTCCTTGGCCACCTTGGTCCACTTGGTGGTCTCCAAACGAATAAACCCGGCCAACCTTGCCGGCGCCATATCGCCTGCCGTTACGCCTTGCTCCTCGAAGCGTTTCTGCACCTCGGGCAGTTTCAAGACTCTTGCCAGCTCGGTGATCACCCGCTGCTCGATCGCAGGCGGCGTGCCACGCGGCGCCATCAGCGCGTACCACGTTGTTACCTCGAATCCTTTGACGCCGCTCTCGTCGAGCGTCGGGACGCCGGGGTAGGCGAATGACCGTTTTGCAGTGGTGACAGCGAGCGCCTTCACCTTGCCGCTGCGCACGTGGGGCGCGGCGGAGGGGCTGGTTTCGATGGCCATCTGGATCTGCCCGGCGATCAGGTCCGTCATCATCGGGGCGCCGCCCTTGTAGGGCACGTGGGCGATGTCGGTGCCCGTCATCGAGCGGAACAGCTCGCCGGAGAGGTGCTCGGTGCTGCCGATGCCGGCGGAGCCGTAGTTGACCTTGCCCGGATGCGCCTTGATGTAGGCGATCAGTTCCGGCACGGACCTGGCCGGGATAGACTGGTTGACCAGCAACACGTTGGGCGTCAGCGCGACCATGCCGATCGGGTCGAGGTCCTTGGTGAAGTCGTAGGGGAGCGTCTTGTAGATGCCGGGCGCCATCGTGTGTGCGATGGTGGCGAGCAGGAAGGTGTAGCCATCGGCCTGCGCCCTTGCCACGTTGGCGGCGCCGAGCGTGCCGCCAGCGCCGGGCCGGTTGTCGACCACCACCGGTTGGCGCAACGCTTCACCGAGCTTCTGGCCGATGGTGCGGCCGATGATGTCGGTGGTGCCGCCGGCGGCAAACGGGACGACCAGCGAGATCGGCTTGGCGGGCCAGTTGTCCGCCGCGAACGCGACGATACCTGCCGACATGAGGGCGGTGCCGAAGATGCTGGCGATCACGGCGCAGCGTGCGGTGGACTTCATCTTGTCTCCTGCGGGAACGTTCTGGTAATTGGAATTGGCGGGGCTGGCAAGACTGTACGTAGCGCCACAGGCCGGCGCCAGTCACGTTCCGGGATGGGGTCTTCAGGCTTTGTGAAGAGTGGCACCGGGCCAGCGCCCGTCCTCGACCAGTGCGCGGGTCACGCTGGCCAGCACGGTGCGGGCCGCCAGCCCGGCCGGGGAGAGTTCCTCGTCGCAGAGGCTGACCAGCAGGTTGGGCCGATGGACCGTGCCGGTGCTGCTGCTGTCGGCGATTTCCATCATGCGCAGCGGCTCGCCGATCAGCCGGGCCACCGCCGCGCCTGGTTGGATGGTGGCGCCGAGGCCGGCGCGCACCGCATCCATCAGCATCGCCAGCCCGTCGATCTCGGCAATGACGTTGAGCGGATGCCGGCTGCGCGCAAACGCGGCATTGAGCAAGGCGCGCAAGCCGTGTGGGCTGCTTGGCAGGATCAGCGGCAGGTTGCCAAGTTGCTCGAGCTGCACGGGGGCAGCCACTGGCAATCCGGGGAGCCCCTCCTTGGCGATGACGAACAGCCGCTCGTCGAGCAGCGGCACCACGCTCCAGCGCTGGGTACCTTCGACCTGGAACAGTATGGCGAGGTCGAGTTGCCGCGCGCCGATCATCGACGCCAGGTTGCCGGACAGGTTCTCGATCAGATGCAGCCGGATATCGGGGTAGCGCTCGCGCATGGCCAGCATGAAGGGCAAGCCGAGCACGGCGATCGTACTCGGCGCCATGCCCACGCTGACATGGCCGGACAGGCGTGCCAACTGCGCGGCGCGCACGGCGTCGTCGGCGTGGCGGATCGCCAGTTGCGCCTGCCGCCAGAAGGCCAGGCCGGCGTCGGTGGGCACGACCCCGCTCGAGGTCCTTTGCAGCAGACGGGTCGACAGCTCGTTCTCGAGCCGGCTGATCTGCTGGCTCAATGCCGAGGTCACCACGCCCAGCTTCTGGGCTGCCTGCCCCATGCTGCCCAGTTCCACCACTTGCACGAAGTAGCGCAGCTGCCGAAGTTCCATGTTTATTTCCCGCTTTCGATGCCCGTAAGACCGCCGTATTGTGCCTCCGCGCGCGGCAGGGCCGATAGCCATCTCGTGCCTGTTGCCGTTTTCGTCAAATCATATAGATGAGCTAGTTGACTCGGCAAGGAGTTGCCTCCTATGATGGAACTGCCCCCCGCATTGCTCCTTGCCCGCCTATTTTGCTGATCGAACTCCTGCTGTCGCAGACCCAGCTGACGCCCCTCCAACTCGCCTGCCTGGTGCCGATCGTGCTGTGGGCCTATACGATCTTCGGGCTCACCGGCTTCGGCTCTTCCATCATGGCGATGCCGCTGCTCACGCAGATCGTTCCGCTGCGCACCGCGGTGCCGATGATCCTGTTCTTCGATCTTGTCGCGGGAACCCTGCTGGGCATGCGCAGCCGTAGCCACGTGCATGTGGGCGAGTTGCGCAGGCTGATGCCGAGCGTGCTGGTGGGCATGATCTCGGGCCTGGCGCTGCTGATGTTCGCGCCCGAGCGTCCGCTGCTGCTGTTGCTCGGTTTGTTCGTGCTGCTGTATCCCGCGTGGAACCTGCTGTTCAAGCGCGGCTTCAGCGAGTTGGATCCGCGGCTGTCGGTGCCATTCGGCGTAGTAGGGGGCATGTTGACCGCGATGTTCGGTACCGGCGGTCCGCTGTACACAATCTACCTGGCTGGACGGTTGCGGGACGCCGCGCAGTTGCGGGCCACTACCAGCACGCTGATCGTGCTGACTGCGTTCGGCAGGCTGATCCTTTTCGCGGTAGCGGGACTCTATGCCAATACCGCGATCTTCGCGCTGGCGGCGATGCTGATGCCGTGCGCCATCGCCGGCTACTTCATGGGCGGCTGGCTGCACCGGCGTATCGCGCCGGACAAGGTTATCCGCGTCGTATGGGCCATCCTGATCTCCGCAGGCTTCGGCCTGATTTATCGCAGCGCGCTGGGATAAGGCCCGGCGCGCCGCGCTTTTCACTTGCGTGCCACGACCGGTGCGGGCACCCCTTCCATTCGCACATTGACGCAGGCCGGCCGGCCCGATGCAATGGCGCGCTGCACGGCCGGCAACAACTGCTCCGGCGCCTGCACGAATTCACCGTATCCGCCAAATGCCGCGCAGACCTGGTCGTATCGCGTGGGCAGCAGTTCGCATCCCACCAGCCTGTCCTTGCCGTAGCTGTTGAGCTGGATCTGGTACTCCGCGTTCCAGCGCGCGTCGTTGCCGACCACGGCGACGAAGGGCAGGCCGTAGCGGACCGCTGTGTCGAACTCAGCGATATGAAAGCCCGTGGTGCCATCGCCCATCATGGCGATGACCGGCGCGTCCGGCTTGGCCAAGCGCGCCGCCAGTGCCATTGGCAGGGCGCTGCCGATGGCGCCCGCCGGCCCGTTGATGACGCGGTGCGGTGCTTGCAGGCAGGCTTGCGCCCACTGCCCGAATTCGCCACCGTCGGAGACCAGCACCGCCTCCGGATGACTTTCCAGGATCGGCTGCAGGGGGCTACAGACCTGGGCCGGGTGCAGCGCGCCCCTCGACGATGCGGTTTTCCATGCTTCGGGACGATAGCGGATAGCAGCCTTCACATCCTCAAGCCATGCGCAATGCTGCTCCCTGCCGGTCGCGCAGGCGAGCAGCTGCGCGATGGCGCTGCCGACATCCGCGCGCCGCGCGAGCAGCACGCGGGCGCCAGCCGCACGGCGGCTGCGCTCAAGCTCGGCATCGTCCGCGTCGATCTGCAGGAAGTTGCAGTCGGCAGCGAAGGCGGGGGGGCGGCCGAACTTCAGCGTGAAGTCGAGGCGTTTGCCCAGCAGCAATATGCAGTCGGCCTGCGCCAGCATCTGCCCGAACGCGCCAAGGCTCGGATCGTTATTGCCACGTGGGCTTTCCATGCCGACGACGGGAATGCCGGTGCGCGCTTCCAGCTCCGCGGTGCGGCTGCGCCCGCTTGCGGTGAGCCAGGCGGGGCCGGCGAGGATCAGCGGGCGCTTTGCCGCTGCCAATGCCGCCAGCACCTCGGACGCGGTCCGCGCATCGAACGCAGGCGCCTCCTGCGGCGCAGCGATCGAGGCAGGCTCGCCAGCACGGGTCACGGCATTCTCCAATGCGTCGGTGGGCAGACTCAAGTGCACCGGGCCGGGCCGCCCGGATTGCGCGATGCGCATGGCCAGCGCGATATCGGCAGCAACGGTGTCAGCGCTGGCGCTGGCCCACGACGCCTTGGTGACTGGTGCGGCCATCTCGGCTTGCCGCATTTCCTGGAAGGCCCCAAAGCCGCGCTGGCTGTTCGGCGCATGGCCCGACAGCAGCACCAGCGGCGCCTCCGACATCTGCGCGGTGTAGAGCGCGGATACCGCGTTGGCGTGACCGGGCCCGCCGGTGACCATCGCCATGCCGACTTCTCCCGTGATACGCGACCACGCATCGGCCATGTGCACGGTGGCGGCTTCATGCCGCGTGTGGATCAACGCGATTTCCGCTTCCAGGCAGGCATCGAACACCGGCATGATGTGATTGCCCGACAAGGTGAATATGCGCCTGACGCCGGCCTTGGCCAGCGTGCCTGCCAGCGCATCGGCGCCGCGATGGGACTTCGCCATTGGAGTTCCTATTTGAGCTGGATGTTGAGGGACTTGCCCAGTTGCTCGTACATTGCCACCTGGGCTTCGACAAACTTGTGCGTCTCGGATGGCGACATGACCATGGGGATCGAGGCAATGGTCAGGACCCCGGTCTTCCACTGCGGATCGCTCGCGACCTTCGGCAGCACCGTCGCCCATTTTTCCACCAGGCTCGGGTCCATGCCAGGCGGGCCATACAGCGCGCTCCAGCCGTTGAGCGCTTCTAGCCTGGGATGGCCGGTCTCGCTTGCGGTCGGCACGTCGGGCAGGTCCGGCAGGCGCTGCGGCGAGGTGGTCACCAGCGCGCGCAGTTTCCCGCCCTTGATATTCCCGATCAATGCGGTCAGGTTGTTGCAGGTGAAATCGACCTCGCTGGAGAGTACCGCTGCGGTAGCTTCCCCGCCACCCTTGTAGGCGACCTGTACCACGGCCTGTTTGTCGAGCCGCGCCGATTGCAGCAAGGCCTGGGTGGTCAGGTTCAGCACCGTGCCAGGGCCGGAGGTGCTGTAGTTCAGCTTGCCGGGCTGCCTGCGGATGGCGGCGAGCAGGTCGTCCAGCGTCTTGTAGGCGGCTGCCGTCCTGACCACGCAGACCACCGGGTTCAACTCCAGCAGACCGAGTAGCGTGAAGTCATTCCACTTGTAGCCCAGGTCGGGCTGCAGCGCCGGCAGGATCGCCTGCGCGCCGACGCGCCCGAGCAGCAGCGTCTGCCCGTTTGGCTTGGCGTCGCGCACAAGCTGCGAGCCGATGGCGCCCCCGGCTCCGGCCTTGTTGACGACGACCAGGATTTCGCCGGTGATGTTCCTTACCCCGGCGGATAGGTTGCGCGCCGACAGGTCCGCATCCCCGCCGGGGCTGTAAGGCACCACAACGGTAATCGGCCGCGCGGGGGGGCTATCGGCCGATGCAAGGCCGCCAACGCAGAGCAGCATCGCGGCGAATGCCGCTGCGCGCAATGTCTTCTTCTTGTTCATTGGGTCTCCTTCACCTACGCGCTACATCAGGCAGCTCCCTCCAGGATCGTCTGCCCCGGAGTCACGCGGGTAAATTGCACCGCAGAGCGGGTCAGCTGCAGCTTGCCGTCGCGCTGGCGCACCACGGTGAAGCTGGACCCGGGCAGGTCGCCGGTGGCCGGGTGATCCTCGCGGAAATGCGCACCGCGCGAATCCTCGCGGGACAGGGCGGCTTCCACGATGACCTGGCTGACGACGATCAGGCTGTTGAGGTTCATCCAGTCGTGCCACGTGACATTGAACGCGCGATGGCCGTCGGCGACGCCGGTTGCCTTCAGCGCCTGCCCCAGTTCCGCCAGGCGTTGACGGGCCAGCAGCAGCCCGTCGCGCGTGCGCATGATGCCGACGTGCTCCCACATGCAGTCGAACAGCGCCTCGCGGATCGGCTCCAGGCTGCCCGCCGGCTTGCCGAACGGCGCTTCCATGGCGGCGATGGCAGCGGCGATCGCGGCTTCGTCGGGCGCGCGCGGCACGTTGTTCTGCCGCGTCCAGGCGGCCATGCTGTCGCCGGCGATGCCGCCAAACACGGTTGAGTTGGCGACGCCGTTGCCACCCAGGCGGTTCGCGCCATGCACGCCGCCCGTGTCCTCGCCGGCGGCAAACAGGCCGTGCAGCTCCGTGCCGCAGTCGGGGCGGAACTGCACGCCGCCCATCATGTAGTGCGCGGTGGGCACCACCTCGACGAGATCGCCGGCGAGGTCGAAGCCGCAGTCGCCGCAGCGCTCGACCATGCCCTTGAACTGCTTGCGCACCTTGTCGGGCCCGAGGTGCCCCATCTGGATATACACGCCGCCGTTGGGTGAGGTCCGGCCCGCGCGCATTTCGGCATAGATGCCGCGCGACACGATGTCGCGCGTGGCTCGTTCGCCGCGCGGATCGTAGTTGTGCATGAAGCGTTCCTTGTCGCCGTTGAGCAGGTAGCCGCCAGCGCCGCGCAAGCCTTCTTCCAGCACGGTGCCGGTCATGCGCGTGTCCTTGCCCGCCAGCAGTCCGGTGGGATGGAACTGCACCATCTCCATATCGCGCAGAGGCAGGCCGGCGCGCAGCGCCATCGCCAGGCCGTCGCAGCTCTTGTCGCCCGAGGGCGTGTGGAACTTGTACATGGTCGGCCCGCCGCCCGTGGCCAGCAGCACGGCCTTGGCCTGCACGAAGACGAATTCGCCGCTGCGCATGTCGATCATCAGCACGCCGGATAACGACTTGCCGTCCGGCGTCTTGATCAGCTCGACGGCACGGTGTTCTTCGAGCCGGTTGATGCCGCGGCTCCAGACCTGCTCGGCCAGGCGGTTGATGATCTCGATGCCGGTCAGGTCGCCCTTGTGCACGGTGCGGTCGAAGGTCTGTCCGGCGAATGCCTTCTGGTGGACCGTGCCGTCCGGGTTGCGGTCGAAGAAGCAACCCAGTTCGTTCTCGAGTTCGTGGATGCGCTCGACCGCCTTGGTGACCAGCGTCCACGCCAGGTCCTGGTCGGACAGCCACTTGCTGCCTTCCACGGTGTCCATGAAATGGCGCTCGACGGAGTCGCCCTGCGCCAGCGCCACGTTGTAGCCGCCCTGGACCATGCGGGTGCAGCCACACTTGCCCAGCAGCCCTTTCACGGCCACGGTGATGGACAGTTCCGGCGCCTGCTGGTGCGCATGCAGCGCGGCGAACAGGCCCGCGCCGCCGGAGCCGAGGATCAGCACATCAGTCTGCAGTCGCTCGATGGTCTTCATGGCTTTGCCACTCCCAGGCTGGCCAGCACGGCGGCGCGCCGGTCCGCGGTGTTCTGTTTGACGGCGGTGTAGAGGCTGTTGCCGTGGCTGTCCATGGCCACCAGCAGCGGGCCGAAATCGCGGATGCGGAAGCGCCACAGCGATTCGGGATTGAGGTCGTCGAGATCGACATCCTCGATCTGCTCTATCCACGTGGTCTCCAGCGCCGCCGTGCCGCCGATGATTGCCAGGTACACGCCGCCCAACTCGCGGAATGCATCGAGCGAGCTTTCACGCATGCCGCCCTTGCCGACGATCATGCGTACGCCATTGCGCGTCATCAGCGGCCGGGTGAAGCGCTCCATGCGGTCGGAGGTGGTGGTGCCGATGCAGATCGGCTGGTAGCCGGCGGGATGCTCCGGGCAGGCCGGCACCCTGCGCACATTGGGCGCGGTATGGATGACCGCGTGGCCGCGGAGATCAAGGCGCGTCGTGCGGCCGCGGTCGAACATATGGATCTGGGTGGCGTCGCGGATGCCGAACAGCGTACGCTGCAAGGTCACCGTGTCGTTGACGCGCAGTTGACGGATCTGTGCCTCCGTCACGGGCGTGGAGAGCTCGTAGTGCGCCATGGTCAGAATCCGTAGCTGATGCCGTCAGCGGTGAAGGTGGCACAAGCGCGCCGCGCGGAATGGCACTGCATGTTGACGGCAATGGGGTTCATCGTGATATGCGTCGAGGCCAGTTCGATATGCACCGCGAAGGCGGTTGCATCGCCGCCCAGGCCCTGCGGGCCGACACCGAGCTGGTTCACGGCCCGCGACAGTTCCGCTTCGAGCGCGGCGCCGTCCGGGTCCGCGCATCGCGTGCCGAGCGCGCGAGTCGCAGCGCGCTTGGCCAGCGCCACGCACAGGTCCGATGTGCCGCCCAGGCCCACGCCGACGATGGTCGGCGGGCAAGTCTTGCCGCCGGCGGCGATCACGCTGTCGATGACGAAGGTCTTGATGGCATCCATGCCTTCGGCGGGGATCGCCATCTTGAGAAAGGAGTTGTTCTCCGAGCCGCTGCCCTTGGGCACCATCGCCAGCGTCATGCGCCCGGGCGTGTCGTCGAAGTCGATGTGGATCACCGGCACCTCGATGCCGCAAGACGTGTGGTTGTTCTTGCGGGTCAGCGGATGTACCACGGAAGAGCGCAGCGGGTGCTCGCGCGTGGCGCGCTCGCAGCCGCGGCGTATGGCCTGCTTGAACGCACGCCCGTCGACCGCGATGCCGGTGCCGATCGTCATGTTGTAGATCGGCACGCCGGTGTCCTGGCACAGCAGGTTGTCGGTCTCCTGCGCGATGCGGATGTTCTTGCTCATGGTGGCCAGGACGCTGCGCGCGGTGGCGGAGGTTTCGTTCTCCTGCAGTTGCGCGATGCCGTCCTTGACGTCAGGCGGCAGTATCTTCAGCGCGCGGATGTACAGTTCCCTGGCCGCGTCTTCCAGTAGGGAGAGATCAATGTTCATGCCTGTCCTCGATGCTCGGCTTGGATGTGTCTGGCTGGCGCTCAGTTGGCCGTCAGGTTGCGGTTCCTGACGATCTTTTCCCATCGCTGCGATTCCGTGGCGATGGCCGCGCCTAGTTGCTGCGGCGTGTTGCCGACCGGCTTCATGCCCTGTGCGAGCAGCCGTGCCTGGGTATCGGGATCCGCCAGCACCTTGACCGTGTCCTGCTGCACCTTGCTGACGATCGCCGGTGGCGTGCCTGCCGGCATCACGAAGCCGAACCAGCCGGTCACGCTCTCCATGCCGGTGAGGCCGGCCTCAGCCACAGTCGGCACGTCGGGCAGCATGGGCGAGCGCTCGGTGCCGGTGACCGCGAGCGCGCGTAGCTTGCCACCCTTCACAAACTGCGAGGCCGCCGCGATGTTGCCCACCATCAGCTGCAGCTGACCCGCCATCAGGTCGTTGTAGGCCAGCGATTCGCCCTTGTAAGGCACGTGCGCGATGTCGATGCCGGCGGCATCGGCGAAGGCCTCGCCCGCCATGTGCACCTGGCTGCCGGTACCCGCGGAGCCGAAATTGAGCTTGCCCGGCTGGGACTTCGCCAGGCTGATCAGTTCCTTCAGGTTCTTGGCCGGCACACCGGGGTTGACGACGACCAGCATCGGGCCGCTGGCCACGTTGGTGATAAAGGTGAAGTCCTTGGCGCTGTAGGGCAGCCGCTGATAGATGAACGGGTTGACGGTGAACATGCTGCCCGAGGCCAGCATCATCGTATAGCCGTCGGCCGCCGCCTTCGCGGTGACCTGCGCGCCCACGGCGCCGCCCGCGCCCAGACGGTTCTCGACCACCACGGTCTGCTTCCACATCTCGCTCAGCTTCTGCCCGATCACGCGGCCGAGCACATCCGTGCTGCCGCCTGCGGCGAACGGCACGATCATGGTGACCGGGCGAGTCGGCCATGCATCCGCCTGCGCGCTGCCGGCCGCAAGCACTGCGGCCGTGCCAAGGCAGAGCGCAAGGCAGCGCCGGCGGCTCGTGGACTTCGGGGAAAGCGTCATGGGTGGTCTCCTTTGGTGTTGTGGGAATGGCGCCACTTCAGCCGGCGGCGCTCATCGTTGCGAACCTACGAAAACAGCGAGAGCATGAAGGCCAGCCCGGTGCACAACCCGGCGCCGAGACTGAGTGCAACCCAGTCCTTGCGCAGGCCCGTCCACGGCCGGAACTCGATCAGCAGGAGCCGGATGCCGCCCATCATGTGCAGCGAGAGCAGGATCACCAGTCCCCACTCAGCGGCCTTGAACAGCGGGTTGTCGGTGAGTTTCAGGAAGCCGTCGAGCGCTGCCTCGCCCCGGATGGCATGGCCGAGCGCCCAGAAATGCACTGGCAGGAACAGCGCCAGCGCGAGGCCGGAAAGCCGGTGGATCAGGAAGGCACAATAGGCGGCATGGTTGCGCGCGCGCATGTCGTTTTTCTTCATGGCATCACCACCGCGTAGACGGCGCGCAGGCCTGCCAATCCCAGCACGGCGGCAAACAGCCATGCCGCCGTCACCACGCTGCGCGCACGCCATGCCAGCCATTCCTCTGCCACCCGCATCAGGCCGATAGGCACATGCACCGTGCAGGCCAGTACGAAGCAGGTGTAGAAGACGCCGAAGGCCCAGTTGCCACGCGTGCGTGCCAGCACCTCGGCACCGGAGAGTCCGCCACGCACGGCGACCATGATGACGATGAGATGTCCCACCACGCACAGCGCCAGCACCATGGCGCTGATGCGCTGCCAGTACCACAGCCTGGCCTGGGTACCGACCGAAATGGCCATGTTCATAGCTCCCCCTTGATGGCGGCCTTGGCGACAATGCGCTTGAGTCCGGCGATGCCCGCCGTCGGCGCAAGTTGCTTGGGGCAACGCTCGGTGCAGGAGCCCTGCGTATGGCAGCTGTGGCAGCCGGCGTCGCCCGCAACGGCGCGCAGGCGTTCGGTGCCCACCACGTCGCGCACATCGTTGACCAGCGTCCACGCGCGGTTCATCGCGGCCGGGCCGAGATAATCGGGGCGCCAGCCGACCACATCGCAAGAGGCGTAGCAGACGCCGCAGCCGATGCACTCGATACCGGCATCCGCGGCCTTGCGCGCGGGGGAGGCGGGCTCGACGCTGGCGAATGCGTCGTGGCGCGTGGCGGCGCCCTTGAACTGCCCCTTGGCGGCGGCCCACTTGTCGAAGAAGGCCGTCATGTCGGTGGCAAGGTCCTTGATGACGGGCAGGTTCGACAGCGGGGCGATCTCGAGTGCGTCGCCCTGCACGACCTTGGCGACGTGCGTGCGGCAACTCCAGCGCGCCTTGCCGTTGACGGTCATCGCGCATGAGCCGCACATGCCGACGCGGCAGGCGAAGCGGTAGCCGAGGTCCGGCTCGAGGTGACGCTGGATGTAGGTCACCACGTCCAGTACCGTCTGGCTGGCGCTGCGCGGCACCTGGTAGGAGGCGAATTGGCCGTCCTCGTTGCCGCGCCATACACGAACGTTGAGAGTAGTCATGGGATCGATTGGGGGAGGGTTTTCGGTGCGCCGCTGCGGTGTCTGCGGGGCTTGTCGATACGGGCGGTCCGCTCGTATTGTTCCGGATTGCGCGGCAAGCAAAAAGCTAGTAATTCTCTTGTCCAGATAAAGAATTTCTTTCTCTTCGCGCGCGCCGGACCTGGCGCGACCGCTTTCCCCGCACTGCCATCCCGGAGCCGCAATGCCTTCCATCCGCACCCTCAAGACGTTCCTCGCCGTGGCACGGTGTGGGACGTTCGCGGCGGCGGGCAAGCAGATCGGGCTGACGCCCGCCGCGGTCGGATTGCAGATCCGCGCGCTGGAAGAAGACCTGAACTGCCAGCTGTTCGACCGCAATGCGCGCGCGGCGATTCTCAATCCCGCCGGCCGCGCGCTGGTGCCGGAACTCGAAGCGCTGGTGCAGCGATATGAAGCACTTGCCTCCGGACGAGAGGATGGCCTCTCCGGAACGGTGGCGATCGGTGCTCTGGTGTCGGTGCTGATGGGCGCGTTCGCCGACGCCTTGTGGGCGATCAAGCAGGAGCACCCGCGCCTGGACGTGCGGCTCTTCGCCGGCCTCTCAGCCGAATTCGCACTCAAGGTGGAACACGGCGACCTGGATGCCGCCGTGGTCACGCGCTCGCCGCGCCCGCTGGCAAGGAATCTGGTGTGGACCGAGCTATATACCGAGCCGATGGTGCTGATCGTGCCGCGCCACCCGCATTTCTTCCTGCCGGACGATAGCCGCGAGATGCTTGCCGAGGCGCCATTCATCCGTTTCGAGCCGGGCACGTGGACCGGCAACCTGGTGCAGGAGGTGCTGGACCAGTGCGGCGTGACCGTGAACGAGAGCATGCAGCTGAATTCGAACGAGGCGATCATCGAACTGGTGCGGCAGGGCTTCGGCGTGTCCATCGTGCCGCAGCTGGCCAACGTCACCTGGGAGGGCGACAGGTTGTTGCGCCTGGTGCCGCTCGACGGTGTCGACGTGCGGCGCCGCGTTGGCTTGCTGGAACGCACGACGCATGCACGCCTGGCATTTACGGATGTCATCAAGGGATATTTCCGGCAAAGCGGTGCGATTCGCGGCGGCGGGCCGCCGGAGGCCGCACCAATGGGTACGCCGCCTCTTGATGAAGACTGAAGACTGAAGGCGCAAGCGCCGCGTGCCTTAGTCGGCGTGAATGTCCTGTTCCTTGATCAGCTTGGCCCAGCGTGTCACTTCGCCATTGAAGTAGGTGGTGAACGCCGCGCTGGCCATCGGTGCCGGCGTGAATCCACTGGCGATGATGCGCTCGCGCACGCCCTTCACCTCCAGCATGCTGGTCACCGAGTTGCCGATCTTGTCGATCACGGCTTGCGGCGTGCCGGCGGGCATCATCAGGCCCGTCCAGTTCTCCACGATGAGATCGGGAAAGCCGGCTTCGGCCACCGTCGGCACATCCGGCATCAGCGGATGGCGCTCGCGCGTCGTCACCGCCAAGGCGCGCAGCTTGCCACCTTTGACGTTCTGCAGCGATTCAGGGAAGTTGGAGAACACCACGTCGATCTGGCCGCCGATCAGGTCGGTCATGGATGGCGTGCCGCCCTTGTAGGGCACGTGGGTGATGGTGGTCTTGGTGATCCGCTCGAACAGCGCCAGCGCCAGGTGCGGCGGCGTGCCGTTGCCGCTGGAGCCGGCGGTCAGGTGGCCCTTGCGCGCCGCTTCCGCCAGAACCTTCAGCGACTTGATCGGCGAGCTGGCAGGCACCACCACCATCATCGGCGACGAGGCGATGCGCGCCACCGGCACCAGGTCCTTCTGCATATTGAATGACAGGCGGGGAAACAGCGTGACGTTGGATGAATGCGCCAGCGTGACCGCCAGCCAGGTGTAGCCGTCGGCGCTGGCGCGGGCGACCTGCTCGGCACCGATATTCGCATTGCCGCCGGGCTTGTTCTCCACTACCACCGGCTGCCTCCATTCCTCTGCCAGGTACTGGCCGACCTGTCGCGCCGAGATATCGGTGAGGCCCCCTGCCGCAAACGGAACGACATAGCGGACCGGCTTGGCCGGGAAGGCTGCGGGTGTGCTGCTGGCTGCGGCCGGTCCGGCAAGCAGCGTGAGCACAAACAGCGACGGGGCGGCTATGCGCCGGAGGAAGGTGCAATGCATGGTGTCTCCTTTGGTGGGACCGGCGCCTTCTGGCGGGCGCCGTGGATGCGGTGCGGTCAGTCTTTGGTCAGGCTTGAGCTAGCTTGCGCAACTCCTTTTCCAGTGCTTCGGGGATCTCGATGCCGTGCTCGCGCGCCTTGGCGTGCGCGTCGATGCGCCGTGTGCCGGGCAGGCGGGTGCCGCTGTCCGACAGCATGGCAGCGATCAGGGCTTCGAGGCGGGCATGATAGGCGGCATCGCCTGCGAAGCCGCCCGGATTGAAGGCCAGGAACAACTGGCCGATACGTGGCTGGTTGCCGGCGTCCTCGAAGAAGGAATCGGCTTCCGCGCCGAAGTGGGCGCCGGCGAGCGACACGATCAATGTCTCCACCAGCAAGGCGAGCATCGCACCCTTGACGCCACCCGCGGGCAGCATCGATCCGCGCAACGCGGCCTGCGCATCGGTGGTGGGCTTGCCATCGGCATCGAGCGCCCAGCCCAGCGGGATGGGCTTGCCTTGCTTGGCGGCGACCATGATCTTGCCGCGCGCGACCTCCGAGAGCGACAGGTCGATGACCAGTGGAGCGGCATCCCGGCGAGGAAACACGGCCGCGATCGGATTGGTGCCGAACAGCGGCGTGCGCCCGCCCCAGGCCGGCATGGCGGCTGGCGAATTGCCCATGGCGATGCCGATCATGCCAGCCTGCGCCACCGGGTCCAGATGCAGGGCCACAGCGCCGGCGTGGTGGCTGTTGGTCACCACGCCGGCGCCAATGCCGCATTCGCGGGCGCTGGCGATGGCGGCCGAGACCGCCTGCGCGCAGGCGGGAAAGGCGAAGCCCCCTTGCGCGTCGATCAGCGTGGTGCCGGGCGTCTGTCGCGCTACCGTGGGCTGAGCGTCCCCGTTCACGCGCTGGTGGCGCAGGTGTGCCACATACATCGGCACGCGCGAGACCCCGTGCGACGGCAGCCCGGCGAGGTCGGCCTGCACCAGCGCGTGCGCGGTGGGGCCTGCCTGCGCCGCGCTGGCACCCGCGCTTCTCAGCGCGTTCGCGGCGAGTTGTTCCAGTTCTTCTGCCCGAAAGGCGGTCATCTCTGCACTCCCAATGCATTCTTGACTGCGTCCGCAATCATCATGGACACGCGCACATTGGCCTCGAAGCTGACGCCGGCAATATGCGGCGTCAGCACCAGGTTCGGCGCGTGCGCCAGGATACCGCCCGCACCTAGCGGTTCCGCTTCGAAGACATCGAGCGCGGCGCCCGCCAGCAATCCCTCGTGCAGCGCCGCCGCCAGCGCAGTCTCGTCGACCACGCCGCCGCGCGCGGTGTTGACGAGGACCGCGCCGCGCTTCATGCCGCGCAGGCGCTCCGCATTGATGAGATGGCGCGTAGCCGGCACCAGCGGCACATGCAGGCTCACCGCATCCGCGCTGGCCAGCAGTGCCTCCAGCTTCATCGGCTCCACGCCGGTATCGCGCCACACCGGATGATCGCCAGGCAGTGCGGGGTCGTGCGCCACCACCTGCATGCCCAGTGCCTGCGCAAGCCGCGCGGTCAGCCGGCCGATATCGCCAAAACCGATCAGGCCGAGCGTCTTGCCGAGTGCCTCACGGCCCTCCGACAGGCGCGCGCGCGGCCACTTTCCCGCCACCATGGCCGCGTCGCTCTGATAGGCGCCGCGCAACAGCATCAGCGCGGTCGTGACCACATACTCGGCCACCGAGCGCGCGTTGGCGCCGGTGGCCGGAATCACGCGGATGCCACGCGCCTCGCAGGACTTGACGTCGATATTGTCCAGCCCCACCCCAAGCCGGCCGACCACCCGCAGCGCGGGCGCGGCGTCGAGCAGTTCGGTATCGACCTGGGTGCGGTTGCGCACGATCAGCGCATCGGTCTGCGCCAAGGCGCCGAGCAGGGCATCGCGCTGGTCGACCCAGCCCGGTTCGTAGCGCAGCCGGACGCAAGCGTCCAGCACCGCCACGGCATCGGCGTCCATGAACTCGCTGATGCAGACCTGTTTCATCAGGCGGACTCGTGGATGCGCGTGAGCACGAACTCGCGGTGGCCCAGCGCTTCCGCGGCGGTCCAGCGGCCGTTGATGGTGGCCATCATGCATTCGAGCAGCTTGTCGCCGGTCTGGTCCAGCGTCTGCTCGCGCTGCAACAGGCCCGAGCAGTCCACGTCCATATGCTCGCTCATCAGGCGCACGGTGCGCGGATTGGCGCACAGCTTGATGACCGGCACGATCGGGTTGCCGATGACGTTGCCCTGGCCGGTCGGGAAGAAGTGCACGACATAGCCCGACGCCGCGCACAGCGTGACCATTTCCGCCGCGGCCGAGGACGAGTCCATGAACCACAGGCCGGGACCGGTCGGCTCTTCGGCCTTGTCCAGCACGCCGTCCACGGTGCATTTCTTGCCAATTTTCTGGATATTGCCGAGCGCTTTCTCTTCGATCGTGGTCAGGCCGCCGGCGATATTGCCCTTGGTCGGCTGCGATTCGGACAGATCGGTGGTCTTCCAGCGGTCGATCATGCCCTGGTAGCGGTTGAACATCTTCATGAAGTCGTCGCGCACCTTGTCGTTGGCGCAGCGCGCGGCCACGATATGCTCGCCGCCGGTGAGCTCAGAGGTCTCGCCGAATACCAGCGTGGTGCCCAGCGGATGCAGTTTGTCGAAGGCGTTGCCCACGGTCGGGTTGGCGCCGCAGCCGGAGGTGGTATCGGATTCGCCGCACTTGGTCGAGATCCACAGGTCGCTGATCGGGCACTCCACGCGGTGCAGGCCGGTGGCGTACTGCACGAATTCCTTGGCGGCCTTGGAGGCTCGCATGATGGTGTCGTGGTCGCCGTGGCCTTCGATGCCAAAGCCCACCACCGGCTTGCCGGTCTTGGCGATGCCGTCCACCACCTTCTTGGTCCAGCCATCCTCGATGCCGATCACCACCACGGCCGCCACGTTGGGGTTGCTGCCCGCGCCAATCAGGGTGCGGAAGTGCAGGTCGAGGTCGGGGCCGAACTGCAGGCGGCCGTACGGGTGCGGGATCGCCATCGTGCCCTTGATGGCGACGGCAACGGCTTCGGCAGCGGCGTTGGAGAGGTCGTCCAGCGGCAGGATGATGACGTGATTGCGCACGCCGACGCGGCCGTTGTCGCGGCGATAGCCCCGGAAGGTGGTCTGGTTGTCGATGACGGACATGGATGTTTTCTCGGTATGTGGTTTTGGGGGACGGGGCGCGGCTTACCAGCGCTTGGTCTTGATGTTGTGGACGTGGGCGTGGTCGCCGGCCGTGATGGGCGCAACCACCTTGCCGATGTCGATGCCGTACTTGAAGACGGTCTGGCCCACTTCCATGTCGCGCAGCGCGACCTTGTGGCCAATCGGAATGGGCTGCTTGGCAACCACCGTGATGACCTTGTCCTCGTCCATGATCCAGGCGTTCAGCTCGGTCCCGGCCTCGATCCCCTCGACCACCGCTACGGCGACCGTGTCTTTTGCATCGTGCAGCACTACGTGAATCATTGCTCCTCCTTGGTTTTTGTTACGGCGCAGCATGCGGTGAGCGGCAACCGATGGAACAAAGGATAGGTTCTCAATTCATTTGTGTCAACTATGTCATATGTATGAGTTGTATGAGTTAATCTCTGGTACATTCCAACTATCCAAAGAAAGCATCAAGCCATGAGCAACCTACGAGATATCCCCGCGCCCGGTGGCGTCCTCTACAAGGACGTGAAACGGCATGCATTGCAGGCGCTGGCCGATGGCGAATGGAAACCCGGCGAGGCGATACCGTCGGAGAAGAAGCTGGTCGAACGCTTCGGCGTGTCGATCGGCACGCTGCGCAAGGCCATCGACGAACTGGTGGCGGAAAACCTGCTGATCCGGCACCAGGGGCGGGGCACCTTCGTGGCCACGCACCGGCGCGACGATCATTTCTTCCGCTTCTTCAAGGTGGCCCACCTCGACGGCCATCGCGGCTACCCGACCGTGGAGCTGGAGTCGTTCCGCAAGATCAAGGCCGACAAGAGTGTGTGCACGCTGCTTGGGCTGGAGGCCGGCGCGCGCGCGTTTCAGCTAACCAACGTGCTGTCGCTGGATGAGCGGCCGGTGATGATCGACGACATCGTGCTGCCGGAGCGGCTGTTTGCCGGGCTGACCGAGGCGCAGTTACGCGGCCGGCCCAACACCTTGTACAACTTTTACCAGGAAGCGTTTGGCGTCAACGTGATCCAGACCGAGGAGCGGTTGCGCTCGGTGCTGGCCACGGAGCGGGAGCAGGCATTGCTCGGCGTGGAGCCGGGCGCGCCGCTGATGCGCATTCACCGCGTGGCGTTTTCCTACCACCGGCAGCCGGTGGAGTGGCGGGTGTCGACGTTGAACACGGAGGAGCACGAGTTCATCGTGTCGCAGATGCCGAAGGAAGAGAGCTGATTGGCGGTACGCCGCGCGGTATGGCTGTAACTGCTTAACCTCGGAGCCAGCTTCGAAGGCGGTTTGCTCCCTCTTGCGCTTGTGCGAGAGGGAGCAACTGCCTTCGTCATTGCAGGCGGCCTTGGCCTATCCTCCGGCTTCGGCTAATGCCTCGGGCCTTCATCCGCGCTCAGTGCGGCATGGCCGTGAAGTCCAGCGCGTTGGTCAGGTCGCCCATGGCCTTGCCCTTGTTGGCGAGCAGGGCGGTATCGCGTTGCTGCAGGCCCGGCAGGGTCGGCAGGACAAAGCGGCGGGTGATGAAGCGCAGCGCCGAGGCCGTGTCGTATTGCGTGTGGTCGATAAAGCCCTTCTTCGCATACGGCGACACCAGGATCGCCGGGATGCGCGTGCCCGGGCCCCAGCGGTCGCCGGTGGGCACCTGCGCGTGGTCGTAGAAACCGCCGTTTTCGTCGTAGGTGACGAGGATCAGCATGTTCTTCCACTGCGGGCTCTGCTGGAGCTGCGCGATCACGCTGGCGATATGCTTGTCGCCGTCGGCCACGCTTGCGTAGCCGGGGTGCTGGTTCAGGTTGCCCTGCGGCTTGTAGAAGGTGACCGCAGGCAGGTTGCCGGCGGCGGCGTCCTGCAGGAACTGGCTGTCGAAGTCCTTCAGGTGCGCGCTGCGGTTGGCGGCCTGGGTGACCGGGTCGAAGTTGGCGTAGTAGTTGAACGGCTGGTGGTGCGCCTGGAAGTTGGGCACGGTGTTGTTGTAGATGGCGGTCGGGTCCTGCGTGGCCTTGGCCCAGGCACCGGCGTACCAGGCCCAGCTCACGCCGCGCGCGTTCAGCAGGTCGCCGATGGTGGCCTGGGTCTGCGGCGGCAGCGTGGTCGCCTTGGTGGGGTCGGCGTAGAGGCCCGTGGCATCGGTGGCGGCGGGCTTGTTGCCGCTCGGCTGGTAGTCCGGCTGCATGGTGTTGACCGCGTAGAACATGCCGCTGGCGTCCTTGGGCGTCAGCGTGCTGTCGTTCTGGTACACCGCCTTGCCGGAGAGGACCGAGGCGGGGTTGCCGGTGCCGGGGGTCAGGCGCACGAAGTTGCCGTTGGCGTCGACGTCGATCGCGGAGATCGAGGCCTTGGCCGGCGAGGTGGCCGCGTCGGCGTTCGGGTACTGCGGCGCGCAGGCGCAGATCAGGTACTGGTGGTTCAGGAACGAGCCACCAAAGGCACCCATGTAGAAATTGTCGGCCAGCACATATTGCTTGGCGAGCTGCCACATCTGCATCTGGCTGCCGTCGTAATAGCCCATCGACAGGCCGCCCGCGTCCGAGAACGCGGCGTACTTGTCGTTCTTCCCGCCGTTGATCTGCATCTGGTTGTTGTAGAAGCGGTGCACCAGATCGCGTGTGGTGACGGATTGCGAGATTTCCACGCCGCTGCCGTTGACGCCGCCAGACGCGAGCGGGGTGTCGATCTGGAACGGCTTGTTCGCCCAGTTGGCGGTGCTGGCCTGCGGCAGCTGCACGGCTTGCCCTGCCGCGGTGAGCCCGCCCCAGGTCGGCGGCAGCACCGGCAGCACGGAGCCGTCGAAGTCCTTCTGCGGCTCGACGGTGCCGGTCGAGGCGGGGTTCACGCCGGGAATGCCGTTGGCGCCCGGGAACAGGCCGTAGAGATTGTCGAAGCCGCGGTTCTCGGCATAGATCACCACCACGGTCTTGATGTTGTCGAGGGCGACCCGCTTGGCGACGCCGTCGCGCAGCGCGTGGGCGATGTCGCCGCCGCCGGCTACCGAGTCGGCGATCAGGTCGATGGTCTGATCGATCTCCGCCTGCAGGGTCGCCTTGATGGCCTTGTCGGCTTCCTTGTTGTGGTCGGCCAGCAGCTTGTCCGCCGTCACGCCGATGCGTGCGGCCAGACGTGCCTCGGCCGCGGTGAGGTCGCCACCGTTGGACTCCATGAGCGCGACCAGTTCGGTCGTGATGGCGCTGATCACGCCGTTGGCGCTGGCCGGTGCGCGGAACACCAGCGGTCGGGTCACGGCTGCGTGGCCGCCGGTGTCATCGTTGCGGAAGGCGTCGCTGCCGATCTCGGCGGTGATCGCGCCCTGGCCGGTGAGCGTAAAGGCGCCGTTCTTGTCGGTGTAGGTGCTGGTCTCCGTGCTTTCGCACTTGCCATTGTTGTTGGCATCGATGCAGACCTTGGCGTGCTCGAAATAGCTGCCGGTCACCACGCCCGAGGTGGTGAGGGCAGCAGTGGAGTCGCTGCCGCCGCAGGCGGCCATGGTGGCGGCGGCTACCGCTGCGAGGGGATAAAGTCTTAAGGCTCGGCGCATGGAATATCCTTTTTTCGTTATGTGTAAGGCGGTTTTTTTGGGACAGCCGCGCGATTCTCGCGCCGCTCCATGTCAGATTGATGATGGCGCCGGGACGAGAGAAAGATATCCGCCACGCATGACACGTCGCTGTCATGCACGCGTGCTAGTGTCCCGAATCACAAATTCGTTGAGTAAGTCGCCCGATAAGACGCACGATCCGTCGTCACGAATGCTCGCAAGGCACCAGCCTTGCTGCGCTTCGCTCCTAGGCTCGCACGCCTTCTCGGGCAACTTATTTCTTCAACGAATTTCAGACTCAGGACAATAGCGTGGCGGCCCGTTCCTGAATTTCCTGTGCCTGGGCTGCCGCACCCATCCCGCCCGGGCCATTCCACTTCGCCGCACAGATGCCACCGCGCTTTGTTCTGCCGCCAGTTTCTTCGCCGATCCGCCGCTTTGCCAACGGGGCCTTGCTGCTGTCTATCGCCCTGACCCTTGCGGGCTGTGGCAAGTCCGCACAGGAGGGCGTGGCCGCGGCCCCGGCCCCGGCATCCGCGCCGGCGGCCAGCCAGGACGGCGCGCCTTCGCGGCCAGCCTATGCCGACGCGTTCTACACCATGATGGCAACGCGCCGGCCGCAGGTGCCGGCCATGGCCGCGCTTGGCAAGGCGCTGTTCTTTGATCCCGCATTGTCTGCGTCCGGCCGGCTCGCGTGCGCAAGCTGCCACAGCCCGGAACACGCCTATGGGCCGGCCAACGACCTGTCGGTGCAACTGGGCGGCCCCGACATGCTGCGTGCCGGCGCGCGCGCGGCGCCGTCGCTGCGCTATGTGCAGAACGTGCCGCCGTTCTCCGAGCATTTCCACGAGAACGACGGCAACGACAGCGAAGACCAGGGCCCTACCGGCGGCCACAACTGGGACGGGCGGGCGTCTTCCACGCACGAGCAGGCCGGCATTCCCTTGCTGTCCCCGCATGAGATGGCGAACGCGGACGCGGCGGCGGTGGCCGCCAGGCTGCGCACCGGCAAGCATGCGCAGACCTTGCGCGAGGTGTTTGGCGCCGACATCCTGGAGCGCGACGAGGTAGCCTTCCAGGCCGCGCTGATGGCGCTCGAGGTGTTCCAGGAAACGCCGTCCGAGTTCTATCCCTACAGCAGCAAGTACGATGCGTTCCTGCGCAGGCAGGTCAAGCTGAGCGAGCAGGAGGCGCGCGGCCTGCACCTGTTCAACGATCCCGCCAAGGGCAACTGCGCGGCCTGCCACCCCAGCGCGATCAGCGCCGATGGCGTCTTTCCCGCCTTCAGCGATTTTGGCTTCATCGCGCTGGGCGTGCCGCGCAACCGCAAGCTGGCGGTCAATGCCGATCCGGCCTTCTTCGACATGGGCCTGTGCGGGCCGGATCGCACCGACCTGAAGGCGCGCGCCGAATACTGTGGCCTGTTCCGCACCCCCGGCCTGCGCAACGTGGCGCAACGCAAGACCTTTTTCCACAACGGCGCCTTTCATTCGCTAGAAGAGGTGTTGCGCTTCTACGTGCAACGGGACAGCAATCCCGGCAAGTGGTACCCGCGCAAGGCCGACGGCAGCATCGACAAGTTCGACGACCTGCCGGCGCGGTATCGTGACAATGTCAATATGGAACCGCCGTTTGGCGGCGCGCCAGGCAGCAAGGCCGCGCTGTCGGAGGCGGAGATCCGCGACGTCATCGCGTTCCTGAAGACCCTCAACGACGGCTACCGCTTGCCTGCAGCCCATTGAGAGCCCTGGCGGCAGTGGCTGTCTGCCGGTACTGACGGGTTAGCACGCATTGGAGGGTGGGCAAGCGCCCGGCAGCGCGCCGGGCGCCTCGCAGGCCTTTCCTTTTTTCAATCCGTCCCCATTTCCTCCTGACACCGTTCTGTCAGGAGATGTCAGCGCCACACGTCAGCGCGCGGCACGCTGCCGCCCTTCAGGATAGGATAGCGGCCTGACCGTACCAATACCGCGATTCGCGATGGCTTTCGCCGCGCTCCCGGGGCTCGTGTGCCCCGCCAGGCCTGTCTTCGCCAATCGCACGCCGCACGCAAGCCATCAGCTAGCCACGCCTTAAAGGACGCATCCCATGTCATCCGGTGTCATCCGTATCCGCGGAGCCCGTCAGCACAATCTCAAGAATCTCGACCTCGATCTGCACACCGGCGAAATGACCGTGGTGACGGGGCCGTCGGGCTCGGGCAAATCGAGCCTGGTGTTCGATACGCTTTACGCCGAAGGGCAGCGGCGCTATGTCGAAACCTTCAGCGCCTACGCGCGCCAGTTCCTGGACCGCATGGACCGGCCGCAGGTGGACCGGGTGGACGGCGTGCCGCCGGCCATCGCCATCGACCAGACCAACCCGGTGCGCAGTTCGCGCTCCACGGTCGGCACGATGACGGAGCTCAACGATCACTTGAAGCTGCTGTACGCGCGCGCCGCTGAGCTGTTCGACCGCCAGACCGCGCAGCCCGTGCGGCATGACTCGCCGGAGACCATCTACGCGGAGCTGCAAGCACGTGCCGCCCAGGGTGATCCGCGCCTGGTGGTCACCTTTCCGGTGGAACTGCCGGAAACCACCACCGATGCCGAGATCGAGCAGTGGCTCTCCGTCAGCGGCTACACGCGTGTGCAGGCGCAGCGCGTGGTGGCTTCGCCCACCGGCCCGCGCAAGGTGCTGGACGTGGTGGCCGACCGCTTCCGCCTGGGCAATACCGAGAAGGTGCGGGTGCTGGAAGCCATCGAGGCCTCGCTCAAGCGCGGCAGCGGCCGGGTCAATGTCTACGTGACCGACGCGGCCAACGAGGGTGCGCAGGCGCAGGTGTGGCGGTTCTCGACCGGCCTGCACAGCCCGGAAAGCGATATCCGCTATGCCGATCCGCAGCCCGCGCTGTTCTCCTTCAACTCCGCCTACGGCGCCTGCGAGACTTGCCGCGGCTTCGGCCGCGTGATTGGCGTGGACCTCGGCCTGGTGATCCCGGACGAGCGCAAGACGCTGCGCGGCGGCGCCATCAAGCCGATGCAGACGCCGGCCTGGAAGGAGTGCCAGGACGACCTGATGCGCTACGCCGCCAAGGCGGGCATCCCGCGCGACGTGGCGTGGTCCAGCCTCACCCCGGCCGAGCGGGCCTGGGTCATCGACGGCTCGCCGGACTGGAACGGCAAGTGGAATACGCACTGGTATGGCGTCAAGCGCTTCTTCGACTACCTGGAGTCGAAGGCCTACAAGATGCATATCCGCGTGCTGCTGTCCAAGTACCGCAGCTATACGCCGTGCGAGACCTGCGGCGGCGCGCGGCTCAAGACGGAGGCGCTGCTGTGGCGCCTGGGCAGCAAGCCGGGTGCGGACGCCGTATGCGCGCCGCAGAAGCGCTTCGCGCCGCGCGGCGTGGACTGGGACCGCACGCAGCTCGAAGCGCTGCCGGGGCTGACCGTGCACGACCTGATGCTGATGCCGATCGAGCGCATCCGCAAGTTCTTCGACGAGCTAACGCTGCCGAGCCTGATGCTTGATGATGCGCTCAAGCTGCTGCTGGCCGAGGTGCGCACGCGCCTGAAATACCTGTGCGACGTGGGCCTGGGCTACCTGACGCTGGACCGCCAGAGCCGCACGCTGTCCGGCGGCGAGGTGCAACGCATCAACCTCACCACCGCACTCGGCACCTCGCTGGTCAAGACGCTGTTCGTGCTGGACGAGCCCAGCATCGGCCTGCACCCGCGCGACCTGAACCGCATCGTCGAGGCCATGCATCGCCTGCGTGACGCCGGCAATACGCTGGTGGTGGTGGAGCACGATCCTTCGGTGATGCTCGCGGCAGACCGGCTCATCGACATGGGCCCAGGGCCGGGCGAGCGCGGCGGCAACATCATCTTTGACGGCACGCCCGCCGATATCCGCGGCTCGGGCACGCTCACCGGCGAATATCTTGCCGGCCATCGCCAGGTGACCGATCTCTCCCGCTGGACGCCGCGCGCGGTCGACGCCGCGACGCCGCGCATCGTGCTCGAAGGCGCCTCCGAGCACAATCTGCGCGACGTCACCGTGGAGATCCCGCTGCAGCGGCTGGTGTGCGTGACCGGCGTTTCCGGCTCGGGCAAGTCCACCTTGCTGCAGGACGTGCTGTATCCCGCCATGGCGCGCCAGTTCGGCAAGTCCACGGATGCGCCCGGCGCCTTTCGCAGCCTGACGGGCGCGGAACAGGTGGCCGACGTGGTGTTCGTCGACCAGTCGCCCATCGGCAAGACCGCGCGCTCCAACCCTGCCAGCTATGTGGGGGCCTTCGACGAGATCCGCAAGCTGTTCGCCAAGGCGCCAATGGCGCTGCAGCGCAGCTATACCGCCGGCATGTTCAGCTTTAACTCGGGCGACGGGCGCTGCCCCACCTGCGGCGGCTCGGGCTTCGAGCACGTCGAGATGCAGTTCCTCTCCGACGTCTACCTGCGCTGCCCGGATTGCGATGGACGGCGCTACCGCGCGGAAATCCTCGAAGTGAAGATCGAGCGCGCGCTGCCGGGCCAGCCGCCGCGCGCGCTCAGCGTGGCCGATGTGCTCGAGCTGACCGTGAGCGAGGCCGTGGCGTACTTTGCTGGCGACGCGGCGGTGCTGCGCGTGCTGCAGCCGATCGTCGACGTGGGCCTGGAGTATGTGAAGCTGGGCCAGCCGGTGCCGACATTGTCGGGGGGCGAGGCCCAGCGGCTGAAGCTGGCCGGCTACCTGGCCGAGACCGCGCAGGCGAGCAATACGCGCGTCAAGCCGATGCCGTACGAGTGCAAGCTGTTCATGTTCGACGAGCCCACCACCGGGCTGCACTTCGACGACATCGCCAAGCTGATGCGCGCTTTCGGCAAGCTGCTCGATGGCGGCCACTCGCTGATCGTGATCGAGCACAACCTCGACGTGGTGCGCGCCGCCGACTGGATCATCGACCTCGGCCCAGAGGGCGGCGATGCCGGCGGTGAAGTGCTGTGCGTGGGCACGCCGGAAGACGTCAAGCGCTGCGCGCACTCGCATACCGGCAAGGCGCTGCTGCAATACGACCGCGCCGTCGGCCATGCCTTTGTCGCGCAGGATGCGGGCGTGCCCTTGCAGGCCGCCTTGCGCGCGGCGCGCGCGCGCCGCGCCATCGAAGGCGAGGACGTGGTGCGCATCGTCAACGCGCACGAGCACAACCTGAAGGCGCTCAACGTCGATATCCCGCACGGCAAGTTCAATGTGATCACCGGTGTGTCGGGATCGGGCAAATCCACGCTCGCCTTCGACATCCTGTTCCATGAAGGGCAGCGCCGCTATCTCGAATCCCTCAATGCCTACGCGCGCTCCATCGTGCAGCCCGCCGGGCGCCCGGAGGTGGACGCGGTGTACGGCATTCCGCCCACCGTGGCGATCGAGCAGCGCCTGTCGCGCGGCGGCCGCAAGAGCACGGTGGCGACCACTTCCGAGGTCTGGCATTTCCTGCGGCTGATGTATGTGAAGCTGGGTATCCAGCATTGCATCCACGACGGCACGCCCGTGACTTCGCAAAGCCCCGAGTCCATCGCGGCGCAATTGCTGCGCGACTACAAGGGCCAGCATGTGGGCCTGCTGGCGCCGCTGGTGGTCAGCCGCAAGGGTGTCTATACCGACCTGGCCAAATGGGCCAAGGCGCGCGGCAACACGCACCTGCGCGTGGACGGCGAATTCCTGCCGGTGGACCCGTGGCCGCGCCTGGACCGTTTCCGCGAGCACACCATCGAACTGCCGGTGGGTGACATCATCGTGTCCGCGGACAACGAAGCCGCATTGCGCGCGCTGCTCGGGCAGGCGCTGGAAGCCGGCAAGGGCGTGATGCACCTGCTGGCGCCGCTCGATGGCCTGCAGCATGCCATGGGCAACGGCGGCACCGCTCGCGTCGGCAGCACCACGGTGTTCTCCACCAAGCGCGCTTGCCCGGTGTGCAGCACCAGCTATCCGGAACTGGACCCGCGCCTGTTTTCCTACAACAGCAAGCACGGCTGGTGCACCAGCTGCGTGGGCACCGGCCTGACCCTCACGCGCGAGCAGCGTGCGGCCTACGACGACACCGTGATGGCCGACGACAACCGCGGGCGCGAGCAGACGCTGCCCTCGGAGCAGCAGGAGCCCGATGACGTCGCCGATACGCCCTGCGCGGACTGCGGCGGCACGCGGCTGAACCCGGTGGCGCGCGCGGTCACCTTCGACACGCACCCCATCGTGGCAGTGGCGCAGTGGACGGTCTCCGACACGCACCGCTGGGTGCAGGGCCTGCACCTGGCCGGGCGCGAAGGCGAGATCGCGCGCGATGTGGTGAGCGAGATCCGCAGCCGCCTGCAGTTCCTGGAGGAGGTCGGCCTGGGCTACCTCAGCCTGGACCGCGCCGCGCCCAGCCTGTCCGGCGGCGAGGCGCAGCGCATCCGGCTGGCGGCGCAGCTTGGCAGCAACCTGCAGGGCGTGTGCTACGTGCTTGACGAGCCCACCATCGGGCTGCATCCGCGCGACAACCAGATCCTGCTCGACGCCCTGCGCAAGCTCGGCGAGAAGGGCAACACGTTGGTGGTGGTGGAGCACGACGAGGACACCATCCGCTGCGCCGACCACATCATCGACATCGGCCCCGGCGCCGGCAAGCGCGGCGGCACGCTGGTGGCGCAAGGCGGCGTGGCCGCGCTGTCGGCCAGTGCGGATTCGCTCACCGGGCAGTTCCTCGCCCAACCGATCCTGCATCCGTTGCAGCCGCGCCGTGAGGTGACGCCGGCGGGCAAGAACAACGAGGCCGTACCCGAGCGCTGGCTGACCGTGCATAACGCCACGAAGCACAACCTGCGCAACGTGACCGCCAGCATTCCGCTGGCGCGGCTGGTCGCCATCACGGGCGTCAGCGGTTCCGGCAAGTCCACGCTGGCGCGCGATGTGCTGATGGCCAACCTGCTCGACGCGGTGGGCCGCTCGGTGATGTCGTCGCCGGCCACGCGGCGCGCGCGCAAGGCGGCTGGCAGCGAGGCGCCCGCGCGCTCGCAAGCCACGGCGCGCACCGAGCCGCGCCGCAAGCTGGAGGTCACGCACAACTGGCAGGGTTGCGAGTCCATCACCGGGTATGAAAGCATCGACCGCGTGCTGGAGGTCGACCAGACCCCGATCGGCAAGACGCCGCGCTCCTGCCCGGCCACGTATATCGGCGTGTGGGACACCATCCGCAAGCTGTTCGCGCAGACGCTGGAGGCCAAGGCGCGCGGCTATTCCGCCTCGCGCTTTTCCTTCAACACCGGCGACGGGCGTTGCCCGGCCTGCGAGGGGCAAGGCGTGCGCACCATCGGCATGAGCTTCCTGCCGGACGTGAAGGTGCATTGCGATGTCTGCCACGGCCAGCGCTTCAACCCGGAGACGCTGGCGGTCACCTGGCGCGGCAAGAATATCGGCGACGTGCTGACCATGGAGATCGACGAGGCGGTGGAGTTCTTCTCCGCCATGTCCAATATCGCGCACCCACTGCAGCTGATGAAGGACGTGGGCCTGGGCTACCTGACGCTGGGCCAGCCGTCGCCCACGCTGTCCGGCGGCGAAGCGCAGCGCATCAAGCTGGTGACCGAACTGTCCAAGGTGCGGGACGACATCACCCGCCGTGGGCAGCAGGCGCCGCACACGCTGTACGTGCTGGATGAGCCTACCGTGGGCCTGCACATGGCCGATGTGGCCAAGCTGATCCGCGTGCTGCACCGGCTGGCCGATGGCGGGCACAGCGTGGTGGTGATCGAGCATGATCTCGACGTGATCGCCGAGGCTGACTGGATCCTCGACCTGGGCCCGGAAGGCGGCGTGGCGGGCGGCGGCATTGTCGCCGCGACCGACCCCGAGGGGCTGGTGCGGGTGCGGGCCAGCCACACCGGCGCGGCGCTGGCGCCGGTGCTGGCCCGCGGCAAGGCGGCTGGCAAGGCAACGCCAGAGAGCGGCAACGACGCCAGGCACCGCCTTGCGGCGGCGCAGTAAAGCCAGCGCGGCGGCCTCGCCCCTGCCCGGAGGGCGAGGCTGCAGGCCGTTTTCACCCGGCGGCCCCGGTAGCTGACACAATGACGGATTCAGCAACTGGCGGCCGCCGCCGGTCCAGCCGTGCGCCACAGAGGTGGCGGCCGGGCAGGCCATGCGTCGCCGCCGCATGACAGCGTGATAGCAAAACCCCTTTCCCTTTTCTCCCTCCTCCGCCTACCCGCCATCGTGGCGGCGCTATGGCTCGCCCTGGCCAGCGCATCCGCGCTGGCGGCACCCGCTGGCGCATCGGACGCGAGCGGCGTACGCGCGCCTGCCAAGGCGGGCAAGCGCGCGGCCTCGGCGACGACGCCAACCTCCCGGGCCGTTCAGCAAGCCACCACCGCGCCGCAGGTCAACCACGACCAATACGCGTTACGCCCCGAGCGCGACGTCCAGCCGCGCAGCAGCTTTGGCCTGCGGATGAAACCCGGCTGGCCGCAGCAGGACGATTCCGCCGGGCCCGGGCGTTAGCCCGCCAGCCCGGCAGCTCGGCATGCTGCCGGGCATACCGGCGTCAGTGCCTTTGCGGTACGCTCTGTGGGTTCCGTAGTCCGAACCGCAGTCCGACCCTTACACCGCAAGGAGCCCAGATGTCCACCAGCCCGTCCGGCTTTGCGTGCGCCCCGGCCGCAGCCCGCGCCACCGTCCATCACCTGCGCGCCTCGCGCATCCGCGAGGTGGCCAATGCCGGCATCGGCCTGCCCGACGTGCTGCCCTTCTGGTTCGGCGAATCCGACCAGGTCACGCCCGCCTTTATCCGCGACGCCGCCAGCCGGGCACTGGCCGGCGGGGCGACGTTCTACACGCACAACCTGGGCATCGCCCCGCTGCGCAGCGCGCTCGCTGACTACGTCAGCGCGCTGCATGGCGCCACCGCCCTGGACAACGTGGTGGTGACCAGCGCCGGCGTCAACGCGCTGATGCTGGCCGCCCAACTGGTGGCAGGGCCCGGCGACCGCGCGGTTGCCGTCACGCCGCTGTGGCCCAACCTGGTGGAAATCCCCAAGATCCTTGGCGCCGAGGTGGAAACCGTCTCGCTCGATTACGGCGCGCACGGCTGGACCCTGGATCTCGACAAGCTGCTGGCCGCGCTGACGCCAGATACGCGCTTGCTGATGATCAACTCGCCGAACAACCCTACCGGCTGGGTGATGTCGCGCGCGGACCAGCAAGCGGTGCTCGCGCACTGCCGGCGCCATGGCATCTGGATCATTGCCGATGAAGTGTACGAGCGGTTGTATTACGGCAAAGGCGATGGCGCCATCGCGCCGTCGTTCCTGGATATCGCCAGCCGCGACGAGCGGGTGATCTGCGTCAACTCGTTCTCCAAGGCCTGGTTGATGACCGGCTGGCGGCTGGGCTGGATGGTGCTGCCCGCAGCGCTCACCGACGACCTGGGCAAGCTGGTTGAGTACAACACGTCGTGCGCGCCGTCCTTCGTGCAGGAAGCCGGCATTGTGGCGGTGCGGGAGGGCGAGGCCTTTACCCGTGAGCTGGTCGGCCGGCTGCGCGCGGCGCGCGATCACCTGGTGAGCGCGTTGGCTGTGGTGCCGGGCGTGGATGTGCATGCGCCCGAGGGGGCCATGTATGTGTTCTTCCGGCTGGCCGGCGCCAGCGACAGTCTTGCGCTGTGCAAGCAGCTGGTGCGCGAGGCACGGCTCGGGCTGGCGCCGGGGAGTGCGTTCGGGGACGAGGGGGAGGGCTTTGTGCGGTGGTGCTATGCGTGTGATCCGGCGAGGCTGGATGAGGGTGTGCGACGGTTGCGCGGGTTTCTGGGGCGGTGAGCGCTGCGCCGTTCGCGGTGCGATCGGGCTGGCGTGCGCCATCTTCATGTTGAGACGGCACCGCTAGCGCTTTACTGCGCAGCGGCCGCCTCCGCCTCCGCCTGCCACCAGCCGCCCCCTAGCGCCTGCAGCAGGGCCACGGAATCGGTAAAGCGGCTGGCGGTAGCCTGCGACAGTGCGAGCGCGGCCTGCCGGTACTGCCGCTCGGCATCGAGCACAGCAAGCTGGCTGACGCCGCCGAGCCGATACTGGCCGGTCACGATCGATAGCGTATCGGCGGCCTGCTTCGCACTGTCGGCGCGCGCCTGCAAGGTGTTGGCATCGGCCTGCAGCGCGCGCAGCGAATCCGCGACTTCACGCAGGCCCTGCAGCACCGTTTGCTGGTAGGCCGCGAGCGATTGCGCGTAGGCCGCTTGCGCCGCGCGCTTGCGCGCCACCAGCTCGCCGCCCCGGAACACCGGCTGCGCCAGTCCCGCGGCTAGCGACCACACGTTGAGGCTGCCAAACAGATCACGCGCGGAGAGCGCCTGCGTGCCGGCGCTGCCGGACAGCGTGAGCTGCGGGTAGCGCTGCGCGGTGGCCACGCCGATATTGGCCGACGCCTGGTGCAGCAGCGCCTCGGCCGCGCGGATATCCGGGCGCCGCCTTGCCATGGCGGAGGGCAGGCTCACCGGAAGCGTGGCGGGCAAGGTGAGATCTTCCAGCCGGAACTCGGGCAGCTGGGCACTTGCGGGCGCCTGTCCCAGATACACGGCAAGCTGATGCCGCGTGGCCGCAAGCTGCT
Organism: Cupriavidus basilensis; assembly: GCF_000832305.1. NCBI lineage: Bacteria > Pseudomonadati > Pseudomonadota > Betaproteobacteria > Burkholderiales > Burkholderiaceae > Cupriavidus > Cupriavidus basilensis. The sequence goes on from NZ_CP010536.1 coordinate 511,072, forward strand.
GCGCCAGGCCCGGCAGCAAGGCCTGGCTCTGCGCCAGTTCATTGCGCTGGCGCTGCGCGTCCACCTGCGCCACGCCGCCGGCGCGCAAGCGTTGCTCGGTGATGGCGAGCTGGCGCTGCTGTGCCGCCACGATGGCCTCGGTGCCGGCAATCTGCGCGCGCAAGCCAGCCTCGCGGATGGCGGCCGTGGCCACGTTGCCGGCCAGCGTCAGGCGCGCGGCTTCCAGCTCGAAGCGTTGGTAGTCCACCGCCGCGCGCAGGCCTTCGAGCTCGCGGCGCTGGCCGCCGAACAGGTCGAGCGTGTAGGAGATTGCCACGCTGGCGCCGTACAGCGTGAACGGCCCGGGACTGGGAAAGGCGGTGATGCCGAGTGAGTTGACGTCGACCTGCTGGCGCGTGGTGTTGAGCTTGGCGTCCACCCGCGGCAGCAGGCGCGCGCCGGTGGTGGCCACCAGTTCCTGGCGCGCCTGTTCGATGCGGGCCTGTGCTTGCGCCAGCGTCGGGCTGGCGTCCAGCGCCGCGCGGATGGCGCGGTCCAGCGCGGGGCTGCGCAACAGCGTCCACCATTGCGCCGGCACATCGGCGCCGCTCTCCAGCGTTTGCGCCTGGCCGTGCGGTGCGTCGGCGGCGCTGGTGCGCGTTGGCTGCGTGCCCTCGGTATAGGACGGCGCGGCGGGCGCTGCCGGCGCGGTGAAGTCCGGGCCCACCGCGCAGGCCGAAAGCATGGCTGCCGCCAGTACGGCGAGAGCCGTGCGGGATGTGGATTTACCGTGTGGCGAGGCATGCATGGCAGGCTCCTCAATCCAGCGTGCGGCGATAAAAACGCACTGCAATGGTCATGACGACGACCGTGAACAGGGCCATCGGCCACACGTTCGGCCATAGCTCGGTCCAGCTGTTGCCCTTGAGCAGGATTCCGCGGATCAGGCGGTTGAAGTAAGTCATCGGCAGCACGTTGCCAATGGCTTGCGCCCAGCGTGGCATCCCCTGGAAGGGAAACATGAAGCCGGATAGCAGCAGGTTCGGCAGGAAGTAGAAGAACGTCAGCTGCACCGCTTGCAACTGGTTTTGCGCAAGCGACGACAGTGTGATGCCCACGGTCAGGTTGGCGGCGATAAACAGCAGCGCCGCCAGGTAGACCGCGACCACCGAGCCGACAAAGGGCACGCCGAAGACCCAGCGCGCGGCCAGCAGGATGATGGTGGCCTGGATCAGGCCGATGAAGATGTAGGGCACGATCTTGCCGCTGATCACCTCCAGCGGCCTGACCGGCGTGGCAAGCAGGTTTTCCATGGTGCCGCGCTCGCGTTCGCGCGTCATCGCCAGGCCCGTCATCATGACCATGGTCATGGTCAGGATCACGCCCATCAGCCCGGGAATGATGTTGTACTGCGTGAGTCCCTCCGGGTTATAAAGGCGCTGCACCTGCACGTCAAAGGGCGGCTTGCCGCCCGCCAGGTGCGCTAGCGCGCCCTGGAGGTCCTTGTCGGCGACCGAGAACGGCAGCTGCGACAGCGCGGCGATGGCCGAGCCGGTGGCGGACGGGTCGGTGGCATCGGCCTCCACCAGCAGCGCCGGGCGTTCGCCGCGCAGCAGCCGGCTGGTGAAGTCGGGCGGGATGCTGAGCACGAACTGCACCTCGCCCTTCATCAGCGCCTCGCGCCCGGCGGCCTCGTCGGGCAGGGTGCCGACCACGTTGAAGTAGGTGGTTGCCTGCATGCCGGCCACGAAGGAGCGGGTGAACTCGCTCTGGTCCGCGGCGATGACCGCGGTGGTGAGGTGGCGCGGATCGGTGTTGATGGCGAAGCCAAACAGCATCAGCTGCACGATGGGCAGGCCGACGATCATGCCGAAGGTAACGCGGTCCCGCCGCAGCTGCAGGAACTCCTTGAGCACGATGCTCCACCAGCGCTGCAGGGAGAACGGGAAGCGTGCGCCGTTGGTGGCCTTGGCCGATTCGCTTGCGTCGCGCGTCATGCCGGGGCCTCCTTGCCGTCCCGCCTGGTTTTTTGCGTTTCCTTGCCCGCGCGCATATTGTCCTCGGCGCCGCTCATCATGTGGATGAAGACGTCTTCCAGGCTGGTCTCGATCGGTTCGATCCGGTGCTGTGGGCCGGCAATGCGGCGCAGCGTGGCCTCCAGTGCGGGCGCATCGTGCCCGGTAATGTGCAGCGCGCTGCCGAACACCACGGTCTGCTCCACGCCCGGCGCACCCTTGAGCTGATCCGACAACGTGGAGAGCTGTTCGCCCTGCACGCTCCAGGTCACGAGCTTCTGGCTGGCCACCACTTCGCTTGCCGTGCCCTGCGCCAGCAGCTTGCCATAGGCGATATAGGCGAGCTTGTGGCAACGCTCGGCTTCATCCATGTAGTGCGTGCTGACCAGCACCGAGATGCCGCGCGCGGCTAGCTGGTGCAGTTGCTCCCAGAAATCGCGGCGCGCCTTCGGGTCGACCCCGGCGGTGGGCTCGTCCAGCAGCAACAGTTCCGGTTCATGCAGCAGGCAGGCGGCCAGCGCCAGGCGCTGTTTCCAGCCGCCCGAGAGCGCGCCGGCCAGTTGCTGCGCGCGGCTGGCCAGGCCGAGGTGCTCGAGCGCCCGGTCCACCGCCTCGCGCCGGCGCGGCATGCCATACACGCGCGCCACGAAATCCAGGTTCTCGCGGATGGAGAGATCGTCCCAATAGGAGAACTTCTGCGTCATGTACCCCACGCGCCGCTTGATCTCGGCGGTTTCGCGCAGGATGTCGTAGCCCAGGCACGTGCCAGTGCCGGAGTCCGGTGTCAGCAGCCCGCACATCATGCGGATGGACGTGGTCTTGCCGCTGCCATTGGGGCCGAGGAAGCCGAAGATCTCGCCGCGCGCGACTTGCATCGTCAGGTTGTTGACGACGTGCTTGTCGCCGTAGTGCTTGTTGATGCCGTGCACGTCGATGGCCAGGGCGCTGGCTTTGCCGGGCCCGCCGTCCAGGGGAGCAGCGGTCGCGTTCATGGTCTTGCCACCTCGACTGGCTGGCCCGGATGGAGCTTCGGCGCGTCTGCCGGTGCGGGCCGCGCTTCCACCAGGAACACCAGCTTGTTGCGCGTTTCGTTGCTGTAGATCACCGGCGGCGTGTACTCGGCCTGGCTGGAGATGTAGGTGACCGTGGCTGCAATGGGCGCGGCGCAGCCGTCGCAACGCACGCGTACGGCCTCGCCGTTCTTGAACGCGCCGAGCACGGCCTGCGGCACATAGAAACGCACCTTGACGTTGCCCGGCGGCAGCAGCCGCACCACCGGGCTGCCGGCCGGCACCCAGTCGCCAGGGCGGAAGGGCGTGTCGTAGACCAGGCCGGCCTGGGTCGCGCCTACGGTCTTGCGCGATAGCTTCCACTCGGCCTGCGCCAGCGCGGCGCGCGCAGCGGCCACCTGGGCTTGCTGGGCCGCCTGCTGTGCGACGCGTCCCGGCAGCCGGGCCACGTCGATATCGCGCTGCAGCTCGCGCACGCGGGCGGCGTCGGAGGCGGCGGTGGCGCGGCTGTCTTCCAACTGCGCCAGCGCGATCCCGCCGATGGCGTATTGGGCTTCGTCACGCTTGCGTTGCGCGGCGCTGCGCACCGAGGCGGCTTGCGCCTGCGCCAGCTGCGCTCGGCTCACGTCGACTTCCGGCACGCGCTTGCCGGTCTGCAGGTCGGCAAGCTGGGACTCGGCCGCACGCACTTGTTCCGCCGCTTGCTGCCGGGCCGCGCGCTCGTCGTCGGCCTCCAGCGCGAACAGCGGCGCGCCACTTGCCACCTGCTGCCCGCGCTGGACGGAGATCTGGTCCAGCCGGCCGGCAAAGGGGGACGCCACGCTGACGAATTCGCCCTCCACATAGCCTTGCCAGGAGGGTGGCGCAGGCTCGCCACAGGCAGATAGCAGCGCGGCCCCGATAAGGGCGGCCAATGGCCAGCCCGCACGCAGGTTCGGGACGGGGCGGAATGAATGAGGCTGAGCGTGGCGAGGCATGCTGGCTCCGTGGCGGGCAGGCTGGGTTCAGGCGGACGGCGGCGTGGCCGGCCCGGGCCGCGGTATCGGGGTGATCGGGGCGATCGGCGCTACCCCCAGGCCGTGCGCCAGCAGCGCGCTCACGTGGCGCACCAGCGCCTCGCTGTCGATGGCGCCGGCGCCGGGCAGGCGGCGCCAGATATGGGTGGTAGCCAGCGGCAGCAACGTCAGGCCGATCAGCGACACCATCAGCAGCGCCGGCTCCAGGCTGGCGTTGATCTCGCCGCGCGCGCGCGCCGCCGCCAGCGGGCCGATCACCAGGCCGGCGCGCTGCAGCGCGATCTTCTGCAGCACGCGCTGATGCAACTGCCCGTCCGCGCCAACGATCTCGCGGATCCACAGCCCGGGAAACCATGGCGTGGCGGCGGCTGTGCGGATCAGCCGTCCGGCGATGCCCACCAGCATGGCTGCCGGGTCCGCGCTGTCGGCCGCGGCCGGCGCGAACACCTGTTCCACCAGCGGCTGCAGGCGCTCGTCGACCACTGCGTCAAGCAACTGGTCGCGATCGCGGAAGTAGTAGTGCACGAGCGCCGGGGTGACGCCAGCATGGCTAGCGATGGTCTTGATCGGCGTAGCGGCAACACCACGCAGGGCGAACAATTCGGTGGCGGCGTCGAGCAACTGCTTGCGCTGTCCGGCGCTGGCGGCATCCCCGGCGGCGGGCCGGCCCGGACGGCGGCTTGGGGGTGGGGTGGCGGCAGCAGGCGGCATGGCGGCTCCTGAATCTGCAGTTAATATTAATTTATGAATTAATTAATTCAAGGTCGATTGCAACGTGATGTAAATTTCACTTTTATTTTTGCATAATGTTGCGTTGCAGCAATGCAAGGTAGACATGTCATAAACCCTTGGCTATGCTTCGTCCGCCCATCAGCCGGGCGTGCCCCCCAATGTGCCCGCTGCTGTTTCCCGGATTTTTCATGCTGCTCTGCCGCCCCCACGCCGCCCCAGCGCGGCTATGCCTGTTTTTTGCCACGCGCCTGGCGGGTGTGGCCTTGTCGCTGGCCGGCGTTGCCGGCATGGCGGCCATGCCCGCCTTGGCGCAGGAAAAAGCCGGGACAAGCAGCGACGCGCCCGCGCAGGCCGATGCCCCCGAGGACTACGCCTTCCACGGCCAGACCACCTATATCTGGCAGCGCAAGCCGTCCTTCGGCGCGGCCTATTCCGGCGCCAACAGCCTGACGGCGGACCGCGCCAAGAGCTACTCGTTCAGCACCACGCTCGATCTCGGCCTGCGCCTGTGGCGCGGCGCGGAGTTCCACTTCAACCCGGAGGTGACCCAGGGCGTGCCGTTCTCCGGGCTGCACGGCCTGGGCGGGCTGCCCAACGGTGAGCTGGCCAAGGTATCGAGCACCAATCCGGTGTTCTACCGGGCGCGCGCGTTTGTCCGCCAGACCTGGGGGCTGGGCGGCGGCAGCGACCAGCTGGAAGCCGATTTCAACCAGCTGGCCGGCAGCGTCGACAAGCGCCGCGTGGTGCTGACCGCCGGCAACTTCGGCGTGCTCGATGTGTTCGACCAGAACGAGTACGGCTCCGACCCGCGCACCCAGTTCATGAACTGGTCGTTCATGGCGCACGGCTCCTTCGACTACCCGGCCGATGCGCGCGGCTACAACTGGGGCGTGGCGCTCGAGTACATTGGCGACATGTGGTCGGTGCGGCTTGGCCACTTCCTGCAACCGCTGGAGTCCAACGGGCTGGAGCTCGATACGCGGATGTTCCAGCACTATGGCGACATCCTCGAGTTCGAGAAGCGCTACAACCTGGCCGGCCAGCCCGGCGTGGCGCGCCTGCTGCTCTGGCGCAACAAGGCGCGCATGGGCGCGTTCAGCGATGCGCTGCAGCTCGGCGCCAACACCGGCGCCACGCCGGACGTGGCCAATGTGCGCGAGGAGCACGCCAAGATCGGCGCGGGATTGTCGCTGATGCAGCGGGTCAACGAATCGCTCGGCGTATTCGCGCGCGCCAATATGTCGGACGACAAGACCGAAACCTATGCCTTTACGGAAATCGGCCGGCAGGTCGCCGCCGGCGGCGTGCTCAACGGCAATGCGTGGGGCCGGCCGCGCGATGTGGTTGGCTTGGCGATGTCGGTGAATATGCTGGGGTCGAGGCACCAGGCTTACCTGGCCGCAGGCGGGCAGGGCGCCTTCCTCGGCGACGGCGCGCTCAGGTATGGTCCCGAGCAGATCGTGGAAGTGTTCTATAGCTTCCAGCCGGTCAAGTACCTGAGCATCAGCCCGGACTTCCAGTACATCCGCAATCCTGGCTACAACCGCGACCGCGGCCCGGCAAAGTTCTACGGCGTGCGCTTTCATGCGGAGTTTTGAGCCGGCCAGGATCACGGCGCAAGTAAAAACCCCGGCGTGCACACCGGGGTTTTTATTGGCTTCATGCGTTCGCGAGGCTCACTGCCGTGCGTTGCGCCGGTTGTCCGGCCACGGCGTGTTGAAGTTGGTGCGGAACGGATTGATATCCAGCCCGCCGCGCCGCGTATAGCGTGCATAAACCGCCAGCTTCACCGGCTTGCACTGCCGCATCACGTCGGTGAAGATCCGCTCCACGCATTGCTCATGGAACTCGTTGTGGTTGCGAAACGAGATCAGGTACTTTAGCAGCCCTTCCTGGTTGATCGGCGCGCCCACGTAGCGGATCTGCACGCTGCCCCAGTCCGGCTGGCCGGTTACCAGGCAGTTGGACTTGAGCAGGTGCGAGACCAGCGTTTCTTCCACCGGCGATTCGTCCTGGGCGGCATGCAGCAAGTGCGGCGCCGGCTCGTAGATGTCGGTTTCGATGTCGAGCCGGTCCAGCTGCACGCCGTCCAGCTCGGCCATCTTCTGCGTGCCGAGATCGGCCTCGGTCACCAGGCGCACCTGCACCGTGCCGCCCGTGGCCTCGGACAGGTCGTGATGCAGCAGCTGCTGCAACGCTTCGGGCGAGGCGATCTTGCTCTGGTTGAACGAATTCAGGTAGAGCTTGAACGACTTGGACTCGACGATGTTGGGCGTGTCGGCCGGAATGATGAAGCTGGCCAGCGCCACCTGGGGCTTGCCCTTCATGTTCAGCCACGACAGCTCGTACGCGTTCCAGATGTCCACGCCGAAGAACGGCAGCGCGCGGCCTTGCGCCAGGCCGATCTCCGTGCGCTTGGGCTGGCGCGGGATCGGGAACAGCAACGTCGGGTCGTACTCGGTCTTGTAGGCCGAGGGTTTGCCTAGCGGCGATTGTTCGGGAAGGCTCATGGTTGCCTCGGATGATCAGGACAGGAACAGCTTGTACACGGGATTTTCGGTCTCTTCCCAGTGTACATAGCCCAGCGTGGCGAGGAAGTCGCGGAAGGCGCGCTTCTCGTTCTTGGGCACCTGGATGCCAACCAGGATGTTGGAGGTGTCGCCGCCCTGGTTGCGGTAGTGGAACAGGCTGATATTCCAGTTCGGGCTCATGCTCGACAGGAAGCGCATCAGCGCGCCCGGCCGCTCGGGAAACTCGAACCGGTACAGCAGTTCGTCATGCGCCAGCGGGGAGTGCCCGCCCACCATGTAGCGGATGTGCTGCTTGGCCAGCTCATCGTTGGACAGGTCCAGCGTGTCGAAGCCGTGGCGGCGGAATCCGGCGGCGATCTTCTCGTTTTCCGCGCGGCTCGCAATCTGCACGCCGACGAAGATATGCGCCATGCTCTTGTCGGCGATGCGGTAGTTGAACTCGGTCACATTGCGCGTGCCGAGCTGCTCGCAGAAGCGCTTGAAGCTGCCGCGTTCCTCGGGGATGCTGACCGCGAAGACCGCCTCGCGTGCTTCGCCCACCTCGGCGCGCTCCGCCACGAAGCGCAGGCGGTCGAAGTTCATGTTCGCGCCGCAGGCGATGGCTACCAGGTGCTGGCCCTTGAGCTTCTCGCGCTCGGCGTAGAGCTTCAGACCGGCCACGGCCATGGCGCCGGCCGGCTCCAGGATGCTGCGGGTATCCTGGAACACGTCCTTGAGCCCGGCGCAGATGGCGTCGGTGTCCACCAGGATGATCTCGTCGACCAGCTCGCGCGTGATGCGGAAGGTTTCCTTGCCGACCAGCTTCACGGCGGTGCCGTCCGAGAACAGGCCCACTTCCTTGAGCTCCACGCGCTTGCCCGCGTCCACCGAGCGCTTCATCGCGTCGGAGTCCACGGTCTGCACGCCGATTACCTTGATCTCGGGGCGCACCGCCTTGATGTAGGACGCAATGCCGGAGATCAGGCCGCCGCCGCCGATCGCCACGAACACCGCATGCAGCGGGCCCGGGTGCTGGCGCAGGATTTCCATGGCGATGGTGCCTTGGCCGGCGATGACTTCGGGATCGTCGAAGGGGTGGATGAAGGTCAGCTTGTGCTTTTTCTCCAGCACCGCGGCGTGGTTGTAGGCGTCGCTGTACGAGTCGCCGTGCAACACGATTTCCACCCACTCGCCACCACGCTCACGCACCGCGTCGATCTTCACCTGCGGGGTGGTGACCGGCATCGCGATCAGCGCCTTGCACTTCAGGCGCGCGGCTGACAGCGCCACGCCCTGCGCGTGATTGCCGGCCGAGGCGGCGATCACGCCGCGCTTGAGCTCTTCCGGCGACAGCGAGGCCATCTTGTTGTACGCGCCGCGCAGCTTGAACGAGAACACCGGCTGGGTGTCCTCGCGCTTGAACCACACCTTGTTGCCGGTGCGCGCGGAGAGCAGGTTTGCATAGGTGAGATCGGTCTCTTGGGCCACGTCGTACACCTTGGCGGTCAGGATCTTTCTCAGGTAATCGGGTTTGCGGGTCATCGTGGACAGCCGGGGCGGGGATTGGCGGAAACCGGTAATGATAATGGATGGCGGGGGGCGGCGATGGCTGCACCCCTGTGCAAGCGACCGCGAAGGGCAGGCAAGCTCACCTTCGCGCGCCGGGGTGCCTTGCGCACTGCAGAGGTGCAGGCACCGCCGTGGCGCGCCGAAGGGGCGCTTGCGCACCTTGTAGGACGAAGCCCGGTGGACGCTGCCGGAACACTCGTGATACGGTGTAACGCAATGCCTTCCCTACCTCTGATCGAACCGAACACCGCGCTGTTCCTGGATTTCGACGGTACGCTGGCCGACCTTGCGCCGCGTCCTGACCTCGTGCAGGTCGAACCGGAACTGGTGGGGACGCTGCGCGCCCTGCATCTGCATCTGGGCGGTGCGGTGGCCCTGGTTTCCGGCCGGCCGATCGCGGAGCTGGATCATTTCCTGCAGCCGCTGCAACTGCCGTGTGCCGGCGTGCATGGCGCGGAACTGCGCGACGCGGGCGGCCAACGCCTGCGCCAGCCTGACCCTGGCGTGCCGCTGCTGCTCCCGCCGCTCGAAGCGCTGGTCGGCGCGCATCCCGGTTTGCAGCTTGAGCGCAAGTCGGTCGCGGTTGCGGTGCACTACCGCGCCGTTCCCCACCTCGAAGGCATGGTGCGCAACTTCGCCGCCGAACTCGCCGGTGGCGTGCCCGGCATCGAAGTCCTGCACGGCAAGATGGTGGTGGAACTCAAGCCAGCAGGCATCGACAAGGGCGGCGCCATCAATGCCTTTATGCGCAGCCCGCCATTTGCGCGGCGCACACCGCTGTTTGCGGGCGACGATATTACCGACGAGGCTGGCTTTGCCGTGGTGCGCCGCCTTGGCGGCGTCGGCCTGCTGGTTGGCGCGCGGCCCAGCGCCGCCACCGCCAGCGTGACCGGCCCGGCCGCGCTGCGCTGCTGGCTGCATCGCTCCGCCAAGGCGCTCGAAGTCATGGCCGCCGCGCAGGGCACGCAGGTTTCCGGAGCCACATCCACAACGACGTCTTGAGGGGGATTCGCTGTGAGCAACCCATCCACCGAGGAGTTTCCGGCGCGCGCCGGAGATGACGGGCGCTACGCCGCGCCTTCGCTATCGCTGGGCATGATCGGCAACTGTGCGATCTCCGCGCTGGTCGACGGGCGCGGGCGCATTGTGTGGTGCTGCCTGCCGCGCTTTGACGGCGATCCGGTCTTCAATGCTTTGCTCGATCCGGGCGAGAACGCTGGCCACTTTGCCATCGAAATCGAGGACTTCCACGAAGCGCACCAGTGGTATGAGCCCAATACGGCCGTGCTGCGGACCCGGCTGACTGACCAGCATGGCAACAGCCTTGAGATTACCGATTTCGCGCCGCGTTTCTTCCGCATCGGACGTTACTTCCGCCCCACCTCGCTGATCCGCCGCATCCGGCCGGTTCAGGGCGCGCCGCGTGTGCGCGTGACGTTGGCGCCGCGTTTCGACTGGGGGCGCGTCAAGCCCGAGATCACGCGCGGCAGCAGCCACGTGCGCTATATCGGCGACGGCAGCACGCTGCGCATGACCACCGACGCGCCGCTGACCTATGTGCTGTCGCAGACGCCTTTCCTGCTCACGCGCGACCTCAACTTCATCCTCGGGCCGGACGAAACCCTGCAAGGCGGCGTGGAGGAAATCGCCCGCGACTTCGAGCAGGAAACCACGGCTTACTGGAAGATGTGGAGCCGCCGCCTCGCGGTGCCGCGCGAGTGGCAGGAGGCGGTGATCCGCGCCGCCATTACGCTCAAGCTGTCGCTGTACGAGGAGACGGGTGCCATCGTCGCGGCCATGACCACCAGCATTCCCGAGGCGCCCGGCAGCGGGCGCAACTGGGATTACCGCTTCTGCTGGCTGCGCGATGCGTTCTTCGTGATCCGCGCGCTCAACAGCTTGTCCGAGGTCGGCACCATGGAGGACTACCTGCGCTGGTTGTCCAACGTGGTGATGCAATCCAGGAATGGCCATATCCAGCCGCTGTACGGCATCGGGCTGGAGCTCGAATTGCCGGAGAGCATGCTCGATCATTTGTCCGGCTACCGTGGCATGGGCCCGGTGCGCGTGGGCAACCAGGCGCAGGAGCACTTCCAGCATGATGTCTACGGCAACGTAGTGCTGGGCGCGGCCCAGGCTTTCCACGACCATCGCCTGCTGCACCGCGGCGGGGCGGCCGAGTACCACGTGCTGGAAACCGTGGGCGAGCAGGCGGTACGCGTGTTCGGCACGCCCGATGCGGGCATGTGGGAGCTGCGCACGCGCGCGCGGGTGCATACCTCGTCCGCCCTGATGAGCTGGGCCGCCTGCGACCGCCTCGCCAAGATCGGCGATGCGCTGCAATTGCCCGATCGCGCGGCTTACTGGCGCCAGCATGCCGAAGGCATGAAGGTGCGCATCGTGCGCGAGTCCTGGAGCGAGGAACGCCAGGCGTTCGCCGAGAGCTTCGGCGGGCGCGAGCTCGATGCCAGCGTGTTGCTGATGGCCGAGGTCGGTTTTATCGAGCCCAGGGATGAACGTTTCATGTCCACGCTCAAGGCCATGGAAGCGTCGCTGTGCGACGGGCCTTATATGCGCCGCTATGAGGCGCCGGACGACTTCGGCAAGCCCGAGACCGCCTTCAACATCTGCACCTTCTGGCGTATCGATGCGCTCGCGCGCGTGGGGCGCCGGGAGGAAGCGCGTGAGATCTTCGAGGCCATGCTGGCGGCGCGCAATCCGCTTGGCCTGCTGTCCGAGGATACGCACCCCGTGACCGGCGAGATGTGGGGCAATTTTCCGCAGACCTACTCGATGGTAGGCCTGATCAACGGCGCCATGCGCCTGTCCGCGCCATGGGATTCCGTGATCTGAAGGCGCGCGCGGTGAGGCCAGCACAAAGGAATGTATGGGCAGACTAGTAGCGGTATCCAACCGCGTGGCCGATCCGCGCAACCTTGCCGCGGGCGGCCTCGCCGTGGCACTGGGCGAAGCACTCAAGGCGACCGGCGGCATGTGGTTCGGCTGGAGCGGCAAGATCGTGGAAGCCGCGCAGGGCGGCACGCCGGGCGAGGGAGAGCTGCATATCCAGCAAGCCGGCAATGTCACGCTGGCCACGGTCGACCTGTGCCGCGAGGACCACGACGCGTACTACCAGGGCTACAGCAATGGCGTGCTGTGGCCGGTGTTCCACTATCGCATCGACCTGGCGGATTTCGACTCCGGTTATCTCAACATCTATCGCCGCGTCAACCAGCTCTTTGCACGCAAGCTTGCCCCGTTGCTGCGCCCGGACGATGTGATCTGGATCCACGACTATCACCTGATTCCGCTTGCGTCGGAGCTGCGTGCCATGGGGTGCGGCCAGCGCATGGGTTTTTTCCTGCATATCCCGCTGCCCCCGCCGCTGATCCTTGCCGCCATCCCGCAGCACGAATGGCTGATGCGGGCCCTGTTCGCCTATGACCTGGTTGGCTTCCAGAGCCAGCTCGATCTCGAGCATTTCTCGCGCTACGTGCAAAGCGAAGCGCAGGCCGAGCCCATGGGCGAGTATCGCTTCCGGGCTTTCCACCGCACCGTGCGCGCGCAAGCGTTCCCGATCGGCATCGATGTTGATGAATTCGCCGCGCTGGGCCAGTGCGAGGAATCGCGCGAGACGTACGAGATGATGCGCGGCCAGTATTCGAGCCGCCGTCTTCTGCTTGGCATCGACCGGCTCGATTACTCCAAGGGGCTGCCGCAGCGGCTCAAGGCAGTCAGGACGCTGATGGCGCAGTATCCGGAGAACCGCCGCAGCGCGACGCTGATCCAGATTGCCGCGCCATCGCGCGAAACGGTGGACGCCTATGCGGATCTGCGGCGCGAGCTCGAAGGGCTGTCCGGGGCGATCAATGGCGAGTATGGCGAGCTGGACTGGATGCCGGTGCGCTACATCCATCGCACCACGGCACGGCGCCGTCTGCCGGGCCTTTGCCGCGCTTGCCGCGTGGCGCTGGTGACGCCGTTGCGCGATGGGATGAACCTGGTTGCGAAGGAGTTTGTTGCCGCGCAGGATCCGGACGATCCCGGGGTCTTGGTGCTATCGCGGTTTGCTGGCGCTGCCGAGCAATTGCGCGAGGCGTTGCTGGTGAATCCTTACGATATCAATGCTACCGCGCAGGCGATTCAGCAGGCCTTGCATATGCCGCTGGCGGAGCGGCAGTCCCGGCATCAGAAGCTGCTGGAGCGGATTCGGGCGCAGGATGTGCATTGGTGGAGGAGGGAGTATTTGAGGATTTTGGGTGAGACGGACGGGGGTGTAGGGGGGTAGGGCGCAGCGCCCCCCTACACCCCCGTCCCCCCTAAATCCCCCTCAACATCCACATCCCGAAACGCCCCCTCATCCTCAGTAAGAATCCTCATCACCGGCTGTGTCTTCAATAACGTCCGCGCGCCTTCATCCCCATCAAGCTTGAGCAGGGCATCTCGCCACGCAGACCCGAATCCGACCGGATGCCCACGCCGTCCGTCGCGCCACGGTGCGGCAATCGCGTCACGCGTGGTGATTGTCAACGCCACCGCGCGCACCAGCTCGGCCGGCAGCCACGGCATGTCGGCCAGCGCCACTACCCAGCCGCTGGCGTCGGGCGTGGCGGCTACCGCCGCAGCCAGCGCGGCGCCCATGCCGGCCTCGGCTGCCGCAGTCTCCAGTACCCGGCAGCCGGCAGCTTGCAATTCTGCCGCTAGCGCGGCATTGCCCGGGCGGATCACGGCTAGCGTGCCGGGCAGCACGCAGACTAGCGTGCGGGCGCTGCGGGCGGCTACGGTGTGGCCGTCGGGCAGCATGGCCAGGAGTTTGTTGCGCTGGCCGGCGGGGTCGAAGCGGCGGCCGTAGCCGGCTGCCAGCAGGATGCCGGTGGGGGGCTCGGCAGTGTGGATGGCACCGTTGATGGGGCCCGTCAGCGGGCTGGTCACGGGGCGGGGCTGCAGGTGCTGCCTTCGTTGGCGGCCAGTTCGCGCGCGGCCTTGGCGCCTTCCACCTGGAGGATGTCGGGCAGCGAGACGTGGTTCTTGGCGGCGACGACTTCGGCCAGGATCGAGATGGCGATCTCGGGGGGCGTGCGGCTGCCGATGTAGATGCCGACCGGGCCGTGCAGCCGCGCGAGCTGCAGCTCGTTGAGGTCGAACTCCTTGAGCCGCTCGCGGCGCGCCTGGTTGTTGCGGCGCGAGCCGAGGGCGCCGACGTAGAAGGCGCGCGTGCGCAGGGCTTCCATCAGGGCCAGGTCGTCGAGCTTGGGGTCGTGCGTGACGGCGATCACCGCGCAGCGCTCGTCGAGCTTCATGTCGGTCACGGTGTCGTCCGGCATGGTGCGCACCATGGTGACGCCGGGGATGTCCCACGTCTCGGTGTATTCCTCGCGCGGGTCGCACACGGTGACCTGGAAACCCAGGCCAACCGCGATCTGGCTCAGGTATTTCGACAGCTGTCCCGCGCCAATCACCAGCATGCGGTAGCGCGGCCCGTGAATGGTGAGCAGGGTGGCGCCGTCGAAGGCAAGGCCGTCGGTGGCCTCGGCCGGGCCCAGGGTGGCGCGGCCGCTAGCCATGTCGAGCGTGCGGGCGACCAGCTTGCCGCCCTCCACGGCGGCCAGCAGTTCGTCCAGGTGGCTGTCGGCGCCGAGCGGCTCGGTCACCAGTTCGATGGTGCCGCCGCAGGGCAGGCCGAAGCGGTGCGCTTCCTCGGCGCTGATGCCGTACTTGACGGCTTCGGGGTGCGCGCCGGCAATGCCTTCGCGCCGTACCCGGTCGATGATGTCGTCTTCGATGCAGCCGCCCGAGACCGAGCCGACCACCAGGCCGTCGTCGCGCACCGCCAGCATGGCGCCTTCCGGCCGGGGCGACGAGCCCCAGGTTCTGACTACCGTCACCAATAGCGTGCGATGGCCTTCGGCCTGCCACTTCACACTGCTTTTCAGGACTTCGAGATCCACGCTGTCCATGATCGTTTCCGCTTCGTTTCACCGTTTTGTTCATCGGGCGCGCTGCCTTCGCCGGCCGCCGCTCCGTCCTTGGCGACATTGTCATCCGTGCCTGGCTCGTCACCCTGCTCGCCGGACCCGCTCACCGCCGCCGTAAAGCGGTCGAAGAAGGTATCGGCCATCTTGCGCGCGGCGGCGTCGACCAGGCGCGAGCCGATCTGCGCGATCTTGCCGCCAACCTGGGCGTTGACCGTGTAGGTCAGCACCGTCGCGTCGCCTTCGGGGGCCAGCGTGACGGCCGCGGTGCCTTTGCCGAAACCGGCGACCCCGCCTTGTCCGTCGAACTGGATGGTGTAGCTGTCGGGCGCCTGGATGTCCTGCAGGGCCATGCGCCCCTTGAAGCGCGCCTTGACCGGGCCCACCGCGGCGGTCAGCGCCACCAGGTAGGCGTTGTCGCCGTCAGGCTCGATGCTCTCACATCCTGGGATGCATTGCTTGAGCAGCGCCGTGTCGTTCAGGGCTTCCCAGGCGGTTTGCTGTGCTACCGGCAGTTGCCGCGTCTGTGTCATTTCCATGGTCGGGGCGTCTCCTTGGTGTCCTTCATGTTTTTAATGTCTCCGGGCCCCGGCACCGCAGTGAACACGGGCATGGCCAGGGTCTCGCGCGCGGCCAGCAGGGATTCGAGCGCGAACAGGCTGTCCAGGTTGTGCGCCGAGCGCAGGGCGTCCACATGCGGCAGGATGGCTTGCACGCCACGTGCCTGCGGCATGAAGCCGGCATAGCGCAGCAGCGGGTTGAGCCAGACGATGCGATGGGCGAAGCGGCGCAAGCGCGCCATTTCGGCGTCTAGCAGGTCGATGTCTTCATGGTCGAGCCCGTCGGTGACCAGCAGCACCGTGGCGCGTCCGGACAGCGTGCGGCGCGCCCACTGGCGGTTGAAGGTGGCCAGCGCGGCGCCGATGCGGGTGCCGCCGGCCCAGTCGCGCACCTGGCCCGTGATGGCGCCAACCGCTTCGTCCGGGTCGCGCTCGCGCAGCCAGCGGGTGATGTTGGTCAGCCGGGTGCCGAACAGGAACACATGCAGCCGCTCGCGCGATTGCATCAGCGCATGGCAGAAGTACAGCACCGCGCGCGAGTACTGGCTCATCGAGCCGGAAATGTCGAGCAGCAGCACCAGCGGTGGGCGGCGCTCGGCGCGGCGGCGGTATTTCCAGCGCAGCCATTCGCCTTGCTGGCGCACCGCCAGCCGGGCGCTGGCGCGCAGGTCGGCGTGCGGTCCGCTGGCGGCGGCGCGCAGGCGGCGCGTGCGCTCGGTGGCCAGGCGCGCGTGGCGGGCGCGGATCATGTGCTGCAGCGCGCGCCATTCTTCCGCGCCGAGGGTTTCAAAGTCGCGCTGCGCCAGGCGCTCCTGCGCGCTGAAGGTGAGCGGCGCGGTAAAGCGCTCGACATGGTCCTCGCCGCGGCGGCCGGACTCGGGAGGGCGCTGGGCGGCGAGCGCGTCGGCCAGCCGGTTGTTGCGCGGCGGCGGCGGCGCGCCGGCATCCACGCGCGGCAGCAGCAGGGCGCGCAGCTTGCCCTCCCAGTCCGGGTCGCGCCAGAACAGGTCGAAGGCGGCGTCGAACAACAGGCGCTGATCGGGCCCGCTCACCATCAGGGCTGCCATGGCTGCGCGCACTTCGTCGCGCCTGCCGATGTCCACGTACTGCAGCGCCAGCAGCGTATCCACAGCTTGTGCGGGCGACAGCGCAAAGCCGGCATCGCGCAGCAGCCGCACGAAATGCGTGACGTTGCGCGCCAGCATGGGCAGCGTGCCGGCGGGTGGCACGGCGGCCAGCGGAGCGTCCGGATGGAGCCGGGGCATGGCTCAGGCTCCCGGCGCCCGGCTGGCGAGCAGTTCGGCCACGGTGGGGCCATCGACCCGGGCCAGGTCGTCCTGGTACTTGAGCAGCACGCCCAGCGTGTCGCGCACCGATTGCGGATCGAGCTCGCTGACGCCCAGCGCGGCCAGCGCGCGGCACCAGTCGATGGCCTCGGCGATGCCGGGCGACTTGAACAGGTCGATGCCGCGCAGCCGGTGGATGAAGTCGATGGCCTGGTGCTGCAGCGCGGAGGCGGCCTCGGGCGCGCGCGCGGCCACGATCTGCAGTTCGCGCTCGCGCTGGGGATAGCCCATCCATTGGTACAGGCAGCGGCGCTTGAGCGCGTCATGCACCTCGCGGGTCCGGTTGGAGGTGACGATGATGAGCGGCGGCTGCTCGGCCCGGATCACGCCGATCTCGGGGATCGACACCTGGAACTCGGACAGCACCTCCAGCAGGAAGGCTTCGAAGGGTTCGTCGGCACGGTCGATCTCGTCGATCAGCAGCACGCGCGGGATGCCGGGCGCGGCCGGGTCAGGCAGCAGGGATTCCAGCAGGGGGCGCTTGAGCAGGAAATCGTCGTGATACAGCGATTGCGTGTCGGGCCGCTCGCCGCGCGCTTCCGCCAGGCGCAGCGCCATGATCTGGCGCGGGTAATCCCATTCGTACAGCGCGCTGGAGGCATCGAGCCCCTCGTAGCATTGCAGGCGCAGCAAGCGCGTGCCGAGTGCGTCGGCCATGGCCCGCGCCAGCGCGGTCTTGCCCACGCCAGGCTCGCCTTCGAGGAAGAGAGGGCGCTGCATGCGCAGTGCCAGGTACAGCACGGTGGCGGTTTCGCGATCGGCGAAATACTGCTGTGCCTCCAGCAGGGCAGCGGTCTGGTCGATGGACTGGGGAAGCATGGGTGCTGGCCGGTTGACTCCCCTCTCCCACCACGTGGGAGAGGGGCTGGGGGAGAGGGCGGGCGTGAGCTCGAAGTGAACACGCCCGGATTGGCGAGTGCCGGCGCTTTCGCTCCGGCTTGCTCCCTTAGCCCTTCAACGCCTGCTCCACCGCGCGCGCCGCCAGCACCGGGATCAGGTGCGCGCGGTACTCTGCGCTGGCATGCAGGTCGGTGTTCAGCTTGCTTGCATCCACCACCACCGCGCGCGCTGCCGCCGGCGTGAAGCTGGCTGCCAGCGCCTGCTCCAGCGGTGCGCTGCGGAACACGCAGTCGGCCGCGCCGGTGACCGCGACCCGCACGACCTTGCCGAACTGCGCCACCATCACGCCCACCAGCGCAAAGCGCGATGCCGGGTTGCGAAACTTGATGTAGGCGGCCTTGTCCGGCGTGGGAAAGCGCACGGCGGTGATCAGCTCATCGGGTTCCAGCGCGGTTTCGTAGAGGCTCCTGAAGAAGCTATCGGCGGCGATGTTGCGGCGGTCGGTGACCACCGTGGCGTTGAGCGCGAGCACGGCCGCCGGGTAGCAGGCGGCCGGATCGTCGTTGGCGAGCGAGCCGCCCAGCGTGCCCATCGCGCGCACCTGGCGGTCGCCGATGCCGTCGGCCAGCGCGGCCAGCGCGGGAATGCGCTTGCGCACGTCGGCGTTGGCCGCGACGTCGGCATGGCGTGCCGCCGCGCCGATCACCAGCTCATCGTTTTCGACACGGATATCCGCCATGCCGGGAATGCGGGCTACGTCGATCAGCGCGGATGGCGCGGCCAGGCGTAGTTTCATCGCGGCCAGCAGGCTCTGGCCGCCGCCCAGGTACTTGGCGTCGGGGTCCGCTTTGAGTTTGTCCACGGCCGCCTTGGTATCGGCGGCGCGTTCGAAATTGAATGCGTACATGGTGTGCCTCCGATCTCAGTTAGGGGCCTGCGCCAGGCGGATGTCCTGCCACACGCGGTGTGGCGTGGCGGGCATCTGGATGTCGTGCACGCCAAGCGGCGAGAGCGCATCCACCAGCGCGTTGATGAAGGCCGGCGGCGAGCCGATCGCGCCGGCCTCGCCGCAGCCTTTTACGCCCAACGGGTTATGCGTGCAGGGCGTGCCCTTGGCGGTTTCCACTGTGAAATCCGGCAGGTCGCCGGCGCGCGGCATGGCGTAGTCCATGTAGGAGCCGGTCAGCAACTGGCCGCTGTCGTCGTCGTACACGCACTGCTCCAGCATGGCCTGCCCGAGGCCCTGGCCGATGCCGCCGTGTACCTGGCCTTCGACGATCATCGGGTTGATGATGTTGCCGAAATCGTCCACCGCGGTGAACTTGATCACCTTGCTCTCGCCGGTGTCCGGATCGACTTCCACCTCGCAGATGTAGGCGCCCGATGGATAGGTGAAGTTGGTCGGGTCGTAGAATGCGTTTTCGTTCAGGCCTGGCTCCAGCTTGTCGAGCGGGTAGTTGTGCGGCACGTAGGCGGTGAGCGCAACCTCGCCGAAGGTCTTGCTGCGGTCGGTGCCGGCCACGCTGAACGTGCCGTTCTTGAACTCGATGTCGGCGTCCGAGGCCTCCAGCAAGTGGGCAGCAATCTTCTTGGCCTTGGCTTCGATCTTGTCGAGCGCCTTCATGATGGCCGAGCCGCCCACCGACAGCGAGCGCGAGCCATAGGTGCCCATGCCGAACGGCACGCGGCCGGTGTCGCCGTGCACCACTTCCACGGCATCCAGTGCAATGCCGAGCCGGTCCGCCACAATCTGCGCGAAGGTGGTTTCATGCCCCTGGCCGTGGCTGTGCGAGCCGGTGAAGACGGTCACGGTGCCGGTCGGGTGGACACGGATCTCGCCGACTTCGAACAGTCCCGCGCGCGCGCCCAGCGCGCCGGCGATATTCGACGGCGCCAGCCCGCATGCCTCGATGTAGCAGGAGTAGCCCAGGCCGCGCAGCTTGCCGCGCTGCTTCGCTTCTTCACGACGCGCGGGAAAGCCTTTGACGTCGGCGAGTTCCTGCGCGCGTGCCAGGCACGGCTCGTAGTCGCCGGTGTCGTAGGTCAGGCCGACCGGGGTGGCGTAGGGGAAGTCGTGGATGAAGTTCTTGCGGCGGATTTGCGCCGGGTCCATCTTCATCTCGCGCGCCGCGGCTTCCACCAGCCGCTCCACCACATAGGTGGCTTCCGGGCGGCCCGCGCCGCGGTAAGCGTCCACCGGCGCGGTGTTGGTGAACACGGCGCGCACCTCGGCATAGATCGCCGGCGTGGCGTACTGCCCGGCCAGCAGCGTGGCGTACAGGATGGTCGGCACGCTGGACGCGAAGGTCGACAGGTAGGCGCCCATATTGGCGGTGGTGTGCACCCGCATGGCCAGGAACTTGCCGTCGGCGTCCATCGCCAGCTCGGCCTTGGTGACGTGGTCGCGGCCGTGCGCATCGGTCAGGAAGGACTCCGAGCGTTCGGCGGTCCACTTGATCGGGCGCTTGATCTTCTTCGAGGCCCAGGTCAGCGCCACGTCTTCCGCGTACAGGAAGATCTTGGAACCGAAGCCGCCGCCCACATCCGGCGCGATGATGCGCAGGCGCGACTCCGGCAGGCCAAGCACGAAGGCGCCCATCAGCAGGCGCTCCACGTGGGGGTTCTGGTTCGATACATAGACCGTGTAGCTGTCGTCCTGACGGGTGTAGCTGGCATTGACGGCGCGCGGCTCGATGGCGTTGGGGATCAGCCGGTTGTTGATGATCTCCAGCGTGGTCACGTGGGCGGCCTTGGCAAAGGCGGCGTCGGTGGCGGCGCGGTCGCCGTGGCCCCAGACATAGCTGGTGTTCTCGGGCACGTCGTCATGCACCAGCGAGGTGGCCGAGGCAGCGTGGGCGGTGTTCACCACGGCGGGCAGTTCATCGTATTGCACGTCGATCTTCTCGGCGGCGTCCTTGGCTTGCTGCAGCGTTTCGGCTATCACCAGCGCGACCTGGTCACCCACGTGGCGGGCCTTGCCCTGCGCCAGCACGGGGTGCGCAGGTTCCTTCATCGGGCTGCCGTCGATGCTGTGGATCAGCCAGCCGCAGGGCAGGCCGCCGACCTTGTCGGCCGCCACGTCGTCGCCGGTGAAGATGGCGACCACGCCCGGCGAAGCGAGTGCTTCGGTCTTGTCGATGGAGACGATGCGGGCGTGCGCGTGCGGCGAGCGCAGGAAGTAGCCGTAGCTTTGCTGCGGCAGCACGATGTCGTCCGTGTACTGGCCGTTGCCGGTGAGAAAGCGGTAGTCTTCCTTGCGCTTGACCGAGGCGCCGATCAGGTGCTGGTTGTCGGGTGCGTTCATGGCGGTCCCCTTATTCAGCGCTGACGCCATGCATCGCGGACTGGCCTTCCTGCACCGCGCGCACGATGTTGTGATAACCGGTACAGCGGCACAGGTTGCCGTCGAGCTGCTCGCGGATGGCGGCGGCGTCGGCATTGGGCTGCTGCTTGACCAGCGCGATGGCGCTCATGACCATGCCGGGCGTGCAGAAGCCGCACTGCAGGCCGTGGCAATTGCGGAAGGCTTCCTGCATGGGGTGGAGCTGGCCCTCCGGGGCGAGTCCTTCGATGGTGGTGATGCTGGCGCCATCCGCCTGCAGCGCCAGCATGTTGCACGACTTGACCGCGCGGCCGTCCATGTGCACGGTGCAGGCGCCGCACTGGGCGGTGTCGCAACCGACATGGGTGCCGGTCAGGCGGAGTTGTTCGCGCAGGAACTGGACGAGAAGGGTGTGGGGTTCTACCTGCGCGTCGACGGCGCGGCCGTTGACGGTCAGGCGGATAGGAATCGCCATGCTTGTCTCCATGTGGGTGGACACGTGCACGACCAATCCCTGAATCCCGAAAAAACTGCGCGGGACTGGCCACGACGCGTTACTGCCGTTTGTTGGGTACGGCTATTTCGTGATGTTGGTACTGCGGTATTGCGGTACTGCCGTTGCCGCCGGTCAATGCCTGGCAATGCCGCGCCGCGAACGTTTGGCTGCGACATGCTCTAACAGTTAATCACAAATCGCCGGCGCATGCCATGCGGGTTGCCCCTTCGCCACCTGACGCCGCAAGAGCGCGTGGACGGCGTCGGCCGCGGGGGTGCAGGATGGCGCTGCTAGAATGGCCCGCCGTCCGGCCGCCACACCGTATCCACGCCGCATTCACACCGCATCCACCTCGCTCCGGCACCAGATCTCTCTATATGGAAGGCTTCATCGACTGGCTGTTCGAAACCGTTGCCCTGCCCAAGGTGGGCTTGCCGGCTATCTTCGTGGTCAGCCTGGTGTCCGCCACCTTGCTGCCCCTGGGCTCGGAGCCGGCGGTCTTCGCGTATATCAAGCTCAATCCGCACCTGTTCTGGCCGGCCATCGTCGTCGCCACGCTCGGCAATACCGCGGGCGGCGCCATCGACTGGTGGCTTGGCTACGCGGCCAAGCTGGCCGTGGTGCGCTTGCGCCAGCGGCGCCAGCAGCGCGCGCACGAGGAGGAGCACGCCGAACACCGCCGCCATCCCCGCCAGCCGCGCAAGCCGTCGCTGGATGCGCGCTACTTCCGGTGGATGCGCCGGCTGGGACCGCCGACCCTGCTGGTATCGTGGTTGCCCGGAGTTGGTGATCCTTTGTGCACTTTGGCCGGCTGGCTCCGGCTCTCGTTCTGGCCGAGCCTGGTTTACATGGCGATTGGCAAGTTTCTGCGCTACCTTGCCATGACGATTGCCCTGCTCTGGATTCCGGATAGTTTCTGGCACGGCATCGCAGCCAGCCTCAAAAGCCTGTTCTAGCTAGCGCCTCTCGCGCCACGGCGAGGGTGATGCCACCCTTGCCCAAGCAGGGCTCTGCCATGTTGCGGCGCGGCGAAAGCAGGCCTTGAAGTACAATTGCCCTTTAAAGACGATCCGGCGCACCGTCTCCGTGCGCTACAGGAAGCGGTCCCCTCCCCATGAACGCCCCACTCGTGCTCGATGCCAAACTCGCCGCGCAGGATGCGCCTGCGCGCCTGCGAGAGATCCCTTATAACTACACGTCATTCTCGGATCGCGAGATTGTCATCAGGCTGCTAGGCGAAGAAGCCTGGCGTATCCTGGCCGAGCTGCGCGGCGAACGCCGCACCGGCCGCTCCGCCCGCATGCTGTACGAAGTGCTGGGCGATATCTGGGTGGTGCGCCGCAATCCCTACCTGCAGGACGACCTGCTGGAGAACCCCAAGCGCCGCCAGATGCTGGTTACGGCACTCCACCACCGGCTCTCCGAGGTGGAAAAGCGCCGTGCCGCCGACCGTGCCGAGCACGCCGAGCCGGCCGCCGAGGACCGCTCCCACCGGGTCGAGCAGCTGGTCAGCTTTGCCAAGCAGGCCATCGAGGACTTCAAGCAGGAGTTCGCGCACGCCTATGACCTGCGCAAGCGCACCCAGCGCGTGCTGGGCCGCATCACGCAGAAGGACAACATCAAGTTCGACGGCCTGTCGCGCGTCTCGCATGTGACCGACGCGACCGACTGGCGCGTGGAATATCCCTTCGTGGTCCTCACCCCGGACACCGAGGAAGAGATCGCGGGCATGGTCAAGGGCTGCTTCGAGCTGGGCCTGACCATCATCCCGCGCGGAGGCGGCACCGGCTATACCGGCGGCGCCGTGCCGCTGACGCCGATGAGCGCGGTCATCAACACCGAGAAGCTGGAACAACTCGGGCCGGTCGAGCAGACCGACCTGCCGGGCGTGTCGCACAAGGTCGGCACCATCTTCTCCGGCGCCGGCGTGGTGACGCGCCGCGTGGCGGATGCGGCGGACAAGGCCGGGCTGGTGTTCGCGGTCGACCCGACCTCGATCGATGCTTCCTGCATCGGTGGCAACGTGGCCATGAACGCCGGCGGCAAGAAGGCCGTGCTGTGGGGCACCGCGCTGGACAACCTGGCCTGGTGGCGCATGGTGGATCCGGAAGGCAACTGGCTGGAAGTCACGCGCCTGGACCACAACCTGGGCAAGATCCATGACGTGGCGGTCGCCACCTTCGAGCTCAAGTGGTCGGACGGCAACCGCGCGCCCGGCGAAAAGCCGCTGCGCACGGAAACCCTGGCCATCGAAGGGCGCAAGTTCCGCAAGGAAGGCCTGGGCAAGGACGTCACCGACAAGTTCCTGGCGGGCCTGCCAGGCATCCAGAAGGAGGGCTGCGACGGCATCATCACCAGCGCGCGCTGGATCCTGCACCGCATGCCGGCGCATGTGCGCACCGTCTGCCTGGAGTTTTTCGGCCAGGCGCGCGACGCCATTCCGAGCATCGTGGAAATCAAGGATTACCTCGACGCCGAATCGCGCACCCCCGGCGGCGCCATCCTGGCCGGCCTGGAGCACCTGGACGAGCGCTACCTGCGCGCGGTGGGATACGCCACCAAGAGCAAGCGCAATGCCTTCCCCAAGATGGTGCTGATCGGCGACATCGTCGGCGACGACCAGGACGCGGTTGCCCGCGCCACCTCGGAAGTCATCCGCATGGCCAACGGCAAGAGCGGCGAAGGCTTTGTCGCGGTCAGCCCGGAAGCCCGCAAGAAGTTCTGGCTGGACCGCTCGCGCACCGCCGCCATCGCCAGGCACACCAACGCCTTCAAGATCAATGAAGACGTGGTGATCCCGCTGCCGCGCATGGGCGAGTACACCGACGGCATCGAGCGCATCAATATCGAGCTGTCGATCAAGAACAAGCTCCAGCTGACCGACGCGCTGGAAGCCTTCTTCGCGCGCGGCAACCTGCCGCTGGGCCGCAGCGACGATGCTAACGAGATCCCCAGCGCCGAGCTGCTGGAAGACCGCGTGCAGCACGCGCTGCAGCTGCTGCGCGAGATCCGCTCGCGCTGGACCTACCTGCAGGACCACCTGGATACGCCGCTGGCCACCGCGCGCGCGTCGCTGATCGGCCATGGCCTGGGCCTGCTCGGCCAGGCTTTCGAGGCGCGCCTCGAGCAGCAGCCGGACGCCACCGTGTTCCACCTGCTGCAGGACCGCACCATCCGCGTGTCCTGGAAGAGCGAAGTGCGCGCCGAGCTGCGCAATATCTTCAACGGCGGCGAGTTCAAGCCCATCCTCGACGAAGCGCAGAAGATCCACAAGCAGGTGCTGCGCGGCCGCGTCTTCGTGGCGCTGCACATGCACGCCGGCGACGGCAACGTGCACACCAATATCCCGGTCAACTCGGACGACTACGACATGCTGCAGGACGCCCACCGCGCGGTGGCCCGCATCATGGCGCTGGCACGCTCGCTGGACGGCGTGATTTCCGGCGAGCACGGCATCGGTATCACCAAGCTGGAGTTCCTGACCGAGGACGAGATCGGCGAGTTCCGCGAGTACAAGCAGCGCGTGGATCCGCAGGGCCGCTTCAACAAGGGCAAGCTGCTGCCCGGCGCTGACCTGCGCAATGCCTATACGCCGTCGTTCGGGCTGATGGGACATGAGTCCATCATCATGCAGCAAAGCGATATCGGCGCCATTGCCGACAGCGTCAAGGACTGCCTGCGCTGCGGCAAGTGCAAGCCGGTGTGCGCCACCCACGTGCCGCGCGCCAACCTGCTGTACAGCCCGCGCAACAAGATCCTGGCGACTTCGCTGCTGGTGGAGGCCTTCCTGTACGAGGAGCAGACCCGCCGCGGCATCTCGATCAAGCACTGGGACGAGTTCTCGGACGTGGCCGACCACTGCACGGTCTGCCACAAGTGCGTGACGCCGTGCCCGGTCAAGATCGACTTCGGCGACGTGTCGATGAACATGCGCAACCTGCTGCGCAAGATGGGGCAGAAGAAGTTCAACCCCGGCACCGCCGCGTCGATGTTCTTCCTCAACGCCACCAATCCGCAGACCATCAACATGACCCGCAAGGTCATGATCGACTGGGGCTACAAGGCGCAGCGCCTGGGCAACGACGTACTCAAGAAGTTCGCCAGGAAGCAGACCGCGCACCCGCCCGCCACGGTGGGCCGCGCGCCGGTGCAAGAGCAGGTGATCCACTTCATCAACAAGAAGATGCCGGGCAACCTGCCCAAGAAGACCGCGCGCGCGCTGCTGGACATCGAAGACAACGAGATCGTGCCGATCATCCGCGACCCGAAGCGGACTTCGCCCGAGACCGAGGCGGTGTTCTACTTCCCGGGCTGCGGCTCGGAGCGGCTGTTCTCCCAGGTGGGCCTCGCCACGCAAGCCATGCTGTGGCATGTAGGCGTGCAGACCGTGCTGCCGCCGGGCTACCTGTGCTGCGGCTATCCGCAACGCGGCAACGGCCAGTTCGACAAGGCCGAGAAGATGGTCACCGACAACCGGGTGTTGTTCCACCGGGTCGCCAACACGCTCAACTACCTCGATATCAAGACCGTGGTGGTGAGCTGCGGGACCTGCTACGACCAGCTGGCCGGGTATGAATTCGACAAGATCTTCCCGGGCTGCCGCATCATCGACATCCACGAATACCTGCTGGAGAAGGGCGTCAAGCTGGAAGGCGTGACCGGTACGCGCTACATGTACCACGACCCCTGCCACACCCCGATCAAGACCATGGACCCGACCAAGCTCGTCAACGAGCTGATGGGCGGCAACGAGGGCGGCAGCAAGATCGAGAAGAACGAGCGTTGCTGCGGCGAGTCCGGCACGCTGGCGGTGTCGCGCCCCGACGTTTCCACCCAGATCCGCTTTCGCAAGGAAGAGGAAATGACCAAGGGCGCGGACAAGCTGCGCACCGACGGCTTCGTGGGCGACGTCAAGATCCTGACCAGCTGCCCGTCCTGCCTGCAGGGTTTGTCGCGCTACAAGGAAGACGCCACGGTCACGGCGGACTACATCGTGGTGGAGATGGCCAAGCACCTGCTGGGCGAGAACTGGATGCCGGACTATGTGGCCAAGGCCAACTCGGGCGGCATCGAGCGGGTGCTGGTGTGATGGAGGTGCGAGGGTGGTGGGCTCGATGCGCCGATCTCGCACGATCGGTTGACACATCGGGAGCGCCCGCATGAATCTCATCCCCAACTGCCCGCTGTGCGAGACGGACGGCGGCGAACTGGTCTGGCGTGGCGAGCGCGCCCGGGTCATCCTGGTCGAGCATGAGCGCTTTCCCGGCTTCTGCCGGGTGGTGTGGAATGGCCACGTTGCCGAGCAGACCGATCTGCCTGAGGACGACCAGGCCTGGCTGATGCGGCTGGTGGCGCGGGTGGAGCGCGTGGTGCGCGAGACCATGGTGCCCGACAAGGTCAACCTGGCCGCCTTCGGCAATATGGTGCCGCACCTGCACTGGCATATCATTCCACGCTACCGCTGGGATACCCATTTTCCCGAAGCCGTCTGGGCGGCTGCGCAGCGCGAGCCGGATGCCGTGCGCCTGGCGGGCCTTGCGCAGCGCCTGCCGGCATTGCGCGCGGCCCTGGCGAAACTGGCCGAAGCAGGCTGACGCCTGGCGTAGCCGTGCCCGTGCCGTGCCCGTGCCGTGCCGGCATTGCTATCGGTTTTTTTGAATTTCCGGAACCAGCCGGGCGGCGCCGTCTTCTAACACCCGTTGTCTTCATTCCCACAAGAGCGGGGCCGGTGGATCTGCCATGGCCCGCTTGCGCGAAAGGTGCCATGTCCACACCGTCTTCCGTTACCGTTCCAGGCCCGGCCGTGCCGGCCCGTGCCCTCAGGATCCAGAGCCGCCTGCGGGTGGCCGAGACATGGGACCTGATCAAGCCTTACTGGATATCCGAGGACCGCAAGGCCGGCCTCGGGCTGCTGGCCTTCGTGGTCGCGCTCAATCTCGGCATCGTTTATATCAACGTGCTGCTCAACGAATGGAACCGCGTGTTCTACAACGCGCTGGAGCAGCATGACTACACCTCCTTCAAGGCGCTGCTGATCCGTTTCTCCTGGATCGCCGGCTTCTTTATCGTGGCGGCCATATCACGGCAGTACTACACCATGATGCTGCAGATGCGCTGGCGTACCTGGATGACCGACCGCTTCATGGACCACTGGCTCAGCCACCAGGCTTACTACCGCATAGAACAGACGCACGCCACGGACAACCCCGACCAGCGGCTTGCGGACGACCTGCGCTCGTTTACCGATGGCGCGCTGTCTCTTTCGCTCGGGCTGCTCAATTCGGTGGTGACGCTGGTGTCTTTCGTCGGCATCCTGTGGGCTGTTTCCGGGCCGATCAGCTTCATGCTGGGCGGCACCGAGATCACGATTCCGGGCTATATGGTGTGGTTCGCGGTGGGCTATGCCGTGATCGGTTCGCTGATTGCCCACGTGGTGGGCCGGCCGTTGATCGGCTTGAGTTTCCAGCAAGAGCAGTACGAGGCGGATTTCCGTTTCATGCTGGTGCGCTTGCGCGAGAACAGCGAGCCGGTGGCACTTTACCGGGGCGAGCCTACCGAGCAGGCGGGCCTGCGCTCACGCTTTGACCGCATTCGCGCCAACTGGAAACAGTTGATGCGCTATACGCGTCGCCTGACCTTTGTCAGTTCCGGCTACGGCCAGTTCGCCATCATCTTTCCGCTGCTCGTGGCCGCGCCGCGCTACTTCGCCGGCAAGATGACGCTGGGTGGGCTGATGCAGGTGAGCCAGGCCTTCGGCCAGGTGCAAGGGGCGCTGTCGTGGTTCGTTGACAATTACTCCACGCTGGTCGGCTGGAAGGCCGCAGCCAACCGGCTGATCGACTTCCGCGATGCTATCCGCGTGGCGGAGCGCCAGGACCAGGAGCACACCGGCGTGCGCGACATCGAGGTGGTCCAGGCTGGCACCGGTACCGATTCCGGCGGCATCCGCATCGACACCCTCGCGCTGGCGCTGCCGGTGCGCACCGGCAACGGCAACGGCGGCGAGATCCAGCAGCGGCTGCTGGTGGCGGCGTTCTCGCTGCAGATCGCGCCCGGCGAACGCTGGCTGGTCAGCGGCCCCTCGGGCTGCGGCAAAAGCGTGCTGTTCCGCGCGCTGGCCGGGATCTGGCCCTACGGCAGCGGCAAGGTAGCCATGCCCGGCGCGGCTCGCATGCTGTTCCTGCCGCAGCGCAGCTACCTGCCGATCGGCACGCTGGCCGATGCGCTGGCTTATCCCGACGCCGGCACCGTGCATAGCCGCGAAGCCTTGCAGAAGGTGCTGCGCGAAGCCTGGCTCGGCGCCCTGGCCGAGCAGCTCGACGTGTTCGACAACTGGTCGCTGCGGCTGTCGCCGGGCGAGCAGCAACGCCTGGCCTTTGCGCGCGCGCTGCTGCAAAAGCCCGATTACCTGTTCCTGGACGAGGCCACCAGCGCGCTCGACGAGGAAACCGAAAGCGAGATGTACCGCCTGATGGTGGACTCCCTGCCCGGCGCGGCGATCATCAGCATCGCACACCGCAGCACGGTTGCCGCCTTCCATGGCAAGCGCCTGCGCTATGTCGCGGCCGACGGAGCGCACTGGGAGGCGGAGCACGATGGGCAAGGTGAGGCGGCTGCGGTAAGCTATCGGGTCGTACACGAAGCGTAAAGGCCGGTGTGGCCGCAACCTGCGGCTCGCCCACAGCCGCACGCCACCCATCATGGCAGGCCTTGAAAAAGATACTCCCCATCCCACCGCACTTACCGTGCACACGCAGTCGCGCGTGCTGGAGGTGGGTTTTGACAACGGTTCCAGCTTCCGGCTGCCGTTCGAATACCTGAGGGTGAACTCACCCTCGGCCGAAGTGCAGGGCCACGGCCCGGGCCAGGAAGTGCTGCAGACCGGCAAGCGCGACGTCACCATCGCCGCGGTGGAGCCGGTCGGCAACTACGCCATCCTGATCCGTTTTTCCGACGGCCACGATACCGGCATCTATTCCTGGGAACTGCTTTACCGCCTGGGCGCCCAGCAGGACACCATCTGGCAGTCCTACCTTGAGCGGCTGGAAGCTGCCGGCGTCGATCGCGACACCCCCATGGCGGCCCCCGGCGGCCATGCCTGCGGCAGCCATTGAGATTGCGCCCCCGCGGGCCATTACTGAGTTCTGGAGCGAGTTATGAGCGAGACCCACTTCGGGTTCGAGAAGGTCAAGGAAGAAGAGAAGGCTGGCAAGGTAGCCGAAGTCTTCCATTCGGTGGCCAACAAGTACGACGTCATGAACGACCTGATGTCCGGCGGCATGCACCGGCTGTGGAAGATGTTCACCATCGCCCAGGCTGGCGTGCGGCCTGGCTTCAAGGTGCTCGACATCGCCGGCGGCACCGGCGACCTGGCCAAGGCCTTCGCACGCCAGGCCGGGCCCACCGGCGAGGTCTGGCTGACCGACATCAATGAGTCGATGCTCCGGGTTGGGCGCGACCGCTTGTTGAATAAAGGCATCGTCATCCCCACCTGTCTCTGTGACGCCGAGCGGATTCCGTTCCCGGACAATTATTTCGACCTGGTCACGGTGTCCTTCGGGCTGCGCAACATGACGCACAAGGAGGTCGCATTGTCAGAGATGCGCCGGGTGATCAAGCCGGGTGGCAAAGTCATGGTGCTGGAGTTCTCCAAGGTGTGGAAGCCGCTGGAAAAGGCCTACGACATGTATTCGCTGAAGTTCCTGCCGTGGCTGGGGCAGCGCGTGGTACAGGATTCCGATAGCTATCGCTATCTGGCCGAATCGATCAGAATGCATCCAGACCAGGCTTCACTTGTACGTCTTATGGAACATGCGGGCCTGGAGAATGTCGAATACTTCAACCTGACGGCGGGAGTGGTGGCGCTTCACGTCGGGCGAAAGTACTAGACTGATATAGGCTCAAAGAAAGATGAGCGAACTTAACAGGGGAAGCACTGATATGTCGCTATTTCGCGCAAAATTCATGGCGGGTGTGCTGATTGGCACGCTTGCCCTCGGCATGGCGCTCGACGCCAATGCCAAACGCCTCGGCGGGTCGCGCAGCATCGGCAAGCAATCGTCCGGCGTGACGCAACGCCAGCAGGCACCGGCGCAGCAATCGCCGAACCAGACGCCCGCGCAGCAGGCCCCGGCCCAGCAAGCCGCGCCCGCTGCAGCAGGCGCCGGCGCAGCCGCTGCTGCCGCGCCCAAGCGTAACTGGGGCGGCATGCTCGGCGGCATCGCCGCCGGCCTGGGCATCGGCTGGCTGCTGTCGCACTTCGGCCTGGGCGGCGCCGCCATGGGCTTCCTGTCCAACCTGATCCTGATCGCCCTGGTGGCGTTCGCCGCAATCTGGCTGATCCGCAAGTTCCGCGGCGGCGCCAAGGCACCGCAGCAACCGGCCTATGCCGGTGCGGCAGCCGGTGCCGGCGGTGGCTCGGGTAACGGATTTGGTGGCAGCAACGAACCGGTCCTGCGCCAACAGGTGCCGGTTGGTTCACCCAACCCGGTGATGCCCGCGCCCGGTTCCGTCGCCTCGATGCAATCCGCCGCACCGGTGATGGCTGGCGCGGCCGTTGGTGCTGCTGCGGGCGCGGCCCAGCCCTGGGGTGTGCCGGCCGACTTCGACACCCAAGCCTTCCTGCGCAACGCCAAGGTGTACTACGTACGCCTGCAGGCGGCCTGGGATGCCGGCAATCTCGAGGACATCCGCGAGTTCACCACGCCGGAAATGTTCGCCGAGATCAAGATGGACCTGTCCGAACGCGGCACCGAGGTCAACAAGACCGACGTGGTCACGCTGGAAGGCGAACTGCTCGGCATCGAAGACAGCCCGGCCCAGCATCTGGCCAGCGTGCGCTTCTCCGGCATGATCCGCGAAAAGGCCGGCGAGCCCGCCCAGCCCTTCGCCGAAGTCTGGAACCTGGCAAAGCCGGTAAGCGGCCCTGGCGGCTGGCTGCTGGCGGGGATCCAGCAAACTTCCTGAGTGCAGGGAGTGCCTCGCCGGCAGGTTTAAGGCCGGCAGGTGACATAGAATGGAGGCCCACGTGAAAACGTGGGCTTTTTTGTTTGTGGGGTGGGGGGATTCCGTTGCTTGACTTTGTAGTTAAGCAGTTGCTTTTGCCTGTGACTGTGACTTTAGAACCGATCAACCCCTAACACCTACTGAAAGGCCCGCCCCCAGCCCCACCCAATCATGACCACCCTCCCCACCCCCTTGGCCACCCCCCCGATCACTGCCCTGAACCACCTGCTGGAACAGGAGCCCTGGGCAACCACCATGCTCCAGCCCTTCGCCGGCCGCATCATCCGCTTTGACGCGGCCGCGTTCACGCTCGCATTGAAGGTGACGGGGCAGGGCCTGACGGAGCTGGCCCCGGTGGATGAAACCCCGGCGGTCACGCTGACCGTGCCGCTGCAGCAGTGGCCGCTGGTGGCCTCGGACGTGGCGGGCGGCGGCCAGGCGGCGGCGATGAAGCATGTGCGCATCGAGGGCGATGCCGAGCTGGCCAATACGGTCTCCACGCTGGCCCGCAACCTGCGCTGGGATGCGGCCGAGGACCTGTCGCGCGCATTGCGCGGCATCCTGGGCGGCCCAGTGAGCGACAGCGTGGCGCAACGGGTGGTGGACGGCGTGCAGCAGGTGCATGCCCAGGCCACGCGGGTCGGCCGCGCGCTGGTCGATAACGTGACCGAATACCTGCTCGACGAGCAGCCGACCTTGGTGCGCCACGCGGCGCTCGACGAGTTCGGCGCGGGCGTGAGCGCGCTGCGCGACGACCTCGCCCGGCTGGAAAAGCGGCTGGAAAAGCTGGAGCAGCGCACCCGCTCCGAGCGTGGCGCCGGCACGCTGCCGTCCGCCCATCGCTGAATTGCCCGCGGCCCGCCGCCGTCAGACCCCGCTCCATTGCGCATCCACGGCTTTAGCCATTGCCAGACCGGCCAAGCAGCACGGCCCCAACACTGAAGAACCTGCATGACCCGCTTCCTGCGCCTTTGCAAGATCGTTTTCGTCATCCTCTACTACGGCCTCGACGAGCTCGTGCTGTCTGGCTTCAAGAGCCGCCGCATCCGTTTCCTGGTGCGTGTCATTACCATTGGCCGCAAGCTCGACATGCCCCGCGGCGAGCGCCTGCGCCTGGCCCTGACCCGGCTGGGCCCGATCTTCGTCAAGTTCGGCCAGGTGCTTTCCACCCGGCGCGACCTGATGCCCGAGGACATTGCCGACGAGCTCGCCAAGCTGCAGGACCAGGTGCCGCCGTTCGATTCGGTCGTGGCGGTCAAGATCATCGAGCGCTCGCTGGGCCGGAAACTGGCGACGCTGTTCGAGAGCTTCGACCACAAGCCGGTGGCCAGCGCGTCCATTGCCCAGGTTCACTTTGCCACCCTGAAGGGCGGCCCCAACCATGGCCGCGAAGTCGCGGTGAAGGTCCTGCGCCCGGGCATGCTGCCGGTCATCGACAGCGACCTGGCGCTGATGCGGGACCTGGCTGCCTGGCTTGAGCGTTTCTGGGCTGACGGCAAGCGCCTGAAGCCGCGCGAGGTCGTCGCCGAGTTCGACAAATACCTGCACGACGAGCTCGACCTGATGATCGAGGCCGCCAACGCCAGCCAGCTGCGCCGCAACTTTGCCGATACCAAGCTGCTCCTGGTGCCCGAGGTGTTCTGGGACTGGTGCAGCAGCGAGGTCTTCGTGATGGAGCGCATGCATGGGATCCCCATCTCGCGCACCGAGTCGCTCAGGGCGGCAGGCGTCGACATGCACCTGCTGGCGGAGGAGGGCGTGGAGATCTTCTTCACGCAGGTGTTCCGCGACGGGTTCTTCCATGCCGACATGCACCCGGGCAACATCCTGGTGTCGGTGGCGCCGCAGAGTTTTGGGCGCTACATCGCGCTGGACTTCGGCATCGTCGGCGCGCTGTCCGAGTTCGACAAGAACTACCTGGCGCAGAACTTCATCGCCTTCTTCCGCCGCGACTACCATCGCGTGGCGTTGCTGCACGTGGAGTCGGGCTGGGTGCCGGCCCATACGCGGGTGGAGGAACTGGAGAGCGCGGTACGGGCGTGCTGCGAGCCCTATTTCGACAAGCCGCTCAAGGAGATCTCGCTGGGCATGGTGCTGATGCGCCTGTTCCAGACCTCGCGCCGCTTCAATGTCGAGATCCAGCCGCAACTGGTCCTGTTGCAGAAGACCTTGCTCAATATCGAAGGGCTGGGGCGCCAGCTCGATCCGGACCTGGACCTGTGGAAGACCGCCAAGCCCTTCCTCGAGAAATGGATGCACGAGCAGGTCGGCTGGAAGGGCGCCTGGGAGCGCATCCAGGTGGAGGCCCCGCAATGGGCCAAGATGCTGCCTGACTTCCCGCGCCTGGCGCACCAGTTCCTCGAGCGCCGCGCCCTGGTCGACAATGGCCAGCAGGAGAAGCTGCTGGCCGCCCTGGTCGCCGAGCAGCGCCGCACCAACCGCCTGGTCGGCACGGCCTTGTTGCTGGTTGGCGGATTCATCGCCGGGGTGGTGCTGACCGAGCTGCTGGCCTGGGTTGGCTACTGGTAACGCACGGGATAGTGCCCCGAAATGCGCCCCGAATCGTGCCCCGAATCGCCCGGGTGGCGAGTGCAAGGTTGATGAAATGCAATGCAGTGGAGGCTAGCTTGACCAAATCCGATAACGCGCCGAACCAGGCTGCGGCCCCGCCAGCCTTTGCCACGCGCAACGCGGGGGATCCGGCTTTCTGGGATGAGCGCTTCGAGAAGGGCTTCATGCCCTGGGACCTGGGCGGCGTGCCGGCCGATTTCGAGGCCTTCGCCAGCGCGATGGCGCCGTGCCCAACGCTAATCCCGGGCTGTGGCAACGGCTGGGAAGCGGGGTGGCTCCATGCGCGCGGCTGGCCGGTGACCGCCATTGATTTCTCACCGGAGGCCGTGGCCAGCGCGCGCCGCTCGCTGGGGCCGGCCGGGGCCGTCGTGCACGAGGCGGATTTCTTTGCCTTCGCGCCCGAGCCTGCCTGTCAGTGGATTTACGAGCGGGCCTTCCTGTGCGCCTTGCCACCAGCCATGCGGGCCGGCTACGCCGCTCGCGTGGCGCAACTGCTGCCGCCGGGCGGGCTGCTGGCCGGCTACTTCTTCCTGGACGAGACGCGCGGCGGGCCGCCTTTCGCCATCCCCGAGGCAGAACTGCGCGCGCTGCTTGAGCCGGCCTTCGAACTGGTGCAGGCGCGGGCCGCCACGGGCTCGCTGCCGGTATTTGCCGGTCGCGAGCAGTGGCAGGTCTGGCGCCGCAGGGCTTAGGTTTCAGGGTTCAGCCGCAGGCGCCAGCCTTTGCTTCAGCCGCGCACGCGGGCGTTGTGCTTGTCGTGGTAGATCGCGCGGCTGTCGCGGTTTTCGACGCGCTGGATGCCGCGCTGCTCGCCCGCGCCGACATGGCCGTTGGCGCCGGCACGCGCTTCGCGCCGATCCACGTGGGCCTGGCCGCGTTCGAGGCTGCCGGCCTCGCGGTTGGTGAGCGAGCCGTTGGCCACGCCTTTCTTGATGCGCTGCTCTTGGTTGATATTGCGCTGCACGTCGGCCTGCATGCGCTGCGACGACGCGCTGGCGGGGTTGCCGGTGATGCCGTTATGCGTATCGTGCGCGATGTCGCGGCTCACGTTGTTCTCGGCACGCTGGATCGACGCCTGCTCGCGCGGCGAGACCGAGCCGTTGGCCAGGGCGTGCGCTTCCATGTGGTCCACGCGTGCGGTCTGCTTTTCCAGGCTGGCCGCTTCGCGCGTGCTCAGGCTGCCGGATTTCAGGCCGTTCTCGATGCGCTGTTCCTGGTTGACGTTGCGCTGCACATCCTGCGAGACCGCCGCGGTCTGGGCGCTGGCCAGGCCGGCGCCGAGCAGGCCTGCGGCAATCATCAGGGTCTTGAGCATCTTGGTTTGGCGGTTCGACATGGTGTTCTCCTTTTCCTCATTGGGTCGTGTGCGGCAGCGTGGCTCGTGGGCGCGGCGCCCGATGTTGCTGCCTTGGCTTCCTTAATGCGCGCCGGGCACGGCGCGCTGACGCAGGGTTTGTAAGCTGTGTAACCGCGCGTAAGCCGCAAGCCTTGCGCACCATGGCGGGGCGCCGAGGCCGTGGCGGGCATCCGCAGCGCAGTCCACGTCACCTGTGGCGCCGGGGCTGCACCGTGCCGGGCAATTTCCGCGTGGCAACGGGTTTTTTTCTCGCCGCGCCGCAGGCGTCGCTATAATCCGCGTTTTGATTCGGCTACGACCGCAGGCTAGCTCAGCCACCCATGCGGCCCCGACCGATGAATTGGACTCCGGGCAAGGCTGGCCGCAAATCCCGCCTCACCGGCAACCGGTTTCTCGCCGCAAGGGCACTTTGGGATAGGGCAGCAGCATGCTGATCTGGTTCGTCATCATCTATTGGGTAATCTCCGTCGGCATTGGCCTGTGGGCCGCGCTGCGCGTGCGCAACGCCACCGACTTCGCGGTCGCCGGCCGCAGCCTGCCGTTCTATATCGTCACCGCCACCGTGTTCGCGACATGGTTCGGCTCGGAGACGGTGCTGGGCATCCCCGCGGTTTTCCTCAAGGAAGGCTTGTCCGGCGTGGTGTCCGATCCTTTTGGTTCCTCGCTCTGCCTGATCCTGGTCGGCCTGTTCTTCGCGCGCCCGCTGTACCGGATGAACCTGCTCACCATCGGCGATTACTATCACAATCGCTACGGGCGGCTGGCCGAGGTGCTGACCACGCTGTGCATCGTGATGTCCTACCTGGGCTGGGTTGCCGCGCAGATCAAGGCGCTCGGGCTGGTGTTCTTCACCGTCTCGGACGGTGCGCTGTCGCAGGAAACCGGCATGATGATCGGGGCCGCCAGCGTGCTGGTGTACACCCTGTTCGGCGGCATGTGGGCCGTGGCGGTGACCGACTTCATCCAGATGATCATCATCGTGATCGGGATGCTGTATATCGGCTATGAAGTCAGCGGCCAGGCCGGCGGCGTGGCCGCGGTGGTGTCGCATGCGGCGGCGG
Organism: Cupriavidus basilensis; assembly: GCF_000832305.1. NCBI lineage: Bacteria > Pseudomonadati > Pseudomonadota > Betaproteobacteria > Burkholderiales > Burkholderiaceae > Cupriavidus > Cupriavidus basilensis. Next base: position 547,433 of record NZ_CP010536.1, read on the forward strand.
CCGGCAAGTTTGAATTCCTGCCCTCGCTGGACCTGATCCAGATCATCGGCTTCGCGGCCGCGCTGTTCACCATGATGCTGGGATCGATCCCGCAGCAGGATGTGTTCCAGCGCGTGACCTCGTCGCGCACCGAGAAGATTGCCGGGCGCGCTTCGGTGCTGGGCGGCGTGCTTTACTTCTGCTTTGCCTTCATCCCGATGTTCCTGGCCTATTCGGCCACCATGATCGACCCGGAGATGGTGCAGAAGTACATCAACACCGATTCGCAGCTGATCCTGCCCAAGCTGATCCTGACGCACGCGCCCATGTTCGCCCAGGTGATGTTCTTCGGCGCGCTGCTGTCCGCCATCAAGAGCTGTGCCTCGGCGACGCTGCTGGCACCGTCGGTCACCTTTGCCGAGAATATCCTGCGGCCCTATTTCCGCCATCTCGACGACCGCCGCTTCCTGCGCGTGATGCAGGCCGTGGTGCTGGTGTTCGCCGTGCTGGTGACGCTGTTCGCGCTGAACTCGCATCTGTCCATTTTCCATATGGTGGAAAATGCATATAAGGTCACCTTGGTGTCGTCGTTCGTCCCGCTGGCCTTTGGCATGTTCTGGAAGCCGGCCACGCGCCAGGGCGGCCTTGCCGCGATCATCCTCGGGTTGGTTTCCTGGCTGTGCTGCGAAGTCGCCTTCGCCGACGCGGCGGTGCCGCCGCAGATGGTCGGCCTGCTGGTCTCCATTGGCGGCATGGTGTTCGGCTCGCTGCTGCCGCAGTGGATCAACGACCATCCGCGCGTCAAGGAAGTTCATCTGGCCTGAGCGTTGCGGGCATCCGGCGGGTCGCGCGTGGCTTCGAAGGCATTTCCTGCTCTTTTTCCGCCGGCCCGGCGTTCTCAGAACGGTTTATAATTCAAGGCTTTGCACCGCAAGGTGCGCGCGCGGGAGTGGCAACTTCCCGCTCGGCGCGGCCTCGCGATTCCATCCAATTTCCGTTCCAGACTCCTTGCGGAGAGCCACTATGCCGATCTATGCCTATCGTTGCGACGCCTGCGGCCACGGGCGCGATGTGCTGCAGAAAATGAGCGATGCCCCGCTCACCGACTGCACATCCTGCGGCGCGAAGGGCACGTTCAAGAAACAACTGACCGCCGCGGGCTTCCAGCTCAAGGGGTCGGGCTGGTACGTCACCGATTTCCGCGGTGGCAACAGTGGCACGTCCGCTGCGCCCGCCACCGCGGCCGCGGGCAGCGCCACCGAGGGCAAGAGCGAAGCAGCGGCACCGGCCTCGTCCGGCGCAGCCACGGATTCCTCCAGCACCGTCAGCACGGCGCCGACCAGCACTGCCGGCGGTTCCGGCAGTGCCGTCGCCAGCCATTGAAGGCAGAACGCATCGTGCCGGCGAAGAAGACTTCCGCCCTCAAGACCTGGTTCCTCACCGGGCTATTGGTGCTGGTGCCGCTGGGCATCACGCTGTGGGTGTTGAACCTGGTCATCAGCACCATGGACCAGAGCCTGGCGCTGCTGCCTGAAGCCTGGCAGCCGGTCCAGCTGTTCAAGGTGCGCATCCCGGGCCTGGGCGCCATCCTGACGGTGGTGTTCATCCTGCTGGTCGGCCTGCTGGCCCACAACTTCATCGGCCAGCGCCTGGTGCGCTGGTGGGAAGCGCTGCTGCGCCATATCCCGGTGGTCGGGCCGATCTACACCAGCGTCAAGCAGGTCTCGGATACGCTGCTCTCCTCGTCCGGTAATGCCTTTCGCAAGGCGCTGCTGGTGCAGTACCCGCGTGAGGGTTCGTGGACCATCGCATTCCTCACCGGCCGTCCCGGCGGCGATGTGCAGAATCATCTGCAGGGCGAGTATGTCAGCGTCTACGTGCCGACCACGCCTAATCCGACCTCGGGCTTCTTCCTGATGATGCCCAAGGCCGATACCATCGAACTCGACATGACCGTCGACGCCGCGCTGAAGTACATCGTCTCGATGGGCGTGGTGGCGCCGACCGAGCTGCCGCGCAAGAGCGGCTCGGTGCGCGCCGGCGAGGAGGAGGCGGAAGCCCTCGCCGAGTCCGCCGGCTCATCGCATTCAAATTGATCGCCGGCCGCATCGGCGGCCGCGTTATTCCGGGAATTCTCTTATGTCCTCCATGCGTACTCACTATTGCGGTCTCGTGACCGAACAACTGTCGGGCCAAGAAGTGGCTCTCACCGGCTGGGTGCAGCGTCGCCGCGATCACGGTGGCGTGATCTTCATCGACCTGCGCGACCGCGAAGGCCTGGTGCAGGTGGTGTGCGATCCCGATCGTCCCGAGATGTTCAAGGCCGCTGAAGAGATCCGCAACGAGTTCTGCGTGCGCATCACCGGCAAGGTGCGTCCCCGTCCGGCCGGCACCGAGAACGCCAACCTGACCTCGGGCAAGATCGAGGTGCTGTGCCATGAGCTGACCGTGCTCAACCCGTCGGTCACGCCCCCGTTCCAGCTCGATGACGACAACCTGTCCGAGACCACCCGCCTGACGCACCGCGTGCTGGACCTGCGCCGCCCGCAGATGCAGTACAACCTGCGCCTGCGCTACAAGGTGGCCATGGAAGTGCGCAAGTACCTGGACGCGCAAGGCTTCATCGACATCGAGACCCCGATGCTGGGCAAGAGCACGCCCGAAGGCGCGCGGGATTACCTGGTGCCGTCGCGGACCAACCCGGGCCACTTCTTCGCGCTGCCGCAATCGCCGCAGATCTTCAAGCAGATGCTGATGGTGTCGGGCTTCGACCGCTACTACCAGATCACCAAGTGCTTCCGCGACGAGGACCTGCGCGCCGACCGCCAGCCCGAGTTCACGCAGATCGACTGCGAAACCTCGTTCCTGAACGAGCAGGAGATCCGCGACCTGTTCGAGGACATGATGCGCACGGTGTTCAAGAACGCCATCGATGTCGACCTGGACGCCAGCTTCCCCGTGATGGAATTCCGCGAGGCCATGGCCCGCTTCGGTTCGGACAAGCCTGACCTGCGCGTCAAGCTCGAGTTCACCGAACTGACCGACGCCATGAAGGACGTCGACTTCAAGGTGTTCTCCGGCCCCGCCAACAGCGAGAACGGCCGCGTGGTCGGCCTGTGCGTGCCGGGCGGCGCCGCCATCTCGCGCAGCGAGATCGATGCCTACACCCAGTTCGTCGCCATCTATGGCGCCAAGGGCCTGGCCTGGATCAAGGTCAACGAAGTGGCCAAGGGCCGCGACGGCCTGCAATCGCCGATCGTCAAGAACCTGCACGACGCGGCCATCGCCGAGATCCTGAAGCGCACCGGCGCCAAGGACGGCGACATCATCTTCTTCGGCGCGGACAAGGCCAAGGTCGTCAACGACGCCATCGGCGGCCTGCGCCTGAAGATCGGCCACTCCGAGTTCGGCAAGACCCATGGCCTGTTCGAGGACGTGTGGAAGCCGCTGTGGGTGATCGACTTCCCGATGTTCGAGTACGACGAAGAAGATGCCCGCTGGGTCGCCATGCACCACCCGTTCACCAGCCCCAAGGACGAGCACCTGCAATACCTGGAAACCGATCCGGGCAAGTGCATCGCCAAGGCCTACGACATGGTCCTGAACGGCTGGGAAATGGGCGGTGGCTCGGTGCGGATCTTCCGTGAGGACGTGCAAAGCAAGGTGTTCCGCGCCCTGAAGATCGGCGAGGAAGAAGCCCGTGCCAAGTTCGGCTACCTGCTGGACGCGCTGCAATACGGCGCGCCCCCGCACGGCGGCCTGGCCTTCGGCCTGGATCGCATCGTCACCATGATGGCCGGCGCCGATTCGATCCGCGACGTGATCGCCTTCCCCAAGACCCAGCGCGCGCAAGACCTGCTCACGCAAGCCCCGAGCTCGGTCGACGAGAAGCAACTGCGCGAACTGCATATCCGCCTGCGCGCCGCGGAGCCGAAGACGGCCTGAGCCGGGATTCGGACTGCTTGAAAAGGCCGCGCGACAGCGCGGCCTTTTTGTTTTATTCCTTCGCCCTAAACGCTCGCCGCGGTTGCGGGCAGGCCTGCCTCTCGCCCCCTGCCCACCCGCCCCACCCACACCACGCACACCAGCGATAGCATCGCAGATCCCGCATAGAACACCGCCATCGGCCACCACTGCGGGAAGAACCTGTCCGCCAGCAGCGTTGCCAGCAGCGGTGTCAGGCCGCCGGCGAAGGCGCCGCACACCTGGTACGACAGCGAGATGGCGGTGTAGCGGATGCGCGCGGCGAACATGCCGGTGACAAAGCCGGCAATGACGGCGTAGTAGCCCGATTCGCATAGCGTGGCGATGGCGATGCCCAGGAATACCGTGTGCGGCTGCCCCATGCGCACCAGGGGCAGCATGGCGAACGGCACCACGATGGCGCAAGCGGCGACGATGGCGAGCACGCGCCAGGTGCCGAAGCGGTCCGCCAGATGCGCCGCGCCCAGTTGCACGAAGAACTGCAGTACCGCCACCCAGAACATGCAGTCGAGGATCATTGCCCGGTCCAGCGCCAGGTACTGCGTCGCATACGAGATCATGAAGATGTTGCTGAAGTACACGCCGGCGATGCCGTACACGTTGGCGCCGATCGCCAGCACGATCAGCGGCCACGCGCGTAGTGCTTCGGCCAGTGGCCGGCCGGCCACGTCGCCGGCGGCCCGCATGGCCTCGAATTCGGGTGATTCATTGACCGACCGCCGGACCACGAAGCCGACCGCCAGCAGCACCGCGCTGGCCAGGAAGGGCAGGCGCCAGCCCCATTGCATGAGGGCGTCGTGATCGAGCCGGCCCACGGCGCTGAAGGCCAGCATCGACAGGATCAGCCCGCCTGCGCTGCCCAGCTGCGCGAACGAGGCGAAGAAGGTACGCCGGCTGGCTGGCGCGTGCTCGCCTGCCAGCAACACCGCACCGCCCCATTCGCCGCCGACCGCGATGCCCTGCAGCACGCGCAGCGCCACCAGCGCCACGGGCGCGATCCATCCGGCCTGCGCATACGTAGGCAGGCAGCCGATCAGCACCGTGGCGATGGCCATCAAGGACAGCGTGCCCATGAGCGCGCGCTTGCGCCCAAGGCGATCGCCGATGCGGCCGAACAGCACGCCGCCAATGGGCCGCGCCAGAAAGCCGATGGCGAACGAGCCGAACGAGGCCAGCAGGCTCAGCAGGCGACTCTCCCCGGGGAAGAACAGCGGCCCGAACACTAGCGCCGCGGCGGTGGCGTAGCTGTAGAAGTCATACCACTCGATGGTGGTGCCGACAAAGGATGCCAGGGCCGCGCGGCGTGGCTGGGGAGCAGGCTGGGTAGTCTGCATGGTGGGTCTCCTGATGATTGTCCGGGGAGGGATTCAGGCGCCGCGGTACACGACGCCGGGCAGCACGCACAGTAGTTCGAACGCCAGATTGGCCCCGAGCAGCGCCGTGGTGCCGAACGGGTCGTACGGCGGCGATACCTCGACGAGGTCAGCGCCGACGATATCCAGCCCCCGCGCGCCACGTATGATCTCCAGCGCCTGTGGCACCGTCAGCCCGCCGATCTCCGGCGTGCCGGTGCCAGGCGCGTAGGCCGGGTCGATGCCATCGATGTCGAAACTGATGTAGACCGGGCCACCCTGCAGGCGCATGCCGATTTCCTCCATCAGCGGTGCCAGCGACCGGTACCAGCATGCTTCGGCCGTGATCACGCGAAAGCCCTGCTGGCGGCACCAGTCGAAATCCTCGGCGGCATAGCCGGTGCCGCGCAGGCCGATCTGCACCACACGGCCGCAATCGAGCAGCCCCTCCTCCACGGCGCGACGGAACGGCGTGCCGTGCGCGATCTTCTCGCCGAACATGGTGTCGTTCACGTCGGCATGCGCGTCGACATGGATCAGTCCGAGGCGGCCATGCCTGGCGTGCATGGCGCGCAGGATCGGCAGCGTGACCGTGTGGTCGCCGCCCAGCCCGATCGGGCGGCAACCCGTGGCGATGATGTCGCGGTAAGCCGCCTCGATGCGCGCGATGGCGTCATGCAGGTTGTACGGATTGGTCGCCACGTCGCCGATGTCGGCCACGCGCAGCGAATCGAAGGGGGCGGCGCGCGTGGCCATGTTGTAGGGGCGCAGCAGCACGGATTCGGCCCGGATCTGGCGGGGTCCCAGGCGCGCGCCGTTACGGTTGGAGGTGCCCAGGTCAAATGGCACGCCGACGAAGCAGGCATCCAGCCCGGCGGTGCTCGCGGCGGCGGGCAGCCGCATCATGGTGGCGATGCCGCCGAAGCGCGGCATGGCGTTGCCGGACATCGGCTGGAAGAGTCCGGCCTCATCGGCCGGGTGGCGTGGCGTATTTACATGCATGGTGATCGATTCATCGTGCCGCGCTCAGCGACACAATCTGGTGGGGAAAGCTGCATTCTTTCCGATTGCTCCGACGCGTAGAATGCGAAATCTCTGAACCAAACATTGATTCGGCTCGATGTATCGACCATGCTGGGACAACCTTCCGATCTTGACCTGCGCCTGATTCGCGTTTTCCTGGCGGTGGTGGATGCCAATGGCATCACGCCTGCGCAGGCGACGCTCAACGTCAGCCAGTCCACCATCAGCACGCAGCTTTCGACGCTGGAAACGCGCTTGGGCTACCGGCTGTGCGAGCGGGGGCGCAGCGGTTTCCGGCTGACCCCGCGGGGCCGGCAATTTGTCGAGTCCGGGCGCAAGCTGCTGACGGCGCTGGATGTCTTTGGCGCGGAAGCGCGCAAGGTGGGCCGCACGTTGGTGGGCACGCTCAGCCTGGGCTTGATCGGGCATACACCGGTGAGCGCCAATGCACGAATCAGCCAGGCCATCGAGCGCTTCCGCCAACGGGACGAATCCGTGCATTTCTCCGTGTTGGTGCGTTCGCCGGGAGAGCTGGAAGGGATGCTGCTGGACGGCAAGATCCACATGGGCATCGGCTACTTCTGGCACCGTGTGCCGGCGCTGGACTACACGACCATCTTTCACGAGACGCAGCTCGCCTATGCCGGACGCAGCCATCCGCTCTTCGAGACGGCCGCGCGTGTCGACCCGACGGTCGCGCTTGGCCATGCGTGGGCCTGGCGCAGCTATCCGCTGCCGGAGGCGGCGGGTTCGCCGACAGACCGGCTGGTGACGGCAGTGGCGGACAATATGGAAGCGGTGGCGATGCTGGTGCTGTCCGGCCGCCACCTTGGGTACTTGCCCGCGCATTTCGCGGCGCCGTACGTGCAGCAGGGACAGCTGGCCCCGCTCGCGCCGGACGCGATGCGCTATGACGTACCGTTCGACATGGCGGTGCGCCGCAAGCCGCACCGTAACGATCTTCTGGACGCCTTCATTGCCGACATGAAGGCGGCGCATGCGTGAAGCGCGGGAGATCCGCTCAAGTCCGGCGGCGCGGTCTCTGATGCGCCACGGGCCACAGCCGGCACCCACAGCCGGCACCAATCCCTGGTTTCCAATTGTTACATCGCGGAACGAAGCCTTTTCCGTCCAGTCTTCTCCCTTTATAGCGCTGAGCCGCAAGCCCAATTCGAAGGCATGACGGCCGCGCGGGAGGAATTTGCCGTGCACCTGGATGTAGAACTGATTCGCCAGTTTTTACTGGCCCATGCCGAGACCATCCTCACCTGGCTGGCGGCCGGGCTGGTGATGATGCTGCTGGCGCGCTTCGAGCTGCGGCGCGCGGTGCGCCGCTCGGCGGTGGCCATGTCGGAGTCCGTGGCGACCACGGTGGCCGCTTGTGTGCCGGATATCGCGCATGCTGCGATATCCGGCGGCGGGGGCGTGCCCATGCCGGAACCGGTGGAGATGCAGCGCGCTGAAGCCCTGCGCCGGGTGGCGCTGGATACGGTGGGCACGGTCATGGCGCGTGGGCGCTGGCTGGAGGACCTCGGTAACCTGAGGCTGGCCGACGACGCCTTGTTGCAGGGCAGCCGCACGGGCGGCGCGGATCCGTTGCTGGTGGTGGCGCCGCAGCCGGTGGTGCAGGCTTACCTGACGGCCCAGCGCAGCTTCGATGCGTACGTCGCGCAACTGCGCGACGAGCGTCGCGAAGCGCTGCGGCTGCAGGATGGCTTGCAGGCGCTGGCCGCGGAGGCCACGCATATCGAGCAGGAGACCGGCAGCATCGTGATGCGCTTCGAGCAGGTCAATGCGCAGGCCGCCCAAGGTGTCGAGGCCGGAGACTACCAGCGCTTCCTGATCCAGAAGTACAACACGCTGGGCGTGCGAGAGAAGGAGATCACGCACGAGCGCGCGCAGTTGCAGGCGCAGGTGCAGCAATGCGCGGACCGCCTGGCCGTGCATGCGCAGGTGGCGTCGCGCGAGTACACGCGCGCGCTGACCCCGTTGATGCAGCAACTGCGCGCCGCGTGGGGCCACGGCGACTCGCCTGGCGTATTCGAGACCTGGTTGCGCGAGACGCCGGCGCAGTCCAGCGTCCATGCCGCATGAATGGGCTTGGGCAGCGAGTCCGCCATCTCCGCCATGTCCGTCATGTTTCCCATGGTGCCCGGGCGCATCTGCGGTAAGCTTGGGGACGCCGTTTGTCCTATCCCCATGTCCTACAAAATCCCTGAATCCGTCCTGGTTGTGATCCACACGCCAGACTTGCAAGTGCTGTTGATCGAGCGCGCCGACCGGCCGGGCTACTGGCAGTCGGTTACCGGCAGCCTGGACACGCCCGACGAGCCGCTGGCGCTGACGGCCGCGCGCGAGGTGGCCGAGGAAACCGGCCTGATCGCCGCCGAGCACCAGCTGGACGACTGGAACCACACCATCGAGTACGAAATCTACCCGCAGTGGCGCCACCGCTACGCACCGGGCGTGACGCGCAACACCGAGCACTGGTTTGGCCTGCGTGTCGCGCAGCCGCTGCCGGTGACGCTGGCGCCGCGCGAGCACTTGCAGTATCAGTGGCTACCGTGGCGGGAGGCCGCAGCGCTGTGCTTCTCGAGCAGCAATGCCGAGGCCGTGCTGCAGTTGGGCTGGCGGGTGCGGGGGCAGCGTGCGGCCTGCGGAGCGGACCTATGAGGCTGCGCGTCGTCACCTACAACATTCACAAGGGCGTGACCGGCATCAAGGGCAAGTCGCGTATCCATAACGTGCGTGATGGCCTGCACGTGGTGAATGCCGACATCGTCTTCCTGCAGGAAGTGCAGGATCGCAATGACCGCCTGGTGGCGGCGGCCTTGTTCGACCCGGATTACACCCAGCTCAACTATCTGGCGACCGACGCGTATCCGCATTCGGCCTACGGCCGCAATGCGGTGTATGACCACGGGCACCACGGCAACGCCATCCTGTCGCGCCATCCAATCCTGATGTCGGAAAACCTCGACATCTCCGACCATCGCTTCGAGCAGCGCGGCCTGCTGCACGCGGTGGCGGATATGAACGGGGTCGAGGCCCATCTGATCTGCGTGCATTTCGGCTTGTTCGCGCGCAGCCGCGCGCGCCAGGCGGAGGCGCTCGTCAAGCGGGTGCAGGATGTGGTGCCTGCCGAGGCGCCGCTGGTGATCGCCGGGGATTTCAATGACTGGAACCACCGGCTCGACAACCTGATCTGCAACACCCTCGGGGCGATGGAAGTGTCCTCCGCGGGTGGCGCGCGGCTGCACACCTTTCCCAGCCACATGCCCTGGTGGCAACTCGACCGCATCTATGTGCGCGGCTTCGAGATCGAGCACGCCAGCGCGCTGACCGGCCGCGACTGGGCCCAGCGCTCGGACCACGTGCCATTGATGGCGGAGCTTGCACGCATTGCCGTGCCGGAGCGGCCGGTTGTCCACAAGGCCAAGGCGGGCACGACTCCCTGAGGGCTATCCTCAGGGCTGTCCTCAGGCCCCCATTTTTTCCAGCATGACATCAACAAAGCAGGCCTGCTTGGGCAGTGGCCGCGGGTCGCGCGGATAAAGCAGGTGGACCGGCCTTGGTACGGGCATGGCGTCTTCCAGCAGCGGGACCAGCAGCCCGGCGGCTATGTCTGCCGCCAGCAGCACTTCCGGCTGCATCACTACCCCACAGCCAGCCAGTGCCGCGCGCCGCAGCGCCTGGCCGTTGTTGGCCGCGAGCGGCGCCGATGACTTGGGCACCGCAGCACCATCCTCGGGGGCCGGCCACCCCATGCCTTGCGGCCACAACAGATGATTCAAGCAGCGGTGCCCGGCCAGCTCTGCCAGCGTGCGCGGATGGCCCGCTTGCGCGAGGTAGGCCGGCGCCGCGCAGATCGCCATGCGATACGGCCGCAACGGCCGCGCCACCAGATGGTCGGAGCTGGCCAGCGCGCCGATGCGCACGGCAGCGTCGAAACCATCGGCAATCAGGTCGGTGAACGCGTCGTCGAGCACCAGTTCCACCGTGACTTCCGGGTAGCGCAGCAGGTAGGCCGATACCGCTTCGGCTACCGCCGTCTCCCCCAACGTCACTGGTGCGCTCACGCGCAGGCGGCCGCGCGGCTGGCTGTGCAGACGCTCGGCCACGGTTTCCGCTTTGCGCACGCGCTCCAGGATCTGCCGGCATTCCTCCAGGAACAGGTGGCCGGCTTCGGTCAGGCTCTGGCGGCGCGTGCTGCGTTGCAGCAGGCGCACGCCCAGATGCCGCTCCAGTTGGCCGACATGCTTGCCTACCATCACCGCCGACAGGCCAAGCGCATCGGCGCAGGCGCTGAAGCTGCCGGCTTCGGCAGCGGCGGCAAACACTTCCATGCTGCGCAGCTTGTCCATGGATTGCTAATTAAAAATTAGGGATATGCAAAATCCTAGCCCATTTATCCCTCCTTGATCCACTTTCACAATGCATTCCTGATGGCGGTAGAAGGAATGCCGTCTTCCTAAACAACCAGAACCATGGGGAATGCGATGAAGATTATTGTGATCGGAGCCAGCGGAACGCTCGGCCAGGCGGTAGCAGAGAACCTGTCGGCTCGCCACGACGTGGTGCGGGTCGGCAAGTCGCGCGGCGATCATCGGGTCGACCTGACCCGGCCGGAATCCGTGCAGGCCTTGTTTGACGCGACCGGCCGGGTGGACGCGATCGTCGCCACGACCGGAAGCCTGTTTTTCGGGCCGCTCGCGCAGATGCGGGCCGAGGACTTCGAAATCGGGCTGCAGGACAAGTTACTCGGGCAGGTGCGGCTGGCGCTGGTTGGCCAGCATTTCCTGAACGATGGCGGCTCGATCACGCTCACCAGCGGCATTGTCGGCAGCGAGCCGATCCGCATGGGCGCCAATGCCGGCAGCGTCAATGCGGCGCTGGAGGGGTTCGTGCGTAGCGCGGCGCCCGAACTGGAGCGCGGCCTGCGCATCAATGTGGTCAGCCCCACAGTAGTGCAGGAGTCATGGCCCGCGTATGGCGATTTCTTCCCCGGCTTTGAGCCGGTGCCGGCGGCGCGCGTCGCGCTGGCCTTCCAGCGCAGCGTGGAAGGGCCGCGCAGCGGGCATGTCTATCGGGTCTGGTGAGGCTGCGCCAGGGCGGCGGCCAGCGCGGGCGTGAGTTCGAGCGCGCTGTCGCGGATGACCTGGCAGATCGCGTCAAGGTCCGCCAGGTCCAGCACGGGCAAGGCGGTAAGCGCGGCCACCGCCTGCGGCTGGTCGCTGGCGACGGCCATGATGCTCGGCACTTCCGGCCATAGCGGCGGCCTGCCCAGGTCTGGGCGGAACACTTCCAGCTTGGGGAAATCGCTGCGCTTGTAACCCTCCACCAGCACCAGGTCCGTGTCGGCGGGCAGCACGGCCAGCGCATCGGCCAGCTCAGGCGAGGCCTCGGCTTCGGGATAGTGGCGCATCAGCGTGAGGTGCCGCGCGCCCACCAGCACGACATTGGCGCAGCCGGCCTGGCGCATGCGCCAAGAGTCCTTGCCCGGGGTGTCCGGGTCAAAGCCATGGTGGGTGTGCTTGACGCCGGCCACGCGCAGGCCGGCGGCGGCGAAGCGTGGGATCACTTGATCCAGCAACGTGGTCTTGCCGCTGCCGGACGCACCGGAGATGCCGAAAACCTTCACGATGTCGGGGCTTGCGAGGGGATGAAGCGGCGACGATAGCAGAGAAAGGCCGCCGCGGCGCGCATGGCCCCACACGCTGTGTGCGCCGCGCGCGTCGCCTGGCGCACGCACAGGACATCGGCGTGCCTGATAATGTGCCTCATGTCATCGATTCCGCCCCCCCCACGCCCGCCCCGCGCGCCGCCTCCCGGGCTCACCGCGAGCCGCGACGATGCCCGCGCAAGCGCGCCACGGCATGCCGGCCCACTGCGCTCCGAATGGCGCCGCGGCAGGCCTCTGGGCGGCAACGCGGTCCGTTTGCTGCGCGGCGGCAATGCGTTCTTCCCGGCCTTGGTTGCCGCGATCGACCAGGCTGCATTCTCGGTGTCGCTCGAGACCTACATTTACGCCGATGATGCGGTCGGCGCGGCGGTAAGCGATGCGCTGATCCGTGCCGCCGGGCGGGGCGTGGCCGTGCACCTGGTGGTGGACGGTTTCGGCGCCGGCGACATGCCGGCCGGGCTTGCCGAGCACCTGCGCGAGGGCGGTGTGTGCCTCAAGATATTCCGCCCGCTGCGCCGCTTCAGCCTGGCGCGGCGCAACCTGCGCCGGCTGCACCGCAAGCTGGCCGTGATCGACCAGCAGATCGGCTTTGTTGGCGGCATCAACATCATTGACGACAACAACCATGGGCCCTTCGAGAGCACCGGGCTCGGCCCCCGCTACGACTTTGCGGTGGAGGTGCGGGGGCCGCTGGTCAACCAGATCGCGCTGACCGCCGAGCGCCTGTGGTGGCAGCTATCGCTGCGCGGCGAAATGCGCAGCGTGGGCCTGGCGGGGGTGGCGGCGGAGTTTCCGCTGATCACCGACCTGCCGCTGCCGCGCCAGGACCAGGCCGGCGGCATGCGCGCGGTGCTGCTGCTGCGTGACAACCTGCGCAACCGGCGCGCCATCGAACGCGAGTACCTGCAGGCGTTGGGCGGCGCGCGCCGGGAAGTGATCATTGCCAACGCCTACTTCCTGCCTGGGCACAAGATGCGCCGTGCGCTGCTGGCGTGCCGCAAGCGCGGCGTGCGCGTGCGGCTGTTGCTCCAGGGTAGGGTCGAGTACCGTTTGCAGCACTATGCAACCCATTCGCTTTATGCGACCTTGCTCGGCGCCGGCGTGGAAATCTACGAATACGCCGATAGTTTCCTGCACGCCAAGGTGGCCGTGGTCGACGATGCCTGGGCCACGGTGGGCTCCAGCAACATGGACCCGTTCAGCCTGCTGCTGGCCCGCGAGGCCAACGTCGCGGTCTATGACGGTGCGTTTTGCGCCGAGCTGCGCCAGGAGCTGGAGCACGCCATTGCCTCGCGCAGCATCGAGGTCAAGGCCGCCACGCATGCGCGCCGTTCGGCGGTGCGCCGGATGGCGAACTGGGCCGCCTATATGGTGCTGCGTGTCGGCGTGATCATCGCCGGCGTGACAGGGCGCTACTGATCGCGGGACAATGCCGGGGTGGGGTGATGCTGCTATGCATCACTCGCGGCGGCAATGATCGTTATCCCGCTGCGTCGCGGCATGTTGCGGCGCGGGAGCGCGGCCGCTGCGTTTAGAAACCCCGATCTAATTAAAAGCTTGCTGCCAGCGGGCGCGATCACAATAATCTGAACGGTCGTTCTTTTTTGCCTTAGACTGCGTGCATTCGGGTCTGCCAAGCGGTGAAGCAGCCAGCCGGGCAGCGAAAAAAATGCATTACGTCAGGGTCATACGCGGCGCGATCCGTATCGCGCCGCGAAGAACGGAGAAAAAATCATGCGACACCAGTCAGCTCGTCTCGAATCTGCTACTTCCGCGTCCCCCGCGCCCATGCGCAAGGGGGAAATGACGCGCGTGGCCATTCTGGATGCCGCGCTGGAATTGTCGTCCCGCGACGGGCTCGAAGGCTTGACCATCGGGCTGCTCGCGGAACGCATGCAGATGAGCAAAAGCGGCGTGTTCGCGCACTTCGGTTCGCGCGAGGACTTGCAGGTGGAAGTGGTGCGCGAGTATCACCGCCGGTTCGAGCAGGAGGTTTTCTATCCCTCGCTGCACGAGCCGCGCGGGCTGCCGCGCCTGCAGTCCATGGTGCGCCGCTGGATGGAAAAGCGCATCCAGGAAGTGACCACGGGATGCATCTACATCAGCGGGGCGGTGGAGTACGACGACCGCGCGGAAAGCCCGGTGCGTGACGAACTCGTCAAGAGCGTCACCATCTGGCGCGCCGCGCTGACGCGCGCCATCGACCAGGCACGGGAAGAGGGGCACCTGCGTGCGGATTGCGATCCGCGCCTGATGCTGTTCGAAATGTACAGCCTTGAACTAGGCTTGCATCATGACGCCCGCTTCCTGCGCTTGCCCGCGAGTGCCGAGCTTGCCATGGTCGCGCTCAATAAACTGATTCAGTCCTACCGTACCTGACGCCGCCGCGGCGTCCCGTGCCGGATCGTGCACGGGCGGCGTAGCGGCTTTGCAAACCTCCAAGGAGTCTTTGATGGGCCAGTACACCGCACCGTTGCGCGACATGCAGTTCGTGCTCCATGAATTGCTCGGCGTGGAAGCCGAACTCAAGGCGCTGCCGAAGCACGCCGACGTTGACGCGGACACCATCAACCAGGTGCTTGAGCAAGCCGGCAAGTTCTGCTCCGAGGTCGTGTTCCCGCTCAACCAGAGCGGCGACCGCGAAGGCTGTACCTACGTCGGCGACGGCGTGGTGACGGCGCCCAAGGGCTTCAAGGAAGCGTACAAGCAGTACGTGGAAGCCGGCTGGCCGGCACTGGGCTGCGACCCCGAATACGGTGGCCAGGGCCTGCCTATCCTGGTCAACAATGCCTTGTACGAGATGCTGAACTCGGCCAACCAGGCGTGGACCATGTACCCCGGCCTGTCGCACGGCGCGTACGAAGCGCTGCACGCGCACGGCACGCCCGAGCTGCAGAAGGTCTACCTGCCCAAGCTGGTCAGCGGCGAATGGACCGGCACCATGTGCCTGACCGAGCCGCACTGCGGCACCGACCTGGGCATCCTGCGCAGCAAGGCCGAGCCGCAGGCCGATGGCTCCTACACCATTACCGGCACCAAGATCTTCATCTCGGCCGGCGAGCACGATCTTTCCGCCAACATCATCCACCTGGTGCTGGCGCGGCTGCCGGATGCGCCGCAAGGCACCAAAGGCATCTCGCTGTTCGTCGTGCCCAAGTTCGTCCCCGATGCGAGCGGCAATCCGGGCGAGCGCAACGGCATCAAGTGCGGCTCGATCGAGCACAAGATGGGCATCCACGGCAACGCCACCTGCGTGATGAACCTGGACGGCGCGCGCGGCTGGCTGGTGGGTGAGCCCAACAAGGGCCTGAACGCCATGTTCGTGATGATGAACGCTGCCCGCCTGGGCGTGGGCATGCAGGGCCTCGGGCTGACTGAAGTGGCTTACCAGAACTCGCTGGCCTATGCCAAGGACCGCCTGCAGATGCGCGCGCTGACCGGTCCCAAGGCACCGGACAAGCCGGCCGACCCGATCATCGTGCACCCGGACGTGCGCCGCATGCTGCTGACGCAGAAGGCTTTTGCCGAAGGCGGCCGCGCGTTCAGCTACTGGACCGCGCTGCAGATCGACCGCGAACTGTCGCACCCGGACGAGTCCGTGCGCAAGGAAGCGGGCGACCTGGTTGCGTTGCTCACGCCCGTGATCAAGGCCTTCCTGACCGACAACGCGTTCACCGCCACCAACGAAGGCATGCAGGTGTTCGGCGGCCACGGCTACATCGCCGAGTGGGGCATGGAGCAGTATGTGCGTGACGCGCGCATCAACATGATCTACGAAGGCACCAACACCATCCAGGCGCTGGACCTGCTGGGCCGCAAGATCCTGGGCGACATGGGCGCCAAGATGAAGGCCTTCGGCAAGATCGTGCAGGCGTTCGTCGAGGAAGAAGGCACCAACGAAGCCATGCAGGAGTTCGTCAACCCGCTGGCAGACCTGGGCGACAAGGTGCAGAAGCTCACCATGGAAATCGGCATGAAGGCCATGGGCAACCCCGACGAAGTCGGCGCTGCCGCCGTGCCTTACCTGCGCGTGGTGGGCCACCTGGTGTTCTCGTACTTCTGGGCCCGCATGGCTAAGATCGCGCTGGAGAAGGAAGCCAGTGGCGACAAGTTCTACACCACCAAGCTGGCGACCGCACGCTTCTACTTTGCCAGGCTGCTGCCGGAGACGGCATCGCAGATCCGCATGGCACGCGCTGGTTCGGCCACGCTGATGGCGCTGGACGCGGATCTGTTCTGATCAGCCGTCTTGAATTAATACGGTTGACTTAGCGCAGGGGCAGGCTACTGGCTCTGATGGTGTCGATGCCAATGGTGTACTCCCCTCTCCCGCAAGCGGGAGAGGGGAGTACACCCGCGGCAACACCAACGCCAGCGCCAGCGCCACGCGCAGCCAGCCCACCTCATCTCAACGCTCACTTTCCTAGGAGCGCGCATGTCCAATTTCATCGTCAAGAAGGTCGCCGTGCTGGGTGCCGGCGTCATGGGGGCGCAGATCGCCGCCCATCTCGTCAACGCCCGCGTGCCCGTGGTGCTGTTCGACCTGCCGGCCAAGGAAGGCCCCAAGAACGGCATCTCGCTGCGCGCCATCGAGAACCTGAAGAAGCTCTCGCCGGCACCGCTGGGCATCAATGACGAGGCCGGCCTGATCCAGGCCGCCAACTACGAAGACGATCTCGCGCTGCTCAAGGAATGCGACGTGGTGATCGAAGCCATCGCCGAGCGCATGGACTGGAAGCATGACCTGTACAAGAAGGTCGCACCACACCTGGCATCGCACACGATCTTCGCCACCAATACCTCGGGCCTGTCGATCACTGCGCTGTCCGATGGTTTCGACGCGGATCTGAAGTCGCGCTTCTGCGGCGTGCACTTCTTCAACCCGCCGCGCTACATGCACCTGGTGGAGCTGATCCCGACCGCGACCACGCAGCCCGCGATCCTGGACCGCCTGGAAACCTTCCTGACCTCCACGCTTGGCAAGGGCGTGGTGCGGGCCAAGGACACGCCGAACTTCATCGCCAACCGCGTCGGCATCTTCTCGATCCTGGCGGTGTTCGCCGAGGCTGAGAAGTACGGCATCCCCTTCGACGTAGTCGACGACCTGACCGGCTCCAAGCTGGGCCGCGCCAAGTCCGCCACCTTCCGCACCGCCGACGTGGTGGGCCTGGACACCATGGCCCACGTGATCAAGACCATGCAGGACACCCTGATGGACGATCCGTTTGCGCCGGTGTACAAGACGCCCGCCGTGCTCAAGGGGCTGGTGGATGCGGGCGCATTGGGCCAGAAGACCGGCGCCGGCTTCTACAAGAAGGAAGGCAAGGCCATCAAGGTGCTGGACCCCAAGACGGGCCAATACGTCGACTCGGGCAAGAAGGCCGACGAGATCGTGGTGCGCATGCTGAAGAAGGAGCCGGCCGAGCGCATCAAGCTGCTGCGCGAATCCACCAACCCGCAGGCGCAATTCCTGTGGGCGGTGTTCCGCGACGTGTTCCACTACATCGGCGTCTACCTGGAGCAGATTGCCGGCTCCGCCGCCGATATCGACCTGGCGATCCGCTGGGGCTTCGGCTGGAACTCCGGCCCCTTCGAGGACTGGCAATCGGCCGGCTGGAAGCAGGTGGCCGAGTGGGTGAAGGAAGACATCGAAGCCGGCAAGGGCCTGGCCAACGTGGCGCTGCCCGCGTGGGTCTTCGCAGGCCCGGTGGCCGAGAACCAGGGCGTGCATGGCGCGCAGGGTTCGTGGTCGCCCGCCGCGCAAGCCTTCGTGCAG
Organism: Cupriavidus basilensis; assembly: GCF_000832305.1. Lineage (NCBI taxonomy): Bacteria > Pseudomonadati > Pseudomonadota > Betaproteobacteria > Burkholderiales > Burkholderiaceae > Cupriavidus > Cupriavidus basilensis. The sequence goes on from NZ_CP010536.1 coordinate 565,230, forward strand.
CGCAATGCGTTGCCGGTGTACGCGCGCCAGGTGTTCCGCGCCGCGCTCAAGGGCACCGCCGCAGCCGACCCGCGCAAGGCTGGCCGCACCGTGGAAGAAAACGATGCGGTACGCATCTGGGTGAGCGAGGGCCAGGACGATGTGCTGGTGGTTTCGTTCAAGAGCAAGATGAACACCATCGGCCCGGACGTGACCGATGGCCTGACGCGCGCCATCGACCTGGCGCAAGCCGAGTACAAGGGCCTGGTCGTGTGGCAGCCGACGTCGCTGCAACTGGGCGCGCCGGGTGGCCCGTTCTCCGCGGGCGCCAACCTGGAAGCCGCGATGCCGGCCTTCATGATGGGCGGCGCCAAGGGCATCGAGCCCTTCGTCAAGAAATTCCAGGACGGCATGATGCGGGTGAAGTATTCCGCCGTGCCGGTGGTGTCGGCGGCGTCCGGCATCGCGCTGGGCGGCGGCTGCGAGCTGATGCTGCATTCGGCCAAGCGCGTGGCCGCGCTGGAAACCTATATCGGCCTGGTGGAAGTGGGTGTGGGCCTGGTGCCGGCGGGCGGCGGACTGAAGGAAGCGGCCTTGGCGGCTGCACGCGCGGCACAAGCCGCTGGCAGCACCAACTACCTGCAGTTCCTCACCAACCGTTTCCAGGCGGCCGCCATGGCGAAGGTTTCGGCTTCGGCGCTGGACGCGCAGAAGATGGGCTACCTGCAGCCGTCGGACACCATCGTGTTCAACGTGCATGAGCTGCTCCACGTGGCGCAGAACGAAGTGCGCGCGCTGTCCAACGCGGGCTACCGCGCCCCGGTACCGGGCACGCTGGTGCCGGTGGCGGGCCGCAGCGGCATTGCCACCATCAAGGCGTCGCTGGCCAATATGCGCGACGGCGGCTTCATCTCCGCGCACGACTTCCTGATTGCCAGTCGCATTGCCGAGGCAGTGTGCGGCGGCGACGTGGAAGCCGGCTCGCTGGTCAGCGAGGAATGGTTGCTGGCGCTGGAACGCAAGGCCTTTGTCGACCTGCTCGGCACGGGCAAGACCCAGGAACGCATCATGGGCATGCTGCAGACCGGCAAGCCGGTGCGCAACTAAGGCAAGCGAGGAACCGACATCATGAAACAACTGCAAGACGCATACATCGTTGCCGCGACCCGCACGCCCATCGGCAAGGCTCCCAAGGGCGCGTTCAAGAACACCCGCCCGGACGACCTGCTGGCCACCATCCTGCGCGCGGCCGTGGCGCAGGTGCCTAACCTCGATCCCAGGCTGATCGAAGACGCCATCGTTGGCTGCGCCATCCCCGAGGCGCAGCAGGGCCTGAACGTCGCGCGCATCGGCGCGCTGCTGTCGGGCCTGCCGAACACCGTGGGCGGCATCACCGTCAACCGCTTCTGCGCTTCCGGCCTGTCGGCCGTGGCCATGGCCGCCGACCGCATCCGCGTGGGCGAGTCCGACGTGATGATCGCCGCTGGCGTGGAATCGATGAGCATGGTGCCGATGATGGGCAATTCGCCGTCGATGTCGCCGGAGATCTTCGAGCGCGACGAGAACATCGGCATCGCCTACGGCATGGGCCTGACCGCCGAGAAGGTCGCGCAGAAGTGGCAGGTCAGCCGCGAAGACCAGGATGCTTTCTCGCTCGCTTCGCACCAGAAGGCAATCCGCGCGCAGCAGGCTGGCGACTTCAAGGACGAAATCACCCCGATCGAGATTGTCGAGAAGTTCCCCAACCTGGCCAGCGGCCAGGTCGACGTGAAGACACGCATCATCTCGCTGGACGAAGGCCCGCGTTCGCAGACCTCGATCGAAGGCCTGGGCAAGCTGCGCCCGGTGTTTGCCAACAAAGGCAGCGTCACCGCCGGCAACAGCTCGCAGACTTCGGATGGCGCCGGCGCGCTGATCCTGGTTTCGGAAAAGATCCTCAAGCAGTTCAACCTGGTACCGCTGGCGCGCTTCGTGTCGTTCGCGGTGCGCGGCGTGCCGCCCGAGATCATGGGCATCGGCCCCAAGGAAGCGATTCCCGCGGCGCTCAAGGCAGCCGGCCTCACGCAGGACCAGATGGACTGGATCGAGTTGAACGAAGCCTTTGCCGCGCAGTCGCTGGCGGTGATGCGCGACCTGCAGCTGGACCCGGCCAAGGTCAACCAGATGGGCGGCGCGATTGCGCTGGGCCACCCGCTGGGCGCCACCGGCGCGATCCGTTCGGCCACCGTGGTGCACGCCTTGCGCCGTAACAACCTGAAGTACGGCATGGTCACCATGTGCGTCGGCACCGGCATGGGCGCCGCGGGTATCTTCGAGCGCGTCTGAACGCGCCGTGGGGCAGGCAGCCTGGGCGCCAGGCGCGTTCGTACTGCCTGCCCCCAACTCTCTATCAGGTGAAGAAAGCGGTGCCATAACAAGGAGACAGCTGCCGCCCCGATGCGGCTCACCTGACAGGGAGGAAGCAACAAGATGCAGGAGACACTCATTCTGGCCGACGCCGCGTGCGACATGCCGCGCGCACTGATGGCCGAGCTCGGCGTGCGCACGGTGCCGTTCCGCATTCGCGCGGGCGACCGCTTCGTGGCCGATGTGCGCGACGAGCCGGCCTTGCCGTCGCTCTACGCGCAATACCTGGTCGGCAAGCAGGACCACTACGCCGAATCCATTCCCTTGCTCGAACGCGAGATCGAAGACCACCTGCTCAAGCATGTGGTGACCTCATGCGACCGCGCGCTGCTGCTCACCATCGCCAGCAGCCGCAGCAAGCTGTATGCGCATGCCTCGGGCGCCGTGGTTGGCACCGTGGCCAAGAGCTTCAAGGCACGCAAGGATGCGGGGCGCACGGGGTTGTTCGAGCTCACCGTGATCGACACCGGCGCGATCGGCCCGGGCCAGGCGCTGATCGTGCGCGAGGCGGCACGCATGCTGGGCGGCGGCGCCAGCGCGCAAACGGTGGTGCAGGCCGTGGAGACACGCCTGCGCGACGCCGCGCATATGTTCCTGGTGCCCGACGAGTTGCTCTACATGTACACGCGGGCCAGGCACAAGGGCGAGAACAGCATCACCTGGGGCCGCTACATGCTCGGCAGCGCGTTCAATATCCGCCCCGTCGTGCATATGCATCGTGGCCAGACCGAGCCGGTGGCCAAGGCGCGCGGCGCGGACGAAGGCATGCGCCGCGTGATGGCGCATGCGCAGCAGTGCATTCGCAGCGGCCGCCTGCTGAGTCCGGCGGTAGCGCTGAGCTATGCCGGGCCGCCCGGGGCGATTCAAGCGTTGCCTGCCTATCAGTCGCTCGCGCGCACCGCGCAGCAGCATGACGTGGAGCTGATGCTGGCGCCGATGAGCCTGACGGTGGCGCTCAACGTCGGCGCAAAGGCGTTCGGGATGAGCTATCTTTGCGAGAATCCGCCGGCGTTCGAATGACCGGGTTCCGGCACGGCGGACAAGTCAACCAAGCAGTAAGGAGAAGACGATTTCATGAGCATCCTGACCACCATCGAGCAAGGCATCCTGACCCTTGAATTCGATCGCCTCGACAAGAAGAACGCCATCACGGCGGCGATGTACCAGGCCATGGCCGATGCGCTGCGCGCGGCCGATGCCGACCCCGCCGTGCGCGTCATCGTGATCCGCGGCAAGCCGGAAGTGTTCACCGCGGGCAATGACCTGGAAGACTTCATGCAGCGTCCGCCGACCGCGGGCGAGGGTGACCAGCCGGCGCCTGTATTCCAGTTCCTGCAGCAGATCAGCCAGGCCAGCAAGCCGCTGGTGGCGGCGGTGAGCGGCCCGGCGGTAGGCGTGGGCACCACCATGCTGCTGCATTGCGACCTGGTCTATGTCTCCGAGACGGCCAAGCTGTCGTTGCCGTTCGTGCAACTGGGCCTGTGCCCGGAGGCGGCATCGAGCTTGCTGTTGCCGCGCCTGCTGGGCCACCAGCGCGCGGCCGAGAAACTGATGCTGGGTGAGGCCTTCAGCGCGCAGGAAGCGCTGCAGATCGGCCTGGCCACGCGCGTGCTGCCGGTGGCGGAGCTCAACGAGTTCGTGCACCAGCAGGCGCGCAAGCTAGCTGCGTTGCCGGCTTCGTCGCTCAGGGAAACCAAGCGCCTGATGAAGGGCGGCGAAAAGGCGGCCGTGCAGGCCAAGATGGCGGAGGAGGGCGAAGTGTTCCGGCGCATGCTGCAGGCGCCGGAAGCCAAGGAGGCGTTCAAGGCGTTCTTCGAGAAGCGCCGCCCGGACTTCTCGCAGTTCAGCTAAGGCTCATGGAAACCGCCGCCGCGCACTCAGGCCAGCGGCGTGTCCTTTCCCTTCGGCAGCACGCGCGGCTGGCGTGTATCGTCGGTGGCAACGTAGGTCAGGGTGGCTTCGGTCACCTTGACGATCTCGTTGCTGTGGCGCATGCGTTGCGCATAGACCTCGACCGATACGGTGATCGAGGTGCGGCCCGTCTTCTCGATATCGGCGTAGAAGCTCACCAGGTCGCCGACAAAGACCGGATGCTTGAACAGGAAGGAATTCACCGCCACGGTGGCCACGCGGCCCTGGGCGCGTTCCACCGCCGGGATCGAGCCGGCGATGTCCACCTGGGCCATGATCCAGCCTCCGAAGACGTCGCCATGCACATTGGCATCCGCGGGCATGGGGACCACGCGCAGTGCGGGATTCTTGCCAGGGGGCAGGCAGGGGAGGACGTTGGCTTGATTCATGATGGCTGCTTGATGAGGCTGGATGGGTTGGGGCGGGGTAGGGCGGGCTGCGGCGGAGTGATCTTGCCGCCGCGCGGCCCGGGCGTCGCGGCGCTGCCGTGACGCGCGCTTGCGGTGTGGCGCCGGCTAATTATGTCGATCTCTGCCACAATCGCATATTCGCCCGAATTCTAACGTATGCGACGCTACTCTACGTCGGCCGAGCCGTCCCCCGCCCAGCCTTCTTCCCTCTTCGGCAAATCCAACGTTCCCCGCAGCGATTGGCAGACCGTGCGCAACCTGTTGCCCTATGTCTGGCACTACAAGTGGCGAGTGATCCTGGCGCTGGTGTGCCTGGTGGCGGCCAAGGTGGCCAATCTGGGCGTGCCGGTCCTGATGAAGAAGCTGGTGGACAACATGAATGTTCCCGCCGGCAGCGCGAGCGCGCTGCTGGTGGTGCCGGTGGGGCTGATCGTCGCCTACGGGATACTGCGCTTGTCTGGCACGCTGTTTACCGAGTTGCGCGAGATCCTGTTCTCCAAGGTCACGCAGAGCGCGGTGCGCGAGATCGCGCTGCAGGTGTTCCGCCACCTGCACGCGCTGTCTCTGCGCTTTCACCTGGACCGCCAGACCGGCGGCATGAGCCGCGACATCGAGCGCGGCACGCGCGGCATCCAGTCGCTGATCTCCTACTCGCTCTACAGCATCCTGCCGACCCTGGTCGAGATGGGGCTGGTGATGGGCTTCTTCATCCTGCACTACGATATCTGGTTCGCTGCCATCACGGGCTGCGCGCTGGTGAGCTATATCGTGTTCACCATCGTGGTGACCGAGTGGCGCACGCACTTCCGGCGCAGGATGAACGAGCTGGATTCGCGCGCCAACCAGAAGGCGATCGATTCCCTGCTCAACTTCGAGACCGTCAAGTACTTCGGCAACGAGGAGTACGAGGCCGGCCGCTATGACGAGAACCTGCGCAAGTACCGCACTGCGGCGATCCGCTCGCAAAATTCGCTGTCGTTCCTCAACTTCGGCCAGCAGGCCATCATCGCCACCGGCCTGATCCTGATCTTGTGGCGCGCCACCGTGGGTGTGGCCGCGGGCAAGCTCACGCTGGGCGACCTGGTGCTGGTCAACACGCTGATGATCCAGCTGTACATTCCGCTGAACTTCCTCGGCGTGATCTACCGCGAGATCAAGCAGGCCACCACCGACATGGACCGCATGTTCGTGCTGCTGGGCACCAACCGCGAAGTCGCTGACGCGCCGGACGCCGCGGCCTTGCGCGTGCAGGGCGCGGCGGTGCGTTTCAATCATGTCGGCTTTGGCTACGAGAGCAACCGCGTGATCCTGGACGAGGTGGACTTCGCCATCGCCGCCGGTACCACTACCGCGGTGGTGGGCCACAGCGGCTCGGGCAAGTCCACGCTGGCGCGGCTGCTGTTCCGCTTCTATGACGTGAGCAGCGGCGGCATCGAGATCGACGGCCAGGATATCCGCTCGATCACCCAGGACAGCCTGCGCCGCGCCATCGGCATCGTGCCGCAGGACACCGTGCTGTTCAACGACAGCATCTACTACAACATCGCCTACGGCCGCCCTGACGCCAGCCGCGACGAAGTCATCGAGGCCGCGCGCGCGGCCCAGATCGACGGCTTTATCCGCGATCTGCCGCAGGGTTACGACACGCCGGTGGGCGAGCGCGGCCTCAAGCTGTCGGGCGGGGAGAAGCAGCGTGTGGCCATCGCCCGCACGCTGCTCAAGAACCCGCCCATCCTGGTCTTCGACGAAGCCACTTCGGCGCTCGACTCGCGCACCGAGCAGGCCATTCAGGCCGAACTGATGCGGCTGGCGCAGAACCGCACCACGCTGCTGATCGCGCACCGGCTTTCTACCGTGGTGCATGCTGACCAGATCCTGGTGATGGACCACGGACGCATCATCGAGCGCGGCACCCATGCCGAGCTGATGCGGCTCGATGGCCGCTACGCCGAGATGTGGCGCATCCAGGCGCGCAGCGCGGCACAGAGCGAGGCGCCCGTGGAGGATGCCGCGCTGGCCATCGAAGCTGGCGACGCAACCCAGGACGCCTGACACGGCAATCGCCGGGGCCGCACTGGATTGTCAACAATCCAGTGCGGCAAATCGTCCCGAAACATCCGGTTGCACGAATTTGGTTCGACAATAGGTGGCGTATCAGCCCCATCGTGGTGCGTGTTTGCATGGCACGCGCCTTGCGGACGAACTCTCCAGGAAGACGACTAACTGGAGAGAGTTCAATGCCGCTATTCCGTGCCGCCACCCCGTTCGAGGCCACTGCCGCTCACGCCGGCACCGAGCCCGCCCATGCCGCGTCCGGCGCTGCGGCATCCACCGCGCGCCGCCGCTGGCTGCAGCTTGGCATGGCGCTGGGCACCGCCCTGGTGCTGTCGACACAATTTGCCGGCGAGGCGCACGCCCAGACCAAGGTCCGCTTCCAGCTCGACTGGCGCTTCGAAGGCCCGTCGGCGCTGTTCCTGCTGGGCGAGCAGAAGGGCTACTACAAGGCCGAGAAGCTTGACGTGTCGATCGACGCCGGCAATGGATCGGGCAACGTGGTCAACCGCGTGGCTTCCGGCACCTACGACATGGGCTTTGCCGACCTGGCTTCGGTGATGGAGTTCTACGGCAACAACCCGGATGCCAAGAACAAGCCGGTGGCCGTGATGATGGTCTACAACAACACCCCGGCCGCCGTGCTCGCGCTGAAGAAGTCCGGCATCAAGACCCCGCACGACCTGGCCGGCAAGAAGCTCGGCGCACCGGTATTCGACGCCGGCCGCCGCGCCTTCCCGATCTTCGCCAAGGCCAACGGCCTGCAGGCATCGAGCTTCAACTGGCAGGCGATGGACCCGACCCTGCGCGAGACCATGCTCATGCGCGGCGACCTCGACGCCATCACGGGCTTCTCGTTCACCTCCATCCTCAACCTGAATGCGCGGGGGGTGAAGGACGAGGACATCGTGGTGCTGCCTTACCCGCAATACGGCGTGAAGCTGTACGGCAACGCCGTGATCGCCTCGGAAGATTTCCTCAAGAAGAACCCGGAGGCGGTCAAGGCCTTCCTGCGCGCTTTCGCCAAATCGGCCAAGGACGTGATCGCCAAGCCGGAAGAGGGCATCAAGGCGGTCAAGGCGCGCGACGGCATCATCGATGAGAAGCTCGAGACCAAGCGCCTGAAGATGGCGCTGGACAGCGTGGTCAAGTCGCCCGACGCGCGCGCCGAGGGCTTTGGCCGCATCAACAAGCCGCGCCTGTCGCTGATGGCTTCGCAAGTGGCTGACGCCTTCGGCACCAAGGGCCGCATCAACCCCGACAACCTGTGGACCGATGCCTACCTGCCGTCCGCCGCCGAACTGGATGTGCTGCGATGACGGTGGGCACCACCTCCCTGCGCACAGGGGCCGCGCTCGCTCCTGAGCTGCCGCGCGAGCCGGCGGCGCAACCCTTCGTCGAGTTCAACCGGGTCTGGCTCGCCTATAACGACGAGCTTGCCCGCCAGGGCGAGTTCGCCATCGAGGACATCTCGCTGCAGGTCGAGCCGGGTGAGTTCATCGCCATCGTCGGGCCTTCCGGCTGCGGCAAGTCCACCTTCATGAAGCTGGCGACCGGGCTCAAGCCGGCCACGCGCGGCGTGGTCAAGATCGCCGGCGAGAAGGTCGCCGGCCCGCTCAAGATGGTTGGCATGGCCTTCCAGGCGCCGACGCTGTTGCCCTGGCGCACCACGTTGCAGAACGTCATGCTGCCGCTGGAGATCGTCGAGCCCTACCGCTCCACGCTGCGCCAGAAGCGGGAGGAGTACACGGCGCGCGCACGCGAGCTGCTGCGCACCGTGGGCCTGGCCGGCTACGAGGACAAGTACCCGTGGCAGCTCTCCGGCGGCATGCAGCAGCGTGCCTCGATCTGCCGCGCGCTGATCCACGAGCCGCGCATGCTGCTGCTCGACGAGCCCTTCGGCGCGCTCGACGCCTTTACCCGCGAGGAGCTGTGGTGCGTGCTGCGCGACCTGTGGCAGGCCCAGCGCTTCAACGTGATCCTGGTCACCCACGACTTGCGCGAGGCCGTGTTCCTGGCCGACACCGTCTACGTGATGAGCCAGCGCCCGGGGCGCATCCTCACGCGCAAGGAGATCGACCTGCCGCGTCCGCGCGACCTCGACCTGACCTATACCGAACCCTTTGCCGACCTCGTGCATTCGCTGCGCGAGAAGATCGGCCACGTACGGCAGCACTGACCATGAGCACTTTTTCTTCCTCGATGAGCGCGGCTCAGCAACGCCGCGTGCAGCGCGTGGCGCCATGGCTGTTGCTGGGCACGTTCCTGCTGCTGTGGCAGGGTGCGTGCCTTGTGTTCAATGTGTCGGACTTCATCCTTCCCAGCCCCGGCGCGATCGTCACGTCGCTGTTCGAATACTGGGATGTGATTGCCGGCCACGCCTGGCGTACCTTCTGGACCACCATGGTCGGCTTTGGCCTTGCCATCATCGTGGGCGTGGTGCTGGGTTTGCTGATGGGCTCGTCCAAGCTGGCGTACGCCGCCGGGTATCCGCTGATGACGGCGTTCAATGCGTTGCCAAAGGCAGCCTTCGTGCCGATCCTGGTGGTGTGGTTCGGCCTGGGCGCCGGCCCGGCGATCCTGACCGCCTTCCTGATCTCGTTCTTCCCGATCATGGTCAATATCGCTACGGGGCTGGCTACGCTGGAGCCGGAACTGGAGGATGTACTGCGCGTACTTGGTGCAAAGCGCACCGATGTGCTGCTCAAGGTCGGGCTGCCGCGGTCGATGCCTTACTTCTTTGCTTCGCTCAAGGTGGCGATCACCCTGGCTTTCGTCGGCACCACCGTGTCCGAGATGAGTGCTGCCAATGAAGGCATCGGCTATCTGCTGGTGTCCGCCGGTTCGGCGATGAAGATGCCGCTGGCGTTTGCCGGGCTGGTGGTGATCGCGGTGATGGCGATGGTGATGTATGAGTTTTTCGCGGTGGTGGAGAGGCGGATGACGGGGTGGGCGCATCGGGGGTGAATTGAGGGCTGGTGGAGATCGTTTTGGCGGCGATGGCTCTTGAGTGCAAGATGCCATCGCCGCTCAAGGAAACAGCGACCAACCCCAATCACGCATAATCCAGAGGCAAAGCAGTCGTGTACTTGATCTGCTCCATGGCGAAACTGGAACTGACATCAGCCAGCTCAGCGCCCTGGATCAGCTTCTTGTACACGCGGTCATACGCGGCAATATCCGGCACCACTACGCGCAGCAGGTAATCGGTGTCCCCGGCCATGCGGTAGAACTCAGTCACCTCGGGGATCGAGGCGACCAGGTCATGAAAGGTCTTGAGCCATTTGACGCTGTGCTGGCTGGTGCGGACCGAGACGAATACCGTCACGCCCACATTCAGCAGCGCGGGGTCCAGCAGCGCCACCCGCTTGCGTATCACGCCGCTTTCCTCAAGCTTCTGCACGCGCCGCCAGCACGGCGTGGAGGTGAGGCCCACCCGCTCGCCCAGCTCGGCCACCGGCACGGTGGCGTCTTCCTGGAGAGCGGCAAGTATCTGGCGGTCGTATCGGTCCATGGCAAATCCTGTTGGCGCGCAGCGTCGTCCGGGTGCCTGGCCGAGCGCCGCCCGCAAGACTCAGGCCGCGTCCACCAGCAGGTTCACACCGCTGCAGATGTGTTCCTGGTCCACCCCATAAATATGCAGCGACACGGCCACCGCGTCGCTGTCGTTGCCAAGCGCATGGATATGGCGCAGCCCGGCCGGCACGCTGAAGGTATCGCCCACCGTGCGCGTGATCTCGCCGCACGGATGCGCCTGGCGCGCTTGCGCGTCCCAGCGGTAGTGGCGCTCATGCAGCGTGCCGCGCAGCACCCGGTAGGCGCACCAGGTCTGGTGTCCGTGCACCGGGCTGTGCTGCCCCGGCCGCCAGACGATCAGCATGGCGGAGAAGCGCGCCAGCGGATCGGCATGTACCAGGTGGCGCACATAGCCCTCAGCCGAGCCTTCGCGCAGCGATTCCGGCAGCAGCGCCAGCAGCGTGGCGGCGTCCGGCAGGCTGGCTTCGATGCCTTGCGCCACCATGCGCGCGCTGGCGGCAAAGGCGCACGACATGCCGTCGGACAGCGGGGCAAAGAGATCCGGCTGGCCGTCGGCCGTGTCGAGGGTGCCAAGGACGCCGGTGCTGCGTGCGTGGCTGGCAACATCGGTAACGGCGGCTTGCTGGGTGGCCATGACGGGCTCCTTGTTGGTTTGCGACCATCATAGCGTCCGTCCCGGAGCAAGCACGTGCGTCTTGTCGTGCAAATCCGGATATGAGTGTAATCGTATTCCAATAAAAATTGGAAATATAGAATATTATTCCTGGCGGTGGCGAAACCGCGGGAAGCCGGTGGATAATGCCGCCTCATGGAAATCAAGTGGCTTGAAGACTTCGTCAGCCTGGCCGAGACGCACAGCTTCTCGCGCTCGGCCGAGCAGCGTCATGTAACGCAGCCCGCGTTCTCGCGCCGGATCCAGTCGCTGGAGTCCTGGGTGGGCACGGAGCTGATCGACCGCTCCAGCTATCCCACCAGCCTGACACCAGCGGGCAAGGTGTTCTACGAGCAGGCCCTGGCCATGCTGGCGCAGGTCAGCGAGACCCGCGCGCTGATGCGGGGGCAGCGTTCGGCCAATGCCCAGGTGCTGGAGTTCGCGGTGCCGCACACGCTGTCGCTGACGTTCTTCCCCGAATGGCTCAAGGCAGTGGAGCGCGAGATCGGCACGCTGCCGTGCCGGCTGCGTGCGCTCAACGTGCATGACGCCGTGCTGGCGCTGGTCGATGGCGGCTGCGACCTGGTGATGGTCTACCACCATGCGCGCCAGGCTATCCAGCTTGATCCCGCGCACTACGACATGATGGTGCTGGGCACCGAACGGCTGTCGCCATACAGCGTGCCGGACGCCACCGGCAAGCCTCTGTACCGGCTGCCGGGCACGGACAAGAAGCCGGTGCCTTTCCTCAGCTATACGCCCAATGCCTTCCTTGGCCGCATGGTCGACATGCTGCTGTCGGAGACCACCGACGCGCTCAAGCTCGACAAATGCTACGAGACCGATATGGCCGAGGCGCTCAAGGTGATGGCGCTGTCCGGGCATGGCATGGCCTTCCTGCCGGAGAGCGCGGTGCGCGAGGAACTGCTCCAGCACCGGCTGGTGCGCGCGGAGGCCGCGCGTGGCGCGGCGTTGTCGATCGACATGGAAATCCGGCTTTACCGGGAGAAGCCGGGCGAACACGTCAACGAGCGGCGCAGCGCGCAGGTTCGCAACAAGCGCCAGCTGGTGGAACGCGTGTGGTCTTCGCTGGCAGCGCAGGCCTTGCCCGCACTGCCGAAATCCTGAAGGCGCGCAGCTGGTGCGCCGGGCACACCGCCACATAGCCGGGAAGGTCGGCATGGGGTGGCGCGGGGCCTTGGTCAAAGGTTATGCAAAGCATGCATAACGGGATAATCAAACGGCATTGGCTTCGGCGGGGGCGCCTCCCCTAAGCTGGCGGCACCTTCACACCGGAACCAAACGATGTCTTCCGCAGCGCCGTCCAATCCTGCCGTCAAGAACCACACCTTGCCTTCCTACCTGAACGCCGATGCGCTCGGGCCCTGGGGCATCTACCTGCAGCAGGTCGATCGTGTCACGCCTTACCTGGGCTCGCTGGCCCGCTGGGTCGAGACCCTGAAGCGTCCCAAGCGCGCGCTGGTGGTGGACGTGCCGATCGAGATGGACAACGGCACCATTGCCCACTTCGAAGGCTATCGCGTGCAGCACAACATGTCGCGCGGCCCGGGCAAGGGCGGCGTGCGCTTCCACCAGGACGTGACCTTGTCGGAAGTGATGGCCCTGTCGGCCTGGATGTCGGTCAAGAACGCCGCGGTCAACGTGCCGTACGGCGGCGCCAAGGGCGGTATCCGCGTCGATCCGCGCACGCTCTCGCGCTCGGAGCTGGAGCGCGTCACGCGCCGCTATACCAGCGAAATCAACTTCATCATCGGGCCCAACAAGGACATCCCGGCGCCCGACGTCAACACCAATGAACAGGTGATGGCATGGATGATGGACACCTACTCGATGAACTCCGGCAGCACCGCCACCGGTGTGGTGACCGGCAAGCCGATCTCGCTGGGCGGCTCGCTGGGTCGCCGCGAGGCAACCGGCCGCGGCGTGTTCGTGGTGGGTTCCGAGGCGGCGCGCAACCTCGGCCTTGAGATCAAGGGCGCACGCATTGCCGTGCAGGGCTTCGGCAATGTCGGCGCCGTGGCCGCCAAGCTGTTCCATGAGGCTGGCGCCAAGGTGGTGGCGGTGCAGGACCACCGCACCGCGCTGTACAACCCGGCCGGCCTGGATGTGCCCGCCATGATGGAATATGCCTCGCACAGCGGCACCATCGAGGGCTTCCAGGGCGAGACCATCTCCGCCGAGCAATTCTGGCAGGTGGACTGCGAAATCCTGATCCCGGCCGCGCTGGAAGGCCAGATCACAGCCCAGAACGCGCCCCACATCAAGGCACGCATGGTCATCGAAGGTGCGAATGGCCCGACCACGCCCGAGGCCGACGACATCCTGCGCGAGCGCAATATCCTGGTGGCGCCCGACGTCATCGCCAATGCTGGCGGCGTTACGGTCTCCTATTTCGAATGGGTACAGGACTTTTCCAGCTTCTTCTGGACCGAAGAGGAAATCAACCAGCGCCTGGTACGAATCATGCAAGAGGCATTCCGGGCGATCTGGCAGGTCGCTCAGGACAACAAGGTTACCTTGCGCACGGCCGCCTTCATCGTGGCGTGCACGCGGATTCTGCAGGCGCGCGAAATGCGCGGTCTCTATCCCTGATGCCTGACGCGGCTTGGCGCCGCAGCGTCGCCATCTGGCGATGCTGCGGCGCAACAGGTCTATCCAGGATTGGTAACGCGGCTGCCGGGCTTCCCGGCAGCCGCGTTGTCGTATGCGCTCGCTGCCCCCACGCGCCAGGGGGCTCCCGTGCTGGCGAGGCCTTGCCTCAAGGCCGGCCCGATGCGCTGGCGCAACGGCTTTACGGCAATGGCGACATGTCTCGCTTGCCTTGCAAACCATGCCTTGGATGGCGCTGTTAGGGGAAAAACCCGTTGTCTTGAGTGCTTGCCTGCGCAATACTATTTCGTCGGCGGGTGGTTTTTTGTTAGAGTCCCGCCTTTCTCTTCATGGTCAAGGAGATGTTATGAATGTTGCCAAGTTGGCTTCCCTGATGATTGCTGCTGGCGTGCTGTGCGGTACCGCGCAAGCTGCCGAGCAACTGACGGGCACGCTGCAGAAGATCAAAGACACCGGTGTGATTACGCTTGGCGTTCGTGAGTCGTCGATTCCGTTCAACTACAACCTCGGCGGCGTGCGCCAGGTCGGTTATTCCTACGATATCAATGTCAAGATCGTGGAAGCGATCAAGGACCAGTTGAAGCTGCCGAACCTGCAGGTCAAGGAAATCCCGATCACCTCGCAGAACCGCATCACCCTGCTGCAGAACGGCACCATCGACATCGAGTGCGGCTCGACCACCAACAACCTCGAGCGCCAGAAACAAGCATCGTTTACCACCAGCATCTTCATCATCGGCACCCGCATCATGGTGAAGAAGGATGGCGGCATCAAGGACTGGGCCGACCTCAAGGGCAAGAACGTGGTGACGACCGCCGGCACCACCTCGGAACGCCTGCTGCGCAAGATGAACGATGACCAGAAGCTGGGCATGAACATCATCAGCACCAAGGACCATGGCCAGTCGTTCCTGACGCTGGAATCGGGCCGCGCCGTCGCCTTCATGATGGACGACGCATTGCTGTTCGGCGAACGCGCCAAGGCCAAGAACCCGGCCGACTGGATCGTGGTGGGCAAGCCGCAATCGCGCGAGTCCTATGGCTGCATGATCCGCAAGGACGATGCACAGTTCAAGAAGCTGTCGGACACCGTGATCACGGGCATGATGAAGGATGGCTCGATCAACACGCTGTACACCAAGTGGTTCCAGCAGCCGGTCCCGCCCAAGGGCCTGAACCTGGACTTCCCGCTGTCGGAAGACATGAAGGCACTGTTCAAGACGCCGAACGACAAGGCACTCGACTGATACTGGGATTCCGGTTGTGTGAAACGGAAGGCATGTCCTTCCGTTTCTTTTTGAGGACACATCATGAACTACAGCTGGCATTGGGGTGTATTCCTCGAACAAGCGGCCCAGAACGAGACCTACCTGGACTGGATGATTTCCGGCCTGAAGGTCACCATTGCACTCGGGCTCTCGTCGTGGATCATCGCCCTCGTCATCGGCTCCGTGCTCGGCGTGCTGCGCACGGTGCCCAACAAGTGGCTGTCCGGCCTGGCCGCGACCTACGTCGAGATCTTCCGTAATATTCCGCTGCTGGTGCAGTTGTTCATCTGGTATTTCGTCATGCCCGAGCTGTTGCCCGGCGGCGAGTCGTTCAAGCAGATGAACCCGTTTGCCCAGCAGTTCCTGGCGGCCATGCTGTGCCTGGGCACCTTTACGGCGGCCCGGGTCTGCGAGCAGGTGCGCTCAGGGATCAACTCGCTGCCGCCCGGCCAGCGCAACGCCGGCCTGGCGATGGGTTTCACGCTGGCCCAGACTTACCGTTATGTGCTATTGCCGATGTCGTTCCGCGTCATCGTGCCGCCGCTGACCTCGGAGTTCCTGAACATCTTCAAGAACTCCGCTGTGGCGTCGACCATCGGGCTGCTGGAGCTGGCGGCGCAGGGGCGCCAACTGGTGGACTACACGGCGCGCCCGTATGAGTCCTTCATCGCGGTGACCATCATGTACGCGCTGATCAATATCGTGGTCATGCTGCTCATGCGCTGGGTCGAAGGCCGCACCCGCGTGCCCGGCTTCATCGGCGGCAAGTAAGAGGACACGTCATGGCATATACATTCGATTTCAGCTCGATCAACGCGACCACGCTGGACGTGCTGGGCGAGGGGATGCTGGTCTCGCTCAAGATCACCGTTACCGCGGTGGTGGTCGGCATCGTCTGGGGCACCATCCTGGCGATGATGCGGCTGTCCTCCGTCAAGCTGCTGAACTGGTTCGCGCAGGGCTACGTCACCATCTTCCGGTCGATTCCGCTGGTGATGGTGTTGTTGTGGTTCTTCCTGATCATCCCGCAGCTGCTGCAAAAGGCCTTCAACCTGTCGCAGGCATCCGACCTGCGCATGACCTCGGCGCTGATTGCCTTTGCCTTGTTCGAGGCGGCGTACTATTCCGAGATCATCCGCGCGGGTATCCAGAGCGTGTCGCGCGGGCAGATGTTCGCCGCGCAGGCCATGGGCATGACCTACGGGCAGTCGATGCGGCTGGTGATCCTGCCGCAGGCCTTCCGCAACATGGTGCCGCTGCTGCTCACGCAAGGCATCATCCTGTTCCAGGATACGTCGCTGGTCTACGTGAGCGCGCTGGCGGACTTCTTTGGCCAGGCCTACGGTATCGGCGAGCGTGATGGCCGCATCGTGGAGATGCTGCTGTTCGCCGGGCTGGTGTATTTCATTATCTGTTTCTCCGCATCGCTGCTGGTCAAGCGTTACCAGAAAAAGGTGGCCGTATGATTGAAATCAATAACGTCTCCAAGTGGTACGGCGCCTTCCAGGTGCTGACCGATTGCACCACCAAGGTCGCCAAGGGCGAAGTCGTGGTGGTGTGCGGCCCCTCGGGTTCGGGCAAGTCGACGCTGATCAAGACCGTCAACGCGCTGGAGCCCTTCCAGAAGGGCGACATCACGGTGGACGGCACCTCGGTGGGCTCGCCCAAGACCAACCTGCCCAAGCTGCGTTCGCGCGTGGGCATGGTGTTCCAGAACTTCGAACTGTTCCCCCACCTGTCGATCACCGAGAACCTGACCATCGCCCAGACGAAGGTGCTCGGCCGCTCGAAGGAAGAAGCCATGGCGAAGGGCCTGAAGTACCTGGACCGCGTGGGCCTCAAAGCCCAGGCGGCCAAGTTCCCGGGCCAGCTGTCGGGCGGCCAGCAGCAGCGCGTGGCAATTGCCCGCGCGCTGTCGATGGATCCGATCTGCATGCTGTTCGACGAGCCGACCTCCGCGCTGGACCCGGAGATGGTCAACGAAGTGCTGGACGTGATGGTGCAGCTGGCGCAGGAAGGCATGACCATGATGTGCGTGACCCACGAAATGGGTTTCGCGCGCAAGGTCGCCAACCGCGTGATCTTCATGGACCAGGGCAAGATCGTCGAGGACTGCGCCAAGGAAGAGTTCTTCGGCAATATCGACGCGCGCTCCGAGCGGGCCAAGCAGTTCCTGTCGAAGATCCTGCATCACTGATGCGGGCCGCCGCCCCGATGGGCGGCAGGATGCAAAAAGGGACGCCTCGGCGTCCCTTTTTGTTTGGCGCGTGGCGCTGCCGCAGACAGTACAAGGGGTATGGCAAGGCCGCGCAACGATGCCAGAATCTCTTTGAAATGGCCTCTCAGGTGCAGGCGCTGTTGGCCGCGTTCTTGGCCTGGACTTCCGGCGGGATCGGCACCGTCAGCGTCATCACCGAGCGGCCTTCCTCGAACATCATCAGCTCGCCGGGCGCGAAGGCGGTCCAGGTTTCGTTGTCGGTCAGTGGCGCCGTGGCGATCACCGCCACGCGGTCGTCGGGCGTGGTGACCTGGGCGAAGTCGATCGACAGGTCGGCATCGATCAGGTGGGCGGTGGAGAAGGGCCACTGGCGCACGATGTAGTACAGGCGCGTGGAGCAGTGGGAGAACAACGCCTGTCCATTGGACAGCAGGTAGTTGAACACGCCGTGCTGCGTGATCTCGCGCGTGATGTCCGCCAGCGCGTGGCACAGCTCGTTGAGCGGCGGCTGCGAGCCTGGGAAGCGCTTGCGCAGCCCCTGCATCAGCGTGCAGAAGGCGAGTTCACTATCGGTGTCGCCGACCGGCTGGTAGACCCCCGACAGGAAAGGCGAGAAGTCCTTCAGGTCGCCGTTGTGGGCGAAGATCCAGTGCCGCCCCCACAGCTCGCGCATGAAGGGATGGCAGTTTTCCAGCCGCACCGTGCCCTGGGTCGCCTTGCGGATATGGGAGATGACGTTCTTGGACTTGATCGGGTAGCGCTTGACCAGCTCAGCCACGGGCGAGGTGCCGGCGGACTGGTTGTCGATGAACAGGCGGCAGGCCTTGTCCTCGAAGAACGCCACGCCAAAGCCATCGGCATGGTGATCCGTGACGCCGCCGCGGGCGGCGAAGCCGGTAAAGGAGAACGTCACGTCGGTCGGCGTGGCGCAGTTCATGCCGAGCAGCTGGCACATGGCGGGCACCGGACCGGCAGCAGGCTGCCGGATTGCAATAGAATGTTCCATTATCCGGCCTGCCCGGGTTATCTGCCAAGCGCAGCGCGTTTTTCCCCGATTTCAATACCGTTCAGCGGGCCCTCGAGACATGAGCAAATACAAGATCGCAGTCATCCCCGGCGATGGCATCGGCACCGAAGTGATGCCCGAGGGCCTGCGCGTGATGGACGCCGCCGCGCGCCGGTTCGGCATCGACATGCAGTTCGATCACTTCGACTTCTCCAGCTGCGACTACTACGCCCGCCACGGCAAGATGCTGCCGGACGACTGGTTCGACACCCTGGTCAAGTACGACGCCATCTACTTCGGCGCGGTGGGCTGGCCGGACGCCGTGCCCGACCATATCTCGCTGTGGGGCTCGCTGCTGCAGTTCCGGCGCTCCTTCGACCAATACGTCAACCTGCGCCCGGTGCGGCTGATGCCCGGTATCCGCAGCCCGCTGGTGGACCGCGACGGCCATGCGCGCAAACCGGGTGACATCGATTTCTACGTAGTGCGCGAGAACACCGAGGGCGAGTACTCGAGCATCGGCGGGCGCATGTTCCCCGGCACCGACCGGGAGGTTGTGATCCAGGAAACGGTGATGACGCGCACGGGCGTGGACCGCATCCTCAAGTTCGCCTTCGAGCTGGCGCAAAAGCGTCCGGCCAGGCATCTGACCTCGGCCACCAAGTCCAACGGCATCTCCATCACCATGCCGTACTGGGACGAGCGGGTGGAGGCCATGGCTACCCACTACCCCGGCGTGAAGGTCGACAAGTACCACATCGACATCCTCACCGCGCACTTCGTCCAGCATCCGGACTGGTTCGACGTGGTGGTCGCCAGCAACCTGTTTGGCGACATCCTGTCCGACCTGGGGCCGGCCTGCACCGGCACCATCGGCATCGCGCCCTCGGGCAATATCAACCCGGACCGCACCTTCCCCAGCTTGTTCGAGCCCGTGCATGGCTCCGCGCCGGACATCGCCGGGCGCGGCGTGGCCAACCCGATCGGCCAGATCTGGTGCGGCGCCATGATGCTGGAGCATCTGGGTCAGCCGGAAGCCGGCGCGGCCGTGCTGGGTGCCATCGAGAAGGTGCTGTCGGCCGGGCCGGAGCATGCCCCGCTGACCCGCGACATTGGAGGCAAGGCCGGCACGGCGGACCTGGGCCAGGCCATCGCGCAAGCGCTGTGAGTACGGCTGCCCAACCTTTGCCGGCCACCGCGGCCGACGCGCGCGCCCTGCTGCTCGATAGCTTCCATGCCGCGGTGGCGGCAGCGGATCCGCTGCGCATCGTGGCGGACCACCTGCCGTCGCCCCAGGCTGGCGGGCGTACCCTGGTGGTAGGCGCCGGCAAGGCCGCGGCATCGATGGCGCTGGCCGTGGAGCGCGCGTATGCCAGCCAGAACAGCGCGGTGCAGCTCGACGGCCTGGTGGTGACGCGCTACGCCCACGGCCTGCCGACCGAACACGTGCGCGTGATAGAGGCCGGCCACCCGGTGCCGGACGAGGCCGGCGAGCGCGCCGCCGCCGAGATCCTGGCGCGGGCTGGCGAGCTGGGGCCGGACGACAGGCTGATCGTGCTGGTGTCCGGCGGCGGCTCCAGCCTGCTGTCGCTGCCGGCCGAGGGCATCGGCATGGCGGACCTCAAGGCCACCACGCAGGAGCTGCTGCGCTGCGGCGCTCCCATCACGGATATGAATATCGTGCGCAAGCACCTGTCGCGCATCCAGGGCGGGCACCTCGCCCGGGCCTGCCGCGCGCCGGTGACCACGCTGATCGTGTCTGACGTGGCCGGGGACGACCCCAGCGCCATCGCTTCCGGTCCCACCGTGCCAGACGCCAGTACCTACGCTGATGCCCTGGCAGTCCTGCGCCGCTACGGTGCGGTGGTCCCGCCGGTGGTGCAGGCGTACCTGGAGCGCGGTGCGCGCGGCGAAGTGGCGGAAACGCCCAAGCCTGGCGATCCGCTGTTCGCGCGGGTTGAGAATCGTGTGATCGCTACCGCCCACGGCAGCCTGATGGCGGCAGCGGATCACTTTCGCGCGCGCGGCATCCAGCCGGTGGTGCTGGGCGACACGGTGACCGGCGAGGCGCAGGAAGTTGCCCGGGTCTACGCAGCGCTGGTGCGTGAGATACGCGCGTACAATGCGCCATTCGCGGTGCCCGTGGTGCTGATTTCCGGTGGCGAATGCACCGTCACGTTGCCGCAGGGCAATGGCGCGGCGGCTGGGAAGCCCCGTGGCGGGCGTTGCTCGGAGTTCCTGCTGTCGCTCGCCCTGGAGCTGGATGGCGTTGATAATGTGTACGCCATCGCGGCGGACACCGACGGCATCGACGGCTCCGAGGATAATGCCGGCGCGTTGCTGGACCCGTCCACGCTCGCGCGTGCGCAGGCTGCCGGCGCATCGGCGCGCGCGCGGCTTGACGCGCATGATGCCTGGGGCTTGTTCGATGCCGCCGGCGACCTCGTGGTGACGGGCCCCACGCGGACCAATGTGAATGACTACCGCGCCATCCTGATCCTGTAATCCCTGACAAGCGCCAGCCGCGACTGCCGGCCGGCCCCCGAAAGCCATGACCCAGACTCTCACCATTACCCGCCCGGACGACTGGCACCTGCACCTGCGTGACGGCACGGCCCTGGCCGCCGTCCTGCCGGATACCGCCCGCCAGTTCGCCCGCGCCATCATCATGCCCAACCTGAAGCCGCCCGTGACCACGGTGGCGCAGGCCGCGGCCTACCGCGGCCGCATCCTGGCCGCGCTGCCGGCGGGCATGGCGTTCGAGCCGCTGATGACGCTGTACCTGACCGACAAGACCACCGTCGAGGAAATCGTCGCTGCCAAGGCCAGCGGCTTCGTGCACGGGGTCAAGCTGTATCCGGCCGGCGCCACCACCAACAGCGATGCCGGCGTGACCGACCTGCGTCACTGCGCGGCAGCGCTGGAAGCCATGCAGCGCGTGGGCCTGCCGTTGCTGGTGCACGGCGAAGTGACCGATCCGGCGATCGACATCTTCGACCGCGAAGCCGTCTTCATCGACAAGGTCATGACGCCGCTGCGCCGCGACTTCCCGGCGCTCAAGGTGGTGTTCGAGCACATCACCACCAAGGATGCGGCCGAGTACGTGCGCGACGCGCAAGGCCCAGTCGC
Source organism: Cupriavidus basilensis (assembly GCF_000832305.1). NCBI lineage: Bacteria > Pseudomonadati > Pseudomonadota > Betaproteobacteria > Burkholderiales > Burkholderiaceae > Cupriavidus > Cupriavidus basilensis. Next base: position 586,428 of record NZ_CP010536.1, read on the forward strand.
CGCCACCATCACTGCGCATCACCTGCTGTACAACCGCAACGCCATCTTCACCGGCGGCATCCGCCCGCACTATTACTGCCTGCCGGTGCTCAAACGCGAGACCCACCGCGAAGCCCTGGTGGCCGCGGCCGTGTCCGGCAGCGAGCGCTTCTTCCTCGGCACAGACAGCGCGCCGCACGCGCGCGGGCTGAAGGAACATGCCTGCGGCTGCGCCGGCTGCTATACCGGGCTGCACGCCATGGAGCTCTACGCCGAGGCCTTCGAAGCCGCCGGTGCGCTGGACAAACTGGAAGCCTTCGCCAGCTTCAACGGCCCGGCGTTCTACAGCCTGCCGCGCAATAGCGGCACGCTCACCCTGGTCCGTGAGGCGTGGGAGCTGCCGGCCGAACTGCCATATGGCGACACCACGCTGGTGCCGCTGCGCGGCGGCGAGACGCTGCATTGGAAGGCCCGCTAAGCCGCGCTGGCGAAGCGGAAGTGCAAGCACAGAGCCAGGTCCGGCTGGCGCTGGCTGCGGCGGTGGCGCAGATCGACTGGGCGCAGCCATGGTTCCGGCCGTTCGCCACCATCGGCTCGGCGCTGGACAGCGCGCTGCGAGGCGGCGCCGACCTGCGCGCCGTGCTCAGCGAAGTGGCTGCGCAGCGCGCGCTGCGCAATGCCCGCGGCGCGCCGCTGCGTTTCGTTGCGCAAGCCGAACTGCCGGCCGGCACGGCCTACGAGGCACATATTTACGCCACCGGCGCCGTGCCGACGCGCGACAACCTGCACGATTTCTTCAATGCGCTCATCTGGCTGCATTTTCCCCGTTCCAAACGCGTGCTGAACCGGCTGCAGGCCCGCGCCATCGCGGTGGCGGGCGTGCAGGGCAGCCGTGGCAGCCTGCGCGATGCCGCGACCTTGTTCGACGAGAACGCCATCCTGTTCCTGAGTGCCGACAGTGGCCTGGAGTCCGTTTTGCGCGGTTTTGGCTGGGAGCAGCTGTTCGTTGCGCGGCGGGGTGTCTGGGACGGTAGCGAGCATGCCGGCAGCCGTGACAGCACCGCCCGCTGCGGCGTGGTGCCCTTCGGCCATGCCTTGCTGGAGAAGCTGGTGCGGCCCTATAAGGCCCTGACCGCGCATGCATGGCCGCTGGCCGTCCCGCCGGCTGCAGGCGCCGCGCTCCCCGGCTCGCTCGACGATTCCGTGTGCGCCTCGCTCGAAGCGGCCGAGCTGCACAGCGGCCGCTTTGCGCCGTTACCGGTGCTGGGCATTCCCGGCTGGTGCGAAGCCAATCGCGATCCGGCCTACTACGCGGATACCAAGGTGTTTCGTCGCGGACGCCGCGCGCAGGCCGCATGAGGGTGGCCGGTTCGTGGCCAAACGGTGTTAGACTGCGGGCCGCAAAGCAGGCCAGACAATCGCTGCTTGCACCCTCGTGGTGCAAGGGGAGGAAAGTCCGGACTCCATAGGGCAGGGTGTTGGCTAATAGCCATCCACGGCAACGTGCGGAATAGGGCCACAGAGACGAGTCTTGCCATCGGGTTCGCCCGATGGGAAGGGTGAAACGCGGTAACCTCCACCTGGAGCAATCCCAAATAGGCAGGCATTGAGGCGGCCCGCTGAGCCTGCGGGTAGGGAGCTTGAGCCGGTCGGTAACGATCGGCCTAGAGGAATGATTGTCACGTGCCGGTAACCGCAAGGAAGCCGGCGCGCACAGAATCCGGCTTATCGGCCTGCTTTGCTTCTGATTCTTTAGCGTGGCGCGCACCCATCCCAACTGGGGGCGCCACCGCCGGCTCCCCCCGGGGCTGGTCAGGCGCCAGGCGCCTACACCTCTACAATTTCCATCGTGTGCGTGATTTCCGCCGTCTTGGCCAGCATGATCGAGGCCGAGCAATACTTGTCGTGCGACAGGTGGATGGCGCGCTCGACCGCGCCGGGGTTCAGGTTGCGCCCGCTCACCTTGAAATGGAAGTTGATCTTGGTGAAAACCTTCGGATCTTCGCTGGCGCGCTCCGCTTGCAGCTTCACGCTGCAGCCGCGCACATCCTGCCGGCTCTTCTTCAGGATCAGCACCACGTCATAGGCGGTGCAGCCGCCGGTGCCCAGCAGGACCATTTCCATCGGACGCGGGGCCAGGTTGTGGCCGCCGCCCTCGGGCGCACCGTCCATCGCCACGATATGGCCACTGCCCGTCTCGGCCACGAAGCTCATGCCGTCGGTGCCCATCCAAGTTACTTTGCATTCCATTTTGTTCGATCCTGCGTTCTAGTGAGTGCGTATTCGATCATGAACACGCGATTTCAAAGCTTGCTTTTTGAGTATAGGCCACCTGGCTAGAAGCGCCGTAACTCGGCATTTTTCCCGAAAACTGAAGCTTTCTTCTAAGATGGCAGTGCCGTGACAGCGCGGTGCATTCTTAAGTTATTGATTTTATTGTATAAAAATCATTCTTGTGCTTCGTCGTATGTTTTCATAATACGAAATGGCATTTCGCACTGCAAATTTCCTTGCGCTGGGAGAGCGCTCATGTATAATTTCCATCATTGAACGACGGCGCACAACACGGCGCAGAGTGCGAAAGCGAATCGGATGGTTTCAGCCACATTCGCCGGCCCGCACCGCGATCCAGCCCCGTCGATCTCCCGGTGTCTCCTCCACCCTCCTCCTTTGGTGGATTCAAACCCAAGCTCAATAGCTTGGGTTTTTTTTATTCTGCGCCTGCCAGACCCGATGCGCATCCTGCTGAAAAGTGCTTCATGGGTTTCTTTTGTGCTGCTTACTGCCATTCTGGATGGCGAGCAGCATACGGTGCGGCACCATCTTGGCGTTCTCCCCCAACTTTCCTTGTGCTCAGGCCTCAGTCCGCAGTATACTCGTAGGCTTTTCCGTCATGCCCGCGGGAAGGAATTCAGGGAGAGCCTGCACATACAAGCAGGAAGGTCAGATCCTAAGGGTCGGCCGACGACGTAAAGTCAATGTTTCGGGCAGGTTCTACAAGTCTCAGGAAAAATCATGAAGACCTTTTCCGCAAAGCCTGCAGAGGTTAAGCGCGACTGGTACGTGATTGACGCGACGGACAAAGTCCTCGGCCGTGTTGCCAGCGAAGTGGCACGCCGACTGCGCGGCAAGCACAAGCCGGAATTTACTCCGCACGTCGACACGGGTGATTACATCATCATCGTCAACGCAGGCAAGCTGCGTGTCACGGGTACCAAAGAAACCGACAAGAAGTACTATCGTCACTCGGGTTACCCGGGCGGCATTTACGAAACGACGTTCGGTAAGATGCAGCAACGTTTCCCGGGCCGCGCCCTGGAAAAAGCTGTGAAGGGCATGTTGCCGAAGGGCCCGCTGGGCTATGCGATGATCAAGAAGCTGAAGGTTTACGCCGAAGCCGAGCATCCGCATGAAGCGCAGCAGCCTAAAGCGCTGGAAATCTAAGGGGGCCATCCATGATCGGAAATTGGAATTACGGTACTGGCCGCCGCAAGAGCGCAGTGGCTCGGGTCTTCATCAAGTCGGGCAAGGGCGATATCATCGTCAACGGCAAGCCCATCAATGAGTATTTCGCTCGCGAAACCTCGCTGATGATCGTGCGCCAGCCGCTCGAACTGACTGCCAACGCACAGACCTTCGACATCAAGGTCAACGTCACTGGCGGCGGTGAAACGGGTCAAGCCGGCGCAGTGCGCCACGGCATCACCCGTGCACTGATCGACTACGATGCCACCCTGAAGCCGTCGCTGTCCAAGGCCGGTTTCGTCACGCGCGATGCGCGTGAAGTGGAACGTAAGAAGGTCGGTTTCCACAAGGCGCGTCGTCGGAAGCAATTCTCGAAGCGTTAATGTGTGTTCGGCGGGTCCGGTTCAACCGGATCTGGCCGTTCAGAAAAAACCGCACGGCTTGCCGTGCGGTTTTTTTTCGCCGTTGGCGCACGTGAAGCTGCGTGCAATGGGGTGCAACGGCAGGCTATCACCACGTTTTACAAATACTTTGCATCTCCCCGGATACAATCCCTGCTCTTGCCGCCCGGAGAACCCGACCATGATGCATTGGATGCGATGGCCTGCCGACCCGCTCCGCGCCCGCCTGCCGGTGCCGCGCATCCGCGGCGCATGAAGTATCGCGTGCTGCGCCCGCGCCGGGGCTCGCTATCCGGGAGCCTGGCGGTGCGTTCACATTTGCCGTGGCCGCTGCGCGTGCTGGGCGCCGCCGCGGTGCTCGTCGTCGTGCTTGTGGTGGTGGTGGTCGCCGCGCGTTGGGCATACGACGCTGGCCGGCGGCTGGCTGGTGCGCCGGATATGACGGCGGAGAACAAGGCGCTGCGCGAGCAGGCGGCGGTGATGACGGCTCAGCACGAGCGCTTGCAGGCGGTGGCAAACACCGCCGAGGCGCAGTTGCAGATGGCACGCAGCGCCCAGGAGGCGCTGGCCGGGCAACTGAAGACGGCGGAAGGCGAGGTCGCTCAACTCAAGGAAGACCTGGCATTTTTTGAGGGCCTGCTCCCGGCCAGCGGCAATACGTCCGGGATCCATGTGCGGAGTTTTCGCGTGGGTCTTGATGAAGCCGACCCGCTGAAGATGCACTATCGATTGCTGATAATGCAGGGTGGATCCAAGGCTTTTTCATCCTTGCCGGAGTTCCGCGGTGAGTTACAGTTGGTCGTTTCGCTGATGCGGGATGGCAAGCCGGTCACATTGAGCCTGCCGGAAAATGGCACCGGCTCGCTGCCCGGCCTGCGGGTCACGCACTACCAGCGGATCGAAAGCGCCTTCGCGCTGCCTGCCGGCGCCACGGTACGGGCGGTCACGGTACGAATTTTGCAAAACGGTCAGTTGCGCGCGACCCAGACGGCCATGCCGTGAGGGTGCGCTGGGCCAGCAACGAAAAAAGGGACCTATGTTGTTTTCCAAGAAGAAAGGCCTGTCGATCGATACCCTGATCGGCCAGCACAGCGTGATCCAGGGCGACCTGACGTTTTCGGGCGGCCTGCGCCTGGATGGCCGGGTACGCGGCAACGTGACGGCGGCCGCTGACCAGGCGAGCATGCTGGTCATCAGCGAAAAAGGCGTGGTCGAGGGCGAAGTCCGGGTCGGGCACCTGATTCTCAACGGCACGGTCACCGGGCCAGTGCACGCGACGGAGCTGCTGGAGTTGCAACCGCACGCCCGCGTGCAGGGCGAGGTGCACTACGCCGCGCTGGAAATGCACCAGGGTGCATTGGTGGAGGGCCGCCTCGTGCCGCTCGGCAATGCGCAGCCCAAGGCGCTGCCCAACCTGGTTCTGGCATCCGGCGCGCAGGAATCCGCCTGATACGGCACCCGTGGCCAGGTTGCGCCAACAGAACCCCTTGAATTCACGGGGTTTCGGCACGATCTTCCCGGAGCGCTTAAAATACAGGCGTATCTACATAGGAGAACCCCATGAACGCAGTCGCAGAGGCACCCGTTACCGAGGACATGCCGGCCCCGTTCGTCTTTACCGACAGCGCTGCCGACAAGGTCAAGCAGTTGATCGAGGAAGAGGGCAATGCCGATCTGAAACTGCGCGTGTTCGTGCAGGGCGGCGGCTGTTCCGGCTTCCAGTATGGCTTCACCTTCGACGAAGAGGTGAACGAGGACGACACCACGCTGGACAAGAATGGCGTCACGCTGTTGATCGATTCGATGAGCTACCAGTATCTGGTGGGCGCCGAGATCGATTACAAGGAAGACATCAACGGCGCGCAATTCGTGATCAAGAACCCCAACGCAAGCACCACCTGCGGTTGCGGCTCTTCGTTCTCGGTATAAGGCTCGCAGGGGCGCCGCGGCTTCCGACAGGTTCTCGCGGCATAAAAAAAGCGCACTTAGGTGCGCTTTTTTTTATGCGTCCCGGCGCCAGACCACCGGGAACCAGTCCTCGCGCATCCGCTCGCCGTTGGCCAGGCCGATTCCGGGGAAGGGCGGCGAGGTGCGGCCAGGCCGCTCCAGATAGCGCACATCGTCGCCCAGGAAGCGTGCCGAGAAGGCGCGGCGGCGCCCCGTCCCGGTATTGCCCGCGGCACCATGTACCGTGCGGAAGTCGAACACCACGGCATCGCCGGGCTCCAGCTCCGGTATCAGGATTGCGTGGCTGCCGTCGTCCACGTCCGGCATCTCCATGAACTGGTCGCTGCCCGCATAGAAATTCTCATTGCTGGCCCAGCGCTTGGGCCTGACCAGTTTGGGCCAGCGGTGCGAGCCCAGCACCACGCGCAAGGTATTGGCGGTGGTGACCGGGTCCAGCGGGATCCAGTAGCTCGCGGTCTGCAGGCCATCCACGCAGTAGTAGGGCAGGTCCTGGTGCCACGGTGTGGGCTTTGCCGTGCCTGGTTCCTTGACCAGGATGTGCTCATGGAACACCTGGACGGCCTCGGCCTGCATGATGTGGCCGGCGATGGCTGCGGCCGGTGAGCGCCGGATGAAGTCGGCGAACGGCTGGATGCGCTCCCAGTTGCAGTAATCCTCGAAAAAGCGGCCACGCTCGCCGCTGCCGACGTTCTCGATGGCAAAAGGGCCCGGCTTCGCGAGATTCTGCTCGAATCCTTCGCGCAGCGGCGTCACCCAATCGGTGAAGGCGCCGCGCAATACCAGGGCGCCGTCGCGCTGGTAGGTGTCGATTTCGGCTGCGGTGATGTGCATGAGGGTCCCGTGGATGGCTGGCTTGGGACGAGTATCGGGGCAGGGCGCCAATAGGAAAAGAATATATTTCCTATGCTGTAGTATAGGAAATCATGATTGGATTCTCCTTCCGCCAGCTCGAGTACTTTGTCGCGGCCGCCGAGCACGGCAGCATCAGCGCGGCTGCCCGTGCGCGCCACGTATCGCAGCCTTCCGTGTCGCAGGCCGTGGCGCAGCTCGAGCAAACGCTGGGCGAGATCCTGTTTCGCCGCCAGGTCAGCCGCGGGCTGGAGCTGACGCCGGCTGGCCAGCGCTTGCTGGGCCGCGCCCGCGACATCCTGGCGCTGGCCGCAGGCCTTGCAACCGATGGCGTGGACCAGGCACAGGCACGCGGCCTTAGCGGGCAGCTGTCGCTGACGTGCTTCCAGGATCTTGGCGCCTATTACGTACCGCGGCTGCTGGCCGGCTTCCGGCGGCTGCATCCGCATGTTGCCGTGACGCTGTTCGAGGCCGACCTGGCCACGGTGCATCGCACGCTCGCTGCCGGCAAGGCGGAGCTGGCGTTGACCTACGATCTCGGCTTCGACCAGCGCATTGCACGCTGGGTACTTGCCCGGCTTGCCCCCTACGCGCTGCTGCACGCCGGCCATGCGCTGGCCGTCCAGCCAAGCGTGAGCCTGCAAGACCTGGCCGGCGAACGGTTGATCCTGGAGGATATTGCGCAAACACGTGAGTACTTCCTCTCGCTGTTCTGGGCGCACGGCTTGCGCCCGCAGCTGCACCAGTACACCCAGACCTTCGAGATGCAGCGCGGCCTGGTGGCGCACGGCTATGGCGTGGCGCTCTCGTGCACGCGTCCGGCAGGCGACCACAGTTATGACGGGCAGCCCATCGTTTGCTTGCCGCTGAGCGAGGCCGTGACGCCGCAGCGCGTGGTGCTGGCGCGTTCGCCGGCCATGCGGCCGTCGCCCGTCGCGCAAGCATTTATCCAGTGGGTTTGCGAGGCAGGCCACGCCGAGCCGGCGTGAGGGTGGCGAGGTGTCGCTATCGAGGGTAGAGCGCGCCCAGGACACGCGGGCCGGCCGCGCCGGTGACGGTGGGCACATTGCCCGGTGCTCCGCGCAGCATCTGCCGCGCCAGCCAGGCAAAAGCGATGCCCTCCACCTGCGATACGGGAACGCCCAGTTCGTCCGAGCTTTGCACCGCCACGGCGGGCAGCGCCTGCACCAGCAACGCCATCACCAGGTGGTTGCGGGCGCCGCCGCCGCACACGATCAGCCGCGCCGCGTCGGGCGCGTGCTGGCTGACATCGCGGGCGATGGCCCCGGCGGTCAGCGCGGCCAGCGTGGCCTGCACGTCGGCGGGGTCGAGTGCCGTGCCATGCTGGGAAAGATGATTTTCCAGCCAGGCGGGATGGAACAGGTCGCGGCCCGTGCTCTTGGGCGGGGCCACGCTGAAATAAGGCTCGGCCAGCAGGCGCGCCAGCAGCGCCTGGTCGACCTTGCCGCTGGCGCCCCAGGCGCCGTCGGCATCGTAGGCCAGGCCGTGATGCCGGTCGATCCAGTAGTCGAGCAGCACGTTGCCCGGGCCGCAGTCGAAGCCGGTGACCGGCCGCGCCGCGCTGCCTTCGCTGGCGGCGGGCAGCACGCTGATATTGGAGATCCCGCCGATATTGCAGGCCACCCGTGTCTGGGCGGCGTCGCCGAACAGCGCCTGGTGCACCGCCGGCACCAAGGGCGCTCCCTGGCCGCCGGCCGCCACGTCGCGGCTGCGGAAATCCGCCACCACGTCAATGCCCGTCAACTCGGCCAGCAGCGCGGGTTGCTGGCTCTGGCGGGTATAGCCGATGCCGTCGTACAAGCCGGGCCGATGGCGAACGGTCTGGCCGTGCGCGCCGATTGCCGCGATGGCGTCCGGCGCCAGCCCGGCATCGCGCAGCAGGGCCGCCACGCAAGCCGCATAGACGCGCGCCAGCCCATTGGCGGCCAGCGCCTCGCGGTGGATTTCATCGTCGCCGGGCTGCTGCAGCGCGCTGAACGCGTCGCGCAGCTCGGCCGGGAAGGGCTGGAAGGCTGCAGCCAGCACCGTGGGCCGTGGCCCCGAGAAATCGACCAGCACGCCGTCCGCGCCGTCCATGCTGGTGCCGGACATGATGCCGATAAAGCAATCTGGGGGCGAAATTGGCATGCTGGGCGCGCGGGCTCGATGGATCAATTGCTGGCCGAAGCCACGTTGTAGGTACGCAGCGCGTTGATGCGGCTAAGCATCTCGCTGGTATAGCTCAGGAACTGCTGGCGCGCCGGGCCGGACAGCGCGGGCGTGTCGAGCGCGGCGATGGCCAGCGGGTTCAGCGGCACATCGTTGACGCGGAACTCGTAGTGCAGGTGCGGCCCAGTGGCCCAGCCGGTCTGGCCAACGTAGCCAATGACCTCGCCTTGCGACACATGCTGCCCGCGCTTCATCGTGGCAAAGCCGGACAGGTGCGCGTAGTAGGTGGAGTAGCCGCTATGGTGCTTGAGGATGACGATGTTACCGTAGCCGTTCTGCTGGCCGACAAACTCGACTTCGCCGTCGCCGGTGGCCATCACCTTGGTGCCCGTAGGTGCGGCAAAGTCCACGCCCTTGTGCTGTGCCCAGTGGTGGTGCAGCGGATGGTCGCGTCCGCCGAAGCCCGACGAAACGCGCGAGAACTCCACCGGCGAGCGCAGGAACGGCCGCTTCATGCTGCGCCCGTCAAAGGTGTAGTACGCGCCCTGCTTGCTGCCTTCCGGTGCGTACCAGAGCGCCTGGTGCAACTGGTTGTGGTTGATCAGCTCGACCGCCATTACGCGCCCGTTGCGCACGAACGCACCGTCGCGAAAGCCCGCTTCGTAGACGATGCGGAAGCGGTCTCCACTGGTGATGTCATGGTGGAAATCGATCACGCCGGAGAAGATCGAGAGCATTTGCTGGACGATCTCGTCGGGCACATTGGCCGCGTCCATGGCCTTGAAGAAGCCACCCGAGGCAATGGCGCCGGACAGCATCTCGTAGTGCAGTTCGTTCTTCACCGACTGCACGCGGGCCTTGTAGACCGGATCGGCAGGGTCGCCCGCGCGTTCGATCACCAGTTCGCGGGAGGCGTTTGCGTCACCGCCGAGGTTGGCTTGCAGCGACACCAGCAGGTTGTTCTCGTCGACCTCGGCCTGCACCGTCTGGCCGGGATTGAGGTCGAACAGGCCGCGCGCGGTGGTGTTGCGCCGGATAAAGGCCTGCGCATCGGGGTCGTCCACGCCCAGCCGCTTGAGCAGGCTGGCAATGGTGTCGCCGCGCTGCATGCGCTCTTCGCGCACAAAGGTAGCGTCGGTTTCGGTAAGCTGTTCGAGTTGCGTGCGTAGATCGGGCAGGCGTATCGCCTCCCGGACACGCGGAGCCTGGGGGTCGTCGAAGGCACTACGGGGGGCCACGCCCATGGCAGCTGCCATGCCCAGCGTGAACACCGTACCCACCGCCGCTGTCAACTGCTTGCGCCGACGGGCGTGCAGGGCATTGGTAGGATCGACCAGAACCACCAGCTCCCGCGCGAAAACTTCGCGGAGTCTGGACCACATCACGTAAAATTCACTCTTTGTTTCGGGCTGCGTTGCCGCGACGATTTTTTTGCTTCGTCTGCCTTCCTCCCCGGAGGTGCGGCGCCTGCCATATTGGTTTGCCGCCTAGAATGGCGGTTGGCCCACGGGAACATTCCCGTTTGCACAAGAAGCGCGGATTATACCAAAGCCGGCCGCAAGCCGTTTTGTGCCGCCATCTGAATTCTCATGTTTTTCAAAGACTTACGTCATGACTGAAGTTTCCTCCGGCGCTGCCACTACCTACCCCCTCACGCCCACCGTGATGCACGCCCTGGAGGTGTCCAAGCGCGGTTGCGACGAACTGCTGGTCGAATCCGAATGGCTGGCCAAGCTCGCGCGCAGCGAGGCCACCGGCGTGCCGCTGCGCATCAAGCTGGGGCTGGACCCGACCGCGCCCGATATCCATATCGGCCACACGGTGGTGCTCAACAAGATGCGTCAGTTGCAAGACCTGGGCCACCAGGTCATCTTCCTGATCGGCGATTTCACCTCCACCATCGGCGATCCGTCCGGGCGCAACGCCACCCGTCCTCCGCTCACGCGCGAGCAGATCGAGGCCAACGCCCAGACCTACTACAGCCAGGCCAGCCTCGTGCTCGATCCGGCCAAGACCGAGATCCGCTACAACAGCGAGTGGTGCGATCCGCTGGGCGCGCGCGGCATGATCCAGCTGGCGGCCAAGTACACCGTGGCGCGGATGATGGAGCGCGACGACTTCACCAAACGCTACCGCACTGGGATTCCGATTTCGGTGCATGAGTTCCTTTACCCGCTCATGCAGGGCTACGACTCCGTCGCGCTCAAGGCCGACCTGGAACTGGGCGGCACCGACCAGAAGTTCAACCTGCTGGTGGGCCGGGAGCTGCAGAAGGAATACGGCCAGGAGCAGCAGTGCATCCTGACCATGCCGCTGCTGGTGGGCCTGGATGGCGTGGAGAAGATGTCCAAGTCCAAGGGCAACTACATTGGCGTGACCGAAGCCCCGAGCGAGATGTTCGGCAAGCTGATGAGCATCTCGGATGACTTGATGTGGAAGTACTACGAGCTGCTGTCGTTCCGCCCCATGAGCGAGATCGACCTGATGAAGCAGGAGATCTCGCTGGGCCGTAATCCGCGCGACTGCAAGGTGATGCTCGGCCAGGAGATCGTCACGCGCTTCCACAGCGCAGCCGACGCCGACCGCGCGCTTGAGGATTTCAACCACCGCGCGCGTGGCGGCGTGCCCGACGAGATCCCCGAGGTCAGCCTTTCCGGCGCACCGCTGGGCATCGGCCAGTTGCTCAAGCAGGCCAACCTGGTGCCGTCCACGTCGGAAGCCAACCGCAATATCGAGCAGGGTGGCGTCAAGATCGACGGCACCGTCGTCAGCGACAAAGGACTGAAGATCGAGGCCGGCAGCTACGTCGTGCAGGTGGGCAAGCGCCGCTTCGCACGCGTGACGCTGGCTTGAGGCCGGGCAGGAACGGCTCATGATCGCGTTGATCCAGCGGGTCGCCCAGGCCCGCGTCACTGTCGATGGCCGCACCACCGGCGAGATCGGCGCCGGGCTGCTGGCGCTGGTCTGCGCCGAGCGCGGCGACACCGAAGCGCAGGCCGAACGCCTGCTCGCCAAGCTGCTGGCCTACCGTGTGTTCTCCGATGAGGCCGGCAAGATGAACCTGCCCGTGCAGGACATCGATGGCCGCGGCACGCGCGGTGGCCTGCTGGTGGTGTCGCAGTTCACGCTGGCCGCCGATACCAACAGTGGCACGCGGCCCAGTTTCACTCCGGCCGCGGCGCCCGCCGATGGCGAACGCCTGTACAACCATTTCGTGGCGCGTGCGCGCGCCGCGCACGGCGAGGTGCAGACCGGCGAGTTCGGCGCCATGATGCAGGTCAGCCTGGTCAACGACGGTCCGGTCACCTTCTGGCTGCGCGTGCCGCCGGCCGCGCCGTCCACCCACTCCCAGCTAGCCCAGGCAGGCCGTTGATGCGACAACGGCCTGCCGCAGTTCAGCTACCGACGCCGCTCGTCACCGCCGGGACCGGCCCTGGCTTGATCCCGCATGCCGCGCAGTGCGCGGCGCAACCCAGCAAGGAGAGAAACATGAAGCTCTGGAGCAAGGCATTCAGCGACAACGGGCCGATTCCCATCGAGTTCGCTTTCGGTGCGATCGACCCAGCCACCCACGTGACGCTGTCGAGCAACCGCAATCCCGACCTGCACTGGGACGAGGCCCCGGCCGAAACGCGTTCCTTCGTGCTGATCTGCCACGATCCGGACGTGCCCAGCCGTGGCGACGACGTCAACCAGGAAGGCCGCGAAGTGCCTGCATCGCTGCCGCGCGTGGACTTCTTTCACTGGGTGCTGGTGGATATTCCGATGGGGTTGCGCACCATCTCCGCGGGCACCCACAGCGATGGCGTGATCGCGCGCGGCAAGCCGGGCCCCGAGGCCACCGGCGGCACGGCCGCGGCAGGCGGGCTGCGCCACGGCCTGAACGACTACACCGGCTGGTTCGCCGGCGACCCGGACATGAAGGGCGATTACTACGGTTACGACGGCCCTTGCCCGCCTTGGAACGACAGCCTGGTGCACCACTACGTGTTCACCGTCTACGCGCTCGACCTGGACCGCTTGCCGCTAGAGGGCACCTTCACCGGCGCCATGGTGCGCGAGGCCATCCAGGGCCACGTGCTGGCGCAGGCGGCCTGCACCGGTACCTATACCCTCAATCCGAAACTTGCCGGCCAGCCGGCGAAGTAAGCACGGGCCGCGCGGCGCGCAAGCGCTGCGCGCCAGGGGCGCCGCGACAGCACAGCGTAGCGCCGCCTAAATCGCCTCAAGGAAACGGCATGTCGCAATTGCCCGGGCCGCATTCGCTGGCCTTCACTCACCTGATCCTGATCCGCCACGGCGAGACCGCATGGAACCGCGAGCGGCGCCTGCAAGGCCAGCTCGACATCCCGCTCAACGCCACCGGCGTGGCGCAGGCGGATGCCCTGGCCCAGGCGCTGGCGGTCGAGCCGATCGATGCGGTCTACGCCAGCGACCTGTCGCGCGCGATGCGGACGGCGGCGCCGCTGGCCGAGGCGCTCGGCCTGGCGGTGCGGCCCGATCCCCGCTTGCGCGAGCGCTGCTACGGCTCGCTCGAAGGCATGACGTACGCGGAAGTGGCCGAGCAGCTGCCCGAGGATTTCGCCAGGTGGCAAGCGCGCGTTCCCGACTACGCGCCCGATGGCGGCGAGTCCTTGCTGGCGTTTCATGAGCGCGCGGTGCAAGCCGCGCTGGCGCTCGGGCGCCGCCATCCCGGCGAGCGCATCGCCCTGGTGGCGCACGGCGGCGTGCTGGACTGCCTGTACCGCGAAGCCAACGACATGACGCTGGAGGCGCCGCGCCGGCACGAGCTGCTCAATGCCAGCATCAACCGGCTGCGCTGTGACAGCGTGCGGCTCACGGTCATGCAGTGGGCGGACGTGGGCCACCTGGAAGCGCTTACCCTCGACGAAGTCGACCGCAGGGTGCCCTGAGCCGCGCTGGGCGCGCCGGGCGCGTCTTACACCCGCAGGCGGAAGGGCGTGAAATCGGTATTGCGGTCGTAGTAGTCTTCGCGCTCGGCACGCTTGAGGAAGTTCACCACCTTGTAGGTGACCGGCGTCATCACCACTTCCCATGTGGTCTTGAGGATGTACTGGGCAATGGCGACCTGGATCACTTTCTCCAGCGGCCAGATGCCGTGGAAGGCGATCACGTAGAACAGCGAGGAATCAACCAACTCGCCGGCCAGCGTGGAGCCAATGGTGCGGGACCATAGCCAGCGGCCGTTGGTCCACAGCTTCATCTTGGCCAGCACATAGCTGTTGGTGAAGCTGCCGCAGCAGAACGCGATCAGCGAGCCCAGCGCGATGCGCCAGGTATTGCCGAAGACGTCTTCCAGGCTCTTTTGGTAATCGCTCATGAAGGGCGCCACCGGCATCTTCAGCACCACCAGGCTCATGAAGGTGGCGAACGCCAGCGCCGCGAATCCGGCCCAGACCACGCGGCGATCGCGCCCGTAGCCGTAGACCTCGGTCAGCACGTCCCCAAAAATGTACGAAATCGGGAAGAACAGCACGCCCGCGCCGAAGGTCACCGGGCCGATCACCGGCAGCGTGACCTGGGCCGCCTTGGCCGCGCCGATCAGGTTGGAGCACAGCAGGACCGTGACGAAAGCCACCATCACGAGATCGTAGTAACGATAGACGCGCCCGCTGTGGGCGGACGTGGCGCTTGACATGGTCATCGGGGTGTTCCAGGGGCGATTTTTTGGCGATTATGCCAGCCGCGCCGCCACCTTGCCCCGCCACACTGTAGACGAGCGCGCGCCTGGCCGGGTCGCCCCGGGCCAGGGCTGCCCGCGCGGGTTGCGGCTACATGTTCAGCTTGCTGATCTTTGAACCGTCGAGCGACACATCGAACATCAGCCCGGCATTGGTCTGCACAAAGCCGATCACCGGCTGCTGGCCGGTGATCGTATCGAGTTTGCCGTTGGCACCGATCTTGGCGAGCGCCACGCCGGCATCCGCACCGACCGTCCAGCCGCTGCTGTTGACGAATTTATCGTAGGCACCGGGGGTCATGAACATCAGCACCACCGACTTGGACTGGCCGCCCGCGGTTGCGCCGACCGAGGCCGAGGTGGTGCGGTAATAGCTCACCGCGGCGCCCTTGGAGCGCAACACGCCCTCGCCGTACTCGCCGCCGACCACCAGCCCCGCCGACAGCACTCGCGGGAACACGAGGATGCCCTGGGCGCGTGAGGCCAGCTCGCGCGAGCTGTCGACCGTGGTGAACAGCCGGTTGAGCGCGCCGTCGGCACCCGCGTCGATCTCCTTCCTCTTGGCCGCCGCGTCGGTTGGCACATAGGCGCCGGTGGTGGTGCAGCCAGCCGCGAACGCGGTGGACACGACCAGGCCTGAGCCCGCCAGCCGGGTGACAAAGTGGCGTCGATTCATGTGCTCTCTCCTGTCTGGGATCCGTTAGCCGGCCGTCGGGCATTTGCCGTCAGTTGTCGCCTTGCCTTGGCGGTCGGGGCAAAGTCATTGTGGACAAGGAGGGAGCAGCCAGCAATGCACGACAAAAGAATTGTCTGCGGGCCTCGAAACTACTTAATGCGCGTTTCGATGCCGCTCAGGCCGGGGCCGAATCGCTCTCGCCGGGCGCAGCCAGCCCGAAGTGCCGGTAGGCGGCGGCCGTGGCCATGCGGCCCCGCGGCGTGCGCTGCAGGTAGCCCTGCTGGATCAGGAAGGGCTCGAGCACGTCCTCGATGGTGTCGCGCTCTTCGCCGATGGCGGCAGCCAGGTTATCCACGCCCACCGGGCCGCCGCTGAACTTGAGCAGGATCGCTTCCAGCAGTTTGCGGTCCATCAGGTCGAAGCCGACCGCGTCCACGTCGAGCATGGCGAGCGCGGCGTCCGCGATGGTGCGAGTGATGTTTCCGTCCCCCTTGACCTCCGCAAAGTCGCGCACGCGGCGCAGCAGCCGGTTGGCGATCCGTGGCGTGCCGCGCGCGCGGCGGGCGATTTCCAGCGCGCCCAGCGGGTCGATGCGGGCACCCAGCAACTGGGCGGAGCGCGTGACGATGCGCGAGAGTTCCTCGGCGGTGTAGAACTCCAGCCGCGCCACGATGCCGAAGCGGTCGCGCAGCGGGTTGGTCAGCATGCCCGCGCGGGTGGTGGCGCCGACCAGCGTGAAGGGTTGCAGGTCCAGTTTGACCGAGCGTGCGGCCGGGCCTTCGCCGATCATGATATCGATCTGGTAGTCCTCGAGTGCCGGGTACAGGATTTCCTCGACGACCGGAGATAGTCGGTGGATTTCGTCGATGAACAGGACGTCGTTGGCTTCCAGGTTGGTCAGAAGCGCCGCCAGGTCGCCCGGGCGCTCCAGCACCGGGCCGGAGGTCTGGCGCAGGTTGACGCCCATCTCGCGGGCGATGATGTGCGCCAGCGTGGTCTTGCCCAGCCCCGGCGGCCCGAACAGCAGTACGTGATCGAGCGCTTCGCGCCGGTTGCGCGCGGCGTGCATGAAGATGTCTAGCTGGCCGCGCACTTTTTCCTGGCCGACGTATTCGTCGAGCAGCTTGGGTCGCAGCGCCCGCTCGAAGGCCTCCTCGTTGGGGGAGACTGCGGTGGGGGCGATCACGCGATCGGCGCCCCGCTCGGTGGCTAGCTTGTCGGTTTCGATCATGTTACGGATGCGGGCAAAGTGGTTGGATTGTAGCCCTTCCGGGCGTGGCGCCGGCCGCGCGAGTCCTGCGCACGCCGCGCAGGCTCAGCGCCGGGAGCGTCCTTGGCCTGCCCGTGATCCGGCCGGGTCAACCTTTGGATAGCGATTTCAGCGCCATCTTGATGCCGTCGGACACGCCGGTGCCTGCGGGCACCGGCTTGATCGCCAACGCCGCCTCTTTCTCCGAGTAGCCGAGCGCAAGCAGCGCGTTGAGGATGTCGACGGCGTTGTCGTGCACCGGCGTGCTGCCGGGCGCTGCCCCAAGCTCGGCGCCCAGCTTGCCCTTGAGTTCGAGCAGCAGGCGCTCGGCGGTCTTCTTGCCGATGCCCGGCACGCGCGTCAGCCGTCCGGCTTCCTGCAGCGTGATGGCCTGCGCCAGCTCGCTGACTGACATGCCGGAGAGCACCGCCAGCGCCATGCGCGCGCCGATGCCGGTGATCTTGATCAGCTCGCGGAAGGTGTTGCGCTCGGTGGCGCTGCCAAAGCCGTACAGCAGGTGCGCGTCCTCGCGCACGATCTGCTGGGTCAGCAGGGTGACGGGATGGCCAACGGCGGGCAGGTTGTAGAAGGTGCTCATCGGCACGTCGATCTCGTAGCCGACGCCGTGGCAATCGACCAGCAGGTGCGGGGGATTTTTCTCGATGAGGGTGCCGGCGATGCGTCCGATCATGGTGTAGTGTCTGCAGCGAATTACGGCGCGCGCGCCGGGATGGGAAGGGAGTGCGGCGGCGGCCAGCGCGGGGGAAGGCCCGCCATCGCGAAGGCCGCCAGTGTAGCCCAGCGTACGGCGTACCGGCGCGGCGGTGCCACATTGGCCATCGACTATCGACTATCGGCCCGGCGTATCCACCGCCTGGCGTCCCAGCGCGGGATCGTCGGTGAAAAAGCCATCGATGCCGGCGGCGAGGAAGGCTTGCACCTCGCGCACCATGCCGCTGGGGCTGCGCGTGGCATCGCCGCCGCCGGTGCGCAGGTTGCGCGGCAGGAAGGTGTTCTCAGGACGGAAGGTATAGGGATGGACCAGCAAGCCTGCCGCATGCGCGTTGCGCACCAGCGCGGTCGGCGTGCCGAGGTTGCCGTTGGCGTCGCGGGGCACCACGCTGGACTTCTCCGGGCCGATGCCGTTGGCGTAGCTGGCTACTTCGCGCAAGCCGATCGGCGTCATCATGTCGGCGTAGGTGCGGGTGTCGCCGGCCAGGCGCCAGTCGGCAGGCCGGTTCTTCGCGCCGCCCATCAATTGGATCAGCTTCACATTGGGCATGCCCTGGGCCAGGCGCTGGTGCATCTCGCGCAAGTTGCCGGTCTCGAAGGACTGCACGAACACCGGCGCGCTGCGCGTGTACGCATGGGCTTGCAGCGTGGCCACCAGCTTCTCCTCCAGCGGCAGGCCGATGCCGCGGAAATAGCTCGGATGCTTGGTTTCCGGGTACAGGCCGATCACGCGCCCGCTGTGTTGCGATGCCTTGGCCACCAGGTCGATGATTTCGTCGAAGGTGGGAATCTCGAACTTGTCGTTGTACTGGGTATTGGCCTTGCGCACCTGCGCGATACGCTCGCGCGCGCGCAGCGTCTTGAGCTCGGCCAGCGTGAAGTCTTCGGTGAACCAGCCATCCAGGCGTTCGCCGTCGATCACCTTGACGCGCTTGCGGCTGGCGAACTGGGGCAGCTCAGCCACGTTGGTCGTGGTGCCGATTTCGTTCTCGTGCCGGGCCACCAGTACGCCGTCGCGCGTCATCACCAGGTCGGGCTCCACCACGTCGGCACCGTCGTCGATGGCGCGTTGGTAGGACGCCAGCGTGTGCTCAGGGCGCAGCGCGCTAGCGCCGCGATGCCCGATCACCAGCGCCTTGGGCACGGCCGGAGCCGGGCCAGGGGCCGGGGCTGCCGGGCCTGTGGCCACGGGCGGCGGCGCCGCGCAGCCGGCGAGAACCGCGGCGGCCAGCGCGGACAACAGCGCCGGCAGGTGAGCGGGGCGGGGCGGATTCAAGGCGCGGAACGTGCGAGGCGAGCGGAGCATGCGGCATCCTTTGACGAGCGATTGCTCGATTGTAAGAGACCTGAAGGTGCAAGCGGCTGCTTGGCCGCCTGGGCTCGCTCAGCCGATCAGGCGCCCACGCCGCACCCGCATGCCCTTGCGCGCCAGGTCCGGGGCCAGGCCGGTCAGGGCGGTGAGCGTGTTGCTGCCATTGGCATGGCAGATTGCCATGCCCAGGGCATCCGCCGCGTCGGAACTGGGGCGTCCCGTCAGGCTCAACAGGCGCATCACCATTTCCTGCACCTGCTCCTTGTTGGCGCGGCCGTAGCCGACCACCGCCACCTTCAGCTGAAGTGCCGTGTACTCGAACACCGGCAGGCCATGCGTGACCAGCCCGCAGATCGCCGCGCCGCGGGCCTGGCCCAGCAGTAGCGTGGATTGTGGGTTGACGTTGACGAACACCTTCTCGATTGCGGCGCAATCGGGCGCGTAGGTGCGGGTGACTTCGCTGATGCCGTCGAAGAGGGTTTTCAGCCTTGCCGGCAGGCCGCTGTCGCCGTCGCTCTTGATGGTGCCGGAGGCGATGTAGGTTAGCTTGTTGCCGTGCTTTTCCAGCACGCCGAAGCCGGTGGTACGCAGGCCGGGGTCGATGCCGAGGATACGCATGGGGGTTGGGCTCGGCTTTTAATGGGTGATGGGGGGATTGTAACGTTGGGAGGGTAGGGGCTACTGCTACTTTGACTGTAACGGCCTGAAGTCAAAAGCAACTGCAACTGCAACTGCAACTGCAACTGCAGTTTCACCACCCCTGCGGGGCGGCGACCTACTTTTTTGTCTTGCCAAAAAAGTAGGCAAAAAAGGCGCGCCGGATGGGGCGACACCCCCTCGGGATTCGGCGAAAAGAGCGGCCGGGACCCAAACTCGCATCGCCTTGAGGCGATACTCAGACATGGGTCCCTCTTTTCCGCTCTTTTCGCCGAATCCCGAGGCGCCCCATACGGCCTTGGCACACCTCCACGGCTCGCTTCGCATCGCGTTGGGGTGTGGCCCGCCCTTCGGGCGCTTCACACGGCTACATCAATCGGTTGATCTTGCCGCTGGTTGGCTCCCCTCTCCCGCTTGCGGGAGAGGGGCCGGGGGAGAGGGCGGGCGCTTGCGATGCCGCGATGCGTTCAAGTGCCCAGCCCGGACCTCAATGGCGGAAGTGACGGACGCCCGTCAACACCATTGCGATATTGCGCTCGTCGGCGGCGGCGATCACTTCGTCGTCGCGCATCGAGCCACCCGGCTGGATGACGCAGGTGGCGCCTGCGTCCACCACGACGTCCAGGCCGTCGCGGAACGGGAAGAAGGCGTCCGATGCCACGGCCGAGCCCGCCAGCGTGAGGCCGGCGTTCTGCGCCTTGATGCTGGCGATGCGGGCCGAGTCAACGCGGCTCATCTGGCCGGCGCCGACACCTAGCGTCATGCCGCCGCCACAGAACACGATGGCGTTCGACTTGACGAACTTGGCCACGCGCCAGGCGAACATCAGGTCGTCCATTTCCTTGGGCGTGGGCTGGCGCTTGGTCACAACGCGCAGTTCGTCCCGCTGGACGTTCCTGGCGTCGGGGCCTTGCACCAGCAGGCCGCCGCCGACGCGCTTGAAGTCATACGGGTTGAGGCCGTTGCCCAGCGGAATTTCCAGCAGGCGCACGTTTTGCTTGGCAGCAAACACGGCGCGCGCGCCGGCGCTGAACGACGGGGCGATCAGCACCTCGACGAACTGCTTGGCCACGGCTTGGGCGGCGGCTTCGTCCAGCTCGACGTTGAAGGCGATGATGCCGCCGAAGGCCGAGGTCGAGTCGGTCTTGAGGGCTTTTTCGTAGGCTTCCAGCGCGTTGGCGCCGACTGCCACGCCGCACGGGTTGGCGTGCTTGATGATCACGCAGGCCGCGCCGGTGGCAGCGCCGAAGGTCTTGACGCATTCCCATGCCGCATCGGCGTCGGCGATGTTGTTGTACGACAGTTCCTTGCCTTGCAACTGTGTGTAGTTGGCCAGCGCGCCGTCGGAGGCTTTCAGGTCGCGGTAGAAGGCGGCCGACTGGTGCGGATTCTCGCCATAGCGCATTTCCTGCACCTTCTCGAAGGCCAGGTTCAGCGTCTGCGGGTAGGCGCTGCGGGTCTGGTGCGCCTTGTCCGCGCCGAGGCTGGTCAGGTAGTTGGTGATGGCGCCGTCGTACTGCGCGGTGTGGGCGAACACCTTGGTGGCCAGGCGGAAGTTGGTGTCGTAGCCGACGCTGTTGGCGTTGGCGCGCATTTCTTCCAGCACCGGCGCGTAGTCGGCCGGGTCCACGATGACGGTGACGTCGCGGTGGTTCTTGGCGGCCGAGCGCAGCATGGTGGGGCCGCCGATGTCGATGTTCTCGATGGCGTCCGGCAGGGAGCAGTCATCCTTGGCCACGGTTTGCTGGAACGGGTACAGGTTCACGACCAGCAGGTCGATGGTGGGGATGTTGTGCTCGGCGAGCGCTGCCATGTGCTCGGGCAGGTCGCGGCGGGCCAGGATGCCGCCGTGCACCTTCGGGTGCAGGGTCTTGACGCGGCCATCGAGCATTTCGGGGAAACCGGTGTAGTCGGCCACCTCCGTGACGGGCAGGCCGGCATCGGCCAGCAGCTTGGCGGTGCCGCCGGTGGAGAGCAGCGCGACGCCGAGCGAGTTGAGCTCGCGGGCAAATTCGACGATGCCGGTCTTGTCGGATACGGAGAGGAGGGCTTGCTTGATCATGGCTATGGGGAGACGCTTCAAAGTAAACCGTGCTGCTGCAACTTCTTGCGCAGCGTATTGCGATTGATGCCCAGGTAGGCGGCCGCGAGCGACTGGTTGCGCTCGGCGCGCGCCATCACTGCTTCCAGCAGCGGCCGTTCCACGGCTTCGAGCACCATGTTGTACATATTCGACGGCTCTTCACCGTCCAGGTCGCGAAAGTAGGCACCCAGGCTGTCCCGGATGCACTGGTCGATAGCGTTGCGGCTCATGCGGCAAGCAACTCCCCGTTATTGTTGTTGTTCGACTTGTTGCGTTTCTCGTCGTCGGCGTCATCCGTGCCGTGCGCGCCGTCTTCCACGTAGACCAGGCGCTCGGACAGCAGCGCCTGCTCATCGAAGAACTCGTTGACCGCGGCAAGCTGGGCCGTGGTGCTGTCCAGCGTGTTCATGCGGTGGCGGAACAGGTTGGCGCCGGCCAGGCCGCGCGTGTACCAGGCAATGTGCTTGCGCGCGGTGCGCACGCCGGTAAACTCGCCGTAGAAGTCGTAGTGGTCTTCCAGGTGCGCGTTCATGATGGCGCGGATCTCGGCCACTTCCGGCGACGGCAGCAGCTCGCCGGTGGCCAGGTAGTGCTCGATCTCGCGGAACAGCCAGGGCCGGCCCTGCGCCGCGCGGCCGATCATGATGGCGTCGGCGCCGGTCACGGCCAGCACATGCTTGGCTTTTTGCGGCGTGGTGACGTCGCCATTGGCGACCACGGGGATGGAGAGCGCCGCCTTGACCGCCGCAATGGTCTCGTACTCGGCTTCGCCCTTGTACAGGTCGGCGCGCGTGCGCCCGTGCACGGTGAGCATGCTGATGCCGGCGTCTTCCACCATGCGCGCGATGCGAAGCGCATTGCGGTTCTGGCGGTCCCAGCCGGTACGGATCTTGAGCGTGACAGGCACGCGCGGATCGACCTCGGCCACGGCGGCGACCACCGCCTGGACGATGCGCAGCACCAGCGGCTCGTTTTGCAGCAGCGCCGAGCCGGCGGCCACATTGCACACCTTCTTGGCCGGGCAGCCCATGTTGATGTCGATGATCTGCGCGCCGCGCTCCACGTTGTGGCGCGCGGCCTGCGCCATCATGGCCGGCTCGGCGCCGGCGATCTGCACCGCGATGGGCTCGACTTCGCCCGTGTGGTTGGCGCGCCGCATGGTCTTTTCGCTCTTCCACAGCTGTGCGTTGGAGGCGACCATTTCGGACACCGCATAGCCCGCCCCCAGCCGTTTGCACAGCTGGCGGAATGGCCGGTCCGTCACACCGGCCATGGGCGCGACGAACAGGTTGTTGCGGAGTTGGTGCGGTCCGATTTGCACGATAGCGACTGTGTAGCGACTGTAGCGACTGACGAGGGGCCGCAAGGCGGCCCCGCAACTAGGCAAAAATGAAAATGGCATGCCCTGCCGAAACAGTGCTCGGCGTCATTCAGTGGACATGTGCGAGGGCAGGATTTTACCGCCAAACGACCCGGGTTGCTCAAGATTTGAGCAAATATTGCACCGGGCCGGATTGCAAACCATGTTGACAACTGGGCCGCCGCCGGCCCTTGGCAGCCTTTAGCGGCGCATGCCGTACATCATCTGGCGCGCCAGCGTGTCCTTGAGCGGTCCCAGGCAAGCGAGCGCCGCCAGGGACGCCCCACGCGCGTGGGCAGCGAGCGGGTAGGAAACGCCAAACACCCGCGGCAGCAGGTCAGTCACGCCAATGGTGACGGCCCGATCCAGCTTTTGCTGCGCCGCAAACGCCTGCAAGGCCTGTGGGCTGCAGTCGGCGCGCAGCGCGAGCGCCAGGGCAAAGGCGTCGCGCAGGCCGAGGTTGAGTCCTTGGCCTGCTACCGGATGTAGCGTCTGCGCCGCATTGCCGACCGCCACCACGCGGCCCTCCACGGTGACGGGCGCCGCGTTCAGCCCAAGCGGGAAGGCATGGCGCTTGCCAATGCCGGTGAAGCGGCCCATGCGCGGGCCGAAGGCTTGCTCCAGTTCAGCAAGGAACTCCCCGTCGGGCAGCGCGAGCCGGCGCGCCGCTTGTTCCGGCGGGCAGCACCAGACCAGGGCGTAGCCGGGCGTGCCGTGTTCTTCATGCGGCAGCAGCGCCAGCGGCCCTTCCTCGGTAAAGCGCTCCCAGGCCCAGCCGGGCTGCGGACGCGAGCAGCCCACGTGGGCCACGATGGCGGTCTGCCCATAGTCGCGCCGGTATTTTTGCCCCTGCACGCCACGCTCCGCGCGGGTGGATTGCTGGTGGAACAGGCCGCCTTCGGCCTGCACCACCAGGCGCGCGCCGAAGGCGGCGGGCTGCTGGTCATGCCCATGGCCGCAGAGGCGCACCAGGCTGGCTGCGGCCGTATCGGGACCCGACTGCTCCAGATGATCGATGCGCGTCTCGTAGACCCGTTCCAGGCGTTCGCCAACTGGGGCGGGGCTGGCCCGGACGGCCTGGGCCAGCGCGCGCTCGAGCGCCTCGCACAGCTCGCCGTAGCGCACCACATAGCCCAGCGCGGGTACGTCGTAGTCGTGGCTGTGCAGCTTGACGTGGCCGAACCGCCCGCGTTGCGACACATGGATATGCTCGATCGGGGTGACAGAGCGAGGCCACGCGCCGATCTGCTCGAGCAGCTGGCGGCTGCCGTACGACAGCGCGATGGCGCGCGGATCGCGGGATGCGCGCGCCGGCGTGGCGGCGTCGATCAAGGTCAGGCGCCATGGGCTCTTGCGCAGCAACAGGCAGGCCAGCGCGAGGCCTACCGGCCCTGCGCCGACAATGGCGATATCCATGTCCGCAGAGGCGTCAGTGCTTGCCGGGCTCATGCGCGCTGCCTGGCTGGGCGACGGGGTTGCTGTCGTTGCCCGCACTGCTCATGGCGCTGGACTGCGCCGGCTGTGCGCCGCGTTTCCAGCAATTGGCGTCAGTGCGGTGCTTGCCCGCCGCCGCGTCGCTCAGGGCGTTGTCCAGCTTCTGCTGGTTGAAGCCGGGAAACGCCTGCAGGCGTTCCACCAGCGCCGCGTGATTGGCCGCGTCGAGCGGTACCACGCAGCCCCGGGGCGTGCCATCGGCCTTGGCGTCTCCCACCAGGATCAGCCAGGCCTTCCCGGCCCATGGCTCGCGGTTCGAGACCCGCACCACCACGCGTTCGATCACGTCCCATTCGAGCTCTTCACGCTGGCCATCGGGGCGATGCACGACCAGGCGGTCGTCATAGAGGTTGATCACGAACGGTTGCGCGGGATCAACCGCGCGCGCGCGGCTGGTCTGCGTGCGCTCGCCGCTCGGAAGTATCTTGCGTAGCCAACCGATCATCGCGCACCTCCCGCGTCGCGCATCAGCGCCTCGATGTCGTCCGCCTTGACCGGAACGCCGCGCGTCATCAGTTCGCAGCCGCCCCCGGTGACAACCGCATCGTCTTCGATGCGGATGCCGATATGCCAGAAGCGCTCCGGCACTTCCGGTGCCGGGCGCACGTAGATGCCGGGCTCCACCGTCAGCACCATGCCGGGCGCGAGCGGACGCCAGGCGCGCTCGCCCTCGGCCGGCGCGGCGCCGGGCACGCGGTACTCGCCCACGTCATGCACGTCCATGCCCAGCCAGTGGCCGGTACGGTGCATGTAGAACTGGCGGTAGCTGCCGCTGGCGAGCACTTCGTCCAGGCTACCGCAACGGTTCGCGTCGAGCAGGCCGGTATCAAGCATGCCCTGCGCCAGCACCCGCGTGGCGGCGTCGTGCGGCACGTTGTAGGGCACGCCGGGGCGGGTCTCGGCGATGGCGGCTTCCTGCGCGGCCACCACCAGGTCGTACAGCTCGCGCTGGGCTGGCGAGAAGCGGCCGGAGACAGGGAAGGTGCGGGTGATGTCGGACGCGTAGCCATCGAGCTCGCAGCCGGCGTCGATCAGGCACAGGTCGCCGTCGCGCAGCTCGGCGGGGCCGGCGCGGTAGTGCAGCACGCAGGCATTGGGGCCGGTGGCGACGATCGAGTTGTAGGCGACGCTCTGCGCACCGTGGCGGCGGAATTCGTAGAGCAGCTCGGCTTCCAGGTGGTATTCGCGCAGGCCTTCGCGCGAAGCGCGCATGGCGCGCACATGGGCCTGGGCCGAGATCTCGGCGGCGCGGCGCATGGTGGCGATCTCGCCGGCATCCTTGAACAAGCGCATCTCGTCGAGGATGGTGCGGATATCGATCGCCGTCGATGGCGCGGTTACGCCGGCACGGCCTTGCATGCGCACCGTTTCGAGCCAGCGCCGCACCTGCATGTCGGTGCGGGTGTTGGCGGCCAGCGGGTAGGCCACCACAGCGTGGTTGGCCAGCAGCGAGGGCAGCACGGCGTCGATTTCCTCGATCGAATGTGCCTCGTCGAAGCCGAAGGCCGCCTGCGCGCCTTCCGGGCCATAGCGAAAGCCATCCCAGATCTCGCGCTCTTCGTGCTTGGGGCGGCAGAACAGGATGCTGCGCTCGGCGCCACCCGCCAGCGCCACCAGGACCAGCACGGCCTCCGGCTCGGTGAAGCCAGTCAGGTAATAGAAATAGCTGTCGTGGCGATAGGGATAGTCGCTATCGCGGTTGCGCATGGCTTCCGGCGCGGTGGGCAGGATCGCCACGCCGCCGCCGGCGGCGCGCAATTGCTGCAGCACGCGGGCGCGCCGGTCGCGACAGGCGAGAAGGAGGGCGGAGTCGGGTGCGGACATGTGTTGGGCCACGTGGATGGGGAATAGGGCGATTCTAACGCCGCCTGATTGCCGGCGCGGGGCTGGACTGGCCAGACCCGCTCAGGGCAGGGGTGCGCAAGCGGTGCCGGCCCGCGCCAGCACCGTGGCATCGAGGGCCGCCAGCTGGGCCGGCGTGCCGACGTTCTCCCAGGCGCCGTCGAAGCGCTCGCCGCTGGCCAGCCCGGCTGCCACGGCGGCGCGGTAGTAGGGCGTCATGGCAACTTTCTGGCCAGGCTCGATGGCGGTGAACAACCGGGTGTCGTACAGGCCGATATTGCCGAAGGTCAGGCTCGGCGCCGTAGCCGTTGGCGTGGGCAACAACAGGCCGTCGGCACCGAGCGCAAAATCGCCGTCCGGATGGAACGGCGGATTGGGCACCATGACCAGGTGCATGCGCGGCTCGGGCGCACCGGCCATGGCGCGCGCGCGAGGCAGCAGGGCGCGGAAGTCGTAGTCGGTGAAGATGTCGCCGGACACCGCCAGGAAGATCTCGCCGCGCTCGGGTGCGGCTGACAGCAGCGGCAACGCCTGGGCGATGCCGCCGGCGGTTTCCAGCGCGCTGGGCTCGGCCGAGTACGCCAGGCGCACGCCGAAGCGGTTGCCATCACCGAGCGCCTGCTCGATCTGCTCGCCGAGCCAGGCGTGGTTGATCACGATGTCCTTGAAGCCGGCGCGCGCCAGCGCCTCGATCTTCCAGACGATCAGCGGCTTGCCGCCCACCGGCAGCAGCGGCTTGGGGTGGGCATCGGTCAGCGGGCGCATGCGCTCGCCGCGCCCGGCTGCAAAAATCATGGCTTTCAATGCAGGGTCTCCGGCGCTTATTTCAGCGCGTGGTTCAGCAGGTATGTCAGCGCGATCAGGGTGCCCATGCCGCCAGCGATGGTCCAGCCAATGCTGCGCGTCCTGGCGGCGATGACAATGGCCACAAGCCCGGCTACCAGGCGCGCATTGCCGGGACCGATGTCGACGTGGCCATCGCGCATCAGCAGGTCGGGCGCGATCAACGCCGACAGCATGGCCGCCGGCACGAACTGCAGCGCGGTGCGAAACCACGACGGCAGCCGCACCCGGCCTTCCACGGCAATGAAGGACAGGCGGATCAGGAAGGTGGCGAGGCCGGCGCCGATAAAGACCAGCAGCAGGGTCAGCTGGCTCATGCGGCGGGCTCCGTCGCGGCCGGCTTGCGCTGCCTGCGGTCCTTGCCAAGCAGCAGCATGCCCGCGGCGATTCCGCCCAGCGCCGCGACCATCAGGCCAAGCTTGTGCGGCATGCCGTAGCAGGCCACTGCTAGCGCCGTGGCCGCCAGCGCCGCCGCGGCGTGCGAGCGGCGCTTGATGCCGGGCACGATGATGGCGATGAAGGTGAGCGGCAGGAAGAAATCGAGCGGCCAGTCGCGCGGGATCTGGGCGCCCACCAGCACACCCGCCAGCGTCGAGACCTGCCAGCTGGCCCACAGCGCGAAGCCGGCGCCAAAGAAGAACCAGTGGCGGTAGCGCTTGTGTTCGTCGTCGTCGCTGAGGCGCCGCGTCATGGCGGCGAAGGCCTCGTCGGTCAGCAGGTAGGAGATGAGTGCCTTCCAGCGGCCCGGCAGGTGCGCCAGAGCCGGGGCCATGGTGGCCGAGTACAGCGCATGGCGCAGGTTGACCATGGCGACCGTCACGGCGATCAGCACCGCCGGCGTGCCCGCCGCCCACAGTTGCGTCAGGATCATCTGCGAGGCGCCGCCGAACACGATTGCGCTCATGGCGCAGGCCAGCCATGCGGGCATGCCGGCGTTGACCGCCAGCACGCCATAGATCAGGCCGAACGGCGCCACGCCGAGCAGCATCGGCGCCAGCGCCCGCACGCCTGCCCACCACTCGCCGCCGCGGGTGAGCGTGGCCGTGGGGTCTGCGCCGGATGTCATGGCTGCGCGTCCGGCATGGCTTGCGCCGGCATCAGAACGTGTAGCCGACCGGGCGCTCGACGCCGTCGAGGGCGTCGAACAGGCGTACCAGCCTGCGCAGCTCGATGTAGCGGCCCGCCACCTGGCGCGCGTACTTGAGCACCAGCGGCAGGTTGGCCAGGTAGCCATCCTTGCCGTCGCGATGGTACAGGCGGGCAAAGATGCCGAGCACCTTGAGGTGGCGCTGCAGGCCCATCCACTCGAAATCCCGGTAAAAGTCGCCAAAGTCGGGCGCCACCGGCAGCCCGGCCTTGCGCGCGCGCTCCCAGTAGCGGATCAGCCAGTCGAGCTGCTCCTGCTCGTCCCATTCAATATAGGCATCGCGCCACAGCGACACCGCATCATAGGTAATGGGACCGATCACCGCGTCCTGGAAATCCAGGATGCCGGGATTGGCCTCGCCCTCAAGCACCATCAGGTTGCGCGAGTGATAGTCGCGATGCACATACACCTGTGGCTGGGCCAGGTTGTTGGCCAGCAACGTCTGCATCACTTCGGCCAGCCCGGATTCCTGGTCGGGCGTCAGTGTCACGCCCAGGTGCCGAGCCACGTACCACTGCGGGAACAAGTCGACTTCGCGCTGCAGCAGCGCCCGGTCGTAGGCGGGCAGGGTGCCGGGACGGGTCGCGAGCTGGATCTTCACGAGCGCGGCGGCGGCATCGCCATAGAGGCCGCGCGCGCTGGCCGCGTCCAGCCGGGACAGATACGTGGTGTTGCCCAGGTCGCTGAGCAGCAGGAAGCCTTGCTCGAGGTCCTGCGCCAGTACCTTGGGCACGGTCACGCCGGCGGCGCCGAACAGTTCCGCGACATGGATGAAGGGGCGGCAGTCCTCCTGCGCGGGAGGCGCATCCATCACGATCACGCTCGGATGGTCGGGGTGGCAGGTGCTGGCCCGGAAGTACCGCCGGAAGCTGGCGTCAGCCGATGCGGGGGTACAGGAGTCGGGGTTAACGGACCAGGCCGGACCGAGTCCGGACACCCAGACTTTGAGCTGGTCGAGACGCGGGTCGAGAGGATGTGCTGCCATGCCGGAAAGGGAGAATAGGATGCCCCGTATAATACCCGACCAGACCCGGGCCCCGGGGCGGCTCCCAGGCGGGCCTCCCACAGCCCGACAGCCTGCTTCGGCGGTGGCTGGCGGTTGCTGGGCCGCCGCCGCCGCTCTGACTCATGACCCGCTCGCATGACCGAACAACGACGATCACCGAACCAGAAGGCTAGCAAGACACCGACACGACTCCCCGGCAGCGCGTTGCGCCCGCTCGTGTTGGCGATGGCCGGCTGGTCGGTGGGCGCGCACGCGCAGGCCGTGAGCTCCGCCATTCCCGACCTGCCGGTGGCCGAGCCGGCCGTCGAGGCGGTGCCCGAGGCTGCGCCGGTAGCCGGCAAGCTGGTGCCGCGCCTGGCCGAACCGGGCACGGCCAAGACCAAGACGGCCGAGCCGGACGACAACCCGCCCACCTTTGTCTCGGGCGATCGCATGACCGGCTATAACCAGCGTGGCGTGGAGCTCGAGGGCAACGCCGAGCTGCGCCGCAATGGCGGCGTGGTCAAGGGCGACAAGCTCACCTACGACCAGGACAGCGACGAGGCTTTCGTCCATGGCAATGCCCGCGTCGCCCGCGACGGCTCGCTCTCCGTCGGGCCGGAAGCCCGGCTGCGGGTCGAGGCCAACGAAGGCTACATGCTGTCGCCGGACTACTATTTCCAGCAGACTGGCGGCTCCGGCAAGGCCGAGCGCATCGATTTCATCGACAAGAACCTCAGCACGATCAAGCGCGCCACCTACACGACCTGTTCGCCGGACAACGCGGACTGGTATTTCAGCGCGCGTGAGCTCGATATCGACAGCGACCGCCAGGTGGGCACCGCCTATGGCGGCGTGCTGCGCTTTTTCGACGTGCCGATCATGGCCGCGCCGGTGTTCAGCTTTCCCTTGAACAGCGAGCGCCGCAGTGGGGTGCTACCGCCGCTGTTCGGCTACAGTTCGCGCTCGGGCATGGACCTCACGGTCCCGTATTACTTCAATATCGCGCCGAACCGGGATCTAACGATCTTCCCGCGCTATCTGAGTTCGCGCGGGCCGCAACTAGGCAGCGACTTTCGCTACGTCGGCGATGGCTATAGCGGCCGCCTGCGCGGCGAGTTCCTTCCGGACGATCAAAAGACCAAGACCAATCGCTGGGCTTATTCGGTCCAGCATACCCAGTTGCTCGCCCGTGGCCTTACCGCTTACGTTAATGTAAATAAGGTCTCGGACAACCAGTACCCGGACGACCTCACGCGATCGGTGACGCAGGCGACCCAGAGGCAGTACACGCAGGAGGCAGGCGTTTCCTATGCCTGGCAGGATTTCTCCCTTCTCGCACGCGTGCAGAAGTTCCAGACTCTGACGCCAAGCCAGCCCTCTTACGAGCGCGTGCCGCAGATTAATGGCAAGTATACGCGGTACGACCTGGGCGGTTTCGACGTGCAAGTCGAGACCGATTTCACGCGCTTCCGTATCCCGCTGACCACGGACGGCACGCAGCAACCGGAAGGTGACCGGCTCTTCGTCCAGTCTTCGGTCAGCTATCCGATTGTGCGCCCAGGCTGGTTCATCACGCCCAAGGTGTCGTTCAACGCCACCCAGTACCAGATGGAACCCGGCTCGGTCGCCACCGGCACACCGACCACACTGAACCGCACGCTGCCGACGCTCAGCCTGGACTCGGGCATGACCTTCGAGCGCGATGCGCCGACCGTGAGCCGGCTGTTTGGCGTCAGCTACGTGCAGACGCTTGAGCCACGCCTGTTCTACGTCTACACGCCATTCCGCGACCAGAGCCAGTTTCCGCTGTTCGACACCGTACAGTCCGACTTTGGCTACGGCCAGATCTTCAGCGAGAACCCGTTCACCGGCTATGACCGTATCGCTGACAACAATAAGGTGACAGCGGGCGTGACCACGCGCCTGATCGAGGCAAGCAGCGGGATTGAGCGCTTCCGTGGCACGATTGCCCAGCGTTTCGACCTGACTGGCCAGCGCGTGCAGATCGGCGGTACAGACCCGGTCGGCAAGTCAGGCTATTCCGACCTGCTGGCAGCGACGACCATCCAGCTGTTCAAGGGCTACTACCTCGACGCCGGCATGCAGTACAACCCGGACAGCGATCGGGTGATCTACTCGAACATCGCCTTCTCGTGGCGGCCGGAGCAGCGCAAGACGCTGAATATCGGCTATCGGTACCGGCGCCCGACCTCGGTGACGGACAATTCCGCCATCGACCAGTTCGAGGTTTCGAGCCAGTGGCCGCTGACACAGCGCACCTACGGCATCGGCCGGGTCGCGTTCGACCTGAGCGCAAGCCAGTTGGTGGACGCGCTGGCCGGCTTCGAATACGCAGCGGATTGCTGGGTTGGCCGTGTGGTCTACCAGCGTTTTCGCAATACCACGCAGGGCTACACCGGGCGCATCTTCTTCCAGGTGGAGTTCCGCGGGTTGTCCAAGATCGGTTCCAATCCGCTGGATGTGCTGCGGCTGAACGTGCCGGGTTATGAGCCCGTCCTCGCCAAGCCTGTTATCCCATCCCAGCTCGACCACTATGAATGACGGACCATGATGAAACGTCAAGAATTCAACGCGCGCCCCTCGATGTCTTCCCGCCTGACCGGCTGGCAAAGCCTGCTGTTGACCGCGCTGCTGGCCGCCTTCGCGCTGCCGGCTTCGGCGCAGCTGAAGGCGCCCGGGCAGAAGGCTACCGGCATCTTCCTGCCCCAGGCCGGCGACAGCGCTGCCGCCTCGCCCAGCCAGCCGCGCCTGGGCGTGACGCAGCCGGGCACGAGCGCCCAGCGCTCGCAACTGGTGGACGAGGTGGTGGCGATCGTCAACAACAGCGTGATCACGCGGCGCGAGTTGCTGGACCGCGCCGACGAGATCGAATCGCAGCTGCGCCAGGCCAACCGGCCGGTGCCGGCGCGCGCCGACCTGCTGGGCGAAGTGCTCGAGCGGCTGGTGATGGAGCGGGTGCAGACGCAGGCGGCGCAAGATGCGGGCATCAAGGTGACCGACCAGGAAGTCGATCGCGCCATCGAGTCGGTCGCGCAGCAAAACCACATCAATGCGACCGACTTGCGCAGCCAGGTCGAGCGCAGCGGCATGACCTGGACCAAGTACCGTGACGAGCTGCGCAAGCAGGTCCAGGTGATCCGCCTGCGCGAGCGCGAAGTCGATTCCAAGATCCAGGTCCATGACGGCGAGATCGACAACTATCTCGCCGCCCATGGCGGGCAGGGTGCCGCCGACAGCGGCCCCACCGAATTCAACGTCGCCCAGATACTGGTGCGCGTGCCTGAGGATGCCTCCGAAGCGCAGAAGGCCACCTTGCGCGCCAAGGCCGAAGGCCTGCTCAAGCAAGCCCAGGGCGGCGCGGATTTCGCCCAGCTGGCGCTGGGCTCCGACGGCCCCGAGGCCGCTCAGGGAGGCGCGCTCGGCTTCCGTGAAATCGGTCGGCTGCCGGCGCTGTTTGCCAATGCCGTGCTTGACCTGCAGCCTGGTGGCGTGGCGCCCCAGGTCATCGAGAGCGCCAACGGTTTCCATGTGCTCAAGCTGGTGGCCAAGCGCACCGCGCCGCCGGCAGCGTCGAACCCGGCGGCCAGCGATCGCATCACGCAGACCCAGGTGCGCCATATCCTGATCCGCACCGGCCCCAACATGCCGGAGGCCGAGGCACGCCGCCAGTTGGCCACGCTGCGCGACCGGATCACCCACGGCGGCGACTTTGCCGACGCGGCCAAGCGCTTCTCCCAGGATGGGTCGGCGCAGAACGGCGGCGATCTCGGCTGGGTATCGCCGGGCGAGCTGGTGCCGGAGTTCGAGCAGGCCATGAGCCGCCTGCGCCCGGGCGAGGTGTCCGAGCCCATCGTCACGCAGTTCGGCGTGCATCTGATCCAGGTGCTCAATCGCCGCGAGACCGAGATCACGCCGGAGAAGCAGCGCGACTTTGCCCGCGCGGAGATTCGCGAGCAGAAGGCGCGCGCGGCGTATGAAGACTGGCAGCGCCAGTTGCGCCAGGCCGCCTACGTGGAATACCGCGTCAACCGCCAGCGCTAACCGGAACGCATCGCCACCATGTCCGAGCCGCTCGCGCTAGCCATCACCACCGGGGAACCCGCCGGCATTGGCCCCGACATCACTGTCGGCGCCTTGCTGCAACTTGCCGGCGAGCATCCGCAGGTGCGTTTTCACGTACTTGGCGACGCGGGCCTGCTAGCGGCGCGCGCCGCCGCGCTGGGTGTCGCGCAAGCCTGGGCGCACCGGCTTGCGGATGGCAGCGTGGTGTGCGACGACATCCCTCTGGCCGTGCCTTGCGATGCTGGCCGGCTGGACGCGCGCAATGGCGGCTATGTGCTTGCCTTGCTCGATGCCGCCATCGATGGCTGCATGGGCGGGACCAGCGGCACGCGGCGTTTTGCCGGCATGGTGACCGCGCCCGTGCAGAAGAGCACCATCAACGATGCCGGCGTGTCCTTTACCGGGCACACCGAATACCTGGCCGAGCGCGCCGGCGTGCCGCGCGTAGTGATGATGCTGGCTGGCCCGCAGCCCGCGCATGGCAACGCCATGCTGCGCGTGGCGCTGGCCACCACCCACCTGCCATTGCGTGCGGTGCCCGATGCGCTGACCGTGTCGATGCTGGAAGAAACGCTGGCCATTGTCGACCACGACCTGCGCCGGCATTTCGGTATCGCCCGGCCGCGTATCCTGGTGACCGGCCTGAACCCGCATGCCGGCGAAAGCGGCCATATGGGCCGTGAGGAGATCGATGTGATCATTCCCGCGCTGGCCCATGCCGTGGACGCGGGCATCGATGCCCGCGGCCCGTACCCGGCCGACACGCTGTTCCAGCCCCGCCATCTCGATGGGGCTGACTGCGTGCTGGCGATGTACCACGACCAGGGCCTGGCCCCGCTCAAGTACGGCACATTTGGCCACGGCGTGAACATCACGCTGGGGCTGCCTTTTATCCGCACCTCGGTTGACCATGGCACTGCGCTCGACCTGGCCGCAAGTGGCCAGGCCGAGCACGGCAGCATGATCGAGGCGATCCGCAACGCCATCGCCATGGCCGGCCACGCCAACGGTCGGCCGCGCGCCGCGCCGCTGGTAGCAACACGCTGACGCCCGAGCGAGACCTAACTATGCGTTCCAACGTACACCAGGGCCATGTGGCCCGCAAACGATTCGGACAGAACTTCCTGGTCGATGACGGCATCATCCACGGCATCGTCAGTGCCATCGACCCGCAGCACGGCGACACCCTGGTCGAAATCGGCCCCGGTCTCGGCGCGCTGACCCAGCCGCTGCTGGAGCGCTTGCCGCAGATGCAGGTGGTCGAGCTTGATCGCGACCTGGTAGAGCGCCTGCGCCGCCGCTACGGCGAACGGCTGCTGATCCACGCCGGCGACGCGCTGGCCTTCGATTTCGGCAAGCTGTGCGAAGCCGGCAAGCCGCTGCGCATCGTCGGCAACCTGCCCTACAACATCTCCAGCCCGCTGCTGTTCCACCTGGCCGAGTTTGCCGACCAGGTGCGCGACCAGCACTTCATGCTGCAAAAGGAAGTGGTCGAGCGCATGGTGGCTGAGCCGGGCAGCAAGGCCTTCGGGCGGCTGTCGATCATGCTGCAGGTGCGCTATCACATGGAGCATGTGCTCGATGTGCCGCCGGCCTCGTTCAACCCTCCGCCCAAGGTCGACTCCGCCGTGGTGCGCATGATCCCCTGGCCACGCCAGCCCGATGGCCAGTTGCGCTCTCCGTATCCCGCGTGCAACCTGACGGTGCTTGGCGACGTGGTGGCCGCGGCGTTCTCGCAGCGGCGCAAGGTCCTGCGCAATACACTGTCGATGCTGCGCGACCAGGTCGATTTTGAAGCGCTTGGCTTCGACCTGGCGCGGCGCGCCGAGGAAGTCCCCGTGGCCGAGTACGTCGGCCTGGCGCGCCAGCTTGAAACCCCGGCTACATGATGATGCGCACGACCGGCTCTCGTTCCCATTGGTGGCGCTGCTGAGCGCAGCGGCACGTCGTCATCCCCTGATTCCGACTCCAGCCGCCGCAGCCCGGTTGGCAGCGATCTGTCTGCGCTGACCGGCCCCGAGGCGCTTCTCTTACCCAAGGAAATGCCATGACTAGCGAAACGCAGGCGCCCCAGCGCAAGGTCATCCTCACCGGCGACCGTCCCACCGGCCAGCTTCACCTGGGCCACTACGTTGGCTCGCTCAAGAGCCGCGTGGCGCTGCAGGATACCCACAAGCAATATCTGCTGCTGGCCGACACCCAGGCCATGACCGACAACGCGCACGATCCGGACAAGGTGCGGCGCAACGTGCTGGAAGTGGCGCTCGACTACCTCGCGGTCGGCATCGACCCGGCCAAGACCACCATCACGGTGCAGTCGCACCTGCCCGCGCTGGCCGAGCTGACCCTGATGTACCTGAACTTCGTCACGGTCGCCCGGCTCGAGCGCAACCCGACCATCAAGGAAGAGATCCAGGCGCGCGGCTTCGGCCGCGATATCCCGGCGGGATTCCTGTGCTACCCGGCTTCGCAAGCTGCCGACATCACCGGCTTCAAGGCCACCGTGGTGCCGGTCGGCGAGGACCAGGCTCCCCTGATCGAGCAGACCAACGAGATCGCGCGCCGCATCAACCATCAGGTTGGCCGCGAAGTGCTGCCGGAAGCCGCCGCGCTGATCCCGCGCTTTGGCCGGCTGCCCGGCGTCGACGGCAAGGCCAAGATGAGCAAGTCGCAAGGCAACGCGATTTCGCTGGCAGCCTCGCCCGAGCAGGTCAAGGAAGCGGTCATGCGCATGTACACCGACGCCAACCACCTCAAGGTGTCCGATCCGGGCCAGGTGGAGGGCAATGTGGTGTTTACCTACCTCGACGCGTTCGACGAAGCGGTCGAGGAAGTGGCCGAGTTGAAGGAGCACTATCGGCGCGGCGGCTTGGGTGACATGGTGCTCAAGCGCAGGCTCGATGGCGTGCTGCAAGGGCTGCTGGCGCCGATTCGCGAGCGGCGCGAGGAGCTGGCCAAGGATCCCGCCTCTGTGTTTGACATTTTGAAGCAGGGGACGGAGCAGGCACGGTTGGTGACGCAGGCTACGTTGGATGAAGTGCGGGAGGCGTTGGGGATGTTTAGGTTTTGAGGTTGGGTTTGGTGGGGGCTGCAGCTTCAACTTCAACTTCAACTTTAGCGGCTTAACGTCAAGGTCAAAGGCTGAAAGTCAAAGGCAGTTTCACCTCCCCTGCGGGGAGGCGACCTACTTTCTTGTCTCGCCAAGAAAGTAGGCAAAGAAGCGACCCGGATGGGGCGAAAGACTCCTCGTCGGAAGACAAAAAGAGCGGCCGGGGGCCAAACTCACATCGCCTTAAGGCGATGCTCAGACATGGCCCCCTCGTTTCCGCTCCTTTTGCCTTCCGCCGAGGCGCCCCATAACGGGAGATGAAAACCCCGACGGCTCGCTGCGCATCGCGCTCGGGTGATTGCCGCCTGGGGGCGGCAATCACGGCTACACCGCATGGTGATTTGATGACATCGCTCTCCCACTGGATCGGCCGTGTTTCCCGCCTGGGGGCGGGAAACACCCCTGCGCGATGCGCAGCGAGCCGTGTAGGTTCACCCAGGCCGTATGGGGCGCCTCGGGATTTCACGAAAAGAGCGGAAAAGAGGGACCCATGTCTGAGTATCGCCTTAAGGCGATGCGAGTTTGGGTCCCGGCCGCTCTTTTCGTGAAATCCCGAGGGGGTGTCGCCCCATCCGGCACGCCTTTTTTGCCTACTTTTTTGGCAAGACAAAAAAGTAGGTCGCCGCCCCGCAGGGGTGGTGAAACTGCAGTTGATTTTGCAGTTAAGCCCTTGAATCTGAAGTTGATTTTGCAGTTGCAGTTGCAGCCACCTCCCCACCCAGCCCCTTTACTCCCGCCGATTCACCAAAACAATCCCCCCCAACACCAGCACCGCGGCAATCGCAAACCGCATGCCCACGGCGTCATGCATCAGCACCACGCCAAACGCCACCCCGAACAGCGGCGTCAAAAACGAAAACACCGACAAGCGCGAAGCCAGGTACTGCCGCAGTAGCCAGAACCACGTCAGGTAGCTGGCGAACGCAATCAGCACCGACTGGTAGAACAGGCTGGCCACCACCAAGCCGTCGACGCGCGCATGCAGATGCTGCCCGGCTGCAAGCGCCATGGACAGCAGCATCACCGCAGACACTGCAAGTTGATAGAGCAGCGTCTTGCTGGGCGCTGCCGAAGCCAGCCGGCTGGCGCGCACCACCACCGTGGTAGCGGCCCAGAGCAAGCCGGCCAGGATCCCCAGCGCATCGCCCGGCAACGTGCTGCCGCCATGCGCGGCCGGCGTGGCGATGCCATCGGCAAAGGCCAGCGCCATGCCGCAGAAGGCCAGCCCGACGCCCAACCATTGCCCGCGCCGCAGGCGTTCGCCGGCGACGCTCAGATGCAGGCCGAGTGCGGTAAAGATGGGCGCGGTGTAGAGGAACACCGCCATGCGCGAAGCCGTGGTGTGGCCGAGCCCGACGAAGATGCAGAAGAACTCGGCGCCGAACAGCAGGCCAGCCAGCAGCCCGGCGCCCAGCGTGCCGTCGTGTTGCCACAGCGGCGTGCGGCGCCAGGCGGCAAAGCCGAACACCAGCACGGCTGCCACCGCCGAGCGCACGCCGGCCTGGAGCACGGCGCCCATCAGTGGCGCCGTCGCCTTGATGACCACTTGCTGCAGTCCCCAGGCCACGCACAGGATGACCATCAGCGTGACGGCTGTGCCGTCGAGCGGGCGCCGGCTTGGCAGCGACGCGCTCACCTCAAGGACGGCTGGCGTCGCGCGTGGAATTGCGCTCGATCAGCTCGATCTTGTAGCCGTCCGGGTCTTCGACGAAAGCGATCACCGTGGTGCCGCCCTTGACCGGGCCGGCCTCGCGCACGACATTGCCGCCGGCGGCGCGGATGCGCTCGCACGTGGCTGCCGCGTTATCGGTTTCCAGCGCGATATGGCCGTAGGCGGTGCCCATCTCGTACTTTTCCACGCCGTAGTTATAGGTCAGCTCGAGCACGGCGGTTTCGGATTCCGGGCCGTAGCCGACGAAGGCGAGGCGATATTTGTATTCGGTGTTGTCGCTCTCGCGCAGCAGCTGCATGCCGAGGATGCGGGTGTAGAAGTCGATCGAGCGTTGCAGGTCGCCGACGCGGAGCATGGTGTGGAGGAGTCGCATTTTGGGACAGGCCTGATATTGTCTTGGGATAGGTCGATTATTCTAAACGGGATGGAAGCAATAGGTTTGCCTTGGCACAGGTGTGCCATTTTCCCGTTTTAAATCAAGGGCCCAGCCTAGAACGTGGGCAGCAACTCGGGTGGGTGGGCCCGCAATTGCGCGCGGGCATCACGGAACTCCGGAAAGATCGATGCCACCGTATCCCAGAACCTCGGGCTGTGGTTCATCTCCTTGAGATGCGCCAGCTCGTGGGCGGCCACGTAGTCGATCATCGACAGCGGAAAATGCATCAAACGCCAGTTCAGGCGGATCTTGCCGTCGGCGGTGCAACTGCCCCAGCGCGTGGCGGCGGAGGTCAGCGCAAACGCGCTATGCCGCACGCCGAGCTTTTCCGCGTAGATATCGAGCCGCTGTGCCAGCAGGCGTCGTGCCTGGTGTTGCAGCCAGCCTTGCACGCGATCCTTGATCTGCTGCTCGTCGGCATGCACGGGCAGCGCGAGATGCAGGATGCAGGCCTGGGCATCGAACAGCAGCACGCCGGCGGGAGACTCCAGCTGCAGCGTGATTGGCTTGCCCAGGAAGGGCAGGCTGGCGCCGTCGCGCCATTGCACGGTGGGCAGCACGCGGCGGGCTTCGCGGTGCTGCCATTCGCCCAGCTTGTTGAAGATCCAGCGCTGTTTTTCCAGAATGGCCGACTCGATGTCGGTCAGCGTGACCCAGCGCGGTGCCGTGATGGACAGGCCGCGGTCGTCCACGGTGAAGCCGATGGTACGGCGCGACGAGCGCTTGAGCGTGTAGTGCACGGCGCGCTCGCCCACCAGCAGCCGTCGTGCATTGGGCTGCGGCTGGGGCCAGGGCTGCGCCGCCGGGGAGTTGGGCTGCGCCGGCGCCAACCCGCCTGGCACCATGCCTGGCCCCCTGTCCTCGCCTGCGAGGGCGTCGGACAGCGGCAGCTCCATCTGGGAACCGGGGGAGTCGGGGGTCGGGCGCAGCAATTTCATGCGGGCGTTCTGCTCCGGTAGCTCTCGGCGTCGATTCTACGCATATCTTGTTCGATCCACGCCTCAACCTCTTGATTGACCTGGTCGGCCGTCTTGTTGGCCGAAGAAATCGGCGCGCCGACGGAGACCGTGATCAGGCCCGGGTACTTGAGGAACGAGTTGCGTGGCCACAGGCGGCCGGAGTTGACCGCCATCGGGATTACCCATGCGCCGGTCTCCACCGCAAGGCGTGCGCCGCCACTCTTGTAGCGTGTTTTCTCCAGGCCCGACGGGGTGCGCGTGCCTTCCGGGAACATGATGATCCAGGCGCCTTCGGCCAGCCGCTCGCGGCCCTGGCGCACCGCTGAGGCGAAGGCACGGGTGCCTTCCTTGCGGTTGATGTGCACCATCTTGAGCATGCCCAGCGCCCAGCCGAAAAAGGGCACCATCAGCAGTTCGCGCTTGAACACGAAGCACATCGGCTTGGGCATGGTGGCCAGGTAGGCCACGGTTTCCCACGCCGACTGGTGCTTGGACAGCACCACCACCGGCTTGTCGAGCATGGCATCGAAATGCTCGCGGCCTTCATAGCGGTAGCGGATGCCGCAGATCAGCGCGGCCGCACCGGTCACCAGCCGCGGCCAGCCGCGCACGAAGCGGTAGCGGCGGTCGGCGTTCATGAACGGAAAGACGATGAAGCACGCGCAGGCATAGGGCGGCGTCAGTACCAGGAGGAACAACGCGAACAGCAAGGAGCGGAGAAAAATCATCGGTGCGGGAGTTGGGTTCAGGAACCGGCCTGGCGCGGAGCGCCATCGCCGGTGAGCAGCCAGCGCGCAAAGGCGCGCAGGTCGTCGTGGATCAGCGTGCCGGGCGGCAGGCCGCCCTTTTTCTCGGTCTTGGGGCCTTTGCCGGTCAGCACCAGGTGCGGGGCGCAGCCTACCGCCAGCCCGGCTTCGAGGTCGCGCAGGGAGTCGCCCACCAGCGGCACGCCCTTGAGCTCGACGCCGAAGCGCTCAGCCAGCTGCTCAAGCATGCCGGGCTTGGGTTTGCGGCAATCGCAGCCATCCGCCGCCGTATGCGGGCAGAAGAAGACCGCGTCGACGCGCCCGCCCAGGTTGGCCAGCGCCTTGTGCATCTTCTCGTGCATGGCGTTGAGCGCGCTCATCTCGAACAGGCCGCGGCCGATGCCGGACTGGTTGCTGACGATCACCACGCGATAGCCGGCCTGGTTGAGCGCCGCGATTGCTTCCAGGCTTCCATCGATGGGGATCCATTCGTCCGGCGTCTTGATGAACTGGTCGCTGTCGAGGTTGACGACCCCGTCGCGATCGAGCACGACAAGCTTGGGCGGTGTCTGCGGCATGATGGCTTCCGGTTGTGGTGCCGGGCCGCTTACGCGGCCAGCTTGGAGATGTCGGCCACGCGATTGGCCAGCACATGCAGCGAGGCCAGCAGCGCGAGCCGGTTGGCGCGCAGTTGCGGGTCTTCGGCCATCACCATGACATCGTTGAAGAACTGGTCGACCGCTTCGCGCAGCTGCGCCAGGTCGCGCAGCGCGGTGGCGAAGTCGCCATTGGCGAAGGCGGCATCCACTTGCGGACGCACGCTTTCCACCGCCTTGTGCAGCGCGCTTTCGGCGGCTTCCTGGAGCAGGGCCGGCTGCACCGTACCCACGGGCTCGGTGTTCTTGCGCAGGATGTTGGTGATGCGCTTGTTGGCTGCGGCCAGCGCCTCGGCCTGGGGCAGGGCGGCAAAGGTACGCACCGCTTCCAGGCGGGCCAGGATATCGTCCAGGCGCTGCGGGCGCAGGCTCACCACGGCTTCGACCTCATGGGTGGTGTAGCCCTTGTCCTTCAGGTAGCCGCGCAGGCGGTCGTACAGGAAATCGGCAATCGCGGCTTGCGCCGGCTTGACCGCGGCAATGCCGGCGAAGGCTTGCTGGGTGAGTTCCAGCAGCGCGTCGATCGACAGCGGCAGCGGGGTTTCGACCAGCATGCGCAGGATGCCCAGCGCGTGGCGGCGCAGCGCGAACGGGTCCTTCTCGCCGGTGGGCGACAGGCCGATGCCCCAGATGCCGACCAGCGTTTCCAGCTTGTCGGCCAGCGCCACGGCCAGGCTCACCGGGCTGCCCGGCAGGGCGTCGCCGGCAAAGCGCGGGCGGTAGTGCTCCGAGCAGGCCAGCGCCACGCTCTGCGCTTCGTCGTCGTGGCGCGCGTAGTACGTGCCCATGGTGCCTTGCAGTTCCGGGAATTCGCCCACCATGTCGGTCAGCAGGTCGGCCTTGGCGAGTTCGGCCCCACGCATGGCGGCAGCCTTTTCCACGGCAATGCCGGCTGCGCCCAGCGCGTCGGCGATGTGTCCGGCGATCTGCTGCAGGCGCTGCACGCGGTCAAGCTGCGTGCCGATCTTGTTGTGATAGACCACGTTGGCCAGTTGCGGCACGCGCGAGGCAAGGGTCTTCTTGCGGTCCTGGTCGAAGAAGAACTTGGCGTCCGCCAGGCGCGGGCGCACGACGCGCTCGTTGCCGCTGATGATGGACTCCGGCGTATCGGTGGCCAGGTTGGAAACCACCAGGAAACGGTTGCGCAGGTGGCCCGCGGCATCGGTCAGCGCAAAGTACTTCTGGTTGGTCTGCATGGTCAGGATCAGGCATTCCTGCGGCACCTCGAGGAAGACCTCCTCGAAGTGGCAAGGATAGACCACCGGCCATTCCACCAGTGAGTTGACTTCGTCGAGCAGCGCATCGGGCATCACGACCTGGTCGGCGCCCGCTTGCTCCAGCAGCGCGGTGCGGATGCGTTCGCGGCGATCCGCGTAGCTGGCCAGCACGTGGCCTTGCGACGCCAGCACGGCGGCGTATTCGCCTGCATGCGCGATCTCGATCTCACCGCTGGAGAGGAAGCGGTGGCCGCGCGTGGTCCGGCCCGCTTGCAGCCCCAGCACGCTGAGCGGCACCACCTCGGTGCCAAGCAGTGCGATCAAACCGTGCGCGGGACGCACGAAATGCACCGTGCTGCCGTCCGGGCGCTGGTAGCTCATCACCTTGGGGATGGGCAGCTTGGCGATGGTGTCGTCCAGCGCTGCCTGCAGCCCCGCGCCCAGTTCGGCGCCGCGCGCGGTGTAGCGGTAGAAGAAGGCCTCGGCCTTGCCATCGGAGGCGCGTTCCAGGGTTTGCCAGTCGATTGCCTCGACGCCCACCGATTTGGCCAGGGCGGCCAGTTTCTTGGCCAGCGGGGCGGTGGGCTGGCCGCTGGCGTCCAGCGCCACGGTCAGCGGCAGCACTTTCTCGCGCTGCTCGCGGTCTGGCGCGTTACGGCGCACTTTGGTGACCAGCGCAGCCAGCCGGCGCGGCGTGGCGAACGCGGTCACGGCGGCACCGTCACCTACCAAGCCACGCTCGGAGAGGCCGGCGAAGAGGCCCTGCGCGAAGGCGTCGCCCAAGCGTGCCAGCGCCTTGGGCGGCAGCTCTTCGGTGAGCAGTTCGATCAGCAGCGTATCGTTCGAATCGGTCAGGAGTTGCGACATGAATCGTTTCCAACAAGTTGTGGCACGCGCTGCGTTTTAGCAGCGCGGTGCAATAGTAGGTTCTACGCCGGACAACAGCCACAGGCCGTTTTGCTGGCGAAATTGCAGCGTGGTTGCTACGCACTGCGTGTCTGCGCTGGTGCCATTGGTGCCGCCGCTTGCGCTGCCGCCACGGCCACCGGGGGCGGGACGGGGCGCGAAGAAGCGGGCATCGAGGCGGCGCAGCCGCTTGTCGTAGCGGATCTCGTCGATGCGCCCGCTCACCCAGAAGTCGATCCTGGGCGGCAGCTGCGCGGCCGAGTAGTACGTCTTGATCTGCCTGCGCA
This sequence comes from Cupriavidus basilensis, assembly GCF_000832305.1. NCBI lineage: Bacteria > Pseudomonadati > Pseudomonadota > Betaproteobacteria > Burkholderiales > Burkholderiaceae > Cupriavidus > Cupriavidus basilensis. The sequence goes on from NZ_CP010536.1 coordinate 629,414, forward strand.
CCCGCCCGTTGACCGTCTCGGTCTCAACCCACGAGAGCGGGTAGCGGATCGCGCTTTCATAGGCGCGCAGCGGCACGCGGTGCCAGCCCAGGTCCTTGGAGCCCGAGAGATCGCACGAGAACGTGCGCACCAGCTGGGTCCATTGGTCCAGCGAGTTGTTCGGGCCGAAAGCGCCATGCCAGTGCCGGTCGATCGCCTGCTGCAGGGCCTGCGGATTGGCCTCGCACACATTGGACAGGTCGGCCGGCAGGTACAGCACCTGTGGGCTCGGCATCGGCGCGGTGGCCTGGGCGGCGCCATGCGCCCCCAAGGCCAGCAGTGCCAGGGCAGCGCCTCGGCATAGCGCGCTGCGCGCTGCGCGGGTCATGCGGTGGCCTCGCGGTCGCACATCGGGAAGCCGAGCGACTCGCGCGAGTCGTAGTAGGCCTGGGCCACCAGCCGCGACAGGTTGCGGATGCGGCCGATGTAGGCCGCGCGCTCGGTGACCGAGATCGCGCCGCGCGCATCCAGCAGGTTGAACGTGTGTGCGGCCTTGAGCAGTTGCTCGTAGGCCGGCAGCGCCAGGCGCTTGGCGACTTCGGTCGGTGCACCCTGCTGCGTGGCTTCGGCGCCACCCATCAGGCGCTTGGCCTCGGACTCGTACTCAGCGAAGTGGCGGAACAGGATCTCGGTGTTGCTCTGCTCGAAGTTGTAGGTGGATTGCTCCACTTCGTTCTGGTGATAGACGTCGCCATAGGTCAGGCGGCGCGTCTTGCCGTTTTCTTCCCACTCGGTCCACACCAGGTCATAGATGTTCTCGACCTTCTGCAGGTACATCGCCAGGCGCTCGATGCCGTAGGTGATCTCGCCGGTAATGGGCTTGCAGTCGATGCCGCCAACCTGCTGGAAGTACGTGAATTGAGTGACTTCCATGCCGTTGAGCCAGACTTCCCAGCCCAGGCCCCAGGCGCCGAGGGTGGGGTTCTCCCAGTCGTCCTCGACGAAGCGGATGTCGTTTTGCTTAAGGTCCAGGCCCAGCGCTTCCAGCGAGCCGAGGTACAGCTCCAGGATGTTCTCGGGTGCTGGCTTGAGCACCACCTGGTACTGGTAGTAGTGCTGCAGGCGGTTGGGGTTCTCGCCATAGCGCCCGTCCTTGGGGCGGCGCGACGGCTGCACATAGGCGGCTCGCCACGGTTCCGGGCCGATCGCGCGCAGGAAGGTGTGCACGTGCGAGGTGCCAGCGCCGACCTCCAGATCGATAGGTTGCAAGAGTGCACAACCCTGCCGGTCCCAGTAGGCCTGCAAGGTGAGGATCATTTGTTGGAAGGTCAGCATAGGCGAAGACTAGTAAGGGCCTGCACGCAGGCCAGCAAGCAAGGGCGGACGGCGTGGCGGCAAAGTTGCCGCGGCGCCTCACGAAGATCGTGCCAAACCCTGAATTCTATCGGTTTTTTTGCCGCCGCCAGCCATCGGCACGGCCCTTGCATACGTCAGGGCGTCCAATCCCGCCCGCGGGGCTGGCATGTGGTGTCGGCGTTTTGCAACGAATCGGGTAAACACCGAAGGGTGCTAAAGGCCTGCCGGATACTGGCCGTTAGTGTTTTTGTATACAGTATTAGGCAGAGCTGTGCATAACAGCCGCAACCGTTTGAATCAATCCAGTTACGGGGACACCGGTCATGTCGCTACTTTCTCGCAAGCCTTATCTCGTCGCCATTGCCGTGATGATTGCCGCCGCCCTGCTCTCGGCCGTAGCGGCGTCGGCCTGACGACAGGCCTGGCGATGGGGCCGGCGCAGGCCGGCCCGGACTATCGTCAGCCTTGCCGGCGGCGGCGCCAGGCCGCCAGTGCCAGCACCAGCAGGCATGCCGCCAGCGCCGGTACATTGCCCCAACGCACGTAGGGGGTGAAACCCTGCGTGCCCTGCACATTGGCGGTGAGCGTGCCGACGGTGAAGGTCGGCAGTTGTTCCGCCACCACCCCGTCCGGCGTCACCACGGCCGTCATGCCGGTATTGGTCGAGCGCAGCATCGGCCTGCGCGTTTCCAGCGCGCGCATGCGCGAGATCTGCAGATGCTGGTCCAGCGCGATGGTGTCGCCAAACCACGCCAGGTTGGTCACGTTGGCCAGGATATTGGCCGGCACCTTCTGGCTGCGCAGGGTCTCGGCGATTTCCTCGCCGAACAGATCCTCGTAGCAGATGTTGGGTGCCACCAGGATGCCGCGCACCGGCAGCGGCGTCTGGTCCAGCCCGCCGCGGCGGAAATCCCCCAGCGGCATCTTCATCATGTTGACGAACCAATGAAAGCCGAAGGGGATGAACTCGCCGAACGGCACCAGGTGGTGCTTGTTGTAGCGGTACAGCCGCTCGGTCAGCGGGCCCAGGCCAAAGACGCTGTTGGTGAAATCGACCGGCGAATCCGCGCCGGCGGCGCCGAACAGCACGGTGGTGCCGCTAGCCACGGTGAAGTCGCGCACCGCGATGGCGATGTCCACCGGCAGGTCCTGCAAGATCACCGGGAACGCCGTCTCCGGCGTCACGACCAGATCGGCCGGGGCGGCGGTGATCAGGTCACGATAAAGCTCGAGCGAGCGCTGCACGCCGACCGGCTCGAACTTGATGTCCTGCGCCACGTTGCCTTGCAGCAGCCGCACCGAAATGGGCTTGCCGGCAGGCGTGGTCCAGGCGATCGGCACCAGCGCGGTGCCTGCCAGCGGCAGTGCCACGGCGGCCGCCAGGGCGATTGCGCCGGCACGCATGCCATGCGGGTTGGCGCGCTCATCGCGACCACGGCCAAAGCCACGCGCGGCGGCCACCAGCAAGGCGGCCACGGTCGCGGCCAGCGCGCCGATGCCATAGACGCCCACCAGCGGCGCGAAACCGGCCAGCGGGCCATCGGTATGAGCGTAGCCGCTCGACAGCCACGGAAAGCCGGTGAAGACCACGCCGCGCAGCCACTCCGACAGCCCCCAGGCCGCCCCAAAGGCGAGTGGCGCGAGCAGCGCCAATGCGGTTGTCCGCGTACGGCGGGCGGTCAGCCAGTGCCACGTGGCGGCGGCCAGTGCCGGGTAGAGCGAGAGGAAGGCGCCGAACAGCAGCACGGCTAGCATCGCCATCCACGCCGGCATCTCGCCATAGACGTGCATGCTGATATAGAGCCACCAGATGCCGGAGAGGAACCAGCCGAGGCCGAAGGCGTAGCCGGTGGCGGCCGCGTCACGGGCGCGCGGCGCATCGGCGACCAGTGCCACCAGCCCCGCCAGCGCCAGCAGTTGCAGCCACCACCAGGTGTGCGGCGCGTAGGCCTGGGTATGGGCCACACCCAGCACGGCAGCCAGCAGCAGGCGGGGCAGGCTCGCGCCGCGCGCGTCGTCGCGTCCGGCGCTGGCGGCGCCGGACCATGCCTGGACAACGCGCTTCATACGCCGTCCACGTCGGGCGGGGTGAGCGGGGCCTCGCGGCGCACCAGCATCAGGTGCGCCTGGCGGGCGTCGGCACGCAGGACTTCGAAGCGCATCGGCGGCAACACCACCACTTCGCCGCGATGCGGCACGTGACCCAGGTGGTTGCTCAGCAAGCCGCCCACGGTATCGACGTCGTGATCCGAGAATTGCGTGCCGAAGGTTTCGTTGAACTGCTCGATTTCGGTCAGTCCATGCACGCGCCAGCTGCCATCGGGCAACTGCACGATGTTGTCGTGGTCTTCGTCGAGGTCGAATTCATCCTCGATGTCGCCCACGATCTGCTCCAGCACGTCTTCAATGGTGACCAGCCCGGCGACGCCGCCGTACTCGTCCACCACCATGGCGATGTGGTTGCGGTTGATGCGGAAGTCGCGCAACAGGATATTGAGGCGCTTGGACTCGGGAATGAACACCGCCGGGCGCAAGGTCTCGCGCAGGTCGAACTCCTCATCGGTGTAATACCGCAAGAGGTCCTTGGCGAGCAGGATGCCGATGATGTTGTCGCGGCTGCCTTCATAGACCGGAAAGCGTGAGTGCGCTGTCTGCCGCATGAAGGGAATGAAGCTCTCCGGCGCATCGGCGATATTGACGGTGTCCATCTGGCCACGGGGGACCATGATGTCGCGCGCGGTGAGCTCGGATACCTGGAACACGCCTTCGATCATGGAAAGCGAGTCGGCGTCGATCAGGTTGCGCGCATGCGCATCCTGGAGCACCTCAAGCAATTCGGCACGGGAGTCGGGCTCCGGAGAGATGAAATCCGAGAGCCGTTCGAGCAGGGATCGGGGACGGTCGGCTGACTTCGAACTGGGATAAGGGTCGTTCATGGCGCGACGAGCGCGGGGTGGATATCGGTTGAAGGATACACTAAAAGGGTTTGGGGGCTGGGATAGGGGAGGTTTGGCGGGGATTGAAATGACAACAAGTTGGCTTCCGTTGCTTAGTGACAAGGGCAACTGCAACTGCTTAACGTCAACTTCAACGGCAGTTTCACCACCCCTGCGGGGCGGCGACCTACTTTTTTGTCTCGCCAAAAAAGTAGGCAAAAAAGGCGCCCCATACGGCCTGGGTGAACCTTCACGGCTCGCTTCGCATCGCACACGGGTGTTTCCCGCCTGGGGGCGGGAAACACGGCCGACCCAGTGGGATCAAATCACCATTCGGTGTAGCCGTGATTGCCGCCCCCAGGCGGCAATCACCCGAGCGCGATGCGCAGCGAGCCGTCTGGGTTTTCATCTCCCGTTATGGGGCGCCTCGTCGTCGGGCGAAAAGAGCGGAAACGAGGAGGCCATGTCTGAGTATCGCCTTAAGGCGATGCGAGTTTGGCCTCCGGCCGCTCTTTTCGCCCGACGACGAGGAGTCTTTCGCCCCATCCGGGTCGCTTCTTTGCCTACTTTCTTGGCGAGACAAGAAAGTAGGTCGCCTCCCCGCAGGGGAGGTGAAACTGCCTTTGACTTTCAGCTTCTGACCTTGAAGTCGCAGGTTAGAAGTCAGTATGGCTCCACCCGGCGGCAGGTCACACAGCTACACCTAGTCTTTGATCTTGACGTTGCCGTCCACCAGATAAGGATCCGGGAAGCCCAGCGCTTGCAGCGTTTCCGCCTCGATGGCTTCCATCTCTTCCGCTTCGCCATCTTCCTCGTGCTCGTAGCCTTGCGCATGCAGGACGCCGTGCACGATCAGGTGTGCGTAGTGCGCTTCAAGCGACTTTTTCTGCTCGCGGGCTTCCTGCTCCACGACCGGGCAGCACAGGACGATGTCGCCGCTGACCGGGTCGGACTCGTGCTCGGCATAGGCGAAGGTCAGCACATTGGTCGCGTAGTCCTTGCCGCGGTAGCTGCGGTTCAGGCTGCGGCCTTCTTCCTCGCCGACGAAGCGGATGGTCAGCGTCGCATCGGCGTACAGCGCTGACTTGGCCCAGGTCTGGACCTTGCGCTGGGTCGGCAGGCCGCGCTGTCCCTTGATGCCTTCGCCATATTGCAGTGCCAGTTCCAGGGATGGCGGCGTGGCGGGGGTGCCGGTGGTGGTGACCGTAGGCGTGGCGGTAACGGCGACCGACAAGGCGTCGTGGTTGTCCGGGCGTACCAGCAGGCCGGCCTGCTGGCGGTCGTCGGTGTGCTCGGCCAGCAGCGCGACTACGCCGTCGGCGGCTTGTGACAGGTCCACGGTGATGCTGCGGCCGTCAGGCAGCTGCACGCGCAGGGCGTGTGCCTGGGTCTTGCGCGCACGGCCTTCGGCGTCGAACAGGATCAGGCTGGCGGGGGAGGAGGATTTTGTGTTCACGATTGGGCGGTTGATCAAGCGTCTCGATGTTGAGCGTGATATTCGTCATAGGCATCGACGATGCGCGCCACCAGCGGGTGTCGCACTACGTCGGTGCTGGTAAAGCGGGTCATGGCCACGCCGCGCACTTCACGCAGCACGTGCTGGGCTTCCACCAGCCCGCTCTTCTGCCCGCGTGGCAGGTCGATCTGGGTGGTGTCGCCGGTGATGACCGCCTTGGAGCCAAAGCCGATCCGGGTCAGGAACATCTTCATCTGCTCGGGCGTGGTGTTCTGCGCCTCGTCCAGGATGATGAAGGCGTGGTTCAGCGTGCGCCCGCGCATGTAGGCCAGCGGCGCGACCTCGATCATCTGGCGCTCGAACATTTTCTGCGTGCGGTCGAAGCCGAGCAGGTCGTAGAGCGCGTCGTACAGCGGCCGCAGGTAAGGATCGATCTTCTGCGCCAGGTCGCCGGGCAGGAAGCCCAGGCGCTCGCCGGCTTCCACCGCCGGTCGCGTCAGCACGATGCGCTTGACCGAGTCGCGCTCGAGCGCGTCCACGGCGCAGGCCACCGCCAGGTAGGTCTTGCCGGTGCCGGCCGGGCCGATGCCCAGAGTCAGGTCGTGCGCCAGCACGTTGCGCAGGTAGTCGCGCTGCATGGGCGTGCGCCCGTGCAGGCCCGCGCGGCGCGTATGCAGCACGGGGGATTCGTCATCGTCGCTTCCGGTATCCGCGCTTGCGCCGTCGGGCACATAGCCGCCGTGCGCGGCGACCTGGCGCGCCTCGACCAGGCCGAGCTGCACGTCGTCGATCGACAGCGCGGTGCGGGCGTTGTTGTAGAAGCGCTCAAGGGCCGCCGCGGCGTCGCGGGCGTAGGCGCCGCGCACGGTCATGCGATGGCCGCGGCGCTGGATGGTGACGTCGAGCGCTTGCTCGATCTGGCGCAGGTTCTCGTCAAGCGGCCCGCACAGGTTCTGCAGGCGGGCGTTGTCGTCCTTGGGGGCGACGAATTCGGCTGAAGGGATTTTCATCTGGGTACGAGTGGCTGCATCAGGCTGCATCGGGCGTGGGTTACTGGCGCACGATGATTTCGCCGCGCAGCGAATGCGGGAAGGCTTCGGTAATGGCCACGTCCACCATTTCGCCGACCATACGGTCGCGCCTGGCCTGGGGCACGCCGGGCAGCGCGAAGTTCACCACGCGGTTGTTCTCGGTGCGGCCGTGCAGCTCGGTCGGATCCTTGCGTGCCGGGCCTTCCACCAGGATGCGCTGCACCGAGCCGACCATGCCTTTGCTGATGCGCTGCACGTTTTCCTCGATGGTGGCCTGCAGATGCTGCAGGCGCCGTAGCTTGACCTCGTGCGGCGTGTCGTCGGCCAGGTTGGCCGCCGGCGTGCCGGGGCGCGGGCTGAAGATAAACGAGAACGAAGTGTCGTAGCCGATCTCCTCGATCATCGCCATCAGCTTGTCGAAGTCCGCCTCGGTCTCGCCGGGGAAGCCGATGATGAAGTCGGATGACAGCGACATGTCCGGGCGCAGCGCGCGCAACTTGCGGATGATGCTCTTGTATTCCAGCACGCTGTAGCCGCGCTTCATCGCCATCAGGATGCGGTCTGAAGCGTGCTGCACCGGCAGGTGCAGGTGGTTGACCAGCTTCGGGCAGCGCTCGTACATCTCGATCAGGCGCGGCGTGAATTCCTTCGGGTGGCTGGTGGTGTAGCGGATGCGCTCGATGCCGGGGATCTCGGCCACGTATTCGATCAGCAGCGCGAAGTCGGCGATCTCGCTGGTGCCGCCCATGGCGCCGCGATACGCGTTGACGTTCTGGCCCAGCAACGTGACTTCGCGCACGCCTTGCCCGGCCAGCCCGGCGACTTCCGCCAGTACGTCCTCGAACGGGCGGGAGACTTCCTCGCCACGGGTATAGGGCACCACGCAGTAGCTGCAGTACTTGGAGCAGCCTTCCATGATGGAGACAAAGGCGCTCGGGCCATCCACACGTGCCGGCGGCAGGTGGTCGAATTTCTCGATTTCGGGAAAGGAAATGTCCACCTGCGAGTGGCCGGTCTGCTGGCGGCGGGTGATCATGTCAGGCAGGCGGTGCAGCGTCTGCGGGCCGAACACCACGTCGACATAGGGCGCGCGCTTGACGATGGCGGCGCCTTCCTGGCTCGCCACGCAGCCGCCCACGCCGATCACCAGGTCCGGCTTGACGGCCTTGAGCGCCTTCAGGCGGCCCAGTTCGGAGAACACCTTCTCTTGCGCCTTCTCGCGCACGGAGCAGGTGTTGAAGAGGACGACGTCCGCTTCTTCCAGCGTGTCTGTCTTCTCCATGCCCTGGGTGGCATGGAGCATATCGACCATCTTGTCCGAGTCGTACTCGTTCATCTGACAGCCGTAGGTTTTGACGAAGACTTTTTTCATGGTGCCGATCTCAGTGGTTGACCTGGGGGCATCAGGGTTTCATGGGGACGAAAGACATCCGGGCCTCGGCGTGCCGCCGCGCCCCGGACTACGACTATTGCGCTGCTTTTTGTTCCTGCTCGGTCAGCACCCAGGCCGTCAGCAACTGGCCGTAGAGGTCGAGCTTGAACCGCACCGGCAGCTTCTGGCCGGCCACCGCCCCGATGGGCAGCAGCTGGTTATCCGTGCCAAACAGCCGCAGGCCCGGCGCCACGCCAACGGTCTTGCCGTCCAGCGTGGCCGACTGCGGCGCGCTGGGCGACTGCGCGGCGAGCACCAGCTTGGCCCTGGCGGCGTCCGCGGGGATCACGCGCAACGCCTGCTGCGCATACGCCGTTGCCGGCAGCAGCGCGGCAGGCAAAACAAGCGATGCAGCTAGCAAGGTGGCCCGGACCAAAGCGAAAAGGGCAGGGCGCGCGGCACGGTTGGCTGGCATGGAGGCTCCGGCAGAAACGGTTCGGAAAACGGTTCGGAAAACGAAAGCGATTCGGGTCTTCTCCCCGGTGGCGCGGGCCGGGCAACCTAGTATTCTACCCGGTCGCCTGCCGGCCGCGCGGCGCTAGAACAGCCCGGATGCTTCCTGCAGCACACGCTGCTTGGAGACCGTGCCCATCAGCTCGCGCCCGGCCGTGTCGCGGATCAGCGGGATCCGGTTGAGCGCGTGATGGGTAAACAGCCGCAGCGCGTCGGGCAGCCGCGACTCCGGCGTCAGGGTGGGGAAATCGCGTTCGCACAGTGTCAGCAGGCCCACGTGCGGCCGCTCGCGCAGTGCGCGATGCACCGCATGGATCGACAGCGCGCCCAGCAGGCAGCCATCCGGGCCAACCACATAAAGATAGCGCGTGCCGGTCTCGGCGAACTTGTCGCTGGCCTGCTCCAGCGTGGCCTCGGGGCCGATGACGGTGTCGGTGGCGTCGCACAGCCCGGCCAGCGTCCGCGCCCGCGCGCGTTCCGCTGCGGCGGATGCCTGGGAGCGCTCTGCCACCACGCTGTACAAGGACAAGGTCTGGCAGCGCGATGCGGTGTAGTAGGCCGCAGCCGCGCCGATCATGCCCGGCAGCAGCAGCGCCGGGGCCAGCGTCATCTCGAACACCATCAGCACCGACATCAGCGGCGCCTGGCTGGTGGCGGCCAGGAAGGCTGCCATGCCCACCAGCGGCAGCAGCGGCGCGCCGCTGCCGCCCGGCACGGCGGGAGCCAGCAGCTGCCCGAGCGCCGCGCCGACGAACAGCGAAGGCGTGAACACGCCGCCCACCGCGCCCGAGCCCATGCTGAGCACGGTGGCCAGAAGCTTGGCCAGCAACACCGCCGCCAGCGATACGCTCAAGGGGTGCGCCTGCAGGATCGACTGGATGGTGTAATAGCCGTTGCCGACCACCTCGGGCACCCAGATCGCCAACACGCCCACCATCGCACCGCCCAGCGCCAGGCGCGGCACCAGGCCGCCCGGCACCCGGGCAAAGGCACCCTTGGCCAGGCTGGAGGCGCGCATGAAAAGGGCGCCGGACACGCCGGCGAGCACGCCGAGCAAGACCGCCGCCAGCAGCATGGGCGGATGCAGCAGGTCGGCGGGCACGCTCAGGCCGGGATAGAGCGGCTGCAGGCCACCATGTAACTGGCTGACCACCGTGCCCGCCACGGAAGCCAGGAACAGCGGCATCAGGCGCTGCACTGCCACTGCGCCGAAGACCACCTCGGCCACGAAGACCGCCGCCGATAGCGGCGTGTGGTACACCGAGGCCAGCCCGGCGGCGGCCGCGCAAGCCGTGAGCATGCGCCGCAGGTTGGTGTCGCCGTCCGGCCCGCAGCCACCGCGCGCGGACGGAAACACCGATCCGCACAGGGCCGCGAGCTGGATCATCGCGCCTTCCTTGCCCACCGAGCTGCCGGTGACGATGGAGCAAAACGAAGACAGCGCGCGCAGCAAGGTGATGCGCACCGGCAGGCGCCCGGTGCCGCTGGCAACCGCTTCCATATAGTCGGAGACGCCTGGCTGCGCGGCGTTGAGCTTGGCTGCCGCCGTCAGCAGCAAGCCCGCGATCACGCCGCCAAGCGTCGGGATCGCCACCCGCCAGATCAAGGCGAGGCCTGCGAATACCATGACGATATCGGCATGCGTGCCAAACATCACATAGCCGCTGGCGTCCAGCGCCTCCTTGAACAGGGTGGTGACGATGGCCGCGGCAATCCCTACCGGGATGGCAGTAAAGAGGGTGACTTCCTGGTCTTCGATAAACCTGAACCGCATCGTGTCGGCATCCGGGGGCTGGGATGGGCTGGGCCGGGCTGGCGCGCGCCCGCGCGGTGCGTGGGCTCACCCAGGCAGGGGCCAGGCGGGGGATGGCCGCCATCATAGCGCAGCGGCGCGCGCGTCCCTCGGGGCGCAGCGCGCGCGTGAAAGCGCCAGGCTGGTACACTAGCGGTCTTTCCTCCTAAAGAAGCGGGGGCAGTCGCCTCGCTTCGCCGGTCGGTATTTCCGGTTTTCGGTTTTCTCACTCACGTCGCCCCCGCGATTGGCGCACCACATGCGCAAAGGGCGGCCGAAGCGTCAATTCATGTCTTTTTCCGAACTTGGCTTGTCCGACAAGCTTATGCGTGCCGTGGCCGAACAGGGCTATACCACGCCGACTCCGATTCAAGCGCAGGCGATTCCCGCCATCCTGAAAGGGGGCGACCTGCTTGCCGGCGCGCAGACCGGCACCGGCAAGACGGCCGGCTTCACGCTGCCGCTGCTGCAACTGCTGTCCGAGTCCTCGGCCGGCCGCGAACCCGCGCGTGGACAGCGCCTGCCGGTGCGCGCACTGGTCCTGACCCCGACCCGCGAACTGGCGGCGCAGGTGGAAGAAAGCGTCCGTAACTACGGCAAGTACCTCAAGCTGCGCTCCATGGTGATGTTCGGCGGCGTGGGCATCAACCCGCAGATCGAACAGCTCAAGCGCGGTGTCGATATCGTGGTGGCCACGCCCGGCCGCCTGCTCGATCACCTGTCCCAGCGCACCATCGACCTGGCGCACGTGGAAATGCTGGTGCTGGACGAAGCCGACCGCATGCTCGACATGGGCTTCATCCACGACATCCGCAAGATCCTCAACGTCTTGCCGCCGAAGCGCCAGAACCTGCTGTTCTCGGCCACCTTCTCCGACGAGATCCGTGGCCTGGCCGACCGCCTGCTGGACAACCCCGCCTCCATCGAAGTGGCGCGCCGCAATACCACGGCCGAAACCGTGGCACAGCGCGTCTACCCGGTGGACCGCGAGCGCAAGCGCGAACTGCTGGCCCACCTGGTGCGCGAGAACGACTGGCACCAGGTGCTGGTGTTCACCCGCACCAAGCATGGCGCCAACCGCCTGGCTGAGCAGCTCGACAAGGACGGCCTGTCGGCATTGGCGATCCACGGCAACAAGAGCCAGTCGGCCCGCACGCGCGCGCTGACCGAGTTCAAGGCCGGCACGCTGCGCCTGCTGGTGGCGACCGATATCGCCGCGCGCGGCATCGACATCGACCAACTGCCCCACGTGGTCAACTACGACCTGCCCAACGTGCCCGAAGACTACGTGCACCGTATCGGCCGTACCGGCCGCGCCGGTGCCGAGGGTGAGGCGATCTCGCTGGTCTGCGTGGATGAAATCTCGCTGATGCGCGATATCGAGCGGCTGATCAAGCGCCAGATCGAGCAAACCATCTTGCCGGGCTTCGAGGTCGATCCGAGCATTCCGGCCGAGCCGATCCAGAAGGGTCGGCAGGCACGTGGCCAGGGCCAGGGCAATGGTGGTGGCCGTGGCCGCGGCCAGGCTCCCGCCGGCGGCCAGCCGCGCGGCCGCGCACCGGCAGCGGACGCCGGCGAGCGCCAGCAACGTCCGGCACGCGCGCCGCAAGGCCGCGGCCAGGCTCCGGCCGCGGCCGATGGGCAAGGCCAGCGCCGCGCGCCACAGGCACCGGGCCAGCGCCCTGCGCAGGGCAGCGGCCGGCCGGCTTCGGCCGGGCAAGGCAACCCGCGCAACGGTCAGGCCAATGGCAACCGCACCGGCGAGGCCAATGGCAACCGTGCCGCTGGCAATGGCAATGGCAATGGCAATGGCAATGGCAATGGCAACCGCGATCGCAATGGCGATGTCAACGGCAACCGCGCCGGTGTCAACACCCATGCCGCGCAGCCGCGCACCGGACAGGATCCGGCACGCGGCCGCCGTCCGGCGCCGCAAGCCGCGCTGCTGGGCGGCCAGCGCGCCAAGCCCACGCGCTAACTCCACAACCCTCCCCAACGGCTGCCACGCGTAATGTCCAGTTCAGGGTTTGACCTTCAGGTGCCCGGCGACGGTGGCACGTCCACCGACGGCGATGGCGTGCCCTACGCCCGCCTCACGCCGGACCTGATGCTGGATGCGATGGAGGCCGCCGGTTTCGAGCCGGATGGCCGCCTGCTGGCGCTCAATAGCTATGAGAACCGGGTCTGGCAGGTGGGGATCGAAGGCAGCGCGCCGGTGGTGGTCAAGTTCTACCGCCCGGGGCGCTGGAGCGACGCCGCCATCCTGGAAGAGCATGCTTTCGTGCGGCAACTGGCCGACGCCGAGATTCCGGCGGTGCCGGCCATCGCGCGCGACGGCGCCACGCTGCTGGCGCATGCGGGTTTTCGCTTCGCGGTGTTTCCCCGCTGCGGGGGGCGCGAGCCGGAGCTGGATCGTGCCGATACGCTGACCTGGCTTGGCCGTTTCATCGGCCGCATCCATGCGCTCGGCGCCACGCATCCTTACCAGGCGCGACCTGCCATCGACGTGGACACCTTCGGGGTGGCCCCGCGCGACTGGCTGCTGGCGCAAGACTGTATTCCCCCCGAACTGCGCCCGGCCTGGCAGGCGGTTGCCGATCTCGCCGTGGATGGCGCTCGCCGCTGCTTCGAGCGCGCGGGCGACGTCGCGCAGCTGCGCCTGCATGGCGATTGTCATCGCGGCAATGTGCTGTGGATCGAGGAGTCACATGCGGGTTCGCGCCCGCCCGGGCCACACTTTGTCGATTTCGACGATAGCCGCATGGGGCCGGCGGTGCAGGATCTGTGGATGCTGCTGGAAGGCGACCGCGCCGCCCAGCAGGGCCAGATGGCCGACATCCTGGCCGGCTATGAGGATTTCGCGGAATTCCAGCCGCGTGAGCTTTACCTGATCGAGGCGCTGCGCACGCTGCGCCTGCTGCATTACAGCGCCTGGCTGGCCAGCCGCTGGCGCGATCCGGCCTTTCCGGCGGCATTCCCGTGGTTTGGGACTGCCCGCTACTGGCAGGACCGCATTCTCGAACTGCGCGAGCAGGTCGCGCTGATGGACGAGCCGCCGCTCTGGCCGGTCTGACCTGGCACCGGCCAGCCCAGGCCGGCTGCCTTACTTCTTGCCCGGGGCCTTGACCAGGACTACCGGGCACGGGGCGTGCGCCAGCACCCGTCCCGCCACCGAACCAATCACCGCATCGAAGAACGAGCCGCGGCCGTGCGTGCCCATGACGATGCCGCGCGCATCCACGCTGGCGGCGTAGGCGACGATGCGTTCCGGCGCAAAGCCGTGCAGCGCGTGTTGCTCGAAGGCGACGCCCGCGGCGCCGAGGATGTCGGCCACGGACTGCATGGCCTTACCGCTTTCTTCCTGATGCCAGGCATCGATGGTTTCCTTGCTGACGAAGGCGCGTACCTGTCCGGTGACATCGGGCGTCACATGGACCACATGCACGGTAAAGCCGCTTTGCAGCAGTTTGCCTTCGGCGATGAAGCTGGCGGCTGCGTCGGAAAAGGGCGAACCGTCGGTGGCGAGCACGATGTTGGTCATGGCGGCTATCTCCTGTATTGGCTGTGATCGTTGTCGGCATGGCAACCCCCCGCCGGGGTGGCTCGGGGGCGGCCACTACAGTGATCATGGCATCCTGCGGGCAACCTTGCCTGGATCCAGATCAAGTCGGGCGCAATCGCCGGCGCCTTCCACGAGCCTTCCACGAGCCTTCCAATTTCCCGTTTTGACGGTTTCTTTGCACCGTGCCGTGGCATCTCGGCGCCTTTTTGATGCGGGGAAATCTACGCTGCAGATAGGACAACTCTGTCGGATGTTCCGGCTTGCCGTCATGTGGATCTACTATCGGTTGGCGATCGGCGCGCTGGCCATGCTCGCGCTGATCCTGCTTTTTGCCATGGAATTCGGGCTGGCCAGTGCCATTGCGCGCCGCGAGGAGGGCTTTTCCCAGTCGCCCGACGAGCAGGGTCCCTGAAGGGGCCTGCGCGCCGCCAGGGGCGCCGTGCGTGGACAAGTTGCATGTAGCGGTTCAGACTGCCGGGTGCCGGGCCGCGCGGCTGTCTTGCGGCCCGCCCGTCGTATCCGTCGACATGCACTTTCCTATCCAACAAGAGCCATGAGACTACGTTCCCGCGCCCGCGCGCCAGCCAGCGCGCCGCATCGCGCCCCCCTGCATACCCATTCCTGCATCTTCAAGTTCCCCTTGCGCAGCGCTGTCCGCGCGACCGTGTGCGGCACCCTCGGCGCCGTGCTGCTGGCCGCTGGCGCGCATGCCGCCACGCTCGACCGCGTGCAGCTACAGCAGCAGGCCGACCAGGCCGCGGCGCGCAGTTACCGCGAATGGGTCGAATTGCTGGCGCTGCCCAACGACGCCACCGTGCCGGCGGATATCCAGAAGAACGCGGACTGGCTGGTCAAGGCTTTCGCCCGGCGTGGCTTCCAGGCGCGCGAGCTGCCCAATAACGGCAAGCCGATGGTCTACGCCGAGTATCCCGCCAGCACGCAGCAAAGCGCTGGCCCGCGCAAGACCGTGCTGTTCTACATGCATTTCGACGGCCAGTCGGTGACGCCGTCGCAATGGGCGCAGCCCAGCCCGTGGGGGGCTACGCTCAAGGCGCGCAGCGCCGATGGCAAGTGGGAAACGCTGCCGCTGGACAAACTCTATGCCGGCCAGGTCGATCCCGAGTGGCGCGTGTTCGGGCGTTCGTCGTCGGACGACAAGGGCCCCATCGTGATGTTCCTGGCCGCCATGGATGCGCTCAAGGCCGCCGGGGTGGAGCCTGCGGTCGATATCAAGGTGCTGCTGGATTCCGAGGAAGAGAAGGGCTCGCCGTCGCTGGGCAAGGTGATCGCGGACAACCTGGCGCTGCTGCGCAATGACGGCATGGTGATCTTCGATGGCCCCATGCACCAGAGCAACCAGCCCACGCTGATCTTCGGCAACCGCGGCGTGCTGCTGGTACAGCTCAAGGTGTTCGGCGCCAGCCAGGGCCTGCACAGCGGCCACTATGGCAACTATGCCGCCAACCCCGCGCAGCGGCTGGCGAACCTGCTTGCCACCATGAAGGACGACGACGGCCGCGTCACCATTGCCGGCTACTACAAGCCGGTGAAGATCGATGAACGCGCGCGCCGCATCATGGCCGCCGTGCCCGACGACGAGGCCGCGCTGCGCCGCCGCCTGGGCATCGCGCGCGCCGAGCGGGTTGGGGCCAACTACCAGGAGGCCATGCAGTACCCCACGCTGAACGTGCGCGGCATGGCCGCCGGCGACGTGGGCGAGAAGGCCCGCACCATCATTCCGGAAGTGGCGGTGGCCGATATCGATATCCGCACCGTGCCGGAGACCAGCCCGCAATCCCTGTTCGCCCTCGTCAGGCAGCACGTGGAAAAACAGGGCTACCACCTGGTCAAGGGTGAGCCCACCGACGAGGAACGCGCGCGCTATCCCAAGCTTGCCGCGGTCACCGCGGGCGAGGTCTCGGCCTCCAGCTCCGCCGCGCGCACGGACCTGTCGGCGCCGATCAGCCAGTGGCTCACACAGGCCATGCAGCAGTCCTACGGCAAGGCGCCGGTGCAGATCCGCATGATGGGCGGCACCGTGCCGACCGGCGCGGCGGTGCAGGCGCTGCAGGCGCCGTTCGTGATCGTGCCGCTGGTCAATGCGGACAACAACCAGCACAGCTACGACGAGAACATGCGGCTGGGCAACTACCGCGATGGCATCCGTACCGTGATGGGCATTCTGCAGACACCGTTCAAGTAAGGCGCAACGCCGCAGGCGCGCCGCGCCTGCCCGACCCATGCCATCACAGGAGATAGCAAGATGACGCAAGCCAGGCAAGATCCCGCCGCTTACGCGCAAACGCCGGCCTTCGAAGCCGGTCGGCAGGTACGTTCGGAAGTCATGGGCGAACAATACGTGCAGCGCGCGTTCGACGCCGCGCAACAGCAGGGCGACGTTGGCCTGCAGCAACTGGTGACGGAGTTCGCCTGGGGCACGGTGTGGACGCGTGACGGCCTGGATCGCAAGCAGCGCAGCCTGGCCACGGTATCGATGCTGATCGCGCTCAACCGGCCGCAGGAACTGACCGGCCATCTGCGCGGCGCCCTGGCCAACGGCGTGACGCCGCAGGAATTGCGTGAACTGGTGGTGCACAGCGCGGTGTACTGTGGCTTTCCGGCGGCGCTGGACGCGGGGCGCAAGCTGGCCGACGTGCTGGAGGCCGCCAACGTGAAGGGCTGAGCCGGCGGT